>NZ_AWWI01000061.1 GCF_002760615.1 Puniceibacterium antarcticum | reverse complement strand
GGCACGAGACGCTGCAGCAGATGGAAAACGCGCTGCAACAGGCCCGATTTAAAGCAAAACGCACTCAGCGCCAGTATGATGCGGTCGACCCGGATAATCGGCTGGTCGCCGACGAGCTGGAGCGGCGTTGGAACGACAAGCTTCGTCAGGTGCGCGATCTGGAAATCGACATCGAAAGGCTCCAGACAGAAACACCGCCCAATGCCTCTGTGCCAGATCGCGATCGGTTGATGAGCCTGGGTGCCGATCTGGCACAGGCTTGGGAGAGCCCCGGTGTCACACCCGAGTGTCAGAAGCGGGTCTTGCGGCTCATGATCCGAGAAATCATCGTCGACATGACCGAAGACAGCCTGCCTTTGATCATCCATTGGCAAGGCGGGGATCATACGCGTCTGAGTATAAAGAAGAACAAGGCGGGCCACACACGGTGGGTGATTGCCGGTGACACGCTGGACCTGACCCGCGCTCTGGCCCGTCAGATGCCCGATGAGCACATCGCATCGATATTGAACCGCACAGGCAAGGTCACCGGGAAAGGCCGTACCTGGAACCGAAGCCGTATCTGCAGTGTACGCAGCAACCATAACATTCCTGTCTATCGCGAAGGCGAACGTCAGGAACGCGGAGAGCTCACCCTGGACGAAGCGGCAACCATCCTGGATGTCAGCCCATCGACGGTGCGACAGTTGATCAAAACCGGAGAATTTTCCGCCAATCAGACCTGTAAGGGCGCCCCTGGATAGTCAGACAGGACGAGGTTCAGACAGACAGCGTGCGAAAAGCTGCAGATGCACGTCGCGCCCGACGCCCGACGTCTCACGATCCCAATCAGATAACCATGCAATTATAAAGGCATATGCAGATGTGTAGTATGAAGCACCCTCGTCCGATCCGGCGAAGA
>NZ_AWWI01000060.1 GCF_002760615.1 Puniceibacterium antarcticum | reverse complement strand
CCAGCCCCCCGGACCCCCCGGGATATTTGTGGGCAGATGAAGCTGGTAAGAGGATTAGGTTGATGAACGGCATCTGGGCACGCGCCATACGCAGACCATACGGTTTCCATACCCTTTCCATTAGCGGATGTTACGCCTTTTTGAGGAAAAGATGATGCCTCGGGAACGGTACGACGGACCCATCCTCAAGATCGACGGGCTGTCGGTTTCCTTTGCTGCACACTGCGGTGACATACCCGCCGTGACGGAGTTTCCGCTCAGGGTGATGCCGGGCGAAGCCGTTGTATTTGTTTTGGAATACGGCTCCAGCAAGTCCACAGTCGCCCTTGGCATGATGCAGGATATGGGCCGCAATATCGCCACCCTGTCGGCCTGCGACCTGCGCCGCCTGCGTGGCCATGCAATAGCCATTATATATCAACCACCTGTGGCCTCTCTCAACCCCGCGATGAAGGTCGGCGCACAGCTGATGAAGGTGCCTATGATGACGGTTTCCGATATGTAGATGGTCTTTCAGAACCACTTCGACACGCCCCCCTACATGAGCGTTGGTCGATAAACTCTTAGTGCGCTTGAGGTTTTCGGCATTTGCAACGAACAGACTAACGGCAGGAACAGATGCTGACCCTACTCGATCTGGTGAAGCTGCCCCACAGCTTTGCCCCTCGGATGCCGCACCAGCTGTCTGGCGGTCTGAAACAGCGCGTCGGGATTTCCCGCGCCTTTGCCGGAAATTCCCGCGTCGTCGTGGCGTATGAACCCATCTCGGCGCTGGATGTCAGCGTACAGGCAGCCGTGGCCGACCTGTTAATGGAAATTCAACGCACTCATCGGACAACAACGGTAATCATCAGCCATGACCCGTCCATCGTCCGCTACCTGTCTGAACGTATTCTTGTGATTTACCTAGGCCATGTGGTGGAACTGGGCACAACGGAGCAGATATTTTCGCCGCCCTACCATCCCTATACTGCGGCGCTGTTGTCTGCGGCGCCCATCGCCGACACAGGCGTGCAAAACAAACGCATCCCGCTCGACGGGAAACCCCGTCGGCCATGGCCCCGCCACCGGACTGCCCGTTCCAGACGCGCTGCGGCTGGAAATCGAAAGTACAGGGCAACCTGAGCGAAACAAAGGTGCCGCCCCTGCGCACAATCACTGAAGGAAACCAGAGAAAGTGCCTCCTGTCAGAGTCAGATTTCACCGGAATGGCGCCCGTGATCAATCAGCGCAACGACTGAGGGCAACCCCAACCCTCCTGCCAAAAACTGTCAGCTCCGCACGCTAGAGTAACGGCATCGCAACCTTTGAAAGGACACTGCCATGCTCACGCTCTATCACGCCCCGAACTCACGCTCATCGCGCATCGTGCACCTGATTCACGAAATGCAGATTGATGATCAGATCGACATACGGACCGTCGCCATCCCGCGCATGGATGGCACCGGTCACGCCGATCCGGCCAATCCCCATCCCGAAGGCAAGGTACCGCTTCTGGTGCATGACGGCGTCGAAATACGCGAATCCAACGCCATAATTCTCTACCTCACCGACATGTTCTCAGACTCTGGCCTGGGCATTCCCGTCGGCCATCCTCTGCGCGGGCGGTACCTGACCTGGCTCGCCTATTATGGCAATGTGGTCGAACCCGTCTATCTGCTGGCCTTCACCAAACTGAGCCATCCGATGCTGACCGCCAGCTTGCGGGACGTGCCCGCAGTAGAAAAGACACTGTCCAAGGCATTGTCTGAAAACAAATATCTCTGCGGTGACAGCTATACGGCGGCGGATCTCAACCTGGCATCCATCTTTGGCTGGGCGCCGGATGCCTTGCCCCAGGATCCGCTGATCCGCGACTGGTTCACGCGCTGCGCTGATCGCCCGGCGCGCAAATGGATGATGGAACGCGACAAGATCGCTGCCGAATAAGGCAGGCAGACCTGTCCGGTCTGGGATGTCAGCCGCCCCAGATCACTTTGACGTAGTTGCGGGTCTCGGCATAGGGTGGCACACCGCCATGTTTCTCGACAGCTGCCGGGCCTGCATTATAGGCCGCCAGCGCCAGTTTCCAGCTGCGGAACCGGGTGTATTGCTGGCTCAGATAGCGCGCCCCTCCGTCGAGGTTCTGCTGCGGATCTGCCGGATCCACCCCCAGCCTTCGGGCTGTGGTGGGCATCAATTGCGCCAGGCCCAGTGCGCCCTTGTGGGATTTCGCTGTGGCGTTCCACCCTGATTCCTGCTGCACCAGCCGCAGGAACAGATCTTCGGGCACGCCATGTTTGCGCGCGGCCATACGGGCCATCCCCAGATAGACGCCCTTGTAACGCCCGCGATACGTTGGCGATGTTGTATCCGTACCGGTATCCCATTTCGTCGGGGTGATCACCGTTGCTGGCTGTAAACGTACGGAATTGTTGTATTGTTGAGAGGCGCGGTTATCCAGAACCCGCGTCTGAGTCGAAAACAGTTTCGAACGGCTCTGGCTTGACAGGACATCCGCCTGAACGGCGGTGCCAAGGACAACAGATAGGGCGGCTGCAGCCACCATACTCAACCCGGTAAATCGCATGATCCCTCGATCCGTTTTTTTCTTGCGGGAACTATATTCAATTTTGAACGTTATGCCAGCCATCGATCTTAGCTGGGACGTCATCGGCGGCGAAGCGCGATTGTTTCTCGGCGGCGCGGTGGTGTAAGGTCACCGAAAGCGCTTGGCGCAGATTCGAGATTTCACGAACAACGAAAGAGGTTTCCATGGCCGGCTCCGTGAACAAGGTCATCCTGATCGGCAACCTCGGGGCTGACCCCGAAGTGCGCAACTTTCAGAATGGCGGCAAGGTGTGCAATCTGCGCATCGCGACATCCGAAAACTGGAAAGATAAAAACACCGGTGAGCGTCGTGAACGCACCGAATGGCACACCGTGGCCATCTTCCAAGAGGGGCTTGTGCGGATCGCCGAGCAGTACCTCAAGAAGGGTTCCAAGGTCTATATCGAAGGCAAGCTGCAGACCCGCAAATGGCAGGATCAAAGCGGTCAGGACCGCTATTCGACCGAGGTCGTCCTGCAAGGGTTTGACGGTGTGATGACCATGCTTGACGGTCGTGGTGAAGGCGCAGGTGGCGGTGGCGGTGGCGGTTATTCCGGCGGCGGCGGCTACTCCGGCGGCGGCTCGGGTGGCGGATATGAGGACAATCGTGGCGGCGGCTACGATGACAACCGCGGCGGTGGCAGCAGCGGCCCTTCACGCGCCCCTTCGCGCGACATTGATGATGAAATCCCGTTCTGATCCACAGAATAGCGCAGTGCTGAAGGAACAGGCCCGGCAAAATCTGCCGGGCCTGTTGCATATGGTACCACAAAAGTGTTTTTGCCTTGGCTATCAGCGATGTGCCAGACGGTCCTCAAGCAATGCAAGAACAGCCTCTTTTGGCACATCCGCTGTCACAAAGGCCTGACCGATCCCGCGCGCCAAGATGAAGCGCAACTGTCCATCAACCACCTTTTTATCCTGACCCATCAGTTCCAGCAAAGTGGCGGCATCCGGCAGATCGCCAGCAATGTCGGAAAGATCGGTCTTCATCCCCATCACCGCAAGATGTGCCCGCACCCGGCTCGGATCTTCCTGCGCACACAGCCCCAGCCGTGCCGACAGCTCGAACGCCAGCGCGCAACCGATCGCCACGCCTTCGCCGTGCAGTAGCCGATCAGAATAGCCCGTGGCCGATTCAAGCGCATGACAGAAGGTATGACCAAGGTTCAAAAGTGCCCTGTCCCCCTGTTCTGTCTCGTCGCGCACCACGATCTCGGCCTTCATCTCAACCGAACGGCGCACGGCATAGGCCCGCGCGGCTGTATCACCCGCCGCCATCTCCGGGCCGTGCAGCTCAAGCCAGTCAAAGAACGCGGCGTCCCCCAGTAACCCGTATTTCACCACCTCGCCACAGCCCGCCAGAAAGTCGCGCGGGGTTAATGTGCCAAGGGCAGTGATATCCGCAAGCACCAGAACAGGCTGATGAAAGGCGCCGATCAGGTTCTTGCCTTGCGGCGCGTTGATTCCGGTCTTGCCGCCCACGGAACTGTCCACCTGCGCCAGAAGCGAGGTCGGCATTTGCACAAACCGCACGCCCCGGCGCAGAACGGCGGCGGCAAAGCCCACCAGATCCCCAATCACCCCGCCGCCCAAGGCGATAACCACATCGCTCCGCTCAATCTTCTGCTCTAGCAGCCATTCGACGGTGCGCGAAAACTCGGCCCAGCACTTGGTCGATTCTCCGGCCGGCAGGATGAGCGCCTCGCAGGTGATGCCTTCGGCCTGAAGCGCGGCCTGCACCGTTGCCAGATGGGCTGCAGCGACATTTTTATCCGTGACAATGGCCACCTTGGGGCGGCGCAGCAGCGGCGCGATCTCGACGCCCGCGCGCCCCAGCAGACCCTCACCGATCCGCACATCATAGGCCCGCTCGCCAAGTGGAACATGCACCGTTTCGATCATCTGCTATCCTCCAGAACATCCCGCCGCGTGAGCAGAGCATCGCGCACCTCGCGCGCCATTTCATCAATGCTGTAACGGGGCCTTGCATGCACTTTCAGATCCGCCAGCGCATAAATGGGTGCCCGCGCGTGATACAGGCTCTCCAGTGTCGCCCTTGGATTGGGTGTCTGCAGCAAGGGGCGCGTATCCCGCTGCCGCACCCGGTTCCAGAGCAGCGGCAGATCGACCTCAAGCCAGACCGATACGCCCTTGTCCGAAATCATCTTTCGGTTGGCCTCACTCATGAAGGCGCCGCCGCCGGTCGACAGCACGGACGGCGGGGCGTCCAGCAACCTGTCGATCACCTTGCTTTCCTTTGCACGAAAGAACGACTCACCGTCCCGCGCAAAGATCTCTGCAATTGTCCTGTCGGCGGCTTCTTCGATGGCGGCGTCCGAATCGCGAAAAGGAACCTCCAGCAATGTTGCCAGTGCCTTGCCCACGGCGGTCTTTCCCGCGCCCATCATCCCGACCAGGACAACAGTTTTACTTAGCTGTGCCCGCATTACCCTTGTTCTTCGGCTTTGTGCCGCCATTTTTTACATTAGCTGCGTGAATGACGTGATCTTGTGGAAAAGGCTAGGTATAAGTTGGAAAAAACACGAGGCAGGAGATCATTTTTAATATGGGCCGAATTCTGAAATGGCTATTCTATTTGCTGGTTCTCAGCGCGGTTGCGCTTGCGGCTTATGCCTACATAGGCCCGTTCTTCGGGGCTGACTTTTCGCCGCCCCAGACCGAAATCCGCCAGCCGGTAACGCTGGATGCGCGTTAGTACCGCGATCCTGATCCTCTGCGCGGCCCCTGCAATGGCGCAGGCGCCGCTCTCGGCGATAGACTGGCTCAATCAGTCCCAGACCACGGCGCCTCAGGCGCTGGGATCTCCGCTGAATCAGCCCCAGATCGCGCGGCCCGCTCTGCCCATGCCGGGCCTGCCGCTGAACGAACCGCCGACGGCCTCCTCAATCACCATTCCGGATGTCGAGGTGCAGCCGTTGGGCGCCCCAAACCCAGAGGCTGTGGGCCTCTTGCCGATGCAGGTGACCGGCCTGCCGCTGGGCCTGTGGAAGGCGTCTGATGTGCCTACCCTGCTCGAACTTATTGCCGCAGTGGACCCGGCGGTGCCGTCTTTGTCGGCCCTTCTGCACACGCTGCTTCTGGCCGAGGCAGATGCTCCGCTCACGGCGCAGCAGGGCACACCGCTTCTTGCCGCCCGGCTTGACCGGCTGATGGCGCAGGGCGTGGTGGAACCCGCCGAGGCGCTGATCGAACGCGCTGGTGCCACAACGCCGGAGCTGTTCAAGCGCTGGTTTGATATCACACTGCTTACGGGACATGAAAACGCCCCCTGCGAAGCACTGGCCGAACAGCCCTCGCTCAGTCAGGATCTGGGCACACGGGTGTTCTGCACCGCGCGCACCGGAGACTGGATCGTCGCCGCGACCGTTCTGGACACCGGTCAGGCGCTTGGCACGCTCAGCGACCGCGACGCTGATCTGCTGGCGCGCTTCCTTGACCCGGAACTGGCCGAGGCCCGCACCAGCCTGAACCCACCTGCCCGGCCCAGCCCGCTGGAATTCCGGCTGTTTCAGGCCATCGGTGAACCGCTGGCCACCGCCCCGTTGCCCCGCGCCTTTGCCACGGTGGATCTGTCTGGTGATTCCGGCTGGAAAGCGCAGCTGGACGCCGCCGAACGGCTTGCCCGCGTTGGCGCAATCTCTGAAAACCGGCTGCTCGGGATCTATACCCAGCGCAAGCGCGCCGCATCCGGCGGCATCTGGGACCGGGTCGAGGCCTTGCAGGAGTTCGACACGGCGATGACCACCGACGATCCCTCGGCCATTGGTGCCGCGCTGATCAAAGTCTGGCCCCAGATGCGGTCCGCCGGGCTGCTTGTGCCTTTTGCGAATCTCTACGGCGCGCGGCTGCTGAGCTTCGATCTGACGGGCCGCGCGCAGGACATGGCGCGCAAGGCGGCCCTGCTGTCGCCTGATTATGAATCAGCCGCCCTGCAGATCAAGACGACAACGCCGGAATTTGAATTTCTTGCTGCCATCGCGCGGGGCCGCGCATCGCAAGCCACCCCGGATCAGGCACAGGATCAGGCCATCGCCGCAGCCTTTGGCAACGCAGCGCCCCCCGATGCGTTGCAGACGCAGCTGGATGAGGGGCGGTTGGGCGAGGTCATCCTGCGCGCCATCGCGCTTTTCTCTAGCGGTGCGGATGGCAACACTGCTGATCTGACCGATGCTCTGGCGACCCTGCGCGCCGTCGGGCTAGAGGATACCGCGCGGCGCGCGGCGCTGGAGCTGGTGATCCTGACAGGTGAAGGCGCCCGCAGGTGAACGATATCTACTGGATTTCCGCCTTTCTGGAGGCGCAGGCCGCCGAACGCGGCGCGGCGCATAACACGCAACTGGCCTATGCCCGCGACCTGCGCGACTACACCGAGTGGCTGAGCGCGCGGGAACACAGCCTGTCAGATGCCTCGCGCAAGGATGTTGAAGATTACCTGATCTACGCGGATGCACAGGGGCTTTCCAGGGCCACCCGCGCCCGGCGCCTGTCCGCGATCAAGCAACTCTATCGCTTCACCTTCGAAGAAGGCTTGCGCACGGACAACCCCGCCATCCAGATCAGCGGACCGGGCCGGGACAAGCGACTTCCAAAGACGCTGAGCATTGAAGAAGTCGATCTGCTTCTGGATGCCGCCACCCGCTACGGACGCAACCGCGACGATTGCCTGCGCAACACCTGCCTGATGCAGCTGCTCTATGCCACGGGCATGCGGGTAAGCGAACTTGTGTCCTTGCCGCTGGGGGCGGCCAAGGGTGATCCACGGATGCTGCTGATCCGCGGCAAGGGCGGCAAGGAACGCATGGTGCCGCTCAGCCCGCCCGCCCGCGAGGCGTTGCGCCTCTGGCTTGCCACGCGTGAAGAACGTGAGGCGGCAAACCGCGCCAAGGGCAAACCGCCCTCGCCCTATCTCTTTGCCTCGCGTGGCAAGGCAGGGCATCTGACCCGCCACGCCTTTTACGTGATGATCAAGGAAATCGCGGTCGCCGGCGGCGTTTCTCCCTCCAAGGTCACTCCGCACACGTTGCGCCACGCCTTTGCGACGCATCTGCTGGCCAATGGCGCCGATCTGCGGGCCATCCAGACCTTTCTGGGTCATGCGGATATCGCCACAACCGAGATCTACACCCATGTGCTGGAAGAACGCCTGCGGGAACTGGTGCTGGAACACCATCCCATGGCCAACGACTAGCCACCCTTTGTAGATCCGCCCCTTGATTGACGGTCCCGGCACCACCATAACCCCTCAAAGCAATAGGAAAGCACACACATGGACCTCGCCGCCCTGGATACCTCGTTCTGGATCACTGTCTCAGCGATCTTCGGTCTTCTGGTGCTGTCGGGCTTTTTCTCGGGCTCGGAAACCGCGCTGACGGCTGCGTCGCGGGGAAAGCTGCGCGCCGCCATGGACAAAGGATCGAAAGGCGCCGAACGCGCGCTCAAGATCACAGAGGATAACGAACGACTGATCGGTTCGGTCCTGCTGGGCAACAACCTTGTCAACATCCTGGCAACGTCGCTCGCCACCGCACTGTTCACCCGGGTCTTCGGTGATTCCGGCGTAGCACTTGCGACGCTGGTGATGACACTGCTCGTGCTGATCTTTGCCGAAGTGCTGCCAAAGACCTACGCCATCACCAACCCCGAAATGGCCGCATCACGGGTGTCACCAATCATCGCTGTGGTGATTTTGGTGTTTTCCCCGATGGTCAGCGCCGTGCGTCTGCTGGTGCGCGGCGTACTGCGCATCTTTGGCGTGCGCACAGATCCCGACAGCCAGATCCTCGCAGTGCGGGAAGAGATTGCCGGTGCGCTGCAGCTGGGCCATTCCGAAGGCGTCGTGCAGAAAGAGGACCGCGACCGCATCCTTGGCGCGCTGGACCTTGGCGACCGCACGGTCGAGGAAATCATGCTGCATCGCTCTGCGATCGAGATGGTCGATGCGGACAACGATCCCAACGAAATCCTGTCCCAATGTCTGCAAAGCAGCCACACCCGTCTGCCCGTCTTTCGCGACGATCCAGAAAACATCATCGGTGTGATCCATTCAAAGGATCTGCTGCGCGCGATGTACAAGCTGATCCAGGGGCCGGATGCGGCCAAGGACGGCATCAAGGGCTTCAAGATCGCTGATGTGGCAATGAAGCCCTATTTCGTGCCTGACACCACATCACTGGACGATCAGATGCGTCAGTTCCTGCGCCGCCGCACCCATTTCGCGCTTGTGGTGGATGAATATGGCGCACTGCAGGGCCTGATCACGCTCGAAGACATCCTCGAAGAGATCGTGGGTGAGATCACCGATGAATTCGACCCCGCTGCCGAAAACCCGATGAAGAAAAGCGAGGACGGTCATTACTGGATCGACGGTCAGATGACGATCCGCGACTTCAACCGCGCCACGGACCTGTCCCTGCCGGATGATGAGGCAAACACCGTCGCCGGCCTTGTCATCCACGAGGCGCAGATGATTCCGACCATCGGCCAGGTGTTCAGCTTTCACAATTTCAGGTTCGAAGTGACGGGTCGGGACGGCAACCGCGTCACCCGACTGAAGGTAAGGCCGCTTTGAGTGAAGGCTGCTGAAGCTCTCCCGGGTGATCGAACTCCAGCGACAGCGCGTATCCCTGTGCGCTTTCGTTCAGAGCCATTTCGCCACCGATCTGCTCGGCAGCCGTCTCCATCAACCGCTTGCCGATACTGGCGATGCCCTCGTCGTCGTCGGGCTTTGGCTCAGCAGCCGTGCCGACACCGTTGTCGTGACACAGCAGCCGCAGCGCGCCGGTCTCGGTCTCTGTCAACTCGATATGGATCCGGCCCTGCCGCCCGTCCGGAAACGCGTGTTTGATCGCATTGGCGCAGAATTCGCTCACGATCATGCCGAGCGTCGCCGCCTTGCGCGAATCCGTGCTGACCGGTGCAATTGACGTCTCTATCCGCACATTGGCGCTGGCCGAACCCTGCAACAGCTTGGCCACCCGCGAGAGGTAATTGTCCAGCCGGATCATGTCGAATTCACTGGATTGATACAGTTCAGAATGCAGCTGAACGATGGCATCCACCCGCCTCCCGATCGCGGCCAGCGCGTCGCGGGTTTCGGGTTGGCGCGCCTTGCTGGAATACAAGCGGATAAAGGACATCACGGTCTGCAGCGAATTCTTGACCCTGTGATCAATCTCGTCGCGCAAGACTGCTTCCGTCTTCAGCGCGCGGCTCAGTTCCAGCTGGCGCATCACCTGCCCTGCCAGAACCTCCAGCGTCTGAAGTTGCAGCCGACTCAGCTGTCGCGGCTTGACGTCCAGCACGCACAGTGTGCCCAAGATCATCCCGGTTTCGGTCACCAATGGCGCACCAGCATAAAAACGGATCGGAGCCTCCAGCGTGACACATAGCGGATTGTCCAGCGTGCGCTTGTCCGCCAGCGTGTCAGGGATTTCCAGAATGCCTTCCCTCAGGATGGCATGGCTGCAGATCGACTGTTCCAATGGGGTCTGATCCGCTTTAAAGCCGTATCGCGCCTTGAACCACTGCCTGTCCTTGTCCACCAGACTGATCAGGGCCACAGGAGCCTCGCAGATATGCGCGACGAGTGCGACGAGATCATCAAGGTTCTTCTCAGGCGCAGTATCGAGCACTTGAAGGTCCCTCAGAGCATCCAGGCGTTCGGTTTGGTTGGACGGCAACGGCGCGATCATATGTACCTCAGAAACAGCAGTCTGTGCCTGAACTGTGACACGGTTATGAAAGCGCAGACCTGTTCAAAATTCAAAGCCATGTCAACACAGCTTTCGCAAGAACGTAAATCCAGGCAGACTGGCGCCTGCTGTCCCAAGATGATACCCTGCCCGATCAAAAGTTGCAGGCGCAGCCCGGACCCTTACTGCAGATTTTCGTCGCGCCAATACAGGAATCGTCAAAGGCAACACCCTTGCGGCAGACCGTGCCATACGCAGCTTTCACCGCGTGTGGCGCTGTCAAAGCAGTGATCCGCGCCCAAAGATTCGGTGGCACGTCCGGCACCAGGGGTCATAGGATATGTAGCAGCGCCACCCGCCAGAAGCCTCGTGAGTGCCAGTCCGGACAAAGTCTGGATCCAAATTTCACCATGACCCCCTCGCTATGTCTTGTGACGTTAATCGCAAAACCGAATAAAGGTTAACGGAACCCTCACATGCGAAACCGACTCTTTCTACGGACGGGCCTTCAACGCGCGACTAGGATATTAGAATGACTGTCACCATCCTGATTCCCGCAGCTGGTTTTGGAACCCGCATGCGCGGTGCTGACAAGCTGCTGCAAGTGGTTGACGACATTCCCTTATTACGCCGCCTTGCCCTGCGCGCGCTCGCCGCGACGCCGCATGTTGTTGTCACCCTCCCGAATCTGGACGGCGAGCGGGCACAAGCCATCGCAAATCTCGATTTGCAAATTGTACTGGTGCCCGACGCAGAAACCGGCATGACCGCGTCGCTCAGGCGCGGTGCCGCGCACATCCTCAAAGGCTCTGCCCTTATGATCGTGCCCGCCGATATGCCGGACCTCACGACCTCAGATTTACTCAGAATGATCAGGGCGTTCGAGGACTCACCTGAACCAACGCTGCAACAAGGCACTGCAGAGGATGGCACCCCGGGCCATCCCGTGGTCTTCCCACCGGATTGCCTTGCCGCCTTCGCCGATCTCACCGGCGATCAGGGCGCCCGCGAGATCCTGCGCGCCAACAAGAATCGCCTGCAGCCTGTTCCATTACCAGCAAAAAATGCGTTGACGGATCTGGACACCCCAGAAGCCTGGGACCTCTGGCGCGCCAGTCAGTGTCACGACTGATCACGTTTCACACCGCGAAAGATTCCTCAGGACACGCGCAGCCGATCCCGCAGAATGCGCACAGAGTGACGCAGCTCCTCGCGGATTGGCCCCTCACGCGGATCGTCCTGCAAGCGGGTAAGCAAGGCTGAGCCGGGCTGCGACTTGCGCATCCAGGACAAGCCTCGCAGTATCTCTTGCGCGACATCAGGCAGCTGATCCGGTACCTCGTGCCCGGCAAGCGCGGACCAGACACCGGTCCAAAGCCGCGCAACCGTCCAGGGGTTGTAGCCACCGCCACCTGAAACGATCAGACGCGGCGACATGGGCATCAGCGCCCGCACCGTCGCCCAGTGCGCATTGTTGGATAGGGCCAACCGGGACAGCGGATCTTCCAGAACAGCGTCGGCGCCACATTGCAGAAAGATCGCATCGGGGCGAAAATCCGCAACGGCGGGCAGGATCAGCTCTTCCAGCGCCAAGCGGTATTCCGTGTCGTTGAAACCTCGCGGCACCGGCAGGTTGAACCCCGCACCGCCGACCGTATCCTCCAAAGCGCCGGTAAACGGCCAGCGCCCCGCCTCGTGGAGCGAAATCATCCGCACCTGTTGCGATCCGTGAAACCCCTCCGCCACACCGTCACAGTGATGCGCATCAATATCCACATAGGCCACGCGCTCTGTCCCGAGGGCCAGCAACCTGCGGATCGTCAGCACGGGTTCGTTGAGGTAACAGAACCCCTCTGCCCGGTCAGCAAAGCCGTGATGCGTACCCCCGCCGGGATTGTAGACCACGCCACCGTTGGCCACCATTTCCGCGGCCAGCAGACCGCCGCCCACAGCCGTGGCCGGGCGGCGGTACATTTCGGCAAAGACGGTATTTGACAGGGTGCCGAGCTTGTGGCGATCACGCACGGCGTCGGTCACGGACTGTTCCGCCTCTGCCCGCATCAGCGCGTCGATATAATCGGGTGTATGAAAGGAGGTCAGCGCCGCAGGCTTGGCGCGCGGGCTGATGCGGTATTGTTCGGGCGGTAGCCATTCCAATGCGCGACACAGGTCGATGACTGTCGGTACGCGTGGGATGGAAAGCGGATGCAGGCTCCCGTAAGAAGAGCCTCGATAGATGTTAGATCCGATGAAATACGCTGTCATGGGGGGCGAGCTAAGCCGCCCCGACCCGTCGCCAAGGCCACGGGCAGATACATATTCACGCCTGCTCGGCAGCCTCTGCCTTTTCCTCAAGCAAAAGCCACTCTTCCTCGGCTTTTGACAGGGCCTGCTGGCGTTGGGTCAAAGCTTCGGTTGCCTTGCGGAATTTCACTGGCTCCCGGCTGAACAGTTCGGGATCGGCCATCAGCTGTTGGAGCTTGGCAATCTCGGCCTCAAGCCGCGCGATCTCGGTCGGCAGTGTTTCCAGCTTGTGCCGCTCGGTAAAGCTTAGCCCTTTGGTCACCTGCTTGCCTTTGGACTCTGCCGCTGCTTTTGCGGCCTTCGCCTGCGCCTTGGGAGAGACGTCGCCGTCCCCACCACCGCGCTGATCGCGATAATCGCTCCAGCCGCCGGCATAGGCCGTGGCCTTTCCATCACCTTCAAGCGCCACGGTGATCGAGGCAACGCGGTCGAGGAAATCCCGGTCGTGGCTGATCAGCAGAACGGTGCCGTCATACTCACCGAGAATGTCCTGCAACAGGTCCAGCGTTTCGACGTCAAGATCGTTGGTCGGTTCGTCCAGCACCAGAAGGTTGGATTCCCGCGCCATGATCCGCGCCAGCAACAGCCGCGCCTTTTCCCCGCCCGAAAGCGATTTCACCGGCGCGCGCACCTGACGCTCGTCGAACAGGAATTCCTTGAGATAGCCCACCACGTGCTTGGGCTGACCGCGCACCATGATCTGATCCGCCTTGCCAGACACCCGCATATCGGAATCGCCTGTCAGGCTTTCCCAAAGCGTCATTTCCGGGTCCAGCTGCGCGCGGGTCTGATCAAAAACCGCCGCCTGCAGATTGGTGCCAAGGGTGACGGTGCCGGAATCCGGCGCAATTTCCCCCATCAGCATACGGATCAGAGAGGTCTTGCCCACGCCATTGGGGCCGACAAAGGCCACACGGTCGCCGCGCTGAACGGTCAGGGTGAAATCATCGACAATGCGCGTCTCTCCAAAAGCTTTGGAGACATGCTGCGCATCAATCACCTTTTTGCCCGACTGGGGGGCAGAGGCAAGATCCATTGCTGCCGTGCCCTGGCGGCGAATCATCGAACCGCGCTCTTCGCGCAGATCCTGCAGGGCGCGCACGCGGCCCTGGTTGCGGGTCCGCCGCGCAGAAATACCCTCAACCGCCCAACGCGCCTCGGCCTTGATCTTGCGGTCCATCTTGTGACGCTGCTGGTCTTCTTCTTCCCAGATCTTGTCGCGCCAGGCCTCGAAACCGGCAAACCCCTGCTCGGCCCGGCGCACCGCGCCCCGGTCGATCCAAAGGGTCGCGCGCGTCAGCTCGGTCAGGAACCGGCGATCGTGTGAAATTAGGACAAAGGCCTTGCGGGTGGACTTCAGCTCATCCTCAAGCCAGCCGATCGCCTCGATATCGAGGTGGTTGGTCGGCTCGTCCAGCAGCAGCAGATCGGGATCCGATGCCATCAGCCGGGCCAGAGCCGCGCGGCGCTTTTCCCCACCCGAGGCCGTGGCGCAGAGGCGGTCGGGGTCGAACTTGAGCCCCTCGCCCGCGCGCTCAACCTTGTACATCTCACCCAGGTCCAGCCCTTCGGAGGCATAATCCCCAAGGGTTTCGAACCCGCTCAGGTCCGGCTCCTGCTCCATATAGCCCACAGATATGCCCGGGGGCACGACGCGGGTGCCGGTGTCGGCCTCGACCAGACCGGCCATGACCTTCATGAGGGTCGATTTGCCGGACCCGTTGCGCCCGACCAGCGACACGCGGTCGCCGTTGTGAACGACAAGGGACATGTCGGCGAATACCGGCTCCCCCCCAAAGGTGAGAGAGATATCCGAGAGCTGAAGAAGGGGTGCTTGTGCCATGCCGAGCGGGCTAGGCGCGCGCGTGGGAAAGGTCAAGCTCTTGCCCTTCTTCTCTTCAAAAATACGCAAATGTGACGACTCAAACGGCGCAAAGAGCCCTTATCCTGCCACCGCCCGCAGCAGTCGTCTGCGCGCCGGAGGGATGGCGCTGATCTCGACCCCGGTGAACACATGCAGCGTGTTCATTTGCGCGTCTACCACCGCATGATCGCTGACCCAGCCGCCCATCATGAGGTAGGTGCGCAGCAGCGGCGGCATGCGCAGCATGGCCTTTTTCAAATCCGGCTTGCGCCGCAGCCTTTGGGCAAAGCGGAACACATCCGGCGCCTTGACCCGGGGCAGCCAGCGTTTCGGGGCAAGATGACGCGCCTTCAGCATGGCGAAGGCATCAAGATAATCATTGGAATCCGTTCCCGCAAAGGACGCGCAACCAAACAGAAGCTCGACCCCGTTGTCATCCACATAGGCCGTCATCGCGCCCCAGGCGATGCGCAGCACGTCGGGATCCTTCACCTCTGGGTGGATGCAGAATCGCCCCATTTCGACCATCGGGCCGGTATAGGCCGCAAGCGCCGAAAGTTCGTAGTATTGTGCCGAATAGCTGCGCTCGATCTCTGTGCCGCAGGGCAAGGGCAGAAAGCGAAAACAGCAGACCAAGCGCCCGGTGCGCGCCTCTTCGATGAGCATGTGAACGCATTCGGCGTCGAAGACATCACAATCAATGCCCGCAAACCCATGAAACGCCAGATGCCGCAGCGCCTGCGCGGCTGCGACATCTTTTGGTGTTTCGGCGATCCTGCTCTGGTAACGCCCCTTGTGCAGCGTGATCATGGTCCGCCTCTCCCGACATCACCCGAAGGTCATCGGGCCCAGATGCACCGATTCCCGTGACGCGGACGTGACAGCGCACTTGGCGCTTAGCGGCTGGCGCCTACAAGATCCTCTGCCGAGAAACCACCGATGTTGCCAAAGAGCTTGCGGATGAAACTGATATCTCCGGCGCTGGAATCGGTGACACGCCGGGAAATCGGCACGATCATACCATCTTCCAACCCGTAACGTTCGATATTGCTGACCACACCCGCCGAATCAAACGATATGGCCAGCACTTCGCGGCTGATCTCTTCGGGGGCGCGGTAAGCGAAATTGCGCACGTTGGATTCGATGTAGTAATAGCCGCTTTCGTTGGCCATGCCCGAAATGGTTGGCACGCCAATCAGATCCTCGACCGAGGCCCGGGTATCCACGCCGACAACGACCTGCTGGAGGTCCTCTTCGAGCGGAACGTATCCGTGGCTGCTATATTGGGCGGTGCAGGCTGACAGCACACCGAATGCAACAGTCAGAAGCCCGAGCCTCAGCTTCAATCCAATCCCGGTCATGCCGTTCCTCTTGCCTTGGCCTTTTGCGCCTTCTATCCCGCTACATAAGGAATGTCAGCCCACCAAGTAAAGGACACCGTAAAACCATGGCCCAACCCGATCCGAAAACGGCCCAGGGAACCGGTGACTTCCGTGTTGCCAACCTAAAGTCACGCGCCCCCACTCAGTTTTCCCTGCGTCCCGATGCCGCCGAACGTGATGCCATTGCCCGCGAGCTGGGTATCGAAGGCGTGCGAAAGCTGATCTTTGAAGGACAGATCGCCCCTTTGGGCAAACGTGGCTGGCGGCTGAGCGCGACGCTGGGGGCCACAGTCGTGCAGGCCTGCGTCGTGACGCTCGCCCCGGTTGTCACGCGAATCGATGAGGAAATCACCCGGACATTTGTTCCGCCCGAACAGATCAGACAGCCCGATGAAGGCTCTGAGATCGAGATGCCCGAGGATGACACCACAGAACCGCTGGGCGATGTCATCTCTGCACGGGCCTCGATGATCGAATCGCTTGCGCTGGCCTTGCCGATGTATCCGCGCGCCGAAGGGGCCGAGCTGGGAGAGGCGGTTTTCACCGAGGACGGCACCGAACCGATCCGGGATGCGGACCTCAAGCCTTTTGCCGGGCTGGCAGGCCTGCGTGACAAGATGGACAAGGAAGACTGAGGGACAGGTGCGGCTGGGCTGGATAGCCCTGTAGCAGGGGTACGGCAGCGGATTCGCGCATCCCCTGCCCGCGTCGTCGTTCAATGTCTTTTGACGCTTAAGTATTATTCCTGATGGCAAGCGTTTTCAAAACACGCTCTGCCGAGCGCAACAAATCGCTTGCGCCGGGAATTTTTCCTCCTATTTTTGCGCCTTGATCAGGATTCAGGGTTGTGTCCGATAGGCCCTTGCGATTATGAGGCCGGACACTACGATAATTGGGCATGTGCGCCATGCCCGCTTCATAACAGATTGAGGTTGAGACATGGCCGTCCAACAGAATAAAGTATCGAAATCGCGTCGCAACAATCGTCGCGCCCATGACGCCCTCGTGGCGGGGAACCCCAACGAATGTGACAACTGCGGCGAGCTTAAGCGCCCGCATCACGTCTGCCCCTCTTGCGGTCACTACGCAACTCGCGAAGTGATTGCGTCGGTAGACGACATCGAACTGGACGAAGAAGCGGCATAAGCTGCAGGCTAGGCCCTCCCTCATGACCTCATCGCAGGATCAAAAGAAGGCGGGCGCTGGTCCCTTCGTGCTTTCCATCGACGCCATGGGTGGCGATCGTGGGCCGGCGACGATAGTCGCCGGCATTGCTGATTCAGCTGCAAAGAACCCTGATATCAGGTTCATTCTGCATGGACCTGCCGAAGAATTGGAAAAGCTCGTCGCAAAGCGCAAGGGTCTGGCCGACGTCTGTGAAATCCGGGATGCCTCGGGTGTCGTCAGCATGGACGACAAACCCAGCCAAGTGATGCGCAACGGCAAGAACACGTCGATGTGGTCGGCACTGGACAGTGTGCGCAACAACGAAGCGACTGTCGCGGTCAGCTGCGGCAACACCGGCGCGCTGATGGCGCTGTCGATGATCCGTCTGCGCAAGCTCAAGGGTGTGAACCGCCCGGCTATCGCGATTCTCTGGCCCTCGCGCAATCCGCAGGGGTTCAACGTAATGTTGGACGTCGGCGCCGATATTCGCGCAGATGCCCATGACCTGCTGCAGTATGCGCTGATGGGTTCGTCCTATGCACGCAACGGTCTTGCGCTGAGAATGCCGCGTGTCGGACTGCTGAACGTCGGCACCGAGGAACACAAGGGCCGCTCGGAGCTTAAGGAAGCGCATGAGCTGATCAGCCAGGCCGCATCCGAAGGTGCTGGGTTCGAATTCGTAGGTTTTGTCGAAGGCGGCGATATTCCGGGCCGCAAGGCAGATGTGATCGTCACCGACGGCTTTACCGGCAATGTCGCACTCAAGACCGGTGAAGGCACGGCAAGCCTGATCGGCGATCTTCTGAAAGAGGCTTTCGCCTATTCTTTTCTGTCGCGACTCGCGTCGCTTCTGGCACTGACATCCCTGCGTCGCCTCAAAAAGCGGATTGATCCGCGTCGGGTGAACGGCGGAGTGTTTCTGGGCCTGAATGGCACAGTTGTGAAATCACACGGTTCGGCCGATGCCACGGGTGTTTCTGCCGCCGTCAAGCTGGCGTTCAAGCTGGCGCAGATCGGATTCACCGACAAACTGGCCGCGCGGGTTGCATCCACCGCCACGCTTGACCACGATGGCGGCGCATTCGAGGCAAAGGACGGAACGACTAAATGACAATACGCGCCGTGGTCGCAGGTGTCGGCCACTATTTGCCGGACCGGATCGTTCCCAATTCGGAATTCGAAGCGACGCTGGACACATCCGACGATTGGATCAAATCACGCTCGGGGATCGAACGGCGCCACATCGCCGCCCCCGGTCAGACAACGTCTGACATGGCGACCCGCGCGGCACGCGCTGCGCTGGACGATGCCGGGCTAGAGAGTACGGATATCGACGCGATTATCCTTGCCACCTCGACCGCGGATTTCACCTTTCCTTCTGCTGCGACCATGGTGCAGGCTGAGCTGGGTATGACCAAAGGATTTGCCTTTGACGTGCAGGCCGTCTGCGCGGGTTTCATCTACGCCCTGACCAATGCCAATGCGCTGATCGTGTCGGGTCAGGCCAAGCGCGTTCTTGTCATCGGTGCGGAAACCTTCAGCCGGATCATCGACTGGAACGACCGCAGCACCTGTGTGCTGTTCGGCGACGGGGCGGGTGCGCTGATACTTGAAAGCGCCGAGGGTGATGGCACAGTGGCGGATCGTGGCATTTTGTCTGCGGATCTGAATTCCGATGGGCGCTTCCGCGATATCCTTTATGTGGATGGTGGCGTGTCGACCCAGACCACCGGTTTCCTGCGTATGGAGGGCCGCGAAGTCTTTCGCCACGCAGTTGAAAAGCTCGCCTCGACCGCCACAACTGCATTGGAAAAGATCGGCTTGACCGGCGCGGATGTCGATTGGGTCGTGCCACATCAGGCCAATATCCGCATCATCGCTGGCACCGCAAAAAAACTGGGTCTGCCGATGGAGCGGGTCGTGGTGACTGTGCAGGATCATGGCAATACCTCTGCCGCCTCTATCCCGCTGGCCCTGTCCGTGGGCAAGCAGCGCGGTCAGATAAAGACCGGCGATCTGGTCGTGACAGAGGCTATCGGCGGCGGTCTGGCCTGGGGTGCTGTCGCTCTGCGCTGGTAATGCCGCTAAGGCTTTGTAAATAAGCACTTGCTAGCCATTGATGTTGACTCGGAAAATTTCACGAGCCTATGCTGCCGAAAACCAGGAGGGACGACATATGGGTGAAAAGACCCTGACGCGAATGGATCTGAGCGAAGCAGTGTTTCGGGAGGTGGGTCTGTCGCGAAACGAAAGCGCGGAATTGGTCGAGTCAGTGCTGGGCCATATGTCCGACGCGCTGGTCGCAGGCGAACAGGTCAAGATCTCGTCCTTTGGCACCTTTTCTGTCCGGGACAAGGCTGCCCGCGTGGGTCGCAACCCCAAGACCGGCGAAGAAGTCCCGATCCAGCCGCGCCGCGTGCTGACCTTTCGCCCCTCGCACCTGATGAAAGAGCGTGTTGCCGCAGGCAACAAACGCTGAGGATACCGTCATGAGCAAGTCCCCCGACGCCTTTCGCACAATCAGCGAGGTGGCGGATTGGCTTGGTACGCCGGCGCATGTCTTGCGGTTCTGGGAAAGCAAATTCACCCAGATCAAACCGGTCAAGCGCGCAGGCGGCCGCAGGTACTACCGCCCATCCGACATGGAATTGCTGGGCGGAATCAAGACATTGCTGCATGACGAAGGCATGACCATCAAGGGTGTGCAGAAGATCCTGCGCGAACAGGGCGTCAAACATGTGGCGTCGCTGTCGCTGGAATCCGTCGAACAGGAAGAGCCGGAGCTGCCGGAAGAGATCGCAGAGGCGCCCTTTGCCGATGTGCCGGAGCCTGATGACATCGTCGTGCCCTTTGCGCAGCGCAAGACAGCTGCAGAGCCGGTGCCGGAGCCAGACAGCGCCCCGCAGGATGAGGCAGCTTTACAGGCAGAGGTGATTACGGAGCCTGATGCGCCCCTCTTGCCCGAGGTCCAGTTAAGCGCGTCGGAAGCGGCGCAGGACGACAGCGCGGCGCCACAGAGTGCCGACATAATCGTGGCGGAGCCGGACGTCAGTTCCCTGCAGGAGCTTGCGCAGGCACCGCTGGTGGACGACCCTACCCCCGCGCTTGATGACAGTCCGAGCAAGACGCCGCAGGTTTCCCTGGCGACCGTGGTGCTGCCCGAGGCTGAACCGGAAGTGAGTGCCCCTGCTTTGGCCGAAGGTGATTCGGTGTCCGAGCCGCTGAACGCTGCACCTGAGCCTGAGCCTGAGCCTGAGCCTGAGCCTGAGCCTGAGCCGGTGACAGCTGTGGGGCCGCGCGTCCTGCCGCAAGATCCGGATCTAGCGGCGATCAGCGTCGCCCCGCACTGCCTGAGCCACCTTTCGAAACTGACCCGTCTGACCTCCAACGAAGCGCGTGACATGGCGCCGCTGGTCGCGCGGCTGAACGCCTTGAACGACCCCGCGCGGTCACGGAAAAAAACCTGAGCCCCAAGGAGCAGAAAACTGTCATTTCGGGCTTGCCCTCCGTCATAAAAACGATATGACGTCCCTCAGTCGGGCTATAGCGCAGCCTGGTAGCGCGTCCGTCTGGGGGACGGAAGGTCGCAGGTTCGAGTCCTGCTAGCCCGACCAGCTACCACATGCTCTTTATGAGCATCACAAGCCAAGAGCTTGTGTAAAAACACTTTCCCCTCCCCCCAATGTTATTATCAGACACCTTCGGGTGCACCGGGAGATGTCTATGACAGGTGTTCTAGCCAGCCAGCATATCGAAGCGATGATCGCAGACGGCGCGCTGTCTTCGGATACGCCCATTCTGCAGGCTCAGGTCCAGCCTGCGAGCCTTGATCTGCGGCTGGGCCATGTGGCCTACCGGGTGCGAGCTTCCTTTCTTGCTGGTCACGGACAGAGCGTGGCCGACAGAATTGAAGAATTCGTTATGCACCGGGTCGATCTGAGCGCGGGCGCCGTTCTGGAAAAGGGCTGCGTCTATGTCGTGCCTCTGCTGGAGACGCTGAACCTGCCAAGCGATGTGCAGGCAATCGCCAACGCCAAAAGCTCGACCGGGCGGCTGGATCTGCTGACACGGCTGATCACCGACGGCGGAACAGAGTTTGACCGGATTCCAATGGGCTATCAGGGGCCACTTTATGCCGAGATTTGCCCACGGTCGTTTTCGGTGCTGGTGCGTCCGGGCATGCGGCTGAATCAGATCCGGTTTCGCAAAGGCCGGTCGGTGCTGAGCGATCCCGAGCTTTCGGCGCTGCATGAGAGCGATATTCTGGTGACTGGCGGGCCTGCGGTGATCGGCGATGGCCTTGGCTTTTCCGTCGATCTGAAACCGGCCAGTGGCACGCTGGTTGGATACCGGGCCAAACCACACACTGGCGTCATCGATCTGGACCTGATTGGCGCCTATGATCCCTTCGATTTCTGGGAAGAACTGCATACGAACAAGGGCCGGATCATTCTGGATCCGGATGCGTTCTATATCCTAGTGAGCCGCGAAGCCGTGCACATCCCACCGAGCTTTGCCGCTGAAATGGCACCCTATTTCGCCATGGTCGGGGAATTCCGGGTGCATTATGCAGGCTTCTTCGATCCCGGATTCGGCCATGCGCAGGCGGGTGGCACCGGGTCGCGCGGCGTGCTGGAGGTCCGCTGCCACGAGGCGCCCTTTGTGCTGGAGCATGGCCAGATTGTCGGGCGGCTGGTCTATGAACGCATGGCCGCCGTGCCAGAGCAATTGTACGGGCAGGGCATCGCGTCGAACTATCAGGGTCAGGGCCTGAAATTGTCCAAACATTTCAGGATGTAATCTGCGCCACCTGCCCCATCTTCGTCATCAATCCTCGAACAGCTCGCTCTGGCCTTCGTCGAGGGCCTCGTCTGCGTCCACATCACCTTCGCCGCCTAGCGGGACGGTGCCCGGGGGTGGGCGGTTGTCGAGCAGGCCTGCGGCGCGCAATTCCTTGAGGCCCGGCAGGTCGCGAGCGGTTTCAAGGCCGAAGTGGTCGAGGAAATCCTGCGTGACCACAAAGGTCACCGGACGGCCCGGGGTCATCTTGCGGCGACCAAAGCGGATCCATTCCATTTCCAGCAGCTGATCGACGGTACCGCGCGACACGGACACGCCACGAATCTCTTCGATCTCGGCGCGGGTGACGGGGGCGTGATAGGCGATGATCGCCAGAGTCTCGATCGCGGCGCGGGACAGTTTGCGCGTCTCAACCGTTTCTTTTTGCATGAGAAAAGACAGATCCGGCGCGGTGCGCATGGCCCAGGCATCCCCCACGCGGACCACCCGCACACCCCGCCCTTCGTAGTGGCGGCGCAGGTGCATCAAGGCCTCGGCGGCATCGCTGCCATGGGGCAAGCGGTCGTTCAGGTCCTTGACCGTGATCGGGTCGGGACTGGCGAACAGGATCGCTTCGACCATGCGCTGCTGTTCGCCCATGAGCGGTGCGTCGAACAGGCTGGACTTGGCCGGCTGGTGCCGGGAAGAGGCGAAATCGTCAGCGGACATGATGGCTGGAACCCGTATGGAAAGCGTATGGAAATCGTATGGCTGGCATCTGGCACAGGCGAAAGCCGTCCGGATCAGTCACTGCGGCGTTCGCGACGGCGCAACTGAAGCTGCGCAAAAAGTTCGGACTGGCGCAGTTCGGCCTTGCCCTCTTTCACCAGCTCAAGCGAGGCGGCAAAGGTGGCAGCGGTGGCCGAGCGCCATTTGACCGGATCATCGTGCCAGCCATCGGGCAGATAGGTCGCGATATCGGTCCAGGTCCCGGCAAAGCCGATCATGCAGCGCATGCGGGCCAGCGCCTCTTCCATCGTGTAGACCGAATCGCGGTCCATCACAAAGGGGCGGAAATCGTCGCGGGTGCGGATGCGGGCATAACCCTGCATGAGGTCGAGCAGCGTCGCGGTGTATTTGACCGCGCGGATGCGTTCGACCTGCTGGCTTTCGCCCCGGGCAAAGAAGTCGCGCCCCAGCTGGTCACGCGCCATCAGGCGGGCGGCCACGTCACGCATGGCCTGCAGGCGTTCAAGCTGATATGCCAGATGCGCTGCGAGGTCTTCACCCGAAGGGCCATCCTCGGTCGGGTCCGGCGGCAGCAGCAGGCGGGATTTCAGGAAGGCAAGCCAGGCCGCCATCACGAGGTAATCGGCGGCCAGTTCGATGCGCAGCGCGCGGGCCTGTTCGACAAAGGCCAGATACTGGCGCGCCAGTTGCAACACCGAGACCTTGCGCAGATCGACCTTTTGTGTGCGGCTGAGGTTCAGCAAGAGGTCAAGCGGGCCTTCAAAGCCTTCGACATCGACAATCAGCGCCTCGGCGGCGAGGCGGTCCGCGACGCTTTGAGCATCGGGGGTGAAGTCGTCGGGTTCAGCCATGGGTCGGGTCTGTAGCGCTGGGGTCTTTGGGCAGGGCGGCCAGTTCAGCCATGAGGGCGGTGACATCGACCTGTGGCGGCGTACGGCGGGCTGCGAGGGCGGCCCTGGCGCGGATCTGCGACGGTTCTGACAGCGTGCCGATCTGCGCCATCAGCGGCGCCATTTCGGACATCACACCATTGCAGTGCAGCACGACATCACACCCGGCATCAATCGACGCCTGCCCGCGTTCCGGGATCGTTCCAGAAAGCGCCTGCATCGATATATCATCGGTCATGATCAGCCCGCCAAAGCCCAGATCCTGCCGGATCATCTGCATCATCCGGGGCGAGATGGTGGCGGGTCGGCTGTCATAGGCGTCATAGACCAGGTGCGCGGTCATCCCCAGCGGGAGATCGCCAAAGGGTTTGAAGGCAGCGAAATCGGTGGCCTGCAGCGTTGCGGCATCAGCCGTGATGCGCGGCAGGTCAAGGTGGCTGTCTAGCTGTGCGAGGCCGTGGCCCGGGATGTGTTTCACCACCGGCAAGACACCGCCATCCAGATGCGCCTGCGCGACGGCACGGCCCATCGTGACCACCTGCGCGAGCGTTTCGCCATAACAGCGGTTGCGCAGAATACGATGGGTTTCGGGACGCGCCACATCCAGCACCGGGGCGCAATTGCCATCAATCCCCAGCGCCAGAAGCTCTGCCGCGATGATGCGGTAGCGCAGGTACATCGCATGGGCGGCATTGGCACCGAATTCGGCAACTTGGTCCAGCGGCGCGGGCCAGTCCGTTGCGAGGGGAGGGCGCAGGCGCTGTACCCGCCCGCCTTCCTGATCGATGAAGATCGGAGCGGTCCAGCCGACCGCATCGCGCAGGTCGGCGCAGAGGGCGCGTATTTGATGTGCCGTCTCAAGATTGCGGTTGAAGAGGATGAAACCAAAGGGATTCACCAATTGAAAGAACTGGCGTTCCTCGGCCAGAAGCACAGGCCCGGAACAGCCGAGGATGGCGGCGCCAAAGGGGGCGGTCATCGGGTCACCACGGGGATGCAATCGGCATTTTCGGACACGAAGGCGGAACAGAACCGGCGGGCATCGGAGAGATCCGCAAACCCGTGCACCCGCAGGCGATAGAACACCCGCCCACCTGAGGCCGCGCGCTCGATCACGCGATCCTTGCCGGCCATATAGTCGCCAAAGCGCCCTTCGAGGCGGGTCCACTCGCTGCGCGCGGTTGCGGCGCTGTCAAAGGCACCCAACTGCACCAGTCGGGTGCCGACGGGCAACGTTTCGGGGTCAATCTCTGTGGTCGTCTGGGCAATCGGGACGGTCGGCGCGAGGGTTGTGGCCTGCTGCAGGCCAGAGGGACGCGTCTGTGGCCGCAGAGAGCGCGCCAGACCCGAGATCGCATCGGGCAGCGCGAGGGCCAGCGCATCGCCGATGGCATCATTGATGCTGTCCGCCTCGGTTCCGTCCGGCACATCGACGCTGGTGTCCGAGCCTTCGTCATCGACGGAAATCCGGTCTTGCCCAGTGGTCTCTGCGGGCAGTTCGGATTGGGGGGCTGTCTGTGCGGCGATCTGATCGGCCAGCGATTGCAGGGTCTCCGTGCCGCTCTCCGAGTCTTCGCCCAGGGTGGCGGAAGAGGCATCACCACGCGGGCGGTTCGGATCTATGGGCGCGGCGATGCCAAGGGCCACATCTTCCTCTGACAGCTCAAGCGGACGCGGCGCGAGGGTGAGCCGATCAGCAGTGTCGGAGGCGATGCCGTTGCCCGCCACGTCATTGACGGACAGGCCCTGATGGTCGGCAAATTCGCCACCCGGATCTTCGGGGGCGATGCGCATGGGCCCTTCGGCGGCAAGGACAACCGGCACGCCGCTGACATCCCGCAGGACCACCCGCGTGCCCCAGATGCCGACACCGACGATCAGCGCAAGCGAGATCGCCGCCCCGGCCCAGTTGGTGAGGGTTGCAAGACGGGGTTTGGAACGGGTCCCAGTTCCGGGGCCCGTATAGGTGAAATCTGCCATGTCGCCTCTCTGCACGCCGCGGACCGATGCCCGTGGAACCGTTCTTGCACTGCCTCAGACCGGCTATGGCACGCTTTTTATCAGCGCATCTCTTCTGCCGGGCTAACGCCGAGGATACCAAGACCTGCGGAAATAACAACCGAGACTGCCCGGGCGAGGGCGATTTTCGCCTGCGAGGCGGCGACGTCATCCTCCTGCAGGAAACGCAGCTGGGTTTCGTCATTGCCCCGGTTCCAGAGCGTGTGCAGATCGGCGGCGAGTTCATAGAGATAGAAGGCCACCCGATGCGGTTCATGAGTGCGGGCCGCGATCTCGACCAGACGGGGCCATTCGGCGAGTTTCTTGGCCACGGCAAGCTCTGTCTCGTGGGTCATGGCGGTCAGATCCGCCTGCCCCAGCGTCGCGTCCGTGACGTCGATCCCGGCGGCCTGCGCCTTGCGCAGCACCGAATTGACCCGCGCATTGGCGTATTGCACGTAGAACACCGGGTTCTCGCGGCTTTGTTCCAGCACCTTGGCAAAGTCGAAATCCAGGGCTGCGTCGTTCTTGCGGGTCAGCATGACGAAACGGGTGACGTCAGGGCCGACCTGTTCGACCACATCCGACAGTGTCACAAAAGTCCCTGCCCGTTTGGACATCTTGAACGGCTCGCCATTCTTGTAGAGCTTGACCAGTTGGCAGAGCTTGATGTCCAGCGGCACGGTGCCGTTCGACAGCGCGGATACGGCTGCCTTCATCCGTTTGACATAGCCGCCGTGATCCGCACCAAACACATCAATAAGCTGATCGAAGCCCCGGGAAACCTTGTCGTAATGATAGGCGATGTCGGGGGCGAAATAGGTCCAGCTGCCGTCGGATTTCGCGATCGGGCGGTCGACGTCGTCGCCGTGTTCAGTAGATTTGAACAGGGTCTGTTCGCGCGGTTCCCAATCCTCTGGCGTCTTGCCCTTGGGTGGCTCCAGCACGCCGCGATAAATCAGCCCCTTTGCGTCCAGCTCGGCAATCGCCTTTTCGATCAGGCCAGTGCCATAGAGCGATTTTTCGGAGAAGAACACGTCCATCTCGACGCCGAGGGATTTGAGATCCGTGCGGATGAGCGTCATCATCGCCTCGGTGGCAAAGGAGCGCACCTCTTCGAGCCAGACCGATTCATCCTGATCCAGATAGCTGTCGCCGACCTTGGCCTTGAGCGCCTCACCGACCTCGATCAGATAGTCGCCGGGATAGCTGCCCTCGGGCCAGTCGACGCTGAGGTCATGCGCCTCTTGATACCGCAGATAGACAGAGCGGGCGAGCACATCGACCTGTGCGCCGCCGTCGTTGATGTAATATTCGCGGGTGACGTCATAGCCGGCATAGGCCAGCAGGCTCGCCAGCGCGTCGCCAAACACCGCGCCCCGGGTGTGGCCGACATGCAACGGGCCTGTGGGATTGGCTGAGACATATTCCACATTGACGCGGGCACCCTGCCCCATAGTTGAGCGGCCATAAGCGGTGCCTTCGGTCAGGACCGAGCGCGCCACATGCTGCCAGACAACCGGCGCAAGCCGCAGGTTCAGAAAGCCCGGCCCGGCGACTTCGGCCGAGGTGACGCGGTCATCTGCTGCGAGCAGCGGGGCCAGCGCCTCGGCAATGTCGCGCGGCTTCATCTTTGCGGGTTTCGCCAGCACCATGGCGGCATTGGTGGCCATGTCGCCATGCAGCGGGTCGCGCGGTGGCTCAACCGTCACCGGGCCAAGGTCAAGACCCTCAGGCAATGTGCCCCGGGCCTGAAGTTGCGCAATTGCGGTGCCCACGAGGCTGCCGATGTCGGAAAAGAGGTTCATTGTCGCCGTCCTGTCTGTTGCCCCGGGTTTACCACGGGAAGGTGCGGCGTCAATGGTGGGGGTTGGATCGGGGGTTTGGGGGCGCTGCCCCCGCCGCCCTCTGGGCGTCTCCCCCGGGATATTTGGGGACAGGTGAAACCGGGGCTGCTCGCCGGCTGTCTCTCAATTCGAAGCCTGTTGCGTTTGATTGGTTTCACGCAGTCAGCCACCGACCCGAGGCTGCGTGATGCATCCCTGTGTCAGCTGTCCTTGCGTTCGGGCCGCGCGGGCAGGATCGACAGCAGCCGGATGCCGACGCCGCTGCGCGGTGTGTCGTCGGGGCCGAGAAAGCGCAGCGCGCCGCCATTGGTGCCGAGATCGGCAACCGCGTCGCCGTTGGGATGAGTCTCGCGCCATTTCTCAAGCGTGAATTCCTCGCTCAGCTTGGTCACGCGGAATTCGCAGCCGTCGAAAACGCGGGCATTTGCGCTAATATAGGTGTCATCCGGGCCAAAGGCACGCCCGCCGAGCGAGGCCGGAAGCGCGTGGCGCGTGCTTTGCTCTTTGGCGCGGCGCAACTGGAAGACGTTCTCGCGACCGAATTCAGGGGCAAGGTCGGTGGCGACGAGCGTGTTGTAGGCATCGTTGTCCGTGGCGGCGATGATCTGTTCATAGCGCACGAGGTCGAGACGGTGTTCCGCCGCCTCGGACAGGATATCGCCAAAGAACGTCTCGATCCCCGCATCCCGTGCGGCGCGCAGGTGGGCGTGGTTCGGATCGGCGATCATCACCGGCAGGTCCATCTTTTGCAGTGCCTGAGCAAGCGCAATGGACCAGCGCGATCCCCCCACGATCAGCACGCCGGGCCGGTCGGCGGCGTTGAGCCCGAGCCAACGCGCCATCGGGCTGAGGGTGAAGCCGTGCAGCACCACGCTGGCCGCCACCAGCGCGAAGGCGAGCGAGGAGACCTGTGCGCCATCGGTGATCCCAATGGCGGTGAGCCGTTCACCGAAAAGCCCGGCAACCGCCACCAGCACCACGCCGCGCGGCCCGGTGAAGGCAACCAGCAGGCGTTCGCGCCAGGGGATGTCAGACAAGGCGAGCGAAGCCAGCACCGAGACCGGGCGCGCCACAAGCAGCACCGCGACCACAAAGGCCAGGGTGCGCCAGTCCATGGCAAACAGCGTCTCCCGGCTCATGTTTGCGGCGAGCAGGATGAACACGCCCGACACCAGCAGCACCGTGGCATGTTCCTTGAAGCGGCGCATCTCGGTAAAGCTGGGCAGGTCGGCATTGGCGATCCAGAGGCCCATGAGCGTCACCGCCAACAACCCGCTTTCATGCAGCAGCGCGTCCGAGACGGCAAAGACCCCCAGAACCAGCACAAACAGCACCGGCACCTTCATGTATTCCGGCACCCAGCCAAGGCGGAAGGCGCGCGCCACGCCGTAGCCTGCGGCGACGCCCATGACACTTGCTGCGACGATGCCGATCACCATGTCCCAGACCGCAGCCCCTGCCCCGGTCTGGGTCTGCAGCACGATCACGACCTCGAACGCCAGCACGGCAGCGAGCGCGCCGACGGGGTCGTTCACGATTGCCTCCCACTGCAGCAAGGCCGCCGGACGGCGGCGCAGGCGGGCCTGCCGCAGCAGCGGCGCAATCACGGTCGGGCCGGTGACGATGAGGATGCCGCCAAACACGGCAGACGTTTCCCAGCTGAGGCCCGCCACATAATGCAGCGTCAGCGCCGAGAGCAGCCAGCCCAGCGGCGCCCCGATCAGGATCAGGCGGCGCACCCCGACGGCGGCATCACGCAAAGAGCGGAAGTTGAGCGTGAGACCACCCTCGAACAGGATGATGGCGACGGCGATGGCGATGATGGGGCTCATGATATCGCCAAAGTCGCGGCTGGGGTCGAGCAGGCCCAGCACCGGGCCGACCATCAGACCGGCCAGCAGCATCAGCACGATGGCTGGCATCCGCAGCCGCCAGGCGAGCCATTGTGACCCCACGCCAAGGGCCCCCACAAGCGCAAAGCCCAGGACCGGGTCGATGCCCGCCAATTCCGAAGTCGCCATCTGTCGCCTTTCGTCCATTCTGCCGCGCCACGCGCGATCTGTGCCCCTGCGGGGACTTTGAGTGTCGGTGCTGGGCGGGACCCCTGTCAACGGGTCTGACGCCGGTCAATCTGGCCCCGTAATAGCGCACCAAGGCGGGAAACGCCGCCACACGCGCTCTGGTTCCCCAAAGCGCGGCGGATCACTGTGAATTATGGCTCTGTCGTCCGGTTCAGTGGCCCGTGTGCAGGATGTCGATCCCCGTCAGGCGGTTGTGCTGCTCGAGCGCGAAGCGATCGGTCATGCCGGCGATGTAATCGGCCACCAGCCGCGCCAGCCCGGCATCCCCCCCGGCGGCGGCGATATCCGCGTGCCAGCGTTTGGGCAGCTGATCGGGCTGCGCCATGTAGAACGGAAAGAGATAGTTCACCACCTCGGTCACCTTTTCGCGCTGCTCCATCACGCTGGGCGCGCGGTACATGTGGTGAAACAGAAAATCGCGGATCTCGCGGATCTGCGCCCAGACCTCGGCGGAGAAGGCGATGACGGGACGGCCCAGATCGCGGATCGCCTGCGCATCAGCGCAGTCTGCCGCGGCCAGCAGCCCGCGCGAGGTGTCGATCACATCCGCCACCATGATGCCGAACACCCGGCGCAGCGCCTCGTGGCGGCGGCGATAGGGATCGAGATGGGGGTACTTGGCATCCACCGCAGCATAGGCCCGGCCGACCATCGGCAGTTCGGCAATCTGATCTTCGGTGAACAGCCCGGCGCGCAGGCCGTCATGCAGGTCATGGTTGTTGTAGGCGATGTCGTCGGACAGGGCCGCAACCTGCGCCTCGGCGCTTGCATGGGTGTGCAGTTCAAGGTCGTGGATGGCGTCATATTCGCTGAGCGCATGGGGCAGCGGCGGCAGCACCGGACCGTTGTGTTTGGCAATCCCTTCAAGGGATTCCCAGCTGAGGTTCAAGCCGTCAAACTCGGCATAATGACGTTCAAGCGAGGTCACGATGCGCAGGGCCTGGGCGTTGTGATCAAACCCGCCCCAAGGCTGCATCAGCAGGGCCAGCGCGTCCTCGCCCGTATGACCAAAGGGCGTGTGGCCCAGATCATGGGCCAGCGCCACCGCTTCGGTCAGGTCGGTGTTGAGGGTGAGCGCGCCCGCAATGGTGCGCGCCACCTGTGCCACCTCGATCGAATGGGTCAGCCGTGTGCGGTAAAAATCGCCCTCGTGTTCGACAAAGACCTGCGTCTTGTGCTTGAGACGGCGAAAGGCCGAGGAATGGATGATCCGGTCGCGGTCACGCTGAAAACATGAACGAAAGGCGCTTTCCTCTTCGGGGAAAAGCCGCCCGCGGACGCGGTCGGGATCGCAGGCCTGTGGGGCACGCATGGCATATTCCTGTGTCTGGGGCTGGCCGCATGCGGCACATGCCTTGTCGGTTGTCCTGCGCATACGTATATTGAAGGCACAGACGGAATGAAACACCATGAGAGGTTTGCCCCATGCAGCTCCCGCCCAAAGTCACCGAACGCGCCTTTGCCCGGCTGGCCGAGATCGGCGCGGATGCCGAGGGCAAGGTCCTGCGCGTCGCCGTCGAGGGCGGCGGATGTTCAGGATTTCAATACGAGATCAAGCTGGATGTGCCCGAGGAGGATGATCTGGTGCTGAGCGGTCAGGGCCAGAAGGTCGTCGTCGACAAGATCTCGCTGCCATTCCTTGAGAATGCGGTGATCGATTTCACCGAAGAGCTGATCGGCGCACGCTTTGTCATCGAAAACCCGAATGCCACCTCCTCTTGTGGATGCGGCACCAGCTTTTCCATGTAAGAGTGATCAAGCCCGCGCTGCGGGCTTGACGCCTCCGGCGGGCGTATTTGAAGAAGAGAAGAAGCCGGGGACGGCCCCTGTTTCATCTGCCTAAAAATATCCCGGGGAGTGCGAGGGGCTGGCCCCTCGCTGCATTTCGTTTCAGATTTTAACAGCCGTCGATTTCACACTCGGCGCGTTTTGCGCGATCACCAGCCAGAGGCCGGAGGTGATGACCAGCGCAACGCCGGTCATGCTGGCGAAATCAGGCACTTCGCCAAAGGCCACGAAGCCAATCACCACCATCCAGACAAATTGCAGATTCATCAGTGCAGTTGCCACATAGGCGGGCAGCAGGCGCAGGGCAATTGTAGAGATCCAGCGCGCGCCGAACAGGAACAGCGCATAGGCGGCCACCCAGCCGAGGTCAGGCAGGCTCATCGGGCGCCAGACAAATGGCAGCGCGGCGCCCATCACCCCAAGAATGGCAAGGTTGGGATAAAACACCTGCGCCAGGGCGTTTGTTTCGAAACGGCCAATGTAGCGTGCGCAGAGCATGGAGCAGGTGCCGCTGAGCGCTGCCATCAAAGCCCAGGCGTGGCCCGGCTGCGCGGCAGACAGCCCGCCAGGCATCAGGCAATACAGGCCAAGTGTGCCCAGAGCCAACGCCGCAATCGCCTCTTTGCGCAGGGGTTCCCCCAGAAACGGCCCGCTGAGGAGGGCAGCGATCACTGGCATGAGCCCGATGAACAGGAAGACATCCGCAAAGGGCAACAGGTGAAATGCCTGGAAGAAACCGATAGCGGCCAGCACCGTCAGCCCTGCGCGCAGAGCCATGGCCCTGGGGGCACGGGTGTAAAGACCCCCTGCCCCTGTATCGCGTTTCGAATGGCTGGCGGCCCAGCTGAGCGCCAAAACCATCGCCGCGGAGAGCGCAAAAAGCTGCGGCGCGGCGTAATCCTGCGAGATCAGTTTGGTTATGCCGTCGGCAGCCGAGATCATCAGCGTATAAAGTGCGACCAGCGCCGCGCCGAGCAGCGCGACGGGGCGCCTCATGCCAAGGCCCCGAGTCTGATCCCGGCAGCGCTGGCCGGCGCGAGGTCGACGCGGGCAAAGCCGTGAAAGAACGCCTCGAACTGCGCATCCTCTGCAGCGCTGGCGACGATGCGCATAGCCTCGGGCGTCAGTTGGTCCTGCATCACGCCGCGCATCCGCGACCAGTCGCCGGACCGCGCCTCTTGCATCGCGAAAAGACATTCCGACATTTCCCGCAGAGGTGCGGCGCGCAGTTCAGAGCGGTCGAACCGCATCCGGCCCGGCGCGATTGCGGCGTTGAAGATCGGTCCGCCGCGCAGGGCTTGATGCCAGTGGCAGACCAGAAATTCGTGATAGTCGTCGTTGAGCGAGGCATGATCATCGCGGGTGACGACATAAAGATGCGTCTCGCGCGCCAGCCAGTTGGTCCAGAGCGCCGGTGCGGGTTCTCCGGCAAAGTCGAGCGCGATGCAGATTTCGGCCAGCAGATCGGCGTTCTGATCCAGATAGGCCAAGAGGCCGGCGTAATGCAGGCTGGTGCGCGCGCCCGCGTCCAGCAGCGGATCGCAGCGGCCATAGGCGCTGAGATAAAACACTGCATGTGTCAGCTCATACGCGGCCTTCTTGTTGGGAAGAGTGAAGGTTTCGCTGCGGTTGATGAAGGCGCGGACACGGTCGTTCAATCCGCTGTCATCGGGCAGCGGATCGCGGTTGCGGCGGGCCATCAGGCGGCGCGCCTCCATCCGCTGCAGATCAGAAAGTTCGGCCTGCGCAAGCCCTTGGGCCACGGCCCAGTCGACCAGCTGCGCGCCCTTGTCACCAGGCATTCCGAGGTCTTCGAGGTCGAGCGTGATCGACAGCAGAAAGCGGTAATATTGCGGGAAAAAACTTAGGCGTCGTTCCACAGCGTTATAGAACCCCTGATGGGCGGACAGCGCGTTTGGGGACACCTGGGTGCCGGTGGATTCGAGGATGTTCAGGACTTCGGCGTTTTCCTTGAGCCAGAAGACATCGTCGCCGGTGCGCCGGTCTTGCGCAAAGCTGGCAAGAAGCGCGCCAAGGCGCGCCTCCTGCGAAGTCAGTCGGGGCGTTAGGTTGAGTTGGATGACATTGGTCATGATCAGTCTTCCTGTCTTGCGTGTGGCAAGGCCTGTGGCCCGCCCCGATCTTTCTGTCGCGCTGTGAGGGCGCTTTTGGTTTTGGCTCAGGAACCGGAGGTGAACAGCGCGGTGCCTTCGCCTGCTGCGGTCTTGATGCCCACGGGTGCGGAGCCGGAGGTGAACATCTCGACCGCGTCGCCTGTTGCGGCTTTGGTGCCAACGGGGGCGGAGCCGGAAGTAAACATCTCAACCGCGTCGCCCGTTGCGGCTTTGGTGCCTGCAGGGGCGGAGCCGGAGGTGAACATCTCGACCGCGTCGCCTGTTGCGGCTTTGGTGCCTGCAGGGGCGGAGCCGGAAGTGAACATCTCAACCGCGTCGCCGGTCAGGGCGCGGCTGAACTGTGGGGCGGAGCCGGAGGTGAAGAGACCCGTTGCATCGCCAAGCAAGCCGTCACATGCAGCCGACGGCGCCGAGCCGGAGGTGAACAGATCGCAGGCATCGCCAGCGTGCAGGCTGGTGGTTTTTGTGCGATCATAGACCGTCACGCGGGACTGGATGTTGGTGAGTTTGAGTTGAGCGGACATGATAGTCTCCAGAAGGTTTGAATGGTGCTGATTTGCCCTCAAACGCTTGCACGGCGGAATTGTTTCTCAAAACGACTTTTCTGCGTCAGCGTGTTTTTCCCCGTATATATCCACATGAATTCAGTCACTTAGCGTTAAGTTCCTGTAGGCTTTCACAAAGTTATCCACAGCGTTAAATAAATTTTAACCTATGGTACGAAAAGCTTCGCCAGCCCCCTTGAACCATCTTTTTCCGGAACACGCATGAGCCCGAATCAGGGCTGGATGAGAGGGTCTCGCGGCGGCGCGGGACCGGCGATTCGGAACTGCGGCTTGTCAGAGCGCAGCCGATCAGAGATAGAGGCACGGCAGCATCAGGAGGCCAGACATGAAAATCGCCAGCTTCAACATCAACGGCGTCAAGGCCCGGATCGGCGCCCTGACCGAGTGGCTGGACGAGGCGCAGCCCGATGTGGCCCTGCTGCAAGAGATCAAATCCGTGGACGAGGGTTTCCCACGCGAGCTGTTCGAGGACCGGGGGTACAATGTCGAAACCCATGGTCAGAAAGGGTTCAACGGCGTGGCGATCCTGTCCAAGCTGCCGCTGGAGGATGTGCGCCGTGGCCTGCCCGGCGATGACAGCGACGAACAGGCGCGCTGGATCGAGGCGACGGTGGTGGGCGACAGCCATGCCGTGCGGCTGTGCGGTCTGTATCTGCCCAACGGAAACCCGGCGCCGGGGCCGAAATATGACTACAAACTTGCCTGGATGGAACGACTTGAGGCGCGGGCACGCGCATTGCTGGCGGATGAGATGCCCGCGCTGATGGCGGGCGATTACAACGTGATCCCGCAGGCCGAGGATGCCGCCAACCCCAAGGCCTGGGAAGAGGATGCGCTGTACCTGCCCCAGACCCGTGCCGCGTTTCGCCGCATTCTGAACCTTGGCTTTACCGAAGCATTTCGTGCCCGCACGCAGGGCCCCGGGCATTATTCGTTCTGGGATTATCAGGCCGGTGCGTGGAACAAGAACAACGGCATCCGCATTGATCACTTCCTGCTCAGCCCAGCCTGCGCAGATCTGATGACCCATTGCGAGATCGACAAGGAGGTCCGGGCGCGCGAAAAACCATCGGATCACGTGCCGATCTGGGTTACCCTGGCCGCCTGAGGGGTAAACGCCCCACCCTGACAGATGCGACCGCTTGCACCCAAGCGGCGGCGCGCTTACATCTTGTGGGGAAACAGGACAGCGGAGCCCGGACACATGGCCATTGAGGCACAGGAAATCGAAGACCTGATCCGCGCGGAATTTCCGGCGGCTCAGATCACCATTACCGACCTTGCAGGCGACGGCAATCATTACGCCGCCGAAGTGATCGACGAATCCTTTCGCGGTAAAAACCGGGTGCAACAGCAGCGCGCGGTTTATGCGGCGCTGAAGGAAAAGATGGACGGACCCAGCGGTGCCCTGCACGCGCTGGCCCTGACGACCAAGGTCCCGGCCTGATCCGTGGCCTTGCTTGCTGACACATGGCCGATCTGGGGCGCCTTAGCCCTGGTCGGCGTTATCACATACGGTGCCCTGCGTCCGGCGATCAAAGCCGCGAAACAGCGCCGCGACACTACGGAGACCAAAGATGACTGAAACAACCGACGCCAAGACCCGCATCAAGGACACTGTCACGGCCAATCCAGTCGTTCTGTTCATGAAGGGCACAAAAGCCATGCCGCAATGCGGATTCTCCAGCCGCGTGGCCGGTGTGCTGAACTACATGGGCGTGGAATTCGCCGATGTGAACGTGCTGGAAGATGCCGACATCCGTCAGGGCATCAAGGATTATTCCGACTGGCCGACGATCCCGCAGCTCTACGTCGCAGGCGAATTCGTCGGCGGCTGCGACATCATCACGGAAATGACCCTGTCGGGCGAGCTGGACCAGCTGTTCGAGACAAATGGTGTGACGTTTGACAAGGATGCTGCTGCAAAGATCCGCGAAGCCAACGGCTGAGATCTTTCGGATTTCAAGACGGGAACGCCGCCCCTGCCCGGGCGGCGTTTTTGTGTTCTGTCAGGTGATTGCCGCAGGATACTGAGTCGGCATGAGAAGCGTATTCAGGATGCTTCGTGACGGCCCGCGAGAGCCCTATCCCCTGGCGGCAGATTTTTCTTCGATGTCATTTGCCAGCGCCTCGGCGCGAGCGGCGATTTCGGCCAGTGACTCGGTCACTTCTGACGGGATCACCGGAACCTCGATCCGTTCGGGGGCCGGTGGCGGCGTTTCGCGCAGGGCGCGCAAATCATCCTCAAGCCCGGCGATGCGATCCTCGCTTTCGCGCAGACGATCCTCAAGCCCTGCAGTCTTGTCCGCCAGCATAAGGCCCGCCATGAGCAGCATCCGCGATTCCGGCACGCGACCGATTTGATCCACCAGAACCGAAGCTTCGATGTCGAGCATGCGTGCAGCGGATTGCAGGTACTGCTCCTCGCCCGGCTCACAAGCGACTTCGAAGGTGCGGCCGCCGATCTCAATGGGAACCTCGGGCATTATACGCTCTCCTCTGCCGTGTGTTTGCTTGCCTCGGCCAGCAGCGGTTCCAGCGTGTCGAGCACGGCGCGGGTTTCCGCCGCATCCACCGCCCGGGCGGCGCGCAGGGCCTCAAGCTCGGCCAGCATCGCCTTGTTGATCAGGTTCGGCTCTCCGACATTCTCTTCCAGGGCGGCACGCAATTCCTGAATGGTGCTGACCAGCATGTCATTGGCCCGGCGCAGGTGCTGCAGGTCCAGATCCAGCGTGGTCATCGATTCGCTTTGCGCGGCCAACTGCGCCTTGAGGTCTGGCGCGGGGCTGTCCGGCTTTTGTCGCAGCACCCGAAGCCGTTCTTCAAGCTGCGCATTCGCCAACTGCTCTTCGCTCAGCGCCTCGCGTAGTGCTGCAAGTTCGGCGGGATCCGCCTCTGGCACCGCCGGTTCCGGCACCGGGGCCTGATCAAACGCTTCCACGCCCTGAGCGATCCGGTCCAGCGCTGCTGTGATCCGACGCTCCAGTTCTTCTATCTGGGTCATATCCTGCCCTCTGCACTGCCTATCGAGCCTGTTTCACCGTTTATCCGGCGAATCATTCAGACTCTGTTGACGGCAAGTTTAACAAGCCAGATGGGAAATTGCGCCCCCATATGTGTCAAGGCCTTAGGGGGCGTGCTTGATCTTCGCCGTGACGCTGGTATTGAGCATGGGATACCCTTTGAAAGGACTGCTGCCCGTGGATATAGACGCGCTCAAAGCCAAGAACCCCGATCACTGGACGCTTGCCACCGCCATTCGTGCGCTGACGCTGGATGCTGTTGCCGCTGCGAAATCCGGCCATTCCGGCATGCCGATGGGCATGGCCGATGTGGCAACGGTGCTGTTCGGCAAACACATGAAATTTGATGCCGCCAATCCGACATGGCCGGATCGCGACCGGTTCATCCTGTCTGCCGGGCACGGATCGATGCTGGTCTATTCGCTGCTGTATCTCATGGGCGATTCCGAGATCACATTGGAAGAAATCAAGAATTTCCGCCAGATGGGCGCGCGCACGGCAGGCCATCCAGAAAACACCCATGCCACCGCGATTGAAACCACAACCGGTCCGCTGGGTCAGGGCATTTCCAACTCGGTCGGCTTTGCCATGGCCGAGGAAATTCAGCGCGCCCGCTTTGGCGCCAAGATCGTCGATCACTACACCTATGTCATGGCCGGGGACGGCTGCCTGATGGAAGGTGTGAGCCACGAGGCCATCGGCATCGCCGGGCGCCACAAGCTGTCCAAGCTGATCGTGTTCTGGGACAACAACGACATCACCATCGACGGCAAGGTGTCGCTGTCGGACCGCACCGATCAGGTCGGGCGCTTTACCGCTGCCGGCTGGGATGTGCAGGAAATCGACGGCCATGACGCCGAGGCGATCGACAAGGCGATTGCGGCTGCAAAAAAGACCGACACCCCGTCGCTGATCGCCTGCAAGACGCATATCGCCCTGGGCCACGCGGCGCAGGACACCTCCAAAGGCCACGGCGCGCTGACCGATGCGGCCCAGATGGCGGCCGCCAAAGAGGTCTATGGCTGGACCACCGGCCCGTTCGAAGTGCCCGATGACATCAAGACCCGCTGGGAAGCCATCGGTTCGCGCGGTGCAGATGTGCGTCGCGCCTGGGAAGAGCGTTTCGACGCCCAGTCCGACACCAAACGCGCCGAGTTCAACCGCCAGCTGGCAGGCGATGCGCCGAAAAAGCTGAGCGCGACAATCAAGGCGCTGAAAAAGCAGATGTCCGAGACGGCACCGTCGGTCGCGACGCGCAAATCGTCCGAGATGGTGCTTGAGGTGATCAATCCGCTGATGCCGGAAACCGTGGGCGGGTCTGCTGACCTCACCGGGTCGAACAACACGCTGACCAAGGATCTGGGTGTTTTTGACGTGGACAACCGTGGCGGGCGTTACGTCTATTACGGCATCCGCGAACATGGCATGTCGTCGGCGATGAACGGCATGGCGCTGCATGGCGGCGTGCGCCCCTATGGCGGCACCTTCATGTGCTTTACCGATTATGCGCGTCCCGCCATGCGTCTGGCGGCACTGATGAAGATCCCGACGGTGTTTGTGATGACCCACGATTCCATCGGTCTGGGCGAAGACGGCCCGACGCACCAGCCCGTCGAACACCTCGCCATCTCGCGTGCGACACCCAACACCTATGTCTTCCGCCCCGCCGATACGGTGGAAACGGCTGAAGCCTGGGAAATCGCGCTGACCAGCAAGACAACGCCGTCGGTGCTGGCCCTGTCGCGTCAGAACCTGCCCACCGTGCGCACCGAGCACAAGAACAAGAACATGGTCGAACAGGGTGCCTATGTTCTGGCAGATGCGGATGGCAAGCGTCAGGCAATCCTGATGGCAACGGGTTCTGAGGTTTCCATCGCCATGGCGGCGCGGGACATCCTGCAGGCCGAGGGCATCGGCACGCGGGTCGTGTCCATGCCCTGCTGGGAGCTGTTCGAAGCGCAGGACGAAGCCGCCCGTCGCCGCGTTCTGCCCGCAGGTCCTGTGCGTGTTGCCATCGAGGCCGGTGTGCAGTTCGGTTGGGACAAATGGCTGAGCGGTGAGCGCGGCAAGCGCGAAAAGTCGGGTTTTATCGGCATGCACGGTTTCGGGGCCTCCGCCCCGGCGGAAGAGCTGTACGAACATTTCGGCATCACTGCCGAAAAGGCCGCGCAGAAAGTGCGCGATCTGCTTGCCGGCAAATGGCAGGATGACGCCAGCGTCTGAAGCTGCGCTTCGTTGAAACAGACAACGCCCCGGACATTGATCCGGGGCGTTTTGTTTGGAACGCTTGGTTTTGGAACGTGCCAATATATTTCTGGAACGTGACAGAGTATTTTTAGAACGTGACAAGCTGCGTTTATAGGTCAAATGGGTTTGAATCTGCAAATTGGCACCTGGAACGTGACAGGCTGCGTTTGCAACGTGCTATTTCCATTTGGAACGTGCCAAAGAAAAGGCGGCCGCGTCAACGGCCGCTTTCCGCAGGTAATATGGGTGCAGGAGGCGCCCTGCACCCAAAAGATCGTTCCTATTTCAGATCGAAACGATCCAGCTCCATCACCTTGGTCCAGGCCGCAACAAAGTCCTTGACGAATTTCGCGTCAGCGCCGTTCTGGGCGTAGACCTCGGCAATTGCACGTAGCTGAGAGTTAGAGCCGAACACCAGATCGCAGCGTGTGCCGGTCCATTTGACCTCACCCGATTTGCGATCCCGGCCCTCATAGACCTTGGCGCCTTCGCTGACCGGCTTCCATTCTGTCCCCATGTCGAGGAGGTTGAGGAAGAAGTCGTTGCTGAGCGTGCCGGGACGGTCGGTAAACACACCATGTTTGGCGCCGCCCGCATTTGCATCGAGCGCGCGCAGACCACCGACCAGAACGGTCATTTCCGGCGCGGTCAGAGTCAGCAGCTGGGCACGGTCGACCAGCAGTTCCTCGGGCGAAGCAGTGAAATCCGCCGCCTGAAAGTTGCGGAAACCATCAGCGCGCGGCTCAAGCGGCTCAAAGCTTTCGGCATCGGTCTGCTCGGCACTTGCATCGGTGCGCCCCGGGGTAAAGGGCACGTCAATCGCGTGACCACCGGCCTTGGCCGCCGCCTCGACCGCCGCAACGCCACCCAGAACGATCAGGTCGGCGATGCTGACCTTTTTCGCGCCATTGGCCGCGTCATAGCTGGCTTTGATGCCTTCCAGCACCTCAAGCACGCGGGCAAGCTGTGCGGGGCGGTTCGCCTCCCAATCCTTTTGCCGGGCAAGACGGATGCGGGCACCATTGGCACCGCCACGCTTGTCCGACCCACGGAAGGTCGAGGCCGAGGCCCAGGCCGTCTGGATCAGTTCAGACGCCGGCAGACCGCTGTTCAACAGCTGGGTTTTCAGCGCGGCAATGTCCGACGCGTCGATCTGATCGTAATCGGCGGCGGGGATCGGGTCCTGCCAGATCAGGTCTTCGGCGGGCACTTCGGAGCCAAGGTACCGCACCTTGGGGCCCATGTCGCGGTGGGTCAGCTTGAACCAGGCGCGGGCATAGGCATCGGCGAAAACGTCCGGGTTTTCAAGGTAGTGCCGCGAGATCTTCGCGTACTCCGGGTCCATCTTCATCGCCATGTCGGCGGTGGTCATCATCGGCGCGTGCTTGCGCGTGGCGTCATGCGCATCCGGCACGGCATCCGACATCGCACCAGCTTTGGGGCGCCACTGATGTGCACCGGCGGGGGATTTTGTCAGCTCCCACTCGTTGCCCAGCAGGGTTTCCAGATAGCTCATGTCCCAAGTTGTGGGCGTCGCTGTCCAGGCCCCTTCGATGCCGCTGGTGGTGGTGTGCGCGCCACGACCGGATTCAAAGGTGTTCTTCCAGCCGAACCCCATGTCCTCCATCAAACCGGCCTCGGGCTCTGCGCCCACAAGGCTCGCATCGCCAGCCCCGTGGCATTTGCCAAAGGTGTGACCACCGGCGGTCAGCGCAACGGTTTCTGCGTCGTTCATCGCCATACGCTCAAAGGTGTCGCGGATGTCGAATGCCGATTTCAACGGGTCGGGATTGCCGTTCGGACCTTCGGGATTGACGTAGATCAGACCCATCTGCACGGCGGCCAGCGGGTTTTCCAGGAGGCGCCCCATGCCATCCTCGCCCGCGTCATAGCGTTCGTCCTTGTTGCCAAGCCATTCGTCCTCGGCACCCCAGTAGATGTCTTCCTCGGGCTCATAGATGTCTTCGCGACCGCCACCGAAACCGAAGGTCTTGAAGCCCATCGATTCCATCGCGACGTTGCCGGTCAGGATGAACAGGTCTGCCCAGCTGAGGCTGTTGCCGTATTTCTGCTTGATCGGCCACAGCAGACGACGTGCCTTGTCGAGGTTGCCGTTGTCGGGCCAGGAGTTCAGTGGCGCGAACCGCTGCGAACCCGAGGTCGACCCACCCCGGCCATCGGCTGTGCGGTAGGTGCCGGCCGAATGCCAGGCCATGCGCACGAAGAACGGGCCGTAATGGCCGTAATCCGCAGGCCACCAGTCCTGACTGTCGGTCATCAGCGCGGTGAGGTCGGCCTTGACCGCGGCCAGATCGAGCTTGGCGAATTCGGCGGCATAGTCGAAATCTGCGCCGTTCGGGTCGGTCTGCGGCAGATTCTGGTGCAGGATCTTGAGGTTCAGCTGGTTCGGCCACCAGTCGCGGTTCGACCGTGTGCGGTTGGTGGTGTGCAAAGTCGAGGCACCGTGAAGGACCGGGCACTTGCCTGCGGCTGCGTCATTTCCGTCCATGAGGATCTCCCTGTATCGTCGTCGGTTATCAGAGGCACAGACTGCGCCCCTGATTGGAATCATTCCAAACTCCTAGCAGATCAATGTGATTGATTTAAGTTGCATTTATGTATTTCCGCGATAACTTTAACCTATGAACAATCTGACTTTGCGACAGCTGCGATATTTCGAGGCGCTTGCCCGCCACGGACACTTTGGCCATGCGGCTGCAGCTTCGAACATCTCGCAACCGGCGCTGTCGGTGCAGATCCGCGATCTTGAGACGTCTTTGGGCGTGACACTGTTCGAACGCGGGCCGCGTCAGGTGCGCCTGACCCCGTTCGGCACCGAATTCGCTGCCCGCGCGCGGGATATCCTGCGCAAGGTGGACGAGCTGGGTGATCTTGCGCGGCTGTCGCAGGGCGGGCTGACAGGACGGCTGCGCATCGGGGTCATCCCGACCATCGCGCCCTACCTCGTGCCTGTGATCATCCGCAGCCTGACGCAGACCTGGCCCGCGCTCGACATCCATATCCGCGAAACCACCACCGCCCTGCTGATCGACGAGCTGGAAGAAGGTCGGCTGGACTGCGCCATCGTGGCGCTGCCGATTTCGGAACCGACATTGACCGAGGTCGCGCTGTTCACCGAAAGCTTTGTTCTGGTGCGCCACCGGGACGAGGCCAACCGCCCGATGCCCGACCGCGAGCGTCTGCGCGAAATGCGTCTGCTGCTGCTGGAGGAAGGCCATTGTTTCCGCGATCAGGCGCTGTCGTTCTGCGATCTGGCGGCGGGCCGGGCCAAATACGGGCTGGACGCGTCGTCCCTGTCAACGCTGGTGCAGATGGTCGGTGCGGGCATCGGTGTGACGCTGCTGCCGGAAATGGCGGTGGCGGTGGAAACGCGTTCGGCCCCCGTGGTGATCGGGCGGTTTTCAGAACCGCAGCCGAGCCGGACCGTGGGGCTGATCTGGCGGAAATCCTCGCCGCTGGCTGAACAGCTGACCGCGCTGGCAGCGGGGCTTGCCGACAGCCTGAGGCCCGAATCCGGAACAGTGACGGCAGAAACGGGGCAGAGCACGGCCTGAAAACTGGCACTTTTGCAGGACAAAGGGCCAAAAACCCGCCGTCACGCTTTTCGGTTTTCCCGCAATTCATCACAGGCGCGCGGCCTGACTTGCAACTGTTCCACATCTCTTTACCGTTCTTGGAAAAGGGCCGTCCGCCGGGCGCGGGCCTGCCTTTCCCAGATCAAGGAGACCTCTGATGACCGCAGCCGCAACCGGCAAGATCGCCACGGAAAACACGTTCCGCGCGAAAGTGCGCGCGAATTATACCGCGGACGAGGCGACGATGATCCAGGATCTGATGACCCGCATCACGCTGTCCGAACAGGACCGCGCCAAGGTTGCCGCCTCGGGCGCGCAATATGTGGACCGGGTGCGCAAGGAAACCTCGCCATCGATGATGGAGGCGTTTCTGGCCGAATACGGCCTGTCGACCGAAGAAGGCGTCGGCCTCATGTGTCTGGCCGAGGCGCTGCTGCGCGTGCCGGACGCCGAAACCATCGACGATCTGATCGAGGACAAGATTGCGCCGTCCAACTGGGGCGCGCATCTGGGCAATTCCTCGTCCTCGCTGGTCAATGCCTCGACCTGGGCGCTGATGCTGACCGGTCGTGTGCTGGACGATGACCCCCGCGCCCCCGCCCGCGTGCTGCGCGGTCTGGTGAAACGCATGGGCGAGCCGGTGGTGCGCAAAGCCGTAGGCCAGTCGATGAAGATTCTGGGCCGTCAGTTCGTGCTGGGTCAGACCATTGACGAAGGCATGAAGAACGCCCGCGAGCTTGAGAAAAAGGGATATACCTATTCCTACGACATGCTGGGCGAAGCGGCCCGCACCGACGACGACGCCGTGCGTTATCACGCCGCCTATGCCAAGGCGATTGCCGCGATTGCCAAGCAAGCCAAGGGCGATGTGCGATCCTCGCCGGGGATTTCGGTGAAGCTGTCGGCGCTGCACCCGCGCTATGAATACACCCACAAAGACACGGTGATGAAGGAACTGCTGCCCCGCGCGCTGGATCTGGTCAAGCAGGCCGCCAAGGCGGGCATCGGCTTTAACATCGACGCCGAAGAACAGGACCGTCTGGACCTGTCGCTCGATGTGATCGAGGCGATGCTGTCGGATGAGGCGCTCAAAGGCTGGGACGGTTTCGGCGTTGTGGTGCAGGCTTATGGCCGTCGCGCCGCCCCCGTGATCGAAACGCTCTATGACATGGCAGAACGTTATGATCGCAAGATTATGGTCCGTCTGGTCAAGGGCGCCTATTGGGACACCGAGATCAAGCTGGCGCAGGAAATGGGTGTCGAACGCTTTCCGGTCTACACCCGCAAGGTCAACACCGACACCTCCTATATGGCCTGTGCGCAGATGCTGATGGACCGGCGCGACCGGATCTATCCGCAGTTCGCGACGCACAACGCCCACACCTGCGCCGCCGTGATCGCCATGGCCGGCAATGACAAGGGTAGCTTTGAATTCCAGCGCCTGCACGGCATGGGCGAATCCCTGCATGGTATCGTCAAGGAAGCGGAAGGCACGCGCTGCCGCATCTATGCCCCCGTCGGCGCGCACCGCGATCTGCTGGCCTATCTCGTGCGGCGTCTGCTGGAAAACGGCGCGAATTCGTCTTTCGTGAACCAGATCGTGGATGATTCCATCCCGTCTGATCAGATCTCGACCGATCCGATGAATGAGGTGCAGGCCCTGAACGGTGCCATCGCCAACCCGACGATCTCCCTGCCCGGCGATCTGTTCATGCCCGAACGCCCGAACTCCAAAGGCTTCCGCATCAACGAACCCGCGTCGATCCTGCCGCTGCTGGCCGCACGCGAAAGCTTTGCCGACACGATCTGGACCGGTGGGCCGATGATTGTCGGCAACCCGGCGCCGCAAGGGCCCAAGCGCGATGTCTACTCGCCTGCGGACAGCAAGCGTGTTGTCGGCACGGTGCAGGATGCCACCCCCGAAGAGGTTTCGGCGGCGCTGGATGCTGCGCAGGGCGGATTTGAGGAATGGTCTGCCGTTTCCGTGGCAGACCGCGCGAATATCCTGCGCAAGGTGGCCGATCTTTACGAGGCGAACACCGCCGAACTGACCGCCATCACCACGCGCGAGGCCGGTAAGACCGTTCCAGACGGCATTGCCGAAGTGCGCGAGGCGGTCGATTTCCTGCGCTACTATGCGAATGAGGCTGAGCGGCTGGAGGATGAAGACCCCGGCAGGCCGCGCGGCGTCTTTGTCTGCATCAGCCCGTGGAACTTCCCGCTTGCGATCTTTACCGGTCAGGTTGCCGCCGCGCTGGCGGTGGGCAATGCCGTGCTCGCCAAACCGGCGGAACAGACGCCGATGATCGCCGCCCGCGCCGTGCAGATGATGCGCGAGGCAGGCCTGCCCGAGGCCGCGCTGCAACTGCTGCCCGGTGACGGCCCCACGGTGGGCGGCCCGCTGACCAGCGATCCGCGCATCGCGGGTGTGTGTTTCACCGGCTCGACCGAGGTGGCGCAGATCATCCACAAGGCCGTGGCGAACAATGCCGGGCCGGATGCGACGCTGATCGCGGAAACCGGCGGGTTGAACGCGATGATCGTCGATTCCACCGCGCTCACCGAACAGGCGGTGCGCGATATCCTGATCTCGTCCTTCCAGTCGGCGGGTCAGCGCTGTTCGGCCCTGCGCATGCTCTATGTGCAGGAAGAGGCGCATGACCGTCTGATCGAAATGCTCTACGGCGCGATGGAGGCGCTGGTGATCGGTGATCCGTGGGAGACCGATGTGGACGTCTCGCCAGTGATCGACGCCGAGGCGCAGCAGGGCATCATGGACTACGTCGCGGCGCACAAAAAGGCCGGTACGCTGATGAAAACCCTGCCCGCCCCAGACGGCGGCACCTATGTCACCCCGGCGGTGGTCAAGGTGAAGGGCATCGCGGATATGGAGCGCGAAATCTTTGGCCCCGTGCTGCATGTGGCCACCTTCAAGGCGCGCGATATCGACAAGGTGGTGGATGCGATCAACGACCGCGAATACGGGCTGACCTTTGGCCTGCACACCCGCATCGACGACCGCGTGCAGCAGATTGTCGAGCGTATCCATGTGGGCAACACCTATGTGAACCGCAACCAGATCGGCGCCATCGTCGGCAGCCAGCCATTTGGTGGCGAAGGTCTGTCCGGCACGGGTCCCAAGGCCGGTGGCCCGCTCTACCTCACCCGGTTCCGCCGCACCGGCAAGGTGGAACATCCCGCCGCCCCCGTCGGCCCCAATCCGGGCCGCGAGGCGATCGAGCTGGCGTTCAGCAAGATCGACGCGCGCAACTGGGCGGCACGGACGGACAAGGTGTCGGTCCTGCGCGCCGCGCTCAGCGGGCGCAGCGGGCTTGTGCGCCGGGCATTGGCGGAGACGGCAGCGTTTGACATGTCGCCCCAGACCCTTCCCGGGCCGACAGGCGAAAGCAACCGCCTGCGCATGTTCCCCAAGGGCATGGTGCTTTGCCTTGGCCCGACCGAGGAAATCGCGGTCGCCCAGGCCATTCAGGCGACGGGCGCGGGCTGTGGTGTGGTGATCGTGGTGCCGGGGGCATCGTCGTCGATGTCGGTGGCCCTGTCGGCGGCGGGTGCGCCGGTGACGGCGCTTGACGGCACGGTGGATCCCGAAACGCTTGAGACATTGCAAGGCTTTGCAGTGGTGGCCGCAGCGGGGGCGTCGGACTGGACCCGGTCGCTGCGCATCGCCCTGTCACGCCGCGACGGCCCGATCCTGCCGCTGGTGACCGAACTGGTCGCGCCAGAGCGCTATGTGATCGAACGCCACCTGTGCATCGACACCACGGCGGCGGGCGGCAATGCGAGCCTGCTGGCGACGTCTTCTTAAACTTCACGCCCGGCGCACTGCCGGACGGATACATGCACAGCCCGGCGTCAACGCGCCGGGCTTTTTCGTTTCTGCGACAGGGCTTTAGCCCAAGCGACCCCAGAATGACGCCTTGCGCTCGTGCTGACTGCGCAGGGTTTCCACATAGCGCAGATGGCTTTGGAACAGACCATAATCTGCGATCTCCCCATCCAGCGCTGCGCAGTCCATCAGATGATCCGCCGCATGGCCATAGCGGCTCGCCCGCCCCTTGCTCAGCGCAAAGTCGATCATCGCCCGCAGGCAGATCACCGCCGCCAGCGGATGCCGTTCGCGCAGGGCATCAGCCGCCGGGGTGAGGATTTCGTAGAAATCCCCGTTCAGCGCGTGCCCCCGTGCCACGACCAGCCGCGCCGCAGAAATTAGATCGTTCCAGTTGAGGAAAAACACCAGCGCCGCATGCACATTCGGGTGTTGCAGCACATGCGCCTTGGCGCGGTCCTCGGCCTCGATATCCTCAAAATCCGGCAGGAGCTTGAGGTAGTCCTTGAGAAACTCAGGATCAAGCGTGGCACAGAACCGGGCCCAGCGATGGTCCTGCGCCGCCCCGACCTGCCCCACGGCAATCAGGCACTCGATATAGACCGCATCCCATTCCGGCCCCGGCTGCCCGTCCACCGGCCCCAGCAGGTCCAGCGCCTCTGCCGCGCGCCCCTCGGCCAGCAGCCGCGCGGCGGCGTCGGCGGCGATGCGCGGATGGGTCAGATCCTGATCGGAATATTGCGCGATATAGGCATCGGTGTCGCCCTGCGCCTCGGCAATCTCTTGCCGGGTGGCGCGGATCAGGCCAGATTTCTGATCCGCCAGATAGTTGCCGCGCCCGCTGCTGCGCAGATCGCGCAGGAATTGCAGCGCGGCATGGGTTTCGGCATCGCCCTCAAGCGGTGCAGCCTCGTAGGCATCGACATGCAGGCCCAGCTGCGCCAGCCCGGCATCGCCAAGCGCGGGTGCCAGCAGGCTGATGATCCCGTCGAATTCACCGTACCCGTTGCCCCGCACCGCATCCCAGACCCGTTCGGCCAGCGCCACAGGGTCGAGACCCGCACGCGGCGCAATCGCTGCGAAATGGTCGCGGGCGGCGCGAAACACATCGCCCACCTCGCCCCGGCTGTCATCGACCCGTTCATAGAGCATGGGCGCGAGGGCGGTGAAATCCCACAACAGATCAAACCCCAGCGCGGCATCTGCGGGCGCGATGCGGTCGGTGATCATCTCGGCCTGTGTGGCCAGATCGCGCACCAGCGCGGGCCGTTTGCGCCAGCTGACGTGGCTGGTGGATTTGCGCAAACTGGCCAGACGCTTGCGCACGTCGCGGGCGAGTTCCTGCGGGCCAAGGTGATGGCTCAGCTCAAGCCGCAGGCGGCGCTTGATCTCGGCGCTGCCCTGACTGACCTCGATCAGCAGATCGGCCAGACGGTCAGCCCCGAGGGCGGTCAGATTGGCGGCATTCAGGGTTTTCTTGGACATGCGTTATGTTTGCCATCCCGCGCCGCGCAAGAAAAGCCCGTTCAGCCGCCGAAACCGCCGCGCGAGCCGCCCGCGCTTCCGAAACCGCCGCGCGACATAGCGGTGGCGCGGCTCATCGGGGGTTTGCCGACCGTCGGCGTCGGCTTGTTGAACATCGATGTTCCAAGCTTGGCCTTGCCCGCATTGCTGGAATAGGAGTTGCTGCGCGCCGCATCGGTATAGCCACCCGTACCATTGCGATAGAGCGGTTGTGCAGCCGCAAGGCCCCCGCGTCCGCCCAGCATGTTGCCGATCAGATAGCCTGCCAGCAGCGGCATAAAGATGCTACCGGAGCCGCCGTTGGACACCTGCTGTTCTTCTGTACCACAAGCGCCTTCGCCGTGCTGTTCTTCGCAAACCTGCAGGCTGTCATAGCGCGGCGCGGATTCCACATGCAGCATCTCGGCCTCGGCAAAGGCCTGATCGCATTCATCGACTGAAAAGAGGCCGCCTTTGGCCGAGGCTGCCTTGCAACTGGCAAGATCGGGAAAGGCCTGCGCATCGACCTGTTCCTCGCGGCAGCCCGCAAGCGCAAAGGCGGTGGCGCCAAGGATGCAGAGCGCGACGGATCTGGACCGTTTTCTGGTGGGATGGCTCACGGGGATTCTCCTGATCGGGTCAGTCTCGGATGAAATGGGGTTTGAAGCGCGACAGGTCCTGGGTGATGCGCGAGCGGTCTTCTCGGATGCCGATGCCAGCGCAGCTTTGCCCCACGACCCAGGCGCCGATGATCGGGCGAAACCCGTCAAAGTCCGGCAGCGGTGCATAGGCCTGCACCACACGCGGATGGTTGCCATAGCTGTCGTCGTCAGAGGAAAGCGTGACCTTCCCGTTTTCGACGATGCGGATTGACGCACCTTCGCGCGAAAACAATGGCTTGGTCACATGGCCTTTGATCAGTTGCGCGCGGGCCCGCCCGAACGCCGCGGCCACATCGGGGGCGGCAGGGCCACGCCCGGCCAAGGCGTCAGTCACATCTGCTTCGAAAAAGGCCGGCAGCAGGTTGGGATGGCCTTCGAACATCTGCCACAGGACGGGCAGCAGTCCCTTGTTGGACAGCACCGCCTTCCAAGCGGGTTCCAGCAGAAGGCAGTTGGAACCGGCGATATACCGGGCATAGTCGTCGCGCAGCAGATCCTCCCACGGATAGAGCTTGAACAGGATGGCGATCACACGGTCCTGTTCATCCAGAAACTGGCCATCCTTGCTGATCGCGATCTTGGACAGTTCGGTGAAATGAGCCCCCAGACCGGCCTCGCGGGCGGCCCAGCCCATCGCCTCGACCGTAGCGTAATCCTCGGCACTGTTGGTATGGGCGGCGAAATGCAGATCCGTGTCGGGCGCAAAGAGCGATCTGAACCGGTCTACCAGCGCCTCGTGCACGCCGTTGAACTGGTCATCGCCGGGGCGCAGCACACCGGCAGCAATCTGCCCTTCAAGCCAGATCCATTGAAACGAGGCGGTTTCATAAAGAGAGGTCGGCGTATCGGCGTTGTATTCCAGGAGCTTGGCCGGGCCGGTGCCGTCATAGGCCAGATCGAAACGGCCATAGATTTCCGGCTGGTTCTGCAGCCAGCTATCGGCGACCAGATCGTGAAAGTCCCTTGGAATGCCGAGCTTGGTCAGCAATTGCTCGCTCTGCACAATTTTGGCCGTGGCTTCGCGGCAGAGGCCATGCAGCTCTGTTGCCGGATCTTCGATATCTTTTTCGATCTGGCGCAGGGTGAACTGATAGGCGGATGTTTCGTCCCAATAGGGTTCGCCATGCATGTCGGCAAAGCTGAAACCAACCTCTTGGGCCAGCGCCCGCCAGTCCGCCCGTTCCGGCAGCGTGATTTTCTGCATGTCCCGCCCTTCCCCCCAAAGCCTGCACCCCCGTATGCGAATATATCAGCGGAGACCAGAACCAGAAGGGTGCGGCACAACGGCAGAGAGAGCTGTGGGCGTTCTTGCGATCGACCCGGGGCCGCGATCGGGATGCGATAGCTGAGTGACTGGGACGGTATACAGATTAGCGTTTTGGCAGGCCCAGTTTCGTAATTTTCAGTGCAAATTCGACCAAGAGGCATAACTGGAAGGATCCAGTTTCCCGTAAAGATAGGATGCTTCAGTCATCGCACAAACTGCCGTGTCAGCACCTTCGCCTGACAGCGAAATCTTGCCGGTTCTTGACCTCTGACGGGATAGACCGGCGCGGCCAAAGCTGGCGCGCCGGTCTGCGGATCTTACCTCAGATCACATCGCGGGCAGGACTGTGATGTCGCGGATCTGGCCATCAATGCCTTCGATCATGCCGACACCCGTGGCGGCGCCACTGTCCAGATCGACAGAATAGAGCATGTTGCCGTTCACCAGCCAGGCCATGTTTTCCATCTCGGCCGTCGTCTGCACGTCAAAGGCATAGGTGTCCGCCGGACTGTCGATGCCCAGCTTGCCGATCGCACCAAGGGTGCCGTCATTGGGCGAAACCTGCTGGATCACGGCGACGATGGTCGAATCGATGTCGAACATCTTGGTCGTTTCGGGCTTGCCGTAGCTGTTGATATAGGCGGCGGCGACAATTGCGGGCGCCTCGCCCACATGCATGTCACCTTCTTGCCAGTCGAGGCTGCCGTCCACGGTCACAGCACCGGTGTCAACGTCCACCCGGTGGTTGGTGGTGCCGGTCATGAAGCGCAGCTTGTCCGCTGCCGGGTTGAAATCGACGATCACCGGCATGTCATTGACCTCAAGCGCCGTGTCCATCATCGACATCTCGGTCGCGGCACCGGTTGCGGTGTCGATGCTGACGATGCCCATCTCGGCAGTCACGCCCACAAGCGTGCCGTTGGAGGGACGCAAGTCGATGCCCAGCAGGCTGTCGACGCCGGACACCTCCATCATGCCCGAGACTTCGAGCGTTTCGGTGTCAAACATCACCAGCGTCTTGTCACCGACCAGGCCGACAGCCGGGGCGGCAACAGCCGCAGACAGGGACAGACCAAGGGCGGTGGTGGCATAAACAGCAGTACGAAGCATGAGAATATCCTTTGTTTGGGTCCAGTTGGGCACGGCACCTTTCGCCGTCCATGTCCCGAAGACACGGGGGATGCGCAAACGGATGCAGGTTTTCGAAAAAAAATTGCATCCGCTTGTCCTCGCCTCGTGTCTTCGCTTTTGAATGGAGCGCAAATGATGCATCAGAGGATCCAAACGACGGGCAGCGGCATGCCCTCTGGCCTCGGGGCGCCGTGGTGGCCCGAGACAGGGGCACGTCCACGCAGGGAGGTGCCGGGCATGAGCGATGACGACACGGGACAAGACCGCGCCGCGCGGCTGCGACAGGCGCTGGCGGATTGTGCGGCGGGACAGGAAGATGGCCTTGCCGTGATCCTTGATATTGAGGGCGGTCAGCTGTTGGGGGTGGCACAGCGTATTCTTGGCCGGGCGGATCTGGCCGAAGAGGCGCTGCAGGATGCGATGGTGCAGGTCTGGCGCAAGGCGGCAAACCACCGCCAGAGTGACGGATCGGCGCGCGGCTGGATCTATGCCATCCTGCGCAACCGCTGCCTGAACATCCTGCGCGATGGCCGCAGGCTGAGCATTCTGGCCCCCGCCGATCTGGCGCTGGTGCAGGAGGCCCGCCAGCAGATCGTGCCGGCGGAAAACTGGGAAATCCTTTCCGGGCCGGGCAAGCTGCGCCACTGTCTGAGCGGGCTCGACGGACAAAGCCGTCAGTTCATCCTGTTGGCCTATGTGGCCGGGTTCAGCCATGGCGAAATCGCGGCGCGGCAGGATGTGCCTTTGGGGACCGCAAAGTCGCTGATCCGCAGAGGGCTGAGTGCCCTGAAGGAGTGTCTGTCATGACCGATCTTTCGACAGAGATGCGCGACCTTGCATCTGACTACGTGCTTGGCCTGATGCCAGAGGGCGAAGCGCGGATTTTCGAGGAGGTCATCGAACGTGACGGCGATCTTGCCCGGTATGTGGGCGGCTTGCGGGACCAGTTGCTGCCGCTGGATCTGTCCGCGCCGCACAGCGCCTTGCCAGAAGAGTTTCTGGTGCGGGTGCAGGCGCAGATTGCGGCGGAACCGATGCGCGCCGCGCCGCTGAGCGATGCCATGCCGCGCGCCGCCAATCTGTCCCGTGCGCCATCACGATCCTGGATTGGACTGATTGCGGCGTCGCTTGTTGGCATTGCCGTCGGCTTTGGCGCGGGCTGGATGCGACCGCTGCCCGAACCGATGGTTGTTGCCGTGCTGCTGGACGCAGAGGGTGTGCCGCAGGCCGTGATCGAGGATTATGGCAATGACACCGCAACCGTGCGTTTCGTCGCGGATATCGACGTGCCCTCGGACCGGTCGCTGCAGGTCTGGACCCTGCCCACGGCCGAAATGGGGGCGACATCGCTTGGGGTGCTTGAGAGAACGGCCCCGACCCGGCTGAGCTTTGACGATCTGCCCGGGCCGATGGCGCAGCAGCTCTATGAGGTCACGCTGGAACCTGCCGGCGGATCGCCCACCGGTCGCCCCACCGGCCCGATCATCGGCAAGGGGTTTGCAGCGCAGCAGCTGTAATTGCCCCCGGTCCTGCCGCGTCAGGCGACGCGGGCAGTGTTCTCAGCCATGCGTCGCGCTTCTAGCAACAGGGCGCGGATGATCGGGGAATGCGGTTCGGCCTTGGGGGCGACGATGCCCACGGCATGCCCCGGCTGCCCGCCTTTCAACGGCACGGTGACAAGGCCATTACCCGCCGTGAGGAAGCCGGCAACATCTTTGGGCAGGATGGTGGCGCAGCCGCTTTGCGCCGCCTTCGAGGCAAGCACCACCAGAGAATTCGATTCAACCGCGCAATCGGGCACCACGCCTGCCTCGCGGAAATTGCGATTCATGATGCGGCGGTTTTGCATATCCCCGGTCAGAAGCGCGAGCTTCTGCGCCCCGAGGTCGGACCATGCCACAACCTTTCTTCCCGCAAGCGGAGAATCCTGTGCGCAGACCAGAACATAGCTTTCGCGATAGAGATCCTGCGTCGTTGCCTGCCCAAGCGGTTCATTGTCGAGATAGGACAGCCCGGCATCCACTTCGAGATTGTCGAGCATGCGCAGAATTTCCGACGATGTGCGCGACAGCACGATGGCGTTCACCTGCGGATGCCGGTCGGTGAAGCGGGTGACCAGATTGGCGGCACAGATCAGGGCTGTGGGAATGACCGCAATGCGCAGCTGTCCGGTCAGCCCGTCACGGGTAAAGCGCATCTCTTCACGCAAGGTACGGGTTTCGCCGACAATCTTGCGCGCCCGTTCCAGCGCCAGCTTGCCCTCGGCGGTCAGGCCACCATAGCGCGATCCGCGACTGATCAGCCGCACGCCAAGCTGTCCCTCAAGCTGTTTGATCCCCGAGGACAGGGTAGGCTGGCTGATACCAAGCGTTTCTGCGGCACGACCAAAATGCCCCTCGGTTGCGACCGCGATGAACATCTCCAACTTGTCGATCATTGCCGCTCTCTCCTCCACAAAGAGCTTGGGATATAGCTGCAATCCATCAAGATTAAACGAAGAAAATGCAGATCTATCGCGATCGAAGGGTCCGTGGGGCGAATGTGGGTGCCGCCGTTCCTGCCGAAAGCCCCCGCTGTGTTTCGCAGCGTGTTGCGGAACATCTTGACGCATGGTCACCCGATGTGGCCAACTGGTTCAAGTATTACCAAACGTTCGAAATTAAGCCTTTTAAATGATTTCTTCCCGGGGGAGCGATGACATCTCAATCACCAGTGGGTGGCGCAAGATTCACGCGCCGCAAGTTCCTCAAGGCGACAGGTGGCGCGGTGGCCTGTACCGTGATGAGCATACCGGGCCTTGGAAGGGCAGCGCGCCCCGGGGCGGCAGATATCGGCACCAATGCCTCGTCTGTTCCCGGGGTTGCCAGTCAGCGCATCGACGGGATGGCAAAGGTGATGGGAGAGAAGGTCTATGCCCGGGATTTCAACGCCCGCGACATGCCGGGCTGGCCGCAGCAGCAATGGCACGCGATGTATCTGCGCGCCCTGACCACCGAGCAGGCCTTTGAGGGCCTTGACCTCGGCACCCTTGCGCCGCAGGCAAGGCCCACGCGTGTTGTGCTGGGCAATGAGCTGAGCGGGACGCTGCGTGCGCCAAAACTCTTGTTCAACCGCGACCTCATGCTGCAAGAACGCATCGCGCAGGAACGTGCAAGGGCACCACGCGCAAAGAGCGAGGGCAGCGTCGGCAGCTTTGATCTGCCTTCGGACATGACATTTGATCTGATAGTGCTGCCCGGAAATGTGCCGAACTATCTGGGTCAGGCAGTGGCGTTGCTGCTGTTTGACAACCTTGCCGGTTTTCGTGCGGCAAAGTTGGCGATCGAGTTCAACGACGCGGCCTACCAGGTTTACGGCTCAGGCAAGGAGGACGGCCCGCCGCTGGGCAGTGCGTTTTCACCCCAGACCACCTATGTGAAATACGGCGATGATTTCAGCTATGCCAAGGCCGATCCGGACACCTATATGGATCAAGTCCCGGCCTATCAGGACAAGATCCGCACGACGCTGGCCAGCGACCCCGCTCTGATCCGGCAGCCGTTTCAGACCGATATGCAGGCCATGGATCCGATGTTCATGGAACCAGAGGCTGGGCTGGTCTGGATCGAGACGGACACGGGCACGATGAATATCGTGCTGGGCACACAATCGCCCGATGGCGACATCAGCAACATCCTGTCGATGTATGACAGTGCCGACGCGCCGATCCATCTGAAGGCGGTCAACCTGACAAGCTGTTACCCCGGTGGCGGATTCGGGGGGCGTGATGGTTCGCCCTTCTCGCTCATGCTCGCGCTGGCGGGCACCTATTCCAACGGCAGTCCGGTGCGGCTGGCCTATGATCGATTCGAACAGTTCCGTGTCGGGCTGAAACGCCACGGCGCCAAGCTGTCGGGGGAATTGGCGGCGGACAGCAACATGAAGCTGCAGGCAGTACAGATGACCCTGACCTTTGACGGCGGCGGCGAACGCAACCTCAGCCCCTATGTCGCCTCTCTGGGGGCGCTCTGTGCGGGGGGATCTTATGCGATCCCGATGGCCGATATCTATGCAGAGGCTCTGCACACCGAGAACGTGACCGGCGGCTCTCAGCGGGGGTTTGGCGGGCCGCAGGCGTTTTTTGCATTTGAAACCGCGCTGGATGATCTGGCGGCGGCACGGGGCTGGGATCCGGCGGAGCTGCGGGCCGCCAATCTGTTAGAAGAAGGCGGCACCACCGTGGTCGGCGGTCCGGTCGAACAATCCCTGCGCCTTGGCGAGATGCTGAAATTTGCCCAGAGACAGCCGCTTTGGAATGACCGGGATGCGATCAGGCAGGACTATGCCGCCCGCGGCCTGATCTACGGCACCGGGATCGCCATATCGCTGCAGGCCTATGGCACCTCGGGGGATGGGATGGTCGCATCTGTTCTGCTGGAACGCGACGGCAGCCTGACCGTGCAATCGGATGCGGTCGACATGGGCAACGGATCGGCCACCACGCTGGGGGTGACAATCGGCCCGATCCTTGGCGCCAATGCGGCGCGGGTGGACATGGGCTGTTACACGCTGTTCGATCAGACCGGGCTGACCACACAGGACCCGGATGGGGTGCGCTGGGCCAATCCCAACTGGACGGCGAAATCCGTCGGATCCTCTTCGGCCTGTCTGACAGGGCTGCATCAGGTGCATACCGTACAACAGACCGCCAATGCACTGTTTCAGGGTTCGATTCTGGCAGCTGCAGCGCAGATCTGGGGCGTTGCATCCCTGCCCCCCTCTGACGTGGTCTGGCGCGACGGCACGCTGGGACGGAGATCCGTCGGCGGAGGAGAACTGAGCCTGCAGACACTGGCCGATGAGATCTATGCCAGCGGCCTGCCCAATGGGGCCCTGGGGCATGCCTATTTTCAGAACAGCTGGGCCGCGGCAGATTTTCCAACCCCCGGCGGCCTGTTGCCGCTGCAACTGGACGGTCTGTCGTTTTATCAGCCCTCTGGCGGCAATCCGGTGCAGGTCCCGCGACAGGGCACGGTCGGGCCGGACAAAGCCAGCAGCCGTTACGCGCGCTATGTCTGGGCACCCTGCATCAATGTGGTTGGCCTGACGGTCAACACCAGTACCGGCGCCGTGCAGATCGAGAATGTTCTGAGCGTTCTGAACGCGGGCCATATCCACGTGCCACAGCTTGTCTCCGGGCAGAGTCAGGGCGGCGTCGCCATGGCGATCAGCTACACCTTGCTTGAGGACATGCCCACCGGCATGGCAGGCCCGGCGGACGGTATGTGGAACCTCAACCGCTATCACGTCGCCCGCGCTCAGGATGTGCCCGTGCTGGATGGCTATGAACCCGGCCAGCGCGGTCAGCAGCTTTTCACCCTTGAGCCGTCACAGGGCAGCGCACCGGTCGGGCGCGGCATTGCAGAGGCGGTGATGTGTTCGATTCCCCCTGCGATTTCGAACGCACTGCGCGACGCCACCGGCAAACGCTTTACCTCTTTGCCGATCACGCCTGCGAAAATCCTGGAGGGCCTTGGCCAATGACGCTGTCTTTCACGGTCAACGGTGCGGCGTTTCAGCTGGACGACAGCCGGTCGGATGAACGGCTGATCGATTTCCTGCACGAGGATCTGAACCTGACGGGGACAAAGTTCTGCTGCGGGATCGGCGTCTGCCGGGCCTGCACCGTACAGGTGTCCAAGCCACCAAATCCGACACCCTCACCAGTGATCAGCTGTTCAACCACACTGGGCACGCTGGATGGCAGCGACATCTCGACCATCGAATCCGTGGCGAACGATGGCGTGCCCGATGCAGTGCAAAAGGCCTTTCTGGACAATTTCTCGTTCCAGTGCGGCTATTGTACGCCCGGGTTTGTCATGGCGGCGCGGATGTTTCTGGACGGCTTGCGCGCACAGCCGATCCCGCAGGATCAGATCGACAGCGCGATGATGGAGGCGATTGGCAGCCATATCTGCCGCTGCACCGGCTATGTGCGCTATTTCGAAGCGTTGAAGCCGCTGGCCATTGCAGCCAATGCCGGAGACTGGAAATGACCGTGAGCTTTCCGCTGCGTTGCGCCTTTGCGCTCTTTCTGCTGGCCGCGCCCGCTGGCGCGCAGACTTCGTCCGAGGTGTATGGTGCGGCCTGCACCGAGGAGATTGGCGCGATCCCGGTCTTTGACTGTGCTGCGGGTGTGGCTGTGCCCGTCACCGTCGATGGCATTGTCGTAACCGACCACGCCCCTGAACGCTGCGACCATCCGGCCCTGCTGAGCAATGGTGCCCAGTCTGATGGCCAATGTGTGCCGCATTCCCGCATCCTGAACCTGTCGACGCAAACCGCGCAGGTGTCAGTCATGTGCCGCCAGAAGGTCTATCGCGACGCGAGCAGCACCGCCTATGACGAGATTGACGTAATTGCCCACAACCCCGCGACCGGCGCGACCTGCTGGTTTCAGGCCAAGGCGGATGCCGGCGCTGCGATCAGTGGCGTGCACGTGCCATCTCCCACAGCAGCGACAGATGACCAGTTCTGGGAAACGCCGGAGCGTGTGGCAAGTGATGGCTGTGGCACCTGCCACGACAACGATCCCTTCATGTATTCGCCCTTTGTCGGGCAGGTCTGGTCCAATGTGCCGGTCAACCCCTTTGGCCCCTATGCCCATGTCGAACCCGGCATGGGATTTGCGGCCTGGCCGACCACGGTGATGGACATGCGCGACAACACCTGCACGGGATGCCATCGGATCGGATCGGGTCAGGTGGGAGGCTTGGACGGCCCATGGGGCGGGGAAAAGCCCGGCTCGTGCGGTCAATTGGCGGACTTCATGACCGGTCGGCAGATCCCCGAGGGTGCTGACAGTCGCGCCGCAACCTATCCCGGCAGCCATGCCATGCCGCCCGCCTTTGGGGGCAGCGAAGCGGCCTGGAACGTGATCTATGCGCAATCCATGAGCCAGGTTCAGTCATGCTGCAGCGATCCGGAGCAGGCGATCTGTGGCCTCACGCCGATCCGATCCTATCTGGACGCGCTCGAAGTTAAATGACGGTTTTGTTTTGGTCGGCTTGTGCTGGCCCACATGCTGGCCCACAACATTTCAGGCGGGTGAGCATCTGCGCCAGAAACCCGCCACGCACTGAAACGCAGTTGGGCAGGTGTGGCGGCCCGTTTGGTTGCGCTGTCAAGCTCGCTCAGCCCGGAGTGGCAAAGACATAGCGCACGGCATGGCGGTAAACCTCGCCTGGGCGCAGCACCGCAGATGGGAAAGCCGGTCTATTGACAGCATCCGGCCAGGCCTGTGTTTCCAGCGCGATACCGGCAAAGGCACCGTGCTGACGCCCCCCCAGCCCCGTCATGTGCGGCTGGCGGGCGCTGTCATAGATCTGCAGCCCTGGCTGGTTGGTGACGACCTCCAGCGACAAGTGGTTTGGCGCCTCCAGCCGGGCCACACGACGCAGGTCACCCTCTGCCCCGTTCAGACAGAAATTGTGGTCCAGCCCAGCAGTGCCGATGGGTCGGGCGGTGCGAAAATCGAAGCGTGACCCTGTCACCGTCGCAGGCGCATCCAGCGTTGGGATCATCAGATCATTCACCGGCAGATAGCGATCTGCATCGATCCAGAGCGTCTGATCTGCCACCGACCCGCCGTCCTCAAGCGCGAAATAGCTGTGCTGCGCAAAGCTGCAGACCGTGGGTTTGTCGGTCACTGCGGTGATATCCAGCGCAAGTGTTCCTTCCCCCGGCAAAGAATATGTTGCGGTGACAAGCAGATTGCCCGGAAACCCCATATGCCCGTCTGCCAGATCCAGCGTCAGCGTGGCAGAGGTGTCGCTCACCGACTGCAGCTCCCAGAGTTGGGATGATGCCCCCTCTGTGCCGCCATGCAGTGTCTGCTGATCCCTCTCATTCGCGTCAGTCTTGTAGCTTTTGCCATCCAAAGCGAACGCCGCGTCGGCGATGCGGTTGGCAAAGCGGCCGACAATCGCGCCGTAGTAGCTCATCTCGCCCAGATAGGGGTCCAGCGTATCAGCGCCAATGACCAGCGGATGGGCGACCGCGTCCAGCCGCAGATCCTGGACCCGTGCGCCATGTGTCAGTAGGGCCATTTGCAACCCGCCGCCGCGCAGCACGATACGCGTCACCTCGCGCCCGTCCGGCAAGTATCCGAATCCAGTGATATCTGCTGATGCGTTCATATGCGTGCCCCTCTTTGGCGGGTTGATAGATGCACCAGCCCCTTTTGCAACAGGATAAAGGACAGCAGAAGCACGCCAATGACGATCTTGGTCCACCAGCTGGACAGCGTGCCGTCAAAGACAATGTAGGTCTGGATCAGCCCCATAGTCAAAACGCCGATCAGGGTGCCAAACATGTAGCCCGCCCCGCCTGCCAGCAGCGTGCCACCGATCACGACGGCGGCAATGGCCGTCAGTTCCGTCCCGACAGCCGCCAGCGGATACCCCGATCCCGTATAGATCGAAAACACGATCCCGGCGAGGCCGGACATGAAGCCGGAAAAGGCATAGATCTGCACTGTGGTGCGCCGCACCTTGACCCCCATCAGCCGCGCTGTGGCTGTTCCGCCCCCAAGCGCAAAGACCGAAGCCCCGAAGCGGGTGCGGTGTGCAACGATCATGCCCGCAAGCACGGTCAGCAGCATCAGCACACCGATAAAGGTCAGGCGCCCCTTGCCCGGCATCAGGTAATAGGACTTTTGAAGGAAGCTGTAGAAGTCGTGGTTGATCGGAACGGAATCGATGGTCAGCATGTAGGCAACACCGCGCGCCAGAAACATGCCCGCCAGCGTCACGATAAAAGGCGGCATGGCGAGGATGTCGATCAGCCCGCCCATCGCGGCGCCAAACAGCGTGGTCACGACGAGCAAGAGCGCGAAGATCACAAGTGGATGCAGTCCGGTGTCGCGCAGCATCACGGCGATGAAGACGCCGGAAAAGGCGATGACCGATCCGACCGACAGGTCGATGCCACCCGACAGAATGACCAACGTCATGCCGACGGCGGTGATGCCGAGGTAGGCGTTGTCGGTCAACAGGTTGCCCGCGACCCGGCTCGAAAAGATTGTCGGATACTGCGCCGAACAGATGGCATAGGCCACAAGGAAGATGGCAATCGTCGCCAGCAGCGGAAAGGTGCGCGGGTTCATCTATGCTCCCCCAGTAGGGTATCGTTTTGGAACGTTGCAGAATGTTTGCAAGTCATCGGGCTGATATCCGTAGGTGTCATCGCTCAAACCTCCTGCTCGCGCGCGGCGCGGCGGCGGGCGATCTGCATGCGGATCAGCGCCCATTCGCTGGCCAGATGCGGCGACTGGATCATCAGGATCGCCAGCACCAGAACGGCCTTGATCACCAGATTGTATTCCGATGGGAACCCCGCCAGCAGGATGCCGGTGTCGATGGTCTGAATGATCATCGCCCCCAACACAGAGGCTGCGATGGAAAACCGCCCGCCCAGCAGAGAATTGCCCCCGATCACCACGGCGAGGATGGCGTCAAGCTCCAGCCACAGACCCGCATTGTTGGCATCCGCCCCGCGAATATCCGCCGTCGCAATGATCCCCGCCAGCGCCGCACAAAGGCCCGAGGCCATGTAGACCACAATGATCAGCCCGCGCGCATTGACCCCGGCCAAAGCAGAGGCGCGTTTGTTGACCCCGACCGCTTCGACCAGCAGACCAAGGGCGGTGCGGCGCATCAGCAGGGCCACCAGAACCCCCGTCAGCACCCAAAGGAGCGCGGGCACCGGAATGCCCAAGATGCTGCCGGATCCCAGAAAGCCAAAGCCGGTGTCACTATAGGTGAGGATCCGCCCTTCGGTAATCAGCTGCGCGATACCGCGCCCGGCGGTCATCAGGATCAGCGTGGCGACAATCGGCTGAATGCCTAACACCGCCACAAGGCAGCCATTCCACAGCCCCGCGATCATCCCAGCCCCAACAGCCAGGATCAGCGCGACGGGCACGCCCCAGCCGCTGACAAGCGCCGAGGCCGCAACCGCGCCCGTGATCGCCATGACGGTGCCGACCGACAGGTCAATTCCGCCGGTGGCCACAACCAGCGTCATTCCGACTGCCAGAATGGCCACAGGCGCGCCGCGTTTGAGTATGTCGATCACCGGGCCGACAAGCCGCCCGTCGGACATGTCGATTTGCAGAAAACTGGGGAAGAACCAGCTGACAAGGGCCGCGAGCACAACAAGTGTCATCAGCTGCGGCGCCACACGGCGCAGGGAACGGATCATCGGGCGACCTCTTGTGCTGGTGCATGATCTTCGGCGGCAATGGCCTGCATGATGGTGTCCGAGGTCACGGCGCTGCCGGTCAGCTCGCTCACATGGCGGCGGTCGCGCACCACGATGATGCGGTCCGCCGCGACCACCAGCTCGTCCAGCTCGGATGAGATGATCAGGACCGCCATGCCGTCTTCGGTCAGCCGGTCGATCAGTTTCAGAATTTCGGCATGTGCACCGACGTCAATGCCACGTGTGGGTTCGTCGAGGATCAGGAAACGCGGATTCATCGCAAGCCAGCGGGCCAGAACAACCTTTTGCTGGTTACCGCCCGACAGATCGCCGATGGCTTTTTCCGCGTCCGAGGTTCGGATATCCAGACGTTTGATATAGTCTGCCGCCAGCCTGTCCTGTTCGGCCCGAGGCAGCGGGCGTGCCCAGCCGCGCTGCGCCTGCAGCGCCAGAATGATGTTCTCTCGAATCGAGAGCTCCGCGACAATGCCGTCGGTCTTGCGATCCTCCGGGGCAAACCCAAAGCCTGCGGCGATGGCAGATTGCGGCGTTTCAATGGATATCGGACCGCTCTGATCGCGAGCCTCGCCCGTCTGGGCGCGGCGCAGGCCAAACAGCAACTCAGCGCTTTCGGTGCGTCCTGACCCCAGCAAGCCGGCAAAGCCGATCACCTCGCCCTCGTGCACGGTCAGATCAAAGGGTTCTATAACCCCGGCCCGACCGATCCCGGTGAAATGCAGCATCGCAGGACGCTCTACAATGGGTGCGTGGCCCGTGTGCCCCTGCTCTTCGACCGCCTCTAGATCGCGGCCCAGCATATGATGGATAAGCTGCAGCCGGTCGAGGCCCGCCGTCTGTTCCGTCACCACATGCTGGCCATTGCGCAGCACGGTCAGACGGTCGGTCAACTCGAACACCTGATCGAGGAAATGCGACACGAACACGATGCCCAGACCCCGGTCGCGCAGGTTGCGGACCACGTCGAACAGCATCCGCACTTCGGCGGCATCAAGGCTGGCTGTGGGCTCATCCAGGATCAGCACCTTGCCCGACACGGCCACGGCGCGGGCGATGGCGATGATCTGCTGGATCGCGACGGAATAGCTCGACAGATCGCGGCCCACGTCGATGTCGAGGCCGTAGCCCTGCAACATCTCAAGCGCTGCCAGCTTTTGCGCACGGCTGTTGATCAGCCCAAAACGGCGCGGCTCGCGCCCAAAGGTCAGGTTCTGCGCCACGGTCAGATTGGGCAGCAGGTTCACCTCTTGATAGACCGTTCCAATACCCAGTTCTTGCGCCTCGGAAGTTGAGGTCGGCGAAATGAGACGCCCATCAAGGTGCATCTCGCCTTCGTCGCGGCGATAGGCACCGGTCAGGCATTTGATCAGCGTGGATTTTCCCGCGCCGTTTTCACCCAACAGGGCGTGCACCTCGCCTGCAGAAAGGTCAAAGTTGACGCCATCCAGCGCCTTGGTGCCGGGAAATGTCTTGGTCAGGGATTGAATTGTCAGAAGCATGTCATGGCCTGTCTGCCTGCACCCCGCAGGGTCAGGCTCATGCTGGAACGCAAAGAAGACCCGGGGTGCAGAATTTGCACCCCGGAAGATTGACGGCTGTCAACGTATCAGTAGCCGAGATCCTTGCGGGCCTCATACTGACCTGCCGGATCATCCTGCATGGTATAAAGCGCCGAGTCGGTCTGGATGAATTTCGGCGGCATGGTGCCGTCTTTCCAGTAAGCGGCCAGCGCGTCAAAGGCGGGACCGGCCATATTCGGCGTCAGCTCGACGGTGGCATTGGCCTCGCCTTCGGACATCGCCTTGAAGATATCCGGCACGCCGTCGATTGAAACGACAAGGATATCCTTGCCCGGAAGCAGGCCCGCTTCTTTGATGGCCTGAATGGCACCTACGGCCATGTCGTCGTTGTGGGCGTAAAGCGCGCAGATGTTCTCGCCGCCATTCTCCGCCTGCAGGAAGCTCTCCATCACTTCCTTGCCAACCGAACGGGTAAAGTCGCCGGTCTGGCTGCGCACGATTTCGATGTTGTCATGGCCTGCGATGCCTTTCTCGAACCCGGTCTTGCGGTCGATTGCGGGCGAAGAGCCTGTGGTGCCTTGGAGTTCAACCACACGGCAGTCCTTGTCACCGACGGTATCGACCAGCCATTTGCCGGCCACTTCGCCCTCGTGTACCAGGTCCGAACCCACGGCAGTCAGGTACATGTCATCCGAGCTGTCGACCTTGCGGTCCAGAAGGACAACGGGGATTTCGGCCTCTTTGGCTTCTGCCAGGATGCTGTCCCAGCCGGTGGCGACAACCGGAGCGATCAGGATCGCATCGACACCCTGCGCGATAAAGTTGCGCATCGCCGCGATCTGGTTTTCCTGCTTCTGCTGCGCATCCGAGAATTTAAGGTCAATGCCACGTTCCTCGGCCTGCTGTTTTGTCAGAGTGGTTTCCGCAGCGCGCCAGCCGGATTCAGACCCGATCTGCGAAAAGCCGACAGTCTGTGCCTGTGCTGCGGCGGCAAGGCCCAGCGTGGCAACGGTGGTCATCATAAGTGTCTTGAAAGTCATGGTAATCCTCCCAGATTTCGGCAGCGTTGTGCTGCCCCAGATAGTCCTCTCTTGCGGCCCGCATCTGCGGACCGCCTCCTCTCTCGTGTCGGTTGTCTGCGCTCCTTTACTCCTCCGTCAGATCCCCCGGCAGCAGCGCCTCGGGCATGTTCTGGTAACAGACCGGCCGCAGAAAGCGGCGGATCGCCAGAGTGCCGACGCTGGTTGCGCCAAAATTTGTCGAGGCCGGGAACGGCCCGCCATGCACCATGGAATCAGCCACTTCGACCCCGGTCGGAAAGCCGTTGACCAGCAGGCGGCCTGCCTTGCGCTCAAGCACCGGCATCAGCGGGCGCAGGGCATCTGTGTCGCCCGCGTCCATCTGCAGTGTGACGGTCAGCTGACCGTCGAGCTTGCGCACGATCTGCATCCGTTCTGCGTCATCCTTGGCAAAGATCAGGATACCTGCGGGGCCGAACACCTCATGCGCAAGCTCCGGATGCGCCAGCCAGTCAGCCCCAGAGACGCGGAAGATCGCCGGATTGGCACAACGCGGTTTAGCCTCAGTGCTGGCGGTCAGCTGTGTCGCGACACTTTTGGTCAGGGTGTCGACGCCCGAGTGAAAGGCGCTCGCCGTGCCTGCGGTCAGCATGACCTGCGCGCCGGTGTCGGCAAGTGCTGCGGTGGCAGTCTCGGCAAAGGCATCTGCCTCGGCTCCAGCTGTCAGGATCACAATGCCCGGATTGGTGCAGAACTGCCCCGCGCCCATGGTCAGTGACCCGGCCCAGCCCTTGGCAATCTCTGCGCCGCGCGCCTTCAGCGCCGCATCCATCACGAAAACCGGGTTGATCGCCCCAAGTTCACCAAAGAACGGGATCGGCTCGTCCCGGCCCATGGCGATGTCGAACAGCGCCTTGCCGCCGCGATAGCTTCCTGTGAAACCGACCGCGCGGGTCAGCGGATGTTTGACCAGCGCTTCGCCTGCAGCGTTGGAATTCGACTGCACAAAGCCAAAGGTGCCCTTGGGTATGCCGGTCTTTTCAATGGCAGCGGCGATGGCCTGCGCCACAATCTCGCCCGTGCCGGGGTGCCCCGGATGGCCCTTGTAGACAACAGGACACCCAGCGGCGAGCGCCGATGCCGTGTCGCCACCAGCGGTCGAAAACGCGAGTGGGAAGTTCGAGGCGCCAAAGACACCAACCGGGCCGATGGGACGCTGGATCATCCGCAGATCCGGGCGCGGCAACGGCGCGCGGTCGGGCAGCGCCACATCGTGGCGGCGATCCAGATAGTCACCTTTGCGGATGTGGTCGGCAAACATGCGCAGCTGGCCACAGGTGCGACCGCGCTCGCCATTCAGACGCGCCTCGGGCAGGCCGGTTTCGGCTGAGCCCATCGCCGTCAGATCCGCGCCGCGCGCCTCAATTTCATCAGCAATCGCTTCCAGAAAAGTCGCACGGACCTCGCGCGTGGTATAGCCATAGGTCTCAAACGCGTTTTCGGCGGCCTGCATTGCAGCATCCACCTGTTCTGCCCCTGCGGACAGGACACTCAGCGGTGTTCCAGTGGCGGGATCGGATTGGAAGGTTTCGCCACCTTCGACCCAGGTTCCTGCAATCAAATGGCGTCCGGTGAGATCAGTCATAAGTAAGTCCTTGTTCAGTCGTGAAAAGCCGCGACCGTGTCGCGACGGCCAAGCATGAAGGCATCGGCCACGTGTTGCAGCGGGCGCAGGTCCATATCGGAGTCGCCTGCTGCGATGAGATCGGCAAAACGGGCATAAAGTCCGGGATATTCGCCGGTGTCCTCAAGCGCCTGTTTCGTATCGTCGATGTGAAGCGTCGCGCCGCCATCCGACAGGCGCAGCGTGCCATCCTCGGTCTGGACGGTGATATCCCAAGTCTGCGGGCCCTCTTGCCGCCAATCGAAATCGGCGGTCACACGCAGATCATCAGGTCCGGAGAACGTGAGGTCAGCAGCGATAGGTGTATCACGATTTTCCGGGAAAGCCAAAGTTGCCGAGATCAGGTGCACCGGGTCCGGCAGGATTTCAGTCATGATCGACAGGGCGTTGATGCCGGGGTCAAACACGCCCATGCCGCCCGCTTCCCAGATCCAGTCCTGACCGGGGTGCCAGCGGCGCACATCTTCCTTCCAGATGATCTCGACCTTATTCAGCTTCCGCTCTGCCAGCCAGGCCTTGGCCTGCGCAACCCCGGCAGCATAACGCGAATGCCAGGTTGCAAACAGCGTGACACCCTGTGCGGCGGCAAGATCCGTCAGGGCCAGTGCCTCGGACACCGTGGCACCGGGGGGTTTTTCCAGCATGGTGTGCTTGCCAGAGAGGATTGCCTTTTTGGCAATCTCAAACCGGGGCAGCGGGGGCATGCACAGCGACAGCGCGGTGATGTCCGGCCGTGCGTTCAGCAGCGCGTCGATGTCTTCGTGGTTTTCCACGCCGTCGGCGCCGCCAGAACGGCTGACCGTTGCGGCCAACTCAAAAGCATCACTGCCCGCAATGGCCGGGATGTGCTGGTCGCGGGCAATCTTGCCCACGCCGATGATGGCAAGTTTAGTGAGAGTCACGAGGTACCTCGTTTCCGCGCTGGCCTTTCAGGACTTCGAAATCCGCGCCCGTGTCGGCCCCTTCGACATTGTCGACGAACATCTTGGAATAGCCGCTCTTGAATTGCGGCACCGGCGGGACCCAGGCAGCCAGACGCGCGGCAAGTTCCTCGTCCGGGATATCCAGATGGATGCGCCGTGCTGGCACGTCAATCTCGATCATGTCGCCGGTCTGCACCACGGCCAACGGGCCGCCAGCCGCAGCTTCGGGTGCTGTGTGCAGGATCACCGTGCCATAGGCGGTCCCTGACATGCGCGCATCGGAAATGCGGACCATATCGGTGATGCCCTTTTTCAGGACCTTGGGCGGCAGACCCATGTTGCCGACCTCGGACATGCCGGGATAGCCTTTGGGCCCGCACATCTTGAGCACCATGACGCAGTTTTCATCGATATCCAGCGCGTCGTCATTAATGCGCGCCTTGTAGTCATCGATATCCTCGAACACCACGGCACGGCCCTTGTGCTGCATCAGATGCGGGCTGGCGGCAGAGGGTTTCAGCACCGCGCCCTTGGGGGCAAGGTTGCCCTTGAGGACCGCTATACCACCCGAGGCGGCCAGCGACTTTTCGACCGGCAGGATCACATCCTCGTTCCAGTTCTTTGCCTCGCTGACCTCGTCCCAGATGGCTTCGCCCGACACGGTCAGCGCATCCTTGTGCAGCATGCCCGCTTCACCCAGACGTTTAAGAACGACTGGCAAGCCACCGGCATAAAAGAATTCTTCCATCAGATACTTACCCGACGGCATGAGGTTCACGATGGTCGGCACGTCGCGGCCCAACCGGTCCCAGTCATCCAGCGTCAGATCCACCTCGACCCGGCCGGCAAGCGCGAGCAGGTGGATCACTGCATTGGTGGACCCGCCGATCGCGCCATTGCAACGAATAGCATTCTCGAACGCCTTTTTCGTCAGGATATCAGAAGGTTTCAGGTCGTCCTTCACCATCTGCACGATGCGCCGTCCGGTCAGTTGTGCCATAACGCGGCGGCGGGAATCTACGCCCGGAATAGCCGCATTGCCCGACAGCGCCATCCCCAACGCCTCGGCCATGCTCGCCATTGTCGAGGCCGTGCCCATGGTGTTGCAGGTGCCCGATGACCGGCTCATAGCCTGCTCTGCCTCAAGGAAATCTTCCTGAGTCATCTTGCCCGCCTTGATATCCTCGGACATCTGCCACAACGCCGTGCCCGACCCGACCCGTTCGCCCCGGAACCAACCGTTCAGCATCGGACCGCCGGTCACGACAATCGACGGGATGTCGGTCGAAGCCGCGCCCATCATCAGCGACGGCGTGGTCTTGTCACAGCCCACCAGCAGCACGGCGCCGTCAATCGGTTGGGCGCGCATCGTTTCCTCGACCGCCATGGCGGCCAGGTTGCGATACATCATCGCCGTGGGGCGGTAGGTGTTTTCCGAGGCCGAGAACACGGGAACCTCAAGCGGAAAGCCACCGGCTTCCCACACGCCAGCCTTCACCTTTTCGGCCAGCTCACGCAGATGGCCGTTGCAGGGCGTCATATCGGACCAGGTGTTCAGGATGCCAATCACCGGCCGCCCGTCAAACAGATCATGCGGATAGCCTTGGTTCTTCAACCAGCCGCGATGATAGATATTGTCGCGCGAGGTGCCTCCGTACCATTCCTGAGAGCGCAGACGACGGGGCCATGTGGCGGGGGTAAAGGACATCTCGGCTCCTACAATGTACGCACGGCGACGGGTGTCGTCGCAAGGGCGGTGGTGGCCAGCGGATTGCGCAGCGGCAGACCAAAGGCGGGCGCGCTGATTTCAAACAGATCGCCGTTCTGGGTGCGGATCCCGTCGCCAAACGACAGTGTCGCAGTGCCGAACATGTGGATATGCACATCACCCGGCTGGCAGAACACGCCATATTTGAAGTGGTGATGTTCCAGATTGGCGATGGTATGGGACATGTTGCCCTCACCCGACAGGAACGGCTTTTCAAAGATCGTGGTGCCGTCGCGGGTGATCTTGCTTGTGCCTTCGATACTGTCGGGCAGATCGCCGATGAACAGCTCGGGGCCGACAGAACAGGGGCGCAGCTTGGAATGGGCGAGGTAAAGGTAGTTCTGCCGCTCCATCACATGATCCGAAAATTCATTGGCAAGGGCAAAGCCCAGCCGGAACGGCGTGCCGTCCGCGCCGATGATATAGAGGCCGGCCAGTTCCGGCTCTTCTCCGCCATCCTCGGCACAATCGGGCGAGGTCAGCGCATGGCCGGGGGCGATCAGCGCATGACCGGTGCCCTTGTAGAACCATTCGGGCTGCACGCCGATGCCGCTGGCGGGTTTGCCACCTTCGACCCCCATGCGGAACATCTTCATCGAATCCGTCTCGTCCTGCGGTGCCTTGGAATGCATCGCCGCGCGTGTCGAGGCAGAGCCGAGATGCGTCAGACCGGTGCCGGTCAGATGCAGATGCGCGGGATCGGGGTGCAGCAGCGGTGGCAGCAGATCGCCCGCCGCATAAAGCGCCTCAAGATCGACCGCGCCATTCAGGCCAAGTGCGGCGATACGGTCGCGCAGGGTGTCGCCTTTTGCGGCGCAGTCCATAGCAAGCTCATAAAGCGAGAGGTCGGTTTTGACCTCAAACGCCTCGGTTCCGTCACGGGCGACGATCTGGATCTGGCCATCAGGCTTGCGATATTGGGACAGGAGCATGGTTTCAGCCCTTCTTCTTGTTCATGACGTCAAAGATAACGGCGGCAAGCAGGACAAGACCCTTGATGCATTGCTGCCAGTCGATACCGATCCCGAGGATGGACATGCCGTTGTTCATCACCCCCATGATGAAGGCACCGATCACGGCGCCCACCACGGTTCCAACGCCGCCGGACATGGACGCACCACCGATGAACACTGCCGCGATCACGTCCAGTTCGAACCCTGCGCCCGCCTTTGGCGTCGCTGTGTTGAGGCGCGCCGCGAAAACGAGGCCAGCAAGTGCCGCGAGCACACCCATATTGGCGAAGGTCAGAAAGGTCAGTTTCTGGCTGTTGATCCCCGACAGCATCGCCGCCTTTTCATTGCCACCGATGGCATAGATGCGGCGCCCGATGGTGGTGCGCGACGTGACAAAGGAATAGACCGCAATCAGCAGCGCCATCACGATGAACACATTCGGCAGGCCGCGGAAATCGGCCATAAGGTAGCTCATATAAACCAGCGCGATGAAGATCAGCCCGTTCTTGGCGGCGAAGAATGAAAACGGTTCCTCAATGCTGCCGGATTTTGCGGCCTCGGTGCGGTTGCGGATTGCCAGAACCAGGATCAACGTCGCGACCAGCACGCCAATCAGCAGCGAGAAGAGGTTAAGGTCAGCGCCCCCCAGCAAATCCGGGATGAAACCCGAGGCAATCAGCTGGAACTGTTTGGGGAAGGGGCCGACGGACTGACCGGCCAGCAGCCACAGGGTCAGACCCTTGAACACCAGCATGCCTGCAAGGGTCACAATGAAGGACGGGATGCGGAAATAGGCCACCCAGAACCCCTGCGCCATGCCGATGATCGCGCCTGCCACAAGGCACAGCAAACCGGCGATGAAATAGGGCACGCCCCAGTTCACGATCATCACCGCCGCCAACGCGCCGACAAAGCCCATGACCGAGCCGACGGACAGATCGATATGCCCCGCGACGATGACCAGCAGCATGCCGATCGCCATGATGATGATGTACGAGTTCTGCAGGATCAGGTTGGTCAGGTTCACGGGTTTGAGCAGGATACCCCCTGTCGCTACCTGAAAGAACGCCATAATGGCGATCAGCGCAAAGAGAATGCCGTATTCGCGCATATGGCTGCGCAAAAAGGCAATGGGCGATTTGACCGCGACCGGCGTTGGCTGGGTATTTGTGGTTGTCTGGGTCATGTGCGATCCCCCGATCTGATGATGGTCGCCATGATCTTTTCCTGGCTCGCCTCAGCGGTGGGCATTTCCCCCACGAAGCGGCCTTCGTTCATGACATAAAGACGATCCGTGATGCCCAGAAGTTCGGGCAATTCGGACGAGATGACGATGATCGCCTTGCCGGATGCGGCCAGATCGCGGATCACCGTGTAAATTTCAAACTTGGCGCCGACATCGATTCCACGGGTCGGCTCATCAAGGATCAGCACATCGGGATCGGCAAACAGCCATTTTGACAACACGACCTTTTGCTGATTGCCACCTGACAGGTTCACGGTTTCCTGTTCGATGGAACTGGATTTTATGTTCAGCCGCTTGCGGTACAGGTTGGCGACATCAGCCTCTTTCGTGCGGTCCACGATCACGCCGTTTGCCACACCTTCAAGATCGGCCAGCGGCACGTTGCGCCGGATCGTTTCGTCCAGAACCAGCCCATAGGTCTTGCGATCCTCGGTCGCATAGGCAAGCCCTGCGTTGATGGCGCGCCGGACGGTGGACAAATTCACCTCTTCCCCGTTGATCAGTGCCGTACCGGAGATGTTCTGACCATAAGAGCGGCCAAACAGCGACATCGCCAGTTCCGTACGCCCTGCCCCCATCAGCCCGGCGATGCCCAGAACCTCGCCCTTTTTCACATGAAAAGAGACGTTCTTGACCACCTGCCGGTCATTGTGCAGCGGATGGGTCACGCACCAATTGCGCACTTCCATCGCCGTCTCGGCCTGAATTTTCGGATCGCGCGCCGGATAGCGATCATCCAGTGACCGGCCCACCATATCGCGGATGATGCGGTCTTCGCTGATCCCCTCGCGGCAATCCAGCCTCGATACGGCCGATCCGTCGCGGATCACTGTGATCGTGTCGGCGACACGCGAAATCTCGTTGAGCTTATGCGAAATCAGGATTGAGGTGATGCCCCGGGCTTTGAACTCTAGCAGCAGATCCAGCAGCTTTTGACTGTCGGTTTCGTTCAGGGACGAGGTCGGCTCGTCCAGGATCAGCAAGCGCACGTTCTTGGACAGCGCCTTGGCGATTTCGATCAGCTGCTGCTTGCCCAGCCCCAATGTGTCGACAAGAGTCTCGGGGTGTTCCTTCAGCCCGACACGGGCCAGCAATTCGGCGGCGCGCCGGTTGGTTTCACGCCAGTCGATGATGCCCTTTGACGCGCGTTCATTGCCCAGAAAGATATTTTCGGCCACCGACAGCAACGGCACCAGGGCCAGTTCCTGATGGATGATGATGATCCCGTCCGCTTCGCTGTCAGAAATACCACGAAAAGCCTTGATCTGACCGTCATACACGATGTCGCCGGTATAGCTTCCATGGGGATAAACCCCCGAAAGCACCTTCATCAGGGTCGATTTACCGGCACCGTTTTCGCCGACCAGCGCGTGGATTTCACCCTCTTCCACCGACAGGCTGACCTGATCCAGCGCTTTGACTCCGGGGAATTCTTTGGTGATCGCGCGCATTTCCAGAATGACAGACAAAGGCTTGTCCCTCTTTGAGCGTCTTTAAAAAAGGGTTCCTGCCCGCCCGCATGAGCAGGGCAAGAACCAGGTTGACCGTGGCGCGGGATTATTGCACCGCACCACCGACAGAGAGGCGATTACTCGATCTGGTCGCGGGTATAGTAACCGCTGTCCAGCAGAGTCGCTTCCCAGTTTTCCTTGGTAACCGGAAGCGGTTCAAGCAGATAGGACGGCACGACCTTGACGCCATTGTCATAGGTGGTGGTGTCATTGATCTCGGGTTCTGCATCACTCAGCAATGCGTTGACCATGCCAACTGTGACACGGGCCAGTTCGCGGGTATCCTTGAAGATCGTGGAATACTGCTCGCCCGCGATGATAGACTTGACCGACTGGATTTCGGCATCCTGACCAGAAACGATCGGCATCGGCATATCGCCCGAGCCATAGCCCACACCCTTGAGCGAGGACAGGATACCGATGGACAGGCCATCATAGGGTGACAGCACGGCGTTCACCTTCTTGTCGGTGTAATTGGCCGAGAGCAGGTTATCCATCCGCGCTTGCGCCACAGAGCCGTCCCAGCGCAGGGTGCCAACCTTGTCCATGCCCATCTGACCAGAGGGGATGACCACATCGCCTGCATCAATCATAGGCTGCAGGACGGACATCGCACCATTGTAAAAGAAATAGGCGTTGTTGTCGTCCGGACTGCCGCCGAACAGTTCGACATTCCACGGTTTTTCATCCGCAAAGCGTTCGTTCAGCCCATCGACCAGCGTGGTTGCCTGCTGCACGCCTACTTTGAAATTGTCGAACGTGGCATAATAGCTGACATCACCACTGTCACGGATCAGGCGGTCGTAGGCGACAACGTCAATGTCCGACGCTGCGGCATTGGCCAGAGCGTTCGACAGCGTGGTGCCGTCGATGGCGGCGATCACCAGAACATTCACACCTTTGGTGATCATATTCTCGATCTGTGCCAGCTGGTTGGGAATGTCGTCATCCGCATACTGCAGGTCGGTGGTATATCCCGCCTCTTCGAACTGCTTCACCATGTTTTCGCCATCGGCAATCCAGCGGGCAGAGGATTTTGTGGGCATCGCGATGCCGACATAGCCCTTGTCCTGCGCGAACGCGGCTGAACCGAGGGCAACCAAAGCTGTGGTTGCCAGTAAAGTCTTGAATCCGTTCATGTCTTCCTCCCTCGCGCAGCCCTGTCCCTATCTCCTTCGGGTCAGGTCCGTGCAGTCATGTTCGGCAGAATCTTCCGGGGGAATCCTAAATTTGATTCCATGTCCGGCGCTCTGCTGGGCGGAGGATGACGAGTAAGGACATTGCAATCAAATCAGAAATTAACTTAATGATATAGCTATACTGATATATCTTTTCCGGAGACCTCATGGAAAAACCGATGTCGAAGAAGGGCGCAACCGCCAAGCTGATGCAACGCGGGCTGCGCCTGCCCCAGCTGCGCCTGATGATCGCGCTTGAGGACACCGGCCAGATTTCTGGCGCGGCGACGCAGATGGGGATGACCCAGCCCGCCGCGTCCCGCCTGCTCGCAGAGCTGGAAAAAACGTCACGTGTGAAGCTCTACCAGCGGCATGCGCGCGGCATTCTGCTGACGGAGGCAGGACAGATCCTCGCACGCAGGGCCCGGGCAACGCTGCACGATCTGGACAGTGCGTTTGAGGATATTGCGCTGCTCAACTCGGGCGCGCGCGGGCTGGTCAGAATCGGGACGGTGACAGGTCCGGGGCTTGAAATCGTTTTGCCGATCATCCGCGAAATCCGCGTCATTTACCCAGAGATCGAATTCAACGTTCTGGTTGACACTTCGGACAAGCTGGCCGAGGCATTGCTGGGCCATGATCTGGATTTTTATCTGGGCCGCCTGCCCGCCTCTCTGGATCCGCGCGCCGTGACGTTGCGCCGGATCGGAACCGAACCGATTTCGCTGGCGGTCCGGCAGGGGCATCCGCTGCTGCGGCATGACAGCCTCAGCCTTGCCGACTGTCTGGCCTATGACTGGGTGATGCAGGCGCCGGGCGGATTGATGCGCCTGACGGCGGAAACCTATCTGCTGGAGCGCGGCCTGCGCCCGCCTGCCCGCGTTCTCAGCACCTCGTCGCTGCTACTGACGCTGGGACTGATCAGCGACACCAATGCCATCGCGCCAATCGCCACCTCTGTGGCCGAACTTTACACCAGCGCCTCGCGACTGGGCAGCACGATCCGCACGCTGGATTTGCCCGAGGATATTCAGGTGGCCGCCTATTCCCTGATCTGCCGCAGAGAGACCGAGCAAAGCCCCGCCGTGCGCAAGGTGCTGGCCCAAATCGAACAGCGCCTAGATCAGATGCCGCTCTCTGGCGTTTCCAGCTGAGGATGAGGCATTCTGTCTGAACCCAAGCGGTTGGCCGCCGCGATGCAGTTTGCCACATCCCGGGTCAACGGCCAATCACCGCCGACGATTGCCCCCACCTGCGCGGGATTTGGCCCCTGCAGCGGCAGGGGCTTTCCACGCAATGCGGCCAGGGGGTAGTCCTGCCGCATGACCTTGCGCGAAACCCTGTCTGGCGGCGGCGCTTATGATCCTGACACCGACCCTTTGCGTGACGGCCGATGCCGTGCAGGCCAATCTGCGCGCAGCCGCACTGGCGCGTCAGTTGCTGGCAGGCAGCGGTGCACCGGCGGTTTCGGTCGCCCTGTTGCAAGGCGGGCGACGTGGACTGGCGGCGATGGGTGAAAGGGTGCGCGGCACCGGAATCGATGTCACCCGGCAGGACCTGTGGCAGATCGGATCAAACGCCATATCCATGACGGCCATGCTCGTGGCGCGGCTGGTTGAAGCGGATGTGATCCGGTGGGAGGATACGGTTGGACAGCTGATGGGGGATCTGGCGCTGCATCAAGATCTGGTTGATGCAACCTTTGAAATGCTGCTTTCCGATCGCTGCGGACTTTCGCGCCCTGCAGGTCCGCGCCTGACGCGCGCCTTCAGCGCCGTACGCGGCGCTGAAGGCGCAGAGCGACGATGCCAGAAGTTGCTAATCCGACGCGGTACCGCCTTGAGGCATTCAGACGCGGGCCATGTCGTCGTCGCCGCCATGCTGGAAGCGGCGACCGACCAAAGCTGGGAAGAGCTGATCACCGACTGGGTTTTCGAGCCGCTGGCGCTGGAGACAGCAGGCTTTGGGCCCTCGGGCCCTGCAAAAACGCTTTGTCAGCCGCGGGGTCATGGCGGCCCCTTTCCCTGGTCGCGCCGGGCATCGGTGCCCGATGCGGATGAAATCGCCGTCATGGGCCCTGCGAGCGGGATACATCTAAGCCTGGCGGACCAGTTGCGCTACCTCAGCGCGCATCTGCGCAAACCAGAGGCTTTTCTGAACTCAGAAAGCTGGCAAAAACTGCACCGGGACGCTGCGGGTCAAGGCCATGCCATGGGCTGGGACATGCGCAATGGTTCGCTCTTGCGACACACCGGATCGCACCGCTTCTGGTTCAACCTTGTTCTGATCAACCCGTCGGAAAAGAGTGCGCTTGTTCTGGCGCTGAACACCGCCCCAACCGCCCGCGTCAGGCACTCCGCGCAACGCGCGGCGGCGAGCTTTCTGTCACAGAGCTGAGTGGGTTCAATGTGCGGCGGTAGAGCCGTCCTTCTTGCCGCCAAAGACCGCCCCCCACAGTGGTGCCACCACTTTCGTGCCGATGGGAATCAGCACGATCCCCAACAGCACACCCAGAGCACCATCCATAGCTGCGGTCGCCGTCCACTGCGCAGCCCCGCGCAGGTTTTCCGGCACCATTCCAGCCACAGTGACGGCGGCGTGATGGATCACCTCTTCGGGCATATGCCAGCCGATTTCGCCCAGACCATGCACGACAATCGACCCGCCCACCCAGAGCATGGCCGCCGTGCCGACGATGGTCAGCGTCTTCATCAGCACAGGCATTGCCTTGACGATCCCGCGCCCAATCGTGCGGGTGATCCCGAACCGTCCGACCTGTGCCAGCCAGAGCCCGATATCGTCCATCTTCACGATCAGCGCGACACTGCCATAGACCGCGACGGTGATCATCACGCCAACGACCGCCAGTGTTGCCGCCTCCATCCAGAAGGAACTTTCGGGAATGGCCGACAGGGCAATGGTCATGATCTCGGCAGACAGGATTAAATCGGTCTTGATCGCGCCCTGCACCTTTTGCTCCTCAAGGTGCGTGGGGTCGGTGATCACCTTCTCAGTTCCCGCGTCATGGCCATCGCCGGGGAAGAGCGCGTGAAAGATCTTTTCCGCGCCTTCAAAACATAGATAGGCACCCCCGACCATCAGAAGCGGCGCGATCAGCCAAGGGGCAAAATTTGCCAGCAGCAGACCGACGGGCAGCAGATAGACCAGCTTGTTGATCAGTGATCCGCGGGCGATCTTCCAGATGATGGGCAGTTCGCGCGCAGGTTCAAAGCCATGAACATATTTGGGCGTCACGGCAGCATCATCGATAAGAGCACCGGCCGCCTTTGACCCGGCCTTCACCGCCTGCCCCATCACGTCGTCGACCGAGGCCGCCGCAATCTTGGCAATGCCAGCCACGTCATCGAGTAGCGCAAGCAAACCGCTCATACCTGATCCTTTCCTGTCCCGTTGCGGGACAACCCCACGGCATTGGCCGAGGTTCCGAAAAACACATAGCGCCCCGGCCCATGGGCGGCCAGCACGAGGCATCCCCCCGCGATGGCCCAGTTCTTGACAAAGATGCTCATCTGCCAGGGATCGTCGGGAATAAAGTGAAATATGCTGGTGAACATGCAATAGGCCGCAAGGGATGCCGCAACCGGGCGAACCGCAATCCCGAGGATCAGCGCAATCGCGGCAACGGCATCGTAGATCAAGGCGGGCCAGACCAGCAGATAGGGCAATCCCAGACCGCTCAGAAGCGCCCCCGCCGCATCCGGATCAATCGCTTTCTGCACCGCACCCGCTGCAAAAAGCATGGCGATCAGCAAACGGCCCGCAAGCACTGCAATTTCTGACATCCGCCCCCCCCCTTTCAATCACCCCCCTAGTTAGCGCAACCTCACGGCGGATGCGATACGCAACTGCCGACAGGTTGCCGCGATGCGCATGCCGGATCTGTAGCCTGTTCGTCATGAAAAGCCGCTATCTGGTGCAAAAGCCCCGGCGAGAGCGGCCTGAACCCAAGTTATAGAACGTCCATTTCAGGGTGTTCTGCCACCCCAGGCCTATTTCGCAGCCTGACGCCCCGACGCAGATGTCAACCAACGGAAGCTGCACAAAGCAGCCCCCGTCTGGGAAAGGACCCCCTCATGACACGCACACTCGCCCTTGTGCTCCTGCTCACTGCCGGCGCCGTTCAGGCGTCTGAATCGGTTGTTCTGGACACCGCCAAGACACAGGAAATCACCTCTTCCCTGACCGCGCAGGGCTATGAGGTCCGCCGCGTCGACGTCGAGGACGGCATGTTCGAGGTCTACGCCCTGAGAGACGGAAAGAAGGTCGAACTCTATCTGGATGCCGCGATGAACGTTGTGCGCACCAAGACAGCCGACTGACTCAAAGGCACGGATCCGGCACCCCGGGTCCGCGCCCGCCCCCATCAGAGGAATATCCGCCATGCTGCATCATCGTATCTGGGACCCCTTCCTTCGGGTCTTTCACTGGGCGCTTGTGATCGGGTTTGTCGCAAATGCCCTGTTCACCAATCCCGAAAGCACCCTGCACCATGCTTTGGGCTATGTGATTGGCGCACTGATCGCGCTGCGGCTGATCTGGGGTGTCTTCGGGCCGCGTTCGGCCAAATTCTCGTCCTTCGTGCCATCCCCTTCTGCAGTAATGGGCCATCTGTCCGACATCGCCACCCGGCGCAAAAAGGTGCATCTGGGGCATTCTCCGCTTGGTGCGCTGATGATCCTGAACCTGCTGATCAGCATTTCGGCCGTTGCTGTCACCGGCTACATGCTGACGACCGATGCCTATTGGGGCATGGGCTGGGTCGAAAACCTGCACGAAACACTGGTGGTTTGGGCCGGAGTGTCGGTGGGTGTGCATGTGGGTGCCGTAATCTGGGAAAGCCTGCGCACCGGCGTCAATCTGCCCCGGGCCATGATTACGGGTGTCAAAGACATTCCCGGAGATGCTAACATCGTTCCATGACGGTTCCGAACAAACGCGCGCCCGCCTCTCTTGTCATCGTGATCGCCGTGCAAAGCATTTGCGCGGCGTTTTATGTGGCGGATGCCGTGTTTGACGGGGTGGATGGTGGCTGGGCAAACCTGATCCATGGCGAGATGGTGTTTGAGGCCATCGCTTCGCTGGCCCTTATGGCTGCCGTCGTCATCGAAACGCGGCTCCTGATGGATCTGCTGAGACGCGAGGCGCACCTGGAACGACAGGTCACCGCTGCCACGGGCGCCTTTCATGACGTCATCGAAGAACATTTTCACCTCTGGGCACTGACCCCGTCCGAGCAGGATGTGGCGCAGTTCACGATCAAGGGCATGAGCATCAGTGAAATCGCCGTGCTGCGCGGATCCGCCGAGGGGACAGTGAAATCGCACCTCAACGCCATCTACCGCAAGGCCGGCGTCACGGGGCGCGGCGGATTGCTGAGCCTGCTGATCGAGGATCTGCTGGGCGTGCCCCTGCTGGAGCGTTCTGGCGCCGATACGCTGTGACTGCAGGCCCGGAGCGGGATGCAATCCCCTGCCGCAGGACATATTTCGGCCGACTGCTGCAGGCGAACGTCATGTTTGCGCAGGTCATCGCGGGTTATCCGCTTTACGCGCTGGACCATCTGCTGTTTCTTCGCAACAAGGTCATTGTCCTGCAGAACCGCTTGGCGTTTCGCCGCCTTGCGGGCATCAGGACTCAGGGCCGCCGCGTGAGCCGCGCGGACCATTTGATTGCGAGCGGTAACAGAGTTTCGGACTGATCGGTCCGGCCGCTGAAACGAAAGAAGGAGGGATTTTTCCCATGACCACCAAGGTTGCCATCAACGGATTTGGACGTATCGGGCGCAACGTGCTGCGCGCCATCATTGAATCAGGCCGCACCGATATCGAAGTCGTCGCGATCAACGATCTCGGCCCTGTCGAGACAAACGCACATCTGCTGCAATACGACAGCGTGCATGGCCGTTTCCCGGCCCAGGTGAAGACCACGGAGGACACAATCGACGTGGGCCGTGGCCCGATGAAGGTGACCGCGCTGCGCAACCCGGCAGAGCTGCCCTGGGGTGACGTCGATGTGGTGATGGAATGCACCGGCATCTTCACGTCCAAGGAAAAGTGCCAGGCACACCTGCAGAACGGCGCGTCGCGCGTGCTGATCTCGGCCCCCGGCACCGATGCGGACAAGACGATTGTTTACGGTGTGAACCATGACACGCTGACAAAGGATGATATCATCGTCTCAAACGCGTCCTGCACCACGAACTGCCTGTCCCCCGTCGCCAAGGTGCTGAACGATCTGATCGGCATCAAGCGCGGCTTTATGACCACGATCCACTCCTACACCGGTGATCAGCCGACGCTCGACACGATGCACAAGGATCTTTATCGCGGCCGCGCGGCTGCGCTGAACATGATCCCCACCTCGACCGGAGCGGCCAAGGCCGTGGGTCTGGTGCTTCCGGAACTAGCGGGCAAGCTGGACGGCGTTGCCATTCGCGTTCCCACCCCGAACGTGTCGGTTGTTGATCTGACATTCGAATCTTCGCGCGACACCACGATTGCCGAAATCAACGATGCGATCCGCGCCGCCGCTGATGGCCCCCTCAAGGGCATCCTGGGCTATACCGACCGTCAGCTGGTCAGCATGGATTTCAACCATGATCCGCATTCTTCGATCTTCCATATGGATCAGACCAAGGTCATGGACGGCACCATGTGCCGCATCCTCAGCTGGTATGACAACGAATGGGGTTTTTCCAACCGCATGGCCGACACAGCCGTTGCGATGGGCAAACTGATCTGATGAAAACTGCGGCAGCGGGGACAAGGCGTCCTTGCTGTCGCAGACACGCATCGAAGGCAGGATCTGCACGCTCTGGGGGGATTTGCCACAGACAGGCGCCTGCCGGTCCATCCTGCAGTGTTCGCACACGACGCCTTTGGCGGCGCGCATATCAGGGCAATTGGGTCCATAGAACTCCCTTGAAACTCATACTTATCAAAACCGGCGGAAACGCGATTTTCACGCATCCGCCGATCCTGTTAGGCGCTCTTGCGCCGCGGCAATCCGACCTTTCCCTGAAACCTTTGCAGATCGTCTTTCGCCTTGGGATCTTTGATCCTGATGTGCAAAGGCGTTTCAGTCGGCAGAGTTGCTAGTCCGTATCCCCGCCAATCGCCGCCCGCGCCGAAGTATAACCCACCGCTGCCAAAGGCAGAGGTGCTACGGATACTGGCGGAGGTGAGGAAAGTGGTGCGACTGAAGAGGTCGCAAGCTGCATTTCAAATGCAGAGGGCATGCGCCCCGTAAGTCCCAACGAGGACCTTGCAGCGTTAATTGCATCGTCAAAAGCGGCCGTTTGAGCCACCTGTTGCGTTTGGGCCGGATTTTTCCCTGCCCTTGCGACAACGTCACCGATTTTCAAGCTGTCCATCAGGATTCTCCTGTGTCTGGTGCCGCCTGTTCTACCTGTCAGATTTTAAGAAACGCTGAATCTAGCCCTGCATTTTCTGCATGGCGGCATTGGAGTCACGTCAGTTGTGCTGCACCGCAGCACGCATATGTTAGCGCTATCGAAAACAGATACAGGCCACAAACAAAGCTCCCTGAAAGGAGGCACCGAATGACGCTGCTCTCCACCTTTCAGAAGCGCATTGCAAAGCGCGCAGAAGGGCGCCGCACCCTCAGTGAACTTCGCCAGATGCCCCTGTATGTGGCGCTCGACATCGACATTCATCCAGCGGACGCCGAAAAAATCGCAAGACGCGCCTTTAACGGCACCTGAAACAGTCTCTTACAGAACACGCCCCGCACTGGACCTGAACCGTGCAGTCACACCAAAGGACCTAAAATGACACAGACTTTCACAACTCTCAGCACCCGCATCCGTCAGCACATCGCCTATCGCAAGACTCTGGCCGCGCTGCGATCCCTGTCGCTGCGCAGCCGTATCGATCTTGATATTGTCGGCAACGAACACCTTGTCGCGCGCCACGCCGTCTACGGTCTCTGAGACGCCTCGTACCGGGCACGCAGGGCATCCCTGACTTGGGGCGTGACGAATTTCCCGACATCACCGCCGAGCCGCGCAATTTCCTTGACCAGTTTTGACGCGATGGCCTGATGACGGGCTTCGGACATCAGAAACACGGTCTCGATCTTGTCATCCAGGGCCCGGTTCATGCCGACCATCTGAAATTCATATTCAAAATCCGCGACCGCCCGCAAACCGCGGATGATGACCTGTGCGCCCACATCGCGGGCGCAGTTGATCAGCAGGTTTTCAAACGGATGAACCACAATCTCTGTGCCCGTCTGCTCGATCAGGCTGGCACACTCCTCCTGGATCATGCTCACCCGTTCTTCGAGGCTGAAAAGCGGCCCCTTGTCGCGATTGATGGCAACGCCGATCACCAGCCTGTCCACCAAGACGGTGGCGCGGCGGATGATGTCGATATGCCCCAGCGTGATGGGATCGAAGGTTCCGGGATACAGGCCGATTTGCATGGGGTGCCCCCTGTTATTGGTTCGGCGCACGCAACAATATTGCGTTAACCTTTGCAACCCCAAATGCGAACCAGGAGCGATGTCGCGGACGAACCCGGCCCATCAATAGCCCATGATCATGCCTTCGAGAGCGGATTTTTCCATCGACAATTCGCTGAGACGCGCCTTGACCACGTCCCCTATGGTGATCAGGCCGATCAGCTTGCCCTCTTCGACAACTGGCATGTGACGGAACCGGCCTTCGGTCATGCGGGTCAGAATGGCATCCGCCTCTTCATCGCGGGTACAGGTCTGGATTCTAGAGGTCATGTAATCGCTGACCGCCGCCGACAGGCAGGCCGCGCCATGTTTGGCAAGCTGGCGCACGATGTCACGTTCGGACAGAACACCGGTCGCGGTGATCCCATCAGGTGAAACCACCACGGTGCCGATGCGCTTGTCCGCCAGAATCTTTGCAGCCTCTGCAACAAGCGACCCGGGTGTGACCGTGAAAACCACGTCATTCGCCTTGCTCTTCAGAATGTGGTGTACCTGCATATCCATCCTCCTCCACTGATATATCTGCTTTTTTCCAGCGTCCTCTGCGAAGGGCCGCTCTGTCAAGTCAGACCTTCGAGGCGCGCGGTTTCGCGGCGCAGCCCGTCTGCCAACAGGGCAGCAAAGCGGTTCATCCGTTCAAGACGCCTGTCATCGGCATGGCGGACAAGGTAAAAGCTGCGGGTCAGGCTGATGTCATCGCCCAGAACCTTGACCATGTCCGGTGCGGCAGGCAGAGCGAAGTCATGCACGATGCCAATCCCCGCACCCTGGCGCAACCAGTGGAACTGCACCGCAACCGAATTCGATGCCAGCGCGTGCCGCGTCACGCCAAGATCGGACAGATAATCCAGTTCCTTGTCAAAGATCATGTCCGAGATATAGCCAACCAGCCGGTGCCCGTTCAGGTCCCCCCGGGTGCGGATCGGCGGATGCTGTGCAAGATAGCTTTCGCTGGCCGCGAGATGTAGGTGATAATCCGTCACCTTCTGCACACTCAGCCGTCCGGCTGTCGGGGGCGATACGGCGATCGCCATGTCCGCCTCGCGCTTGGACAGGTTCACCACACGCGGCAGCGCGACGATCTGCACCTCAAGTTCCGGATTGTCATCGGCAATGGCGGCGCAGACCTGGGGCAGCAGGAAATTCGCGCACCCATCCGGCGCTCCGATGCGGATCTGCCCCGACAGCCCCTCCGTTACGCCCGCCACCGCCTCTGCCGCCGCCTGCATCGCCTGTTCGGCCGCTTCGGCATGGCGCAAGAGCCGCGCGCCGGGCTCGGTCATCGCATAGCCCTGTGGTGATTTCGCAAAAAGCGGCGCATTAAGGGACTGTTCCAGCCGCGCGATGCGCCTGCCAACGGTGGCAGGGTCCATGCGCAGCAGGCGCCCGGCGGCGGAAAGGCTTTCGCTGCGCGCGACGGCCAGAAAGATGCGCACGTCGTCCCAGATTTCCGCCACGCCCGCCCCCATCTTGCATTTATGCAAAGCCTATTTGGCATATTTCCCCTGTTGCCCTTATTTTTGCAAGGCTAGAGTGACGCCAACCTAGGAGGATCCCCCATGAAAGAACTGACCCACTACATCAACGGTGCCCATGTCAAAGGCACCTCGGGACGTTTCACCGAAATCTTCAACCCCGCCACCGGCGAAGTGCAGGCCAAGGTGCCGCTGGCAACAGTGCAAGAGCTGAACGATGCCGTGGCCAAGGCTGCGGAGGCGCAAAAGACATGGGGCGCCACCAACCCGCAGCGCCGTGCCCGCGTGATGATGAAATTCGGCGCGCTGATCAACGAACACATGGACGAGCTGGCCGAGCTGGTCAGCCGCGAACATGGCAAGACCCTGCCCGACGCGCGCGGCGATGTGCAGCGTGGCCTTGAAGTGGTTGAGGTATGCATGGGCGCGCCTGCGATGCTCAAGGGCGAATTCACCGATGACGGCGGTCCCGGAATCGACCTTTATTCCATGCGTCAGGCGCTGGGTGTCGTCGCGGGCATCACGCCCTTCAACTTTCCGGCGATGATCCCGCTGTGGAAAATGGCCCCGGCGATTTCCTGCGGCAACGCGATGATCCTGAAACCGTCCGAGCGCTGCCCCTCGACCGCGCTGCGTCTGGCCGAACTGCTGAGCGAAGCCGGCTTGCCCGATGGCGTGCTGCAGGTGGTCAACGGCGACAAGGAAGTTGTGGATGCGATCCTCGACAATGAAACCGTGCAGGCGGTTGGCTTTGTCGGCTCGACCCCGATCGCGCAGTACATCTATGGCCGCGCGGCGACCAACGGCAAACGTGCGCAGTGCTTTGGCGGTGCCAAGAACCACATGATCATCATGCCCGATGCCGATCTCGACAAGGCGGCTGATGCTCTGGTGGGGGCTGGCTACGGTGCTGCGGGCGAACGCTGCATGGCGATTTCGGTGGCTGTCCCGGTGGGCAAGGAAACCGCGGACAAGCTGATCGCAAAGCTGGTGCCCCGCGTCGAAAAGCTCAAGGTCGGGCCTTACACCTCGGGCGAAGATGTGGATTACGGCCCCGTCATCACCGCAGCCGCCAAGCAGCGGATCGAAGGTCTGGTGAACTCTGGTGTCGATCAGGGTGCCGATCTGGTGGTTGATGGTCGCGGTTTCAGCCTGCAGGGCTACGAGGATGGCTATTTCGTCGGCCCGTCACTCTTTGACAACGTGACGACCGACATGGACATCTACAAGGAAGAGATCTTTGGCCCTGTCCTCTCCACCGTCCGTGCAGAGACCTATGAAGAGGCGCTGAACCTCGTCATCGACAATCCCTATGGCAACGGTGTTGCGATCTACACTGCAGATGGCGATACGGCGCGTGACTTTGCGCACCGCGTGAATGTCGGCATGGTCGGCATCAACTTCCCCATCCCGGTGCCGCTCAGCTACCACAGCTTTGGCGGCTGGAAGAAATCGGCATTCGGCGATCTCAACCAGTACGGCCCTGACGCCTTCAAGTTCTACACCAAGACCAAGACCGTCACGGCGCGCTGGTTCTCGGGCATCAAGGACGGCGGCGAATTCAACTTCAAACCGATGGAGTGACTGGACCCCGGCAGAACGCAACACGCGTTCTGCCAGACAGTCCTACGGATACGAAAAAGGGCGGCGCAAAATGCGTCGCGCTTTTCTGTAAGGTACTCTTGCGGTTCAGGCGGCCTTGCGACGACGCATCAGGCCCAGACCACCCAGAGCGGCCATCAAAAGGCCAACCCCGGCAGGAAGTGGTACAGCCGACGGCACACCCGGTTTCCCGACAGTAGTGGTCCCCTGCGTATAGACCGACCAATGCGATAGATCCGGCCCGCGCTTCCCATTGCCTTTCAGCATGGACTGCGTGTCCCAGCTGCCGGACAGGACGCTGGTGTCCATGAGGAACGCAGAATAGCTGTTGCCACCCTTCAGCACGAACATAAGGTTGGCATAGGTCCCAGCGCCCTCAAGGCTCCAACTTTTGGAACGGTTGGATACGGTCAAGGCCGTGCCACCGAAAGACAGCGATCCGTGATCGCTGTCGATCTTGTATTCCTTGCCCCAATCGGCGACCCCGAACAGCCCGTTCAGATCGCTGTTGGAGTTGTTGCCGGAATAAATACCTGCGCAGCTTTCGGCACCGGTGACGCTGGCAACAGCACAACTCAATTCGCGCGGAAGCTCTGTTTTCGCCAGCGCGCCTTGTGCACCAAGGATCAGCGCCACGGCCAAGGGCACAGCTCTTATAAAACCAAGCATAATCATTAAATACATCCTTCTGATGCGGTGTGTCGGCGCTAAAATCCAACCGCGCAAACGTCTTTTGGCAGTCGCGAAAACTTGGAAACTCATTCATTGCTTGAGGTGTTTAGCGGACACCACGGCACCAAACCACCAAACAAACGGGTACGTTTTGGCGCGCAGGGATATCGCACTATACCAAAGGATAGACCTCTCGCTCGGCCGCTCCACAGACCGCTTCCCCGACTGAAACCACCCCGGCCGCGCTGTTTGGCACATCAGGCCAAAGCGTTTCCCACATTGCTCTGATACGGTATGCAAATTCTTGCGCCGCTTGCCCCTTGCGCATCCAGCACAACTGTTGCCTCATCACAAACAGCGAAAAGACGGCAAGGGGGGAGACCTGATGGATTTTGCGCTGAGCGAAGAGCAGTCCGCGATATTTGATATGGCCCATGCCTTTGGACAGGAACATGTCGCCCCGCACGCCCGCACTTGGGAGGCCGACGGCACCATTCCCAAGGATCTCTGGCCAAAGCTGGCCGATCTCGGCTTTGGCGGGCTTTACGTATCCGAAGACAGCGGCGGTTCCGGCCTGACCCGTCTGGATGCGACGCTGGTGTTCGAGGCGCTGTCGATGGCCTGCCCCTCTGTTGCGGCGTTTCTGTCGATCCACAACATGTGCGCCCGGATGATCGACAGCTACGGCTCGGACGAGCTCAAGGCACGTGTCCTGCCCGGCGCGCTGAGCATGGAAATGGTGCTGAGCTACTGCCTGACCGAACCCGGCTCTGGATCGGACGCAGCCGCCCTGCGCAGCCGCGCCACACGCACCAATGATGGCTACACCCTGAACGGGACCAAGGCGTTTATCTCGGGCGGCGGTTATTCCGACGCCTATCTCGTGATGGCGCGAACAGGCGAGGATGGCGCGCGCGGCATTTCCACCCTGCTGGTCGAGGACGGCACGCCGGGGCTGAGCTTTGGCGGGCTTGAGGACAAGATGGGCTGGCGGTCGCAACCCACCCGGCAGGTGCAGTTCGACGACTGCCCGGTGCCCGCCGCGAACCTGATCGGTGACGAAGGGCACGGCTTTAAATACGCCATGGCCGGGCTGGATGGCGGACGGCTCAACATTGCCGCCTGTTCGCTGGGCGCGGCGCAGCACGGTCTGAACCTGACGCTGGCCTATATGTCCGAACGCCGCGCCTTCGGCAAATCCATCGACCAGTTTCAGGCCCTGCAATTCCGCCTTGCCGATATGGAAATCGAACTTCAGGCCGCCCGCATATTCCTACGCCAGGCAGCGTGGAAACTCGATACAGGTGCTCCGGATGCCACCAAGTTCTGCGCCATGGCCAAGAAATTCGTGACCGAGGCCGGATCGCGCATCGTCGACCAGTGCCTGCAACTGCATGGCGGCTATGGCTATCTGGGCGACTACGGCATCGAAAAGCTGGTGCGCGATTTGCGGGTTCACCAGATCCTTGAAGGCACAAACGAAATCATGCGTCTGATCGTGGCGCGCGACATGCTCCGGGCGTGACGCACCAGACAAGGGAGACCGCATTGTCCGACATATCCATCCGCACCACAGGCCGCGCGGGACGGATCACCCTGACCCGTGCCAAGGCGCTGAATGCGCTCAGCTACGACATGTGCCTGAAGATCGAGGCAGCACTGCTGGACTGGCGCCGCGACCCTGCTGTCGCTCTAGTGATCATCGACGCTGAGGGGGATCGCGCCTTTTGCGCCGGGGGCGACATTGCCGAGATGTATGCCACCGGAACCAAGGGCGATTTCACCTATGGCCAGACCTTCTGGCGCGACGAATACCGCCTGAACGCCCTGATCGCCGACTACCCCAAACCCGTGATCAGCCTGATGCAGGGGTTCACCATGGGCGGCGGAGTCGGCATCGGCTGCCACGCCGCGCACCGCATTGTGTGCGAAACCAGCCAGATCGCCATGCCAGAATGCGGCATCGGCCTTGTGCCTGATGTGGGCGGCTCGCTTCTGCTGGCCCGCGCGCCCGGACAGCTCGGTGCCTACCTTGGCCTCACCGCCGCGCGCATGGGGCCAGCCGATGCCATTTTCGCGGGCTTTGCCAATCTCTACATTCCCCAGGACCGCTGGCCTGACCTCCTCACCGCGCTGGAACATCATCCCGACCTCTCGGTGCTGCACAGCGCCGCCGAAGATCCTCCGCAGGGCGAGATGCAAAGCCTCCTGCCCCAGATCAACACCCATTTCGCGGCCGTGAAACTTACCGAGGTGGGGCGCAGCCTCGAATCCTCGAACACGGACTTTGCAACGGACACCCTAAAAAAACTCGCGCGCAATGCGCCGCTCTCCATGGCCTGTGCGCTCGACATGCTCGACCGGCTGAAACGGGGCACCCCGACCATTCACACGGCGCTGGACCTCGAATACCGCTTCACCTACCGCGCTATGCAAAAGGGCGATTTCCTCGAAGGCATCCGCGCCGCCATCATCGACAAGGATCGCAAGCCGGTCTGGAAACACCCCTTCGACGCCGTACCAGATGCAGACATCGTACAGATGCTCGCCCCACTGCAGGACGCACAGATCGACTTTCATGAGGAGACGACAGCATGAACATAGCCTTTATCGGCCTCGGCAACATGGGCGGCCCCATGGCCAGCAACCTGTCGCGCGCCGGGCACAATGTCACCGGCTTTGACACGGCCATGGTCACGGTCGAAGGCGTCAGCAATGCCGCCTCGGCCACCGACGCAGCCCAAGGCGCCGATGTGGTCATCACCATGCTGCCGAACGGAACCATTCTGCGCGCGGTCGCGAATGAGATTATCGCGTCGATGTCCCCCGGCGCGGTCTTCCTCGACTGTTCGACCGTGGATGTGGACAGCGCCCGCGCCGTCGCCACGCAGGCCGAGGCCGCTGGCCTTCTGCCGCTCGACGCTCCGGTGTCCGGCGGCATCGGCGGGGCGACAGCGGGCACCCTGACCTTCATGGTCGGCGGATCGGACGCCGCCATGGCAAAGGCCGCACCGCTGTTCGACATCATGGGACAAAAGGCCGTGCATTGCGGCCCCTCGGGCAACGGTCAGGCCGCCAAGATCTGCAACAACATGATCCTCGGCGTCACCATGATCGCCACCTGCGAGGCCTTTGCCCTTGCTGACAAGCTTGGCCTAGACCGGCAAGCGATGTTCGATGTGGTCTCGACATCTTCAGGCTACAGCTGGTCGATGAACGCCTACTGCCCCGCGCCCGGAATAGGCCCCAAATCCCCCGCCGACAACGGCTATACCCCGGGCTTTGCGGCCGACCTCATGCTCAAGGATCTGCGCCTGTCGCAGCAGGCCGCCGAGGCGGCAGATGCCGACACGCCGCTGGGTCAGGCCGCAACCGACCTGTACCGCCGCTTTGTCGAGGAGGAGGATGGCAAAGGCCGCGACTTTTCCGCCATGCTCCCCCGGTTCGAGGGACGCGGGCGCGGTTAGGCGCTCTTTCGCCAACATTTCGACAGACGTGCAACGGAAAACGACAAGCGGCGCGTATAAGGGTCAGTGCTGCATCAAACGATGCCACCGGAACACCCATCTGTGCCCCGGCACGGACGTCGCAAAGGACCAGACCATGACCCGCAACGCCTTTTATACCTTCTCCGCTCTCGCCCTGGCGGCGTTTGCCCTGACATCCGCCCCTGCTATGGCCGCACCCAACGGCTGCCCCCCGGGCCTTGCCAAGAAAAGCGATCATTGCCAGCCGCCGGGTCAGGGCAAAAAGGTCGAAAAGCGTCAGGTTGACCGGCATGATGACCGCCGCGACGACCGGCATGACATGGATCGCCGTCGGAGCGATCATCAAGACAATGACCGCCGCGAATACCGCTATCACAAGGGTGAGCGGATCGATCGAGATTACACCGTCATTCGTGATCCGCGCCGCTATGGGCTGAACCCGAACCACACCTACTACCGCTCGGGTGACGAAGTGTTCCGTGTCGACAAAGACAGCCGCAAGGTGCTTGAGATCATCGGGCTCGCCGCCGCGATCCTGAGGTAAGAGAGACCGAAAAGCCAAAGGGCGGGGTCAATCGCTGACCCCGCCCTGAAATCACTCCGCCGCGACTTTACGCGCCTTGAGCATCGGTTTGAGATACCGCCCGGTGTGGCTGCGCGGTTCTTCGGCAACCTGTTCGGGTGTGCCAACGGCCACGATCTCGCCGCCGCCATCACCGCCCTCGGGGCCGATGTCGATCAGCCAGTCCGCCGTCTTGATCACATCCAGATTGTGCTCGATCACCACCACAGAATTGCCCTGATCCACCAGCTCGTGCAGCACTTCGAGCAGCTTGCGCACATCTTCGAAATGCAGACCGGTGGTCGGCTCGTCGAGGATATAGAGCGTGCGCCCCGTAGACCGCCGCGCCAGCTCTTTCGACAGCTTCACCCGCTGCGCCTCGCCCCCGGACAGGGTCGTCGCCTGCTGTCCGACCTTGATATAGCCAAGGCCCACATGCATCAGCGCATCCATTTTTTCCCGGATGCTAGGTACGGCCTGGAAAAACGTCTGCGCATCTTCAACCGTCATATCAAGAACGTCGGCTATGCTCTTGCCTTTGAACTTGATTTCCAAAGTCTCACGGTTATAGCGTGCGCCTTTACAGGTCTCGCAGGTCACATAGACATCGGGCAGAAAATGCATCTCGATCTTGATGACACCATCGCCCTGACAGGCCTCACAACGCCCGCCCTTGACGTTGAAACTGAACCGCCCCGGCTTGTAGCCGCGCGCCTTGGCCTCTGGCAGTCCCGCGAACCAGTCGCGGATCGGCGTGAAGGCCCCGGTGTAAGTCGCTGGATTCGAACGTGGAGTCCGTCCAATGGCGCGCTGATCAATGTCGATCACCTTGTCCAGATGTTCGAACCCCTTGATCGTCTCACAGGGCGCTGGTGTTTCACGCGCACCGTTCAGCTTGGACGCGGCATTCTTGTACAGCGTCTCAATCGTCAGGGTGGATTTCCCGCCGCCAGATACGCCTGTCACACAGACGAACTTGCCCAGCGGAAACTCGGCAGTGACATTGCGCAGGTTGTTCCCCGTCGCTTTGACGATCTTGAGCTTCTTGCCATTGCCCTTGCGCCGCACAGTTGGCACGGCAATTTCACGTGCGCCCGTAAGATACTGACCGGTAATGCTGTTGGGATCGTCGGCAATCTGCTGCGGCGTGCCGTGGCTCACCACCTGACCACCATGCACACCGGCTCCCGGACCGATGTCAAAGACATAATCCGCCTCGCGGATCGCCTCTTCATCATGCTCGACCACAATCACCGTATTGCCCTGATCGCGCAGGTTCTTGAGCGTTCCCAACAAACGGTCATTGTCGCGCTGGTGCAGACCAATGGACGGCTCATCCAAAACGTAGAGAACGCCGGTCAAGCCCGATCCGATCTGCGACGCCAGCCGGATACGCTGGCTTTCCCCACCAGACAGCGTGCCGGAATTGCGCGAGAGGGTCAGATACTCAAGCCCGACATTGTTCAGGAATCCAACACGTTCGCGGATTTCCTTGAGGATGGCCTTTGCGATCTCGTTCTTCTGCTTGGACAGCGCGTCCGGCACAGTGCCGCACCAGTCAAAAGCCTCCTTAATCGACATCTGCACAACCTGACCGATGTGTTGCGCGCCGATCTTGACCGCCAGCGCCTCCGGCTTGAGCCGGTAGCCGTGGCAACTCCCGCATGGACGATTGTTCTGATACCGCTCGAACTCTTCGCGTACCCAGTTGCTGTCCGTCTCGCGGTAGCGGCGCGCCATGTTTGGAATGACGCCTTCGAACACCCGGCTGACCTGATAGACCCGACCGCCTTCGTCATAGCGAAACGAAATTTCCTCGTCACCCGAACCGCGCAGAAACACCTCCTGCACGTTTTCAGGCAGGTCTTTCCACTTGGCACTCGGGCTGAACCCATAATGCTTGGCAATGGACTGAATGGTCTGGGTAAAATACGGCGATTTGCCCTTGCGCCAGGGCGCGAGCGCGCCATCGCCGATTTTCAGATCGGCATCCGGCACGACAAGCCGCTCGTCAAAGAACAGCTCCATCCCCAGACCGTCACAATCCGGGCAGGCCCCATAGGGCGCGTTGAACGAAAACAGCCGCGGTTCAATCTCGGGGATGGTGAAACCACTGACAGGACAGGCGAAATTCTCGGAAAAAGTGATCCGCTCCGGCTCTCCCTCGCTGGGCGCCGTCTCAAGCACCGCGATGCCCGAGGCGAGGTCCAGCGCCGTGCGAAACGAATCCGCCAGTCGCGTCTCAAGCCCCTCTTTCACCACAAGCCGGTCAACAACCACGTCGATGTCGTGGCGGAACTTCTTGTCCAGTGTTGGCGGCTCGTCCAGCTCATAGAACTGCCCATCCACCTTAACCCGCTGGAACCCTTGCTTGCGCAGCTCCAGAAACTCCTTGCGATACTCGCCTTTGCGGTCGCGCAGGACGGGGGCAAGCAGATAGGCGCGCGTGCCCTCCTCCATCGCCATCACGCGGTCCACCATGTCCTGCACCTGCTGCGCCTCGATCGGCAGGCCGGTGGCAGGGCTGTAGGGTGTGCCCGCACGAGCAAACAACAGACGCATGTAGTCGTAGATCTCGGTCACTGTGCCAACGGTAGACCGGGGGTTCTTGGATGTCGTCTTTTGCTCGATGGAAATTGCGGGGCTGAGACCGCTGATGTGATCCACATCCGGCTTTTCCATCATGTCAAGGAACTGCCGCGCATAGGCGGACAGCGATTCGACATAGCGGCGCTGTCCCTCGGCATAGATCGTATCAAACGCCAGGGACGACTTACCCGACCCGGAAAGCCCAGTGATCACAACCAGTTGGTCGCGCGGGATATCCACGTCAATGTTCTTGAGGTTGTGTTCGCGTGCACCGCGCACCTCGATATACTTTTGCTCGGCCATGAGCCCCCCGATCTGCAACGGTTAAGACATAGTTGACGTCGGCACTTTGACCAACCCAAAATTGAGAACGCAACAGGAACATTACAGATGCCGCTTCTGGCGATCTGCTCACATGGTCCTGTTGCCGCAGGATGACTGCACATTCATCGACAAACGAAGCCTGCGGCTTTCGCGTTCCGCCTCAGTGTCATGAATGTCGCCGCAAACCCGCGCACCTTGTCCTGCATATCGGTGCTGGCCAGCCCTGCGTCAATGACTGCGCAGACAGACAAACCCGATCTTCCCCTTGGCGAAGCCTATGAACTGCCCCATATCTGATCCATGCTCAAGTTTTCCCCGATCCTCCTCGCCATCCTCTACGCTCTGGCCATGTACCGTTTCTCGGCATGGCGCACGGGCAAGGAACTGGATTCGAAATCGACCGAACTGGCCGACCCAAAGCTGAAAAAGCTGACTGACCGGATGGCTGCGTCGCTGGAAATCGACCGTATTCGCGTGAACATCTATGAAATCGACCCGGTGAACGGCCTCGCAGCGCCCGACGGGCGGATCTTCATCACCCGGGGGTTTTACCGCAAATACCAAAATAACGAGGTTTCGGCGGAAGAGATCGCGTCGGTCATCGCGCATGAGATGGGGCATGTGGCGCTGGGGCATTCGAAACGTCGCATGATCGACTTTTCTGGCCAGAACGCCCTGCGCACGGCGATGATCATGGTGCTGAACCGGTTCCTCCCCGGTGTCGGTGTGCTCGTGGCAAATGCGGTGACCTCGCTTTTGGCCTCAAAGCTTTCCCGCTCGGATGAATACGAGGCAGACGCCTATGCCGCTGCCCTGCTCACCAAGGCCGGGATTGGGGTGGAACCGCAAAAGTCGCTGTTTCACAAGCTCGACGCACTGACCAAATCGCACTCCGGCGCCGCCCCCGCCTGGCTGTTGAGCCACCCCAAGACCGCTGAACGCATTGCCGCGCTTGAAGTGTTGGAGGCACGCTGGACGCCGACGCGCTAACCCAGCACCTCAAACTCTGCCTCGCCACGGTCCTGCCCGTTCACCTGCACCACAATCCGGTGCATCCCGGGATGCCAGCGAAAGGTCGTGGCATCCGCCTTCAGCAGGTGGGATTTGCGCCCGACCCATTCGGACCCAGCCTTGATCCCCGCCTTGCCCAGCTTGAACACCTTGCTGCCCGTCCTGCCGCCGGGCCGGGCAAACTGGATGCGGTAATCCACCAGCACCTGCGTCTGCGTCTGCGCCTTGGCGGCAACAGTCACGTCAAACTCCAGCCTCTCGCCCACCGCGACCTGCGCTGTGGCCATCGTCAAGGTCACATCCAGATCAGACGCGTCGCCATAGCCCAGCAAGGCCAGCGCCCCCGGCTCCCCGCGTTTCACCGCAGTGCGCAGGGCGTGGCGCGTCATCCAGCCCAGCTCTGCCGCATCCTGCCGCCCCTGCACTGACCAGTCCTGCAACCGCCCCGTCACCGCATTCGGCGCAACCTTGGAAATATCGTTCAGGTGATTGGCGACCGAGCGGGTCACATACCGCGTCGGATCCGCGTGCAACCGGTCGAGGAACTCCAACGGCACCAGCGGGTCCAGCGTGATGTTGCGCGCCCAGGGCAGCCGGGGCCGCGTGCCTTCGCTGACCAGACGGCGCACATGGTAATTGTCATCCTCGACCCAATGCCGCAACCGTTCCAGTGTCTTGTCAGGCCAGCGGTTCAGAAAGGGCCGGATATAGAACTCCATCGAAAACCGTTGGGTCGCCTGATGGATCAGATCCAGCGCGCAGTCGGGATGATCCTCAAGTCCATGGCGCACCGCCAGAATCCCCGGCACCGCATGGATGAACTGACCAAAGTCGTCATCCCGCAGCGTTGGGTCCAGCGGCGGCCTCATCGCCGCCTCAAGGGCGTCGGCCATGGCGTCGAACTCCTGCGGCAGTTGCGCCGCGACGCAATCTGCAAGCCAGTCCAACCGCTCCAGCAAGCCACGCCCGGACAACCCCGCAACCGCCTGCGCGGCAAAGGCATCGCCGTCAAAGCCGGGCAAAGCGCTGTATTCACGCCCCAGCTGCCCGACGCTGCGCGCATTGAACAGCTGATCCGCCAGCGAAAACCCGGGCCCACCGCCCTTGCCATCTGGTCCGCGCGCCATGGCTCAGATCGTCGCGTTGAATGCGCCACCGTCAAGCGAGATGTTCTGCCCCACGATGAACCCGGCATGCTGCGAACACAGGAACGCACAGGTCGCCCCGAACTCTTCTGCCGTGCCATAACGGCGCGCCGGGATCGTGGCAGACCGGCTTTCGCGCGCCTGTTCCAGCGTCAGGCCCTCCCGCTCTGCAACGCCAGTGTCCAGCGAGATCGCGCGGTCGGTGGCATGAATACCCGGCAGCAGATTGTTGATCGTCACACCGCTGGGCGCTACCTGCCGCGACGTGCCCGCCACATAGCCGGTCAGACCCGCGCGCGCGGAATTCGACAGCCCCAGCATGCCGATGGGCGATTTCACCGATTGTGAGGTGATGTTGACCACCCGGCCCCAGCCGCGCGTCATCATCCCCGGCAAAAGCGCCTTCATCAGCGCGATCGGGGTCAGCATGTTGCCATTCAGCGCCTTGATGAAATCTTCGCGCTCCCAGTCTGACCACAGTCCCGGGGGCGGACCACCGGCATTGGTCACCAGAATGTCCACATCCCCCGCCGCTTCCAACACCCGCGCGCGCGCCTCTTCGGACACGATGTCGCCCGCCACCGCTGTCACCGACACGCCATAGGCGCGCAGCTCCGCTGCTGTCGCCTCAAGCGCCTCAGCCCCGCGCGCGTTCAACACCAGATCAACGCCTGCCTTGGCCAATGCCTCGGCACAGCCGCGCCCCAGACCTTTGCTCGACGCGGTGACAAGCGCCCGCTTCCCTGCGATTCCCAGATCCATCTGCACATCCTTTGCCTGATTTGGCCCTCTGCTCAGCTGCATGTCAAAGCCGGGAGCCGTCAATATACTGACAGTGCATACAATGGTACCATCGGGTCCGATACCCCCGTAAAAGACCGCAGAAACAGAGGCTGAGCTGTTTAATGCACCCGCAACGCCTCGATCAGCTCGTCCTTCTTCATGGCCCACCTCCCCTCGATCCCGATCTCCTTGGCGCGCTCGCGCAGATCCTCCACGGTCCAGTCCTCATAGGGCGCCGCTTGGCCGCCCTTTTCAGACGGGTGCATGTCGGTGTTGGCCTGTGCATTCGCGATGCGGGCAGCCTTTTCCTTGCTCGCACCCTTGTCGCGCAGCGCTTGGTAGGTGTCTTCATCTTTGATCGATGGGTTAGGCATGGCATGTCTCCTGTCGTTGGGGGCCTAAACCTCTGTTCAGGTCAAAAAGAAACTGGAAATGCCGCGCATATGTTCCACTTTTTACCCGGTAGGAACCAAATGCGACCTCGTGTCGTTGCCAATTGATAGCTGTTTATTGAGGATTTGCCATGCTGCGCCCCTTGACTGCCGTTCTCGCCCTTCTGACCGCAACCACCGTGCAGGCGCAGGAGGACCAGACCAACAGGGGTGCCTACCTGACCGATCTTGCAGGCTGTGTGCATTGCCACACTGGACCGGGCGGCGCTGCATTTGCCGGGGGCCTCACGCTGAACACCCCCTTTGGTGAACTGGTCAGCCCCAACATCACCCCGGATGAAACCGGCATCAAAGGCTGGACGCTGGAGGATTTCAAGCGTGCCCTGCGCGAGGGTAAAAACCACGATGGCGCCCCGCTTTATCCCGCGATGCCCTTCACGGCGTACACCAAGCTCAGCGATGACGATGTCGCGTCGATCTGGTCCTATATCTCGACCCTTGATCCCGTTGAAAACAAGGTCGACGTGATCCAGCTGCCCTTTCCCTATAACATCCGCACCGCCGTCGGCGTCTGGCAGGCGATGTTCTTTGATCCGGGCCGGTTCGAACCCAATCCTGACCTCGACGATCAGATGAACCGCGGCAAATACATCGTAGAGGCGCTGGCCCATTGCAGTTCCTGCCACACGCCGCGCAACGCGCTGGGTGCGCAGATAGACAGCGAACGGTTTCAGGGTGCCCAGACCGAGCAATGGTATGCGCCCAATATCACCCGGGGGCCGAATTCCGTCCTGACCAAATGGGACGAAGAGGGCCTCATCAATTTCCTGAACGGCAACCACGCCAACAACATCCCCGCTTTTGGCCCGATGGGTCAGGTCACCGACAGCCTCTCAAAAGTCTCGACAGAGGACGTCGCCGCCATCGCCGCATACATGCTCCGGGGCCAGCCAAAGCCCGAGGATGCCGAAAAGATCGAGCCAAAGCCCCTCTCAGAAGAAGAACTCGCCCTTAGCGACAGCGTGTTTGAAGCCAACTGCGTCTCGTGTCACGGCAAGGACGGCGCCGGTGCACCCGGTGTCGCAGCCAACCTCGTGGGCAACGGCGGTGTTGTGGCCAATGCGCCGGACAATGTGGTGAACGTCTTGCTGCAAGGCATCGCACCCAATGACGATTATGGCGTCATGCCCAGCTTTGCCGACGTCCTGTCGAACGAAGAAATCGCCGCTGCCGCGAACCATGTCCGCCGCAGCTGGGGCAACGCGGGGGCGCTGACCGCCAATGCAGACCTCGTGGCCTATCTGCGCGACCTCAACGGCCCGCCAGACCCTTCGGTGAAACTGGCGGTCAACTGCCGCTCTGTGGCCGATGAAACCGTGACGACTGAACTGAAACAGGCTCTCAGCGAACGCGCTCAGACAACGCGGGTTGAAACCGACGGCCTTGCCACGCTGGCCGCCGACTATGCCAACGCACGCCCCGAGCTGTCCGAGGGCGAGCGCCTGACCGCAATGAGCGGCCTCTACTGTCGCGAACTGGCCATTGCGCATCCCGATCTGTCGGTCAGCCAGTTCACCACGGCGCAGATGGCCTTTCTTGATGCGGTGAGCGAAGCCGCCAAAGACTGACGCGATCAAAGCGCAGGCTGCGGCGATCTTGCCAATGCCTGCGACCGGCCCTATACGCGCGCTCATGCCCGATACACATGTAGTCACGCCCACAAGCCGCCCCGACCTGCCGACGGAAATCGCCCGTCGCCGGACATTTGCGATCATCTCGCACCCGGATGCGGGCAAGACGACGCTGACGGAAAAGTTCCTGCTGTTTGGCGGGGCAATCCAGATGGCTGGTCAGGTCCGCGCCAAGGGGGAGGCACGCCGCACCCGTTCCGACTTTATGCAGATGGAAAAGGATCGCGGTATTTCCGTCTCCGCCTCTGCCATGTCGTTTGATTACAAAAAGTTCCGCTTCAATCTCGTGGACACCCCCGGCCACTCGGACTTTTCCGAAGACACCTATCGTACCCTGACGGCTGTCGATGCCGCCGTGATGGTGATCGACGGGGCCAAGGGCGTGGAATCCCAGACGCAGAAACTGTTCGAGGTGTGCCGCCTGCGCGACCTGCCGATCCTGACCTTCTGCAACAAGATGGACCGTGAGGCGCGCGACACCTTCGACATCATCGACGAGATTCAGGAACACCTTGCCATCGACGTAACGCCGGCCTCCTGGCCCATTGGCATGGGGCGTGATTTCATCGGCTGCTACGATATGCTGCGCGACCGGCTGGAGCTGATGGACCGCGCCGACCGTAACAAGGTCGCCGCCACCATTGAAATGAACGGTCTCGACGACCCGCTTCTGGACATTCACGTGCCTGCCGAACAGCTCGCCCGCCTGCGCGAAGAGGTCGAGATGGCGCGCGAACTGCTCCCCGCCCTCGACCCGCAATCGGTACTCGAAGGGCATATGACGCCAATCTGGTTCGGCTCCGCGATCAACTCGTTCGGGGTCAAGGAACTGATGGACGGCATTGCGACCTACGGCCCAGAACCGCAGATTCAAAAGGCCACACCGCGCGCCATCGCCCCCGAAGAAACCAAGGTCTCGGGCTTTGTCTTCAAGGTTCAGGCGAACATGGACCCGAAACACCGCGACCGCGTGGCCTTTGTCCGCCTCGCTTCGGGCCACTTCGAGCGCGGCATGAAACTCACCCATGTGCGCACAAAGAAACCGATGGCGATCACCAACCCGGTGCTTTTCTTGGCCGCTGACCGCGAACTGGCTGAAGAGGCCTGGGCCGGCGACATCATCGGTATTCCCAACCACGGCCAGCTGCGCATCGGCGACACCCTGACCGAAGGCGAGATGCTGCGCGTCGCGGGCATCCCCTCCTTTGCGCCAGAACTGCTGCAGACCGTGCGCGCGGGCGATCCGATGAAGGCAAAGCACCTTGAAAAGGCGCTGATGCAATTCGCCGAAGAGGGTGCCGCCAAGGTGTTCAAACCCGCCTTCGGCTCGGGCTTTATCGTCGGCGTTGTCGGTGCCCTGCAATTCGAGGTGCTGGGCAGCCGGATCGAGCTGGAATATGGCCTGCCCGTACGGTTCGAGAATTCACAGTTCACTTCGGCCCGCTGGGTCGATGGCCCCCGCGACAAGGTCGAAGCCTTCATCGTCGCGAACAAGCAACACATCGGGCACGACAATGACGGCGACGTGGTCTACCTGACCCGCCTGCAATGGGACATAGACCGCGTGGCACGCGACTATCCCGATGTCATCCTGACCGCGACCAAAGAAATGATGGTTTAAAGCGTTTTGGGTTTGGCCTGAGACAACGGGCATCTGGTTTCGCGTTCGACCAAAGGGAGAGACCGCGAATATCCAATCCATGTTCAACCCGAAACGCTGTAGCACCGGCAGAGGGCTGCGAAAGGCGTTTTGTTTGTGTCAATCGCAGCAACTTCCGCAATCTTTACCGATTGTAAATGCAGCTGATATTGACCATAGGCAGTCTTTTCCGTATAAGGCGCGCGTGGGTCACAGATGTGGATAACCACAAGGCCATACGGGCCTGACACACATATCAGATGTACGGGCCATATTGCGTCCGTAAAAACCGGATACATATGACAAAATTCTCTGATCTGAACCTGAACCCCAAGGTGTTGAGAGCCGTCGAAGAGGCTGGCTACGAGACCCCCACTCCCATCCAATCCGGCGCGATTCCTCCCGCGCTCGAAGGGCGCGACGTTCTGGGGATTGCCCAGACAGGAACAGGGAAGACAGCGTCCTTTACCCTGCCGCTGATCACAATGCTGGCCCGTGGCCGTGCACGTGCACGTATGCCGCGCAGCCTTGTGCTCTGCCCGACACGGGAACTGGCCGCGCAGGTGGCCGAAAACTTTGATACCTATGCCAAACACGTCAAACTGACCAAGGCGCTGCTGATCGGTGGCGTCAGCTTTAAGGAACAGGACACGCTGATCGACAAGGGTGTTGATGTCCTGATCGCGACACCCGGTCGTCTGCTCGATCATTTCGAACGTGGCAAGCTGATCCTGTCCGACGTCAAGGTCATGGTTGTCGACGAAGCCGACCGCATGCTGGATATGGGCTTTATCCCCGATATCGAAAAGATCTTTGGCCTCACGCCCTTTACGCGCCAGACACTGTTTTTCTCGGCCACCATGGCGCCCGAGATCGAGCGCATCACCAACACCTTCCTGTCCAACCCCGTCCGTGTCGAAGTGGCGCGCCAGTCAAGCGCGTCAGAAACCATCGAACAGGGTGTGGTTGTTTTCAAGGCCTCGCGCAAAGACCGCGAAACCAGCGAAAAGCGTCAGGTCCTGCGCGCCATGATCGAGGCCGAAGGCGAAAAATGCACCAATGCCATCATCTTTTGCAACCGCAAGATGGATGTCGACATGGTCGCAAAGTCGCTCAAGCAGTACGGCTATGACGCCGCCCCGATCCACGGCGATCTGGACCAGTCCCAGCGCACACGCACCCTTGACGGGTTCCGCAACGGCGATCTGCGCTTCCTTGTTGCGTCCGATGTCGCGGCGCGCGGCTTGGATGTGCCGAGCGTCAGCCATGTCTTCAACTTCGACGTGCCCAGCCATGCAGAGGATTACGTGCACCGCATTGGCCGCACTGGCCGCGCCGGGCGCGATGGCAAGGCGATGATGATCTGCGTTGCCAAAGACGAAAAAAACCTCGACGCCATCGAAAAGCTGCTGCAAAAACCGATCCCGCGCCTTGAGTCGCCCTTGAAGGCCCCACCCGCCGGGGACGAGGTTGACGCCGCGATGGAAACCGACGCAGTGCCGAAACCCCGCCGCGCCCGGACCCGGACCCGCAACAAACCCGAAGCGGTGCCCGAAGCCGTCAAGGAAACGATAGCAGCGGCCGCGCCCGAACCGGTCAAGCCCGAACCCGTCAATGCCGAACAGTCGGCGCCCGTTGCGCCCCAAGTCCAGAGCGAGGCGCCGAAAGACATGCCCAAGGAAACCCCGCGTGATCACACTCCCCGGGATCGCAATGACCGGAATGAGCGCAACTCTGGCGGCTATCAGCGCGGTCGCGGCTCCGACAACAACAGCAAGGTTGTCGGCATGGGCGATCACATGCCCAGCTTCATCGCGCTCAGCTTTGAAGAACGCCGCGCAGGCTGATCTCCGCGCGCTTTGCCGCAAGACACAGACAAAAACGCCGCGCCCGAAAGGGACGCGGCGTTTTTCATTTGATCAGTGTATCGCGATCAAAAGGCGAACCAATTCGCATCTTTCCATCGCAAATGCGCCCGGGTCAGGGAGCTGCTGAATTTATGAGAACCCAACAGCCCCCGGACCGGATCAGTGCTCAGCTCAAACGGCTGACCACTATCGTCACTTCGGGCTTCTTGCCAATTTCCGACATGGCCGACTGCCGCGCCACGCGCTTCAGACCTTCTTCAAGCTTGTCATCGTCGCGCATGGTCTTGACACCGGTGCGGCCCAGGAACTGGCCCAGGTCCTCTTCAAGGACATCCACAAGCGGCACATGGCTCTTGCCCTGTTCGGGCAGGCCCATGATATCGCACCACGGATCACCCAGCGGCTTGTCCTGTTCGTCGATGATAACCGTCACAATCACATGACCGTTCAGCGCCATCCGGATCCGGTCGCGCACAACACCATCCATCGCGCCGATCTGCACCGAACCGTCGATATATGTACGTCCGGTTTCGATGTATTCGACCACACTGGGTTCGTTCCCCGACAGATCGATCATCATGCCGTTGACCGCCAGCACACCCTTGCGGCCCTTGCTCTGCGCCATCTTCACATGCTCACGCAGGTGACGGTGTTCGCCGTGCATCGGGATGACCATCTGCGGCTTGACCACATCATGCATTGCCTCAAGATCGGGACGGTTGGCATGGCCGGACACATGGTAATGACCGTTGGAATCATCCACCACATCCACACCCAGTTCGGAAAACTGGTTCATGATGCGGATCACGCCCTTTTCATTGCCCGGGATCGTCTTGGAACTGAAGAGGAACAGATCGCCCTCTTTCATGGTGATCCCCTGATACTTGCCCCGCGCCAGCTGGGCGGACGCCGCACGGCGTTCGCCCTGCGATCCGGTGACCAGCAGCATCACCTGATCCCGCGGCACCGACGCGGCATCCTCGGGCGACATCACCTTGGGAAATCCCTTCAGAACACCCGTTTCCGTCGCGGCCTCGATCATGCGGCGCATGGCACGGCCCAGAAGGACAATCGAGCGCCCCGCCCGATCTCCGGCTTCGGCCAGAGTTTTCACCCGGGCCACGTTCGACGCAAAGGTGGTCGCAACAACCATACCCTTGGCCCCTGCCACCAGCTTTTCGATCTCCGGGCCGACAGTCACTTCGGACCGGCCGGCATGGGGCGAAAAGATGTTGGTGGAATCGCAGATCAGCGCCTTGACGCCATCCTTGGCCACATCGGCCCACAGGACCGGATCATAGGCTTCGCCCACGATCGGCGTCTGATCCAGCTTGAAGTCGCCTGTATGCACCAGACGCCCCTGCGGCGTGTCGATGACCAGCGCCGAGGATTCCGGGATCGAATGCGAAATCGGCAGGAACCCCACCGTGAACGGCCCGGCCGTAGTTGTGGCGGGCCAGGGCGACACGACCTTGACGGTCTGGTCTGAATGGCCATGCTCGGCCATCTTATGGCGCGCGATGTTCGCGGTAAAGGCGCGGCAGTAGATCGGCGCGCCCAGCTGTTCCCAGAAATGCCCGATGGCGCCGACATGGTCTTCGTGCGCATGGGTGATGAATATCGCCTCCAGCCGGTCCCGCCGCTCTTTCAGCCAGCGGATATCTGGCAGGATCAGGTCGACACCCGGGGTCCCGTCCATATCCGGAAATGTCACGCCAAGGTCGACCAGTATCAGGCGTTCCTGACCCGGTTTTCCATAACCGTAGACATAGGCGTTCATGCCGATCTCCCCGGCTCCGCCGAGTGGGAGGTAGATGATACGCTCACTGCTCATAAATTATCCTTTATTCTTGTTGTAGGTGTATATCACGGTCAGCCCGTGCATCGTCAGGTCATCTTTGAAGTCGTTGAACAGCTCTTCGGTCTGTTGGAACAAAGGCGCAAGGCCTCCGGTCGAAATAATCTGCATGGGCACGCCACGTTCCGCCTTGATCCGCGCACAGATCTCTTTGACAAGGCCCACATAGCCCCAGAATATCCCCGATTGCATGCAGGCGACCGTGTTGGTGCCGATCACGCTTTGCGGTTTGGTGATATCCACATGCGGCAGCGCCGCCGCAGCCTGATGCAGTGCCTGCAGCGACAGGTTCACGCCGGGGGCAATCACGCCGCCCTCATAGGCGCCGTCACTGGCCACCACGTCGAATGTCGTCGCCGTGCCAAAATCCACGACAATCAGATCGCCACCATAAAGGTCAAAACCGGCCACCGTGTTCACCAGCCGGTCCGGCCCCACCTGCGTGCCCGCATCCACCCGCACGGCCACGGGCAGCGCACATTCCGGCTTGCCCACGACAATGGGGCGCGTGTTGAAATAGCGATCCGACAGCACCCGCAGGTTGTAAACCACGCGCGGCACGGTGGAAGAGATGATGACATCGGTGATCACCGCCTCAATCTTCTGGAACGATATAAGCGTGCTCAGCCAGACATAATACTGGTCCGCCGTACGCTGATGATCGGTCGCCGTGCGCCAGGTCGCCAGAAACCGGGTGCCGTCCCAGATAGAAAAGACCGTATTGGTATTGCCGCAATCAATGGCAAGAAGCATGCTCACGCCTTTCAGAAAAACACATCAGCCGCAGCAATCCGCTCGCGGCCTTTGGCGCTGGTCAGCACAAGGTGACCCGTCGCGTCCACAGTTTCAAACCGTCCAACCGTCTCGGTTGTGCCCGTCCGGGCGGTAATCGTCTCGCCCAGCCGGGCTGCGCGCAGCAGCCAGGCCTCTCGCACCGGGGCAAAGCCATAGGTCACGAACATATGCTCTACCTTGGCATAACACTCCGCAAGAATATCCAGAAACGCCTCCGGTCCGATCGCCACTCCTGTTGCAGACATCAGCGACACCGGCGCCACGGCGCCTGCCTCGACCTCCAGCACGGTCGGCGCGCTTTCCAAATTGACGCCGATCCCGATGGCCAGATGCTGCACCCCCTGCCGCATGCCAAGGGATTCCAGCAGGATTCCCGCCACCTTCCCACCGTTCAGCAACACGTCGTTCGGCCATTTGAGCGACAGCCCTGCCGTCCGCCCCGTCGCTTGCACAAAAGCCTCATGCAGCGCCAATGCCGCTACAAAAGACCGCAGCGCGACCACATCCGGCGACTCAGTCGGGCGCAATACAAGGGTTGCGGCAAAATTGCCCTTGGGCATCGCCCAGGGCCGTCCACGCCGCCCCCGCGCCGCCGTTTGGTTCAATGCAAGTATCCACATAGGCCCACTTAGCCCCGGCGCAAGACGCGCAGCCTCTGCATTGGTGCTGTCGACCTCGACCAGCACGCGGCGCTGATACCCGTCAGGCCAGCCCAAGAAAAACCCGCCGTTTCATCTGCCTAAAAATATCCCCGCCGGAGGCAACCCCGAAGGGGTCCAAAACAAAAAGCGACGCGCCCTTGGGCGCGTCACATTTTCCGAAAAGCCCCTGATGCCACTTAGTTGACAAGCGTTGCAGCCGCTGATGCCGCAGCCCCTTCGATGCCGAACAGGTTCACCACACCGGCGACCATCACAAAGGCCGACACCATGAGGAAGGCCAAAAGCACGGGCGAACCGCCGGCATCCAGACCTTCATCGCTCTCGCTGCCAAAGTACATGTAAAACACCACACGCAGGTAATAGAACGCCCCGATGACCGACGCGACAACCCCTGCAACCGCAAGCCAGGCCAGTCCAGCGTCATAGGCCGCGCGCAGCACATAAAGTTTCCCAAAGAATCCCACCAACGGCGGAACCCCGGCCAGCGAGAACATCAGCACCAGCATCGCCAGCGCACGTCCCGGTTCCTTCTTGGAATACATGTTCAGCGCCTTGATGTCAGTAACCGGCTGGCCGTCCCGCTCCATCGACAGGATAAAGGCAAACGTGCCGACGTTCATCGTGACGTAGATCGTCATGTAGATCAGCATTGCCTGCACACCCAGCGCCGTGCCTGCCGCCAGCCCCATCAGGGCAAATCCCATATGCGCAATCGACGAATAGGCCATCAGCCGCTTGATATTGGTCTGCCCAATGGCCGCAAAACCGCCAAGGAACATCGACAACACCGAAATCAGCGCAATCACCTGGCTCCACTCACCCACGGCACCGCCAAAGGCATCGTGCAGAAGCCGCGCCATCAGCCCCATGGCCGCAACTTTCGGTGCAGTTGCAAAAAAGGCAGTGACCGGTGTCGGCGCACCTTCATATACGTCCGGCGTCCACATGTGGAACGGTACGGCAGAGACCTTGAATGCCAAACCAGAAATCAGGAACACCAGCCCGAATAGCAGGCCAACAGACAGCTCGCCTGCCTTCACGGTCTGGACGATGCCCGAAAACAGCGTGGTCCCGGCATACCCATAGGTCAGCGACGCACCGTAGAGCAGCAGACCCGAGCTGAGCGCACCCAACACAAAATACTTCAGACCCGCTTCGGTCGAACGCACAGAGTCCCTCCGCAGAGCGGCGACCACATAAAGCGCCAGCGATTGCAGTTCCAGCCCCATGTAGAGCGTCATGAGATCCCCGGCGGAAACCATCACCATCATGCCCACGGCGCTGAGCGCGACAAGCACAGGATATTCGAACCGCAGCAACCCTCGGCGCGACATGTAATCCTGGCTCATCAGCAGCACTGCCGCCGAAGACAACAGGATCACAACCTTCGCAAAGCGGGAAAAGGCATCGTCAACAAACAGACCGTTGAAAACGACCCGCGTTTCCCCCTGCCCACTCGCACCGATCCAGATTGCGAGGGCGATGAACAGCCCGGACGTGGCCCAGACCAACAGCGGCGCCACCTTGTCCTTTTCGGTGTAAACCGCCCCCACGAGCGCCAGCATGGCAAAGACTGCCACCAGGATCTCGGGGAGAATGACGTTCAGATCTGCCTGGATCATGATCAGCGTTCCTTAGTGTTCTGCCGCAGGGGCGGCATTATCAGCCACCTGCGTGGCGCTGTCCGCCGCCGCGAGGGCCGTGTCGTAATTGCTCACCAGCGCCTCGACGCTGGGTCCGATGCGGTCAAGGATCGGCGCCGGATAGATACCCAGCCAGATCGTCATCGCGATCAGCGGTGCAAAGATCAGCTTTTCGCGGCGTGTCATGTCCTTGATGGTGCGCAGGCTTTCCTTGATCAGATCACCCATCACCACGCGGCGGTATAGCCACAGCGCATAGGCCGCCGACAGGATCACGCCCGACGTTGCCACAGCAGCGACCCAGGTGTTGGTCTGAAAGATCCCCACCAGCGTCAGGAACTCCCCGACAAAGCCAGAGGTGCCCGGCAGGCCGACGTTGGCCATGGTGAAGAACATGAAGATCATCGCGTAGGCCGGCATCCGGTTCACCAGACCACCATAGGCGTCGATGTCGCGGGTGTGCATCCGGTCATAAATCACGCCCACACACAGGAACAGCGCGCCCGACACAAAGCCGTGGCTCAGCATCTGGAAAATCGCGCCGTCGATGCCCTGCTGGTTGCCCGCAAAGATCCCCATCGTGACATAGCCCATGTGGGCAACGGACGAATAGGCGATCAGCTTTTTCATGTCTTCCTGCACCAGCGCGACAAGGCTGGTGTAGACAATCGCAATCGCCGACATCCACAGCACCAGCGGTGTCAGCACCTCGGACCCGACCGGGAACATCGGCAAGCTGAACCGCAGGAAGCCATAGCCCCCCATTTTCAGCAGGATCGACGCCAGCACCACCGAACCAGCGGTCGGGGCCTGCACATGCGCATCCGGCAGCCAGGTGTGGACAGGCCACATCGGCATCTTCACCGCAAAGCTGGCAAAGAACGCAAGGAACAGCATGGTCTGCAGACCACCAACCACCGGAATACCGAGGATCGAGAACGTCGCGGACGAAAACTCGTGCAACATCAGAGTCGGAATGTCGGTCGTACCGGCATTCGACGCCATGGCGACCATCGCCACCAGCATCAGCACCGACCCAAGGAAGGTGTAAAGGAAGAACTTGAAGCTCGCGTAGATCCGCTCTTTGCCGCCCCAGATGCCGATGATCAGGAACATCGGGATCAGGCCCGCCTCAAAGAACAGGTAGAACAGCACAAGGTCCAGCGCCATAAACACGCCCAGCATAAGCGTTTCCAGCAGCAGGAAGGCGATCATGTATTCCTTGACCCGGGTGGACACGTTCCAGCTCGCCGCGATGACCAGCGGCATGATGAAGGTCGTGAGCATCACGAACAGGACAGAAATCCCGTCGACGCCCATCTTGTACTGCAGGCCCAGCAGCCAATCGGCGCTTTCGACCATCTGGAACCCGATGTCGTTGCGATCAAACTGCGCCAGAATGAAAAGCGATATCAGGAAGGTGGCCGAAGTGGCGATCAGGGCCAGCCATTTGGCGTTGCGGTCCGCCGCCTTGTCCCCCCCGCGCAGGAACAGCGCGAGGATCAGCGCGGCCAGTGCCGGCAGGAAGGTGACAATGGAAAGAAGGTTGTCCATTATTCGGCTCCCACGAAGGTCATCCATGTGATGAGGACCGCGATCCCGATCACCATGGCAAAGGCATAGGTAAAGACATATCCGTTCTGCGCCCTGCCCGCGAGCCGGGTCAGATACGGCACGATCCCAAGCGCGATCCCGTTGATCGACCCGTCGATCACCTCGACATCGCCACGCTTCCAGAAGAACCGGCCAATGGCCTTGGCAGAGCGGATGAAGAGGAAATCGTAGATCTCGTCAAAATACCATTTGTTCAGCAGGAACAGGTACAGCGGTCTCTGGCTTTCTGCCAGACGGCGCGGCAGCGCCGGGTTCACGATGTAGAACAGGTACGCGATGACAAAACCGATCGCCATGGCAATGAACGGGCTGACCTTGACCCAGGCCGGCGCCGCATGCGCCTCTTCGATCACGGTGTTGTCCGCCGCCATGAATATTGCGCCGACCGGGGCCGTTCCAGCCATTGCCGCATGCGCCTCTGCACCGGCTTCGCCGTCACTCTCGCTCGCAAGCTCGCTCGTATCGGCAAGCGCCGCATCCCCCGTAGCATGGCTCGCGCCCTCGGTCGCCTCGACAGCGCCCTCGCCGCTATCGCCCGCCGCAGGTGCGGCCTCAACGGTTGTCTCATGTCCCGCTTCAGACGCCTCGGCATGATGCGTCGGGATCCCAAAGAAGCGGTTCATCGCCGTATGATCGCCAAAGAAGCTGTTGTACCAGACCATGCCAGAGAAGACGGCACCAAGCCCAAGAACACCCAGCGGGATCAGCATGACCAGCGGGCTTTCATGCGCATGTTCATGCGTATGCTTGTCACCGCGCGCTTCGCCAAAGAACGTCATGAACATCAGACGCCAGCTGTAGAAGGACGTGAACAGCGCCGCGATGACCAGCATCCAGAAGGCATAGCCGCCCTGTGTCCCGGCCCAGGCGGATTCGATGATCGCATCCTTGGACAGGAAACCGGCGAAACCGATATGCGTCAGCGGAATCCCGAAACCGGTGATCGCAAGGGTGCCGACCATCATCGCCCAGAAGGTAAAGGGGATCTTTTTGCGCAGGCTGCCATAGTTGCGCATGTCCTGTTCATGGTGCATCGCATGAATGACCGACCCCGCGCCAAGGAACAGCATCGCCTTGAAAAAGGCATGCGTCAGCAGGTGGAACATCGCCACACCATAAGCGCCCACACCCGCAGCCACAAACATGTAGCCCAGCTGCGAACAGGTCGAATAGGCGATGACGCGCTTGATGTCGTTCTGCACCAGACCCACGGTCGCGGCAAAGAATGCCGTGGTCGCCCCAAGGAAGGTGATGAAGGCAGTCGCTTCGGGCGCATATTCCATCAGCGGCGACATGCGGCAGACAAGAAACACACCGGCGGTGACCATGGTCGCGGCGTGGATCAGTGCCGACACAGGTGTCGGACCTTCCATAGCGTCCGGCAGCCAGGTGTGCAGGAACAGTTGAGCCGATTTGCCCATCGCACCGATGAACAGCAAAACAGCGATCAGATTTGCGGCATTCCACTCGGTCCAGAGAAAGGACAGCTGCGTCTGCGCCAGTTCCGGCGAGGCGGCAAAGACATCGTCAAAGTTGATGCTGTCGACCAGATAAAACAGCGCAAACATCCCCAGCGAAAAACCGAAGTCTCCCACCCGGTTGACCACAAAGGCCTTCATCGCGGCGGCATTGGCCGACGGCTTACGGTAGTAGAACCCGATCAGAAGGTAGGACGCAACGCCCACACCTTCCCAGCCAAAGAACATCTGCACGAGGTTGTCTGCCGTAACCAGCATCAGCATCGCGAAGGTAAAGAACGACAGATATGCAAAGAAGCGCGGCTTGTAGCTTTCGCCCTCTTTCCACTGCGGATCATGCGCCATGTAGCCAAAGCTGTAGAGGTGGACCAGTGCGGACACCGTGGTGATCACGATCAACATGATCGCGGTCAGCCGGTCCATGCGGATCGCCCAGGACGTGCTCAGCGTGCCGGATTCGATCCAGCGGAAAATCTCGACCTTGTAGAGCGTGCCGTCAAATGTCAGGAAAATGATCCAGGAAAACGCGCAAGCCATGAACAGCAGGCCGGTGGTGATCCACATGGCCCCGCGTTCGCCAATCACGCGCCAGCCGAAACCAGCGACCAGCGCCCCGAAGAGGGGCGCAAATAGGATGAGCGATTCCATTGCGTCAGCCTTTCATCACGTTGATATCTTCCACGGCGATACTGCCGCGGTTACGGAAAAAGCAGACCAGGATGGCCAGACCAATCGCCGCCTCGGCCGCCGCAACAGTCAGCACGAACAACGTGAAGACCTGCCCGACCAGATCGCCCAGGAAAGACGAAAAGGCGACGAAGTTGATGTTCACCGCCAGCAACATGAGTTCGATGCTCATAAGCAGGATGATCACGTTCTTCCGGTTCAGGAAAAGCCCGAAGATGCCTATGACGAACAGCGTCCCCGCGACCGTCAGATAATGTTCAAGTCCGATCATCATGTCCCTCCGGGCTGTGCCCGTCTTTTGTATTCACGCGCCGCAGGTCGCCCCGCGGCCTGTCTTTACACCCGGATCAGAGGCCCTGCCCCGGTTTCACGTCCCGCAACTCCATCGCCTTGGCCGGGTCGCGCATCATCTGGGCAACCACAACCTGACGTTTGACATCCACGCGATGGCGCAGCGTCAGAACGATGGCACCGATCATAGCCACCAGCAGGATCAGGGCCGACAGCTGGAACAGCAGGAAATACTGATCATAAAGCACCAGCCCAAGCGCCTTGGTGTTCTCTGTCCCGGCCATGATCTCCTGCGCGCGCAGCCCCTCGGCCGCACCGGAACTTTGCCAGGCGCCAAAAGCGATGGCGAACTGCATCAGGATGATCACCGCAAACAGCATGGCCAGCGGCATGTATTTCGCCATCTCCGCCTTGAGCTCGGCAAAATCGACGTCCAGCATCATCACGACAAAAAGGAACAACACCGCGACCGCGCCCACATAGACGATCACCAGCAACATGGCGACGAATTCGGCGCCCAGAAGCACAAACAGCCCCGCAGAGCTAAGGAAGGCGAGGATGAGCCAGAGCACCGAATGCACGGGGTTCCGGCTGATCACGGTGAACAGACCCCCGGCAATCGTGCTGATCGCAAAGAGATAGAAGGCAAAGACGCTCATGTCTCATCATCCTTTTTGTCTTCCATGACCGCGCGCGCCAACTCCATGGCGCGTGTCATGGCCGGAATACCTGCGAACATCGACATCTGTGCGATGGTCTCGGCGATTTCGTCTTTTGTGGCGCCCGCTTCCAGCGCATGGCGCACGGTCATACGCACCTGCGTGTCGGCCTGCGCGCCCTGCATCGTCAGCCCCGCCAGTGTCAGCAGCAGACGGGTCTTGGCGTCCAGACCTTCCTTGCTGATGCCCTTGCCAAAGCTCATTTCCATGAACTCCTTGGGCATGGTCGGCCAGAGCTTTTCAAAGCCCTTGGGGTCAAACGAGGTCAGCGCCGGATTGAAGGCCTTGGCCAGCTCCTGCGCCTGCTCCATCATCAACTCGAAGGGGGTCTTGCCACTCATGCGCAGCGCCCCCCAAGACTTTCGGGGAAAGTCTTGGCAAAAGTTTTCTGAAAACTTTTGGGTGCAGCTGTCATCTGTAGGGCGCGTCCATTTCAAGGTTGCGGGCGATTTCGGATTCCCAGCGGTCGCCGTTGGCCAGCAGCTTGTCCTTGTCGTAGAACAGCTCTTCGCGCGTTTCCGTGGCGAATTCGAAATTCGGCCCCTCGACGATCGCATCCACCGGGCAGGCCTCCTGACAGAAACCGCAGTAGATGCATTTGGTCATGTCGATATCGTAGCGCGTGGTGCGCCGACTGCCGTCATCACGGGGTTCCGCATCGATGGTGATCGCCTGTGCAGGGCAGATCGCCTCGCACAGCTTGCAGGCAATGCAGCGTTCCTCGCCATTGGCGTAACGGCGCAGGGCATGCTCGCCCCGGAACCGCGGCGACAGCGGCCCCTTTTCATGCGGATAGTTCAGCGTTGCCTTGGGACCAAAAAAGTATTTCAGCCCCAGTTTCATGCCGACCCAGAAATCCTGCAGCAGGAAATATTTGGCGGCGCGCGTATAATCCATCTGAGCCATGTCAGCCTCCTGTGGTCCAGCGGGCGTAGAAACCCCAGAACCATCCGAATTTTGCCGCGAAGCTTACGAAGACCACCCAGACGAGGCTGAAGGGCAGGAAGACTTTCCAGCCCAGCCGCATCAGCTGGTCATAGCGGTAGCGCGGCGTGATTGCCTTGACCATCGCGAAAAGGAAGAAAAAGAACGCCATCTTCGCCACCAGCCAAAGCGCCCCGTCGGGCAGGCCCGGGATCGGCGACAGCCAGCCGCCAAAGAACAGCAGCGAGGTCAGCGCGCACATCAGGAAGATCGCGATGTATTCCCCGGCCATGAACAGCAGGAACGGGGTAGATGAGTATTCCACCTGATACCCGGCCACCAGTTCCGATTCCGCTTCGGGAAGGTCAAAGGGCGGGCGGTTGGTTTCCGCCAGGCACGATATGAAGAACAGAAAGACCATCGGGAAGTGCGGCAGCCAGTACCAGTTGAAGAAGCCAAAGCTGCCATCCTGCGCCCGCACGATATCGCCAAAGTTCAGCGACCCGGTCGAGATGATGATGCCGATGATGATCAGTCCGAGCGACACTTCGTAGGAAATCATCTGCGCGGCAGAGCGCAGACTGCCGAGGAAAGGATATTTCGAGTTCGACGCCCAGCCGCCCATGATCACGCCGTAAACCTCGAGCGAGGATATGGCGAGCACGAAGAGCACCGCGACGTTGATATCCGACAGCACCCAGCTGTCGTTGAAGGGAATCACCGCCCAGGCGAGCATGGCCAGAACGAAGGATGTCAGCGGCGCCAGCATGAACACCGGCTTGTCGGCCCCTGCAGGCACCACCACCTCTTTCACGACATATTTCAGCGCATCGGCCACGGTCTGCAGCAGACCGAAGGTGCCGACCACGTTCGGCCCGCGGCGCATCTGCACAGCGGCCCAGATCTTGCGGTCGCCATAGACCAGGAAAAGCAGTGAAATCATCACAAAGCCCAGAACCGCTAGGCACTGCGCTAAGATGATCAGGGCGATCCCGCCGGGAGTGGTAAAGAAATCAGCCATCAGGTCCTCACACCATCGGTATTCCGTTTTCCGCGCAGTCGAACGAGACGACTTTGGCGTCTATCGTATTCAACTCACGAGGCAGCGCTGGCGAGATGGTGTAAACCGCATCTGAGCGCCAGAGACCACCCTCTTCGTCAATATTTCTGCTCAAATGCCACGCGAAACCGTATCCTCGTCTCAAAGCATACTGCGTTGCAGCATATTGCGCACAGGCTACAGGCTTATCCAGCCCAGGCACACTGCTCATTTCCCCCAAAAAGCCTGCCAAAACAACGTCTGGGCTCGGTTTTTCAGATCTGTCGTACTCCGTTCCGGACCCTCTGGCCGAATATCGCGGCGACTCACCCGTCGCCGCACTCTCCGTCATGGCCAGGGACCCGCGTCCCGCCCTCACTCTGCCGCGAGCGGGGCTTCCTTGCGGGCCTTTGCATTGGCACTCAGCTCGGCCATCAGCTGGCTGGCGCGGGCAATCGGGTTGGTCAGGTAGAAATCCGTGATCGCATTGCGCAGCGCCGACTCACCCAGATCCCCGGCTTGCGGCAGCTGCCAGACATTCTCGGGAACCGAATCAATCTCGGCCAGATGCGGCACATCCGCGATCAACACCTTGCGCAGCTGCGCCAGCGAATCAAACGGCAGCTGCTGACCGACCTCGGCACTCAGTGCGCGCAGAACAGCCCAGTTCTCTTTCGCCTCTCCGGGCGCAAAGCCCGCCCGCTGGGCCAGCTGTGGACGTCCTTCGGTGTTCACAAACAGACCCTGCTCTTCCGTATAGGCTGCGCCGGGCAGAATCACATCAGCACGGTGCGCGCCCCGGTCGCCATGGCTGCCCTGATAGATCACGAACGGCCCTGCGGGAATTTCACCCTCGTCGACGCCCAGGTTATAAATCACTTCGGCCCCGTCGAGCGCTGCACTCAGCCCGCCTTCGGTCACGGCGCCCACATCCATCGCGCCAACCCGGCCCGCTGCCGTGTGCAGCACCAGGAATTTCGCACCTGTCGCCTCGGCCAACTGCATCGCCGCGGCCAGAACCGCCGCGCCATCCGCACGCGACAGCGCGCCCTGCCCGATGATCACGATCGACTGCGCATCGGCCACATCGCCATGGTCCTTGCCCATAAGCGTGCTGATCGCATCGGCACCCTTGCCCAGATGGGCATAATCATACGTCAGATCGACGGCTTCACCGATAACGCTCACATCCGCGCCATGTGACCAGGCCTTGCGGATCCGCGCGTTCAGCACTGGCGCCTCAACCGCCGGATTGGTGCCGATCAGGGTGATCTTCGTGGCGAAATCAATATCCTCGATGGCCGCCGTGCCGACATAACCCGACCGGTTGCCCGCAGGCAGCTTGGCGCCATCGGTGCGGCATTCCACCGATCCACCCAGCGATTCAACCAGCATTTTCAGCGCAAATGCCGCCTCGGTGGACACCAGATCCCCGACCAGACCGGCGACCTTCTTGCCCTGCATCGCCTCGGCAACCTTGCTCAGGGCCTCGGGCCATGTGGACGGACGCAGCTTGCCGTTTTCACGCACATAGGGCTTGTCCAGACGCTGACGGCGCAACCCGTCCCAGACAAAGCGCGTCTTGTCCGAAATCCACTCTTCGTTCACGCCGTCATGGTTGCGCGGCAGGAACCGCATGACTTCGCGTCCCTTGGTATCGACGCGGATGTTGGACCCAAGCGCGTCCATCACATCGATGCTCTCGGTCTTGCTCAGCTCCCAGGGACGGGCGGTAAAGGCATAGGGTTTGCTGACCAGCGCCCCAACCGGGCAGAGGTCGATGATGTTGCCCTGCAGGTTCGAATCCAGCGTCTCCCCGAGATAAGAGGTGATCTCGGAATCCTCGCCACGGCCCGTTTGGCCCATCTGGCTGATCCCCGCGACCTCTGTCGTGAAACGCACGCAGCGGGTGCAGGAAATGCAGCGTGTCATATGGGTTTCGACCAGCGGCCCCAGATCCAGATCGGTCGCGGCGCGCTTGGGTTCGCGGTAGCGGCTGAAATCCACGCCATAAGCCATGGCCTGATCCTGCAGGTCACATTCGCCACCCTGATCGCAGATCGGGCAATCCAGCGGGTGGTTGATCAGCAGGAACTCCATAACCCCCTCGCGGGCCTTCTTGACCATGGGGCTGTTCGTCTTGACCATCGGCGGCTCGCCGTCCTTGCCGGGGCGCAGATCACGCACCTGCATGGCGCAGGACGCCGCAGGCTTGGGCGGCCCGCCCACAACCTCAACCAGACACATGCGACAGTTCCCGGCGATGCTCAGCCGTTCATGATAGCAGAATCGCGGGATTTCGATCCCGGCCACTTCACAGGCCTGAATCAGCGTCATCGCGCCGTCTACTTCCACATCCTTGCCGTCAATGTTGATCTTGCGGAGGTCTGACATCGTCTCACCTTGCTTTCAGAAGGGTCCCTATGGCCGAGCCCTTTGCGATTTCCTGTTTGCCCAGCCTGCAATAGCTGGACTTGTCTTGTGGCGTCACCCCGTTGGCCTTCAGATAGGCCTCGCCTCGGGCGCGCATGCGGGCCTTTTCGGCTTTGGAGGTGACATAATCTTCGATCTCTTCTTCGCTGTAGCCCTGCGAACGGGCCTCGGACTTCAAACCGTTCAGCCGCATCAGCGCGGTGATCATCCGCGCGTCAATCTTGCCGCACTGGTTGCGGATCTCATCCGCGACGCCCACAGCCAGCAGTCCGTCATCCACCACAGCCACCTCGCGCAGAGGCGGCTTGGCAAGGGCTGCGCTGGCCAGCAGGCCACCGACGAGTGTCAGGGTCAGTGTCATACGCATCTCATATCTCCTTGCAAGGGTAGCGGGCATGCAACGCACCCCAATCTCCTTGCAAGGATGGTACCGTGACGCTTTGCTATGCAATAGCACCGCGCACAAGCCTTTGTTATGCGATGTGTTTCACTCATTCCACGCAGGACCCCGCAACGGTCAGCGTAGTGCCATTCAACCGCAGCTGTTCAGGCGGAGTGTCAGGCCCGACGGTCCAGGCGATATCGCTCGTGCCGTAGTAATTGAGGCAGTGCTTGATGCCTTCATGGCGTCCGGCGGCTAGCGCACCGGTCAGGCTCTGCGCCGTCACCGGCTGCACGGTCGCCGTGAAATCCTTGCGATTGCTGCGCGCGGACTGGCTCTTGGTCTTGTAAATCACACCATCAAAGGCGGTTCCCTTGTTCCGGGAACAAGCCGCAGTGCTCAGCGCCATGGCCACCACACCCAGCAATAGGATCGTCCGCATATTCTCTACTCCGCCGCAACGGCGCACTGATGGGTCTTCCACCGCTGCGCCTCTTTCAGCCAGGCCCAGCCAAAGGCTGCGTCCGTATCACCCTGCGTCTCGCGCAGCGCAAGTTTATCAAGGGCTTCGTCCAATGTCGGTCTGTGCCCCTCGGGCACCCACCACATGACGAAATGCATCTTGCCCAGAACCTCGAACCACTCTGCCCGGCGTTCATAAAACTGCCGATGCACCGTGTCCCAGACAAATTTCTCGAGGGTTTCCACCGATTCCCAGACCGTGAGGTTGCTCACGACCTGCGCATCGCCCCCAATCTTTGCCTCGGTGTTCCCTGTGCCGGGCTCACCCGACCCTTCCATCATCCACACGAACCCCGGCATCCGCTTGCCCATGCCGTTGACCCGGTCCAGCGCGTTCATGAATTCGGCGACGCGCGGATCTTCTGTCGGGGCCAGCAGGCGCCCGATGTTCAACTCTGCAAGATGGTAACCGGGGTTGACTGTCATCACTTGTCTCTCTCGACGTATTCGCCGCACCAGTCATAGGACTTGGTCACCGGCCAGACGGCCGAATCTGTCACTGTCCCGGTCTGGTTAAGCTCGACCGACGGCGGATTGCGACGGCAATATCCCGCTCCGGTAAAGCTGCCCGTATCCCAAAAAAAACACCCACTACATTCCATGTCTTATTCCGCCGCTATGGTGGTCTGACGCGGACCGCGCTTGTGCTTGATGCGGTCCTCGATCTCGTCCCGGAAATTGCGTATCAGGCCCTGAATGGGCCAAGCCGCCGCATCGCCAAGCGCGCAGATCGTGTGCCCCTCGACCTGCTTGGTCACGTCCAACAGCATGTCGATCTCTTCGACATCCGCCTCACCGGTCACCAGACGGTCCATCACACGCATCATCCAGCCGGTGCCTTCACGGCAGGGCGTACACTGCCCGCAGCTTTCGTGTTTGTAGAACTTGGACAGACGCCAGATTGCCTTGATGATGTCCGTCGACTGATCCATCACGATCACCGCCGCCGTCCCCAAACCCGACCGCTGCTCGCGCAGATAATCGAAATCCATGATCGCGTCTTTCATGAACTCGCCACGGATACAGGGCACCGACGATCCGCCCGGAATGACCGCTTTCAGATTGTCCCAGCCGCCGCGAATGCCGCCGCAATGCTTGTCGATCAGCTCTTCAAATGTGATCGACATCGCCTCTTCGACGACGCAGGGATTGTTCACATGGCCCGAGATCGCGAACAGCTTGGTGCCGGCATTGTTCGGGCGGCCAAAGGACGAAAACCACTCCGGTCCGCGCCGCAGGATCGTCGGCACGACGGCGATGGATTCCACGTTGTTCACCGTGGTCGGGCAGCCATACAGACCCGACCCCGCCGGGAACGGCGGCTTCATGCGCGGCATACCCTTTTTGCCCTCAAGGCTTTCCAGCAGCGCGGTTTCCTCGCCACAGATATAGGCGCCCGCCCCGTGATGCAGGTATAGGTCAAAATCATAGCCCGACCCGCAGGCATTCTTGCCGATCAGACCGGCATCATAGGCCTCATCAATCGCGCGCTGCAGCGCCTCTTTTTCGCGGATATATTCGCCACGGATGTAGATGTAGCAGGCGTTGGCCTGCATCGCGAAACTCGCGATCAGACAGCCCTCGACCAGCGTATGCGGGTCGTGGCGCATGATCTCGCGGTCCTTGCAGGTGCCGGGCTCGGATTCATCCGCATTCACCACCAGATAGGACGGGCGACCGTCGCTTTCCTTGGGCATGAACGACCATTTCAGGCCGGTCGGAAAACCTGCACCGCCGCGTCCGCGCAGACCGGACTTCTTCATCTGGTCGACAATCCAGTCGCGCCCGTTGTCGAGGATCCCCTTGGTGCCATCCCAATGGCCCCGCGCCTGCGCGCCTTTCAGCGTGCGGTCATGCATACCGTAGATATTTGTGAAAATCCGGTCCTGATCCTGCAGCATCGCCTAGTCCTTGTTCTTCTGGCGCATGCGCCAGAGTCCATAAATCATCCATATGCCCGTTCCGAACCCGGCAAGTGCTGCCAGATCGAAAAAGGCGCGCGTGCGCTGGCTCCAGTCCAGCGCCGCCCCGAGGCCAGTCACGATGACCCAGGCAAGACCCACACCGGCAACAACAAGCGCCACGATGCGCCCCTGCCGTTGAAAATCCTCATCCTGGCTCATGCCCTATCGCCCCTTTACGTTCCGTTACCTGCGCTGACATCTTCGCGGACCGCTGTCCCCGCCTCTGCCGCCAGGGCCTTTGCCTGCGCCACCCAATCGTCCCGGGTTACGCGTCCCTTGAAGCCTTCAAGGTTCTCATCCACCCAAGCCACCTGCGCCGGGCTCCAGGCCGCGATCTGGTCAAAATGATAAAAGCCCATGCTGTTGCAGGTCTCTTCCAGTTTCGGCCCGATCCCTTTGATCTTTTTCAGATCATCCGCAACCCCACCCCGTGGCGCCGTCAGCGCAGCGGGTTTGTCACCACTGTCGTTCCCAGGCGTATCCACCTCTTCCGCAGCAGGTGCGTCGTATTTCCAGCTTCCCTTGCGGGTCGCCAACTCATCCTGCCCGGCAAGCATTTTGGACGGCTTGACCTGCGCGCCCGCCTCGCTGTCCGCAATTGCCGACACTGTGGCAACCTCGGGCTTTGCGTCCGACACCGACTGCGCCGGGGTCGCCGACGTTGCCCTCGGCGCAGTCGCGGTGGTCACAACCGGCCCCGGCAAGGGCCGACAGAAAAGATAAGAGAACATCAGCCCCAGCACGCCGGTTGCCACCACACTCAGGAAGATCGATCCGATCCAGGACGTATTCCCGACCACCAGAAGCAGAACCAGTGACGCGAAACCGATGGCACCCGCCATGGCCCAGCACCCCGTTGCGCAACTCAACCCTTTGTTCTGATGACTCATTCTCTTTCTCCCTATCCGTGTTTTGGGTTTTACGTGTTGTCCACGTCACCCTTTTTAACACGGGAAGAAGACTCCGTCTCGTTTTCAGATATCACGGCCTGCGCCTGCGCAACCCAGTCGTCCCGCGTCGCCCGTCCCTTGAACCCTTCCAGGTTCTGATCGATCCAACTGACCTCCTCGGCCGACCAGCCCGCAATCTGGTCGATATGGTAAACACCCATATCGTTCAGCATCTTTTCGACTTTCGGACCAACGCCCTTGATCGCCTTGAGGTCATCCGCCCCACCGTCGCGCGGCGCGCTCAGGCTCGCAGGCTGCGTGCCCTCGCCCTCTGACGCGATTACCGCCTCTTGGGCGGGCTCATTCGCTCGGGGATGTCCCGTGCCTTCAACCGGGGCCGCGCGTTTGTCGACGCCGGTTTCATCAACGGGCGTATCCTCGGACAGAACCGGACCAGAGGTATCGGGCTCAGCTGAACCATTTTTGTCCGACCGATCCTGCCAGGGCGCAACCAGGGGCACCTCGGTGCCGTCGATCCGCTTGACCGTGTCGCCGATATCCACTGCAAACTGGACGCTTGCGTTATATTGAGCGCGGTCCTTGGCAAATTCGGTCAGGCTGGTCAGCCCTGATTTGGGCTCGGCGGCATACCGGCCATTCTGCGGACCCGGCAGCGGCACACGGCCGGCGGCCAGTTCATCCAGAATCTCCGCAAAACGCTCTGTCGTCAGATCCTCGTAATAATCCTTGCCGATCTGGGCCATGGGCGCGTTTGCGCAAGCGCCAAGGCATTCTACCTCTTCCCAGGTGAACTTGCCATCGGCGGACAGGGTATGGGGCTTGGCGGCGATCTTGTCCTTGCAGACAACCATCAGGTCCTCTGCCCCGCAGATCATGCAGGAGGTCGTGCCGCAAATCTGAATGTTTGCAATGGAACCAACAGGTTGCAGCTGAAACATAAAGTAGAACGACGCCACTTCCAGTGCCCGCATATAGGCCATGCCCAGCATGTCGGCGACCTTTTCGATCGCCGGACGGGTCAGCCAGCCCTCCTGCTCCTGCGCGCGCCACAGCAGCGGAATGATCGCGCTGGCCTGACGGCCCTCGGGATACTTGGTAATCTGCGCCTCGGCCCAGGCCAGGTTGTCCGGAGTGAAGGCAAAAGCCGCAGGTTGTTCTTTGTGAAGGCGTCTCAGCATATCATTTCCTATTGCGTCAGCACGCAGACGACGGGGATGTTGGGCACCTCCCGGTCGGGGTTCGTTCCATTGACTTCGGCGACCAGAACCCCTTGGCGTTGGGCAGAGGCGGCCGGTTCGTCGGCGATAAAGCACAGATACAGATCCGTGTCCCGTTTCATGCCAAAAAGAGCATTCCCGGCGCCGCTGGTGGCAAAGGGTTCATATCCCTCCTCCGACAGCTCAGAGGCGTAGGCAAAATCCGACACACCGATATCCTTGGCCACGGCCTGTCCCGCCAGCAGCAGCGCCACCGCCACAGGAAAGAACCGCAACCCCATATCAGACCAGACCAGTGTCGGCGCAAGCGCCGGTCTTCAGGCGGAAGCCGCCGTTCGACAGGGCCACGCCGTCTTTGGTCTCGATCTTGTACGCGGCGATATCAAGCACCTGCTGACGGTTCAGACCGGTTTGCAGCTCGACGGGGATGTAATCCTCTTCGCTCGACATATCGCAGCCGATTGACGCGACAGCCGCGTCAAACATCGCAAGGCTTGCATCATCCACACCTTCGGGCGGCATGGCGCAGGCGGACAGCAGGGCAAAAATGGCAGAAGCGCCCAGAAATCTGTTCATCTGTCGACCTCCCCAAACACAATATCCATAGTCCCGATGATCGCCGCCACATCAGCCAGCTGGTGACCGGTCGCCACATAATCCATCGCCTGCAAGTGCAGGAAGCCCGGCGCGCGCAGCTTGGCGCGGTAGGGTTTGTTGCTGCCATCGGCCACAAGATACACGCCGAATTCGCCCTTGGGCGCCTCGACAGAGGCATAGACCTCGCCCGCAGGCACGTGGAAGCCTTCGGTATAAAGCTTGAAGTGATGGATCAGCGCCTCCATCGAGGTTTTCATATCGCTGCGCGACGGCGGAGAAATCTTGCCGCGCGACATAACTTCGCCCTGCCCCTCGGGGGCCTTCAGCTTGACGATGGCCTGCTTGATGATCGACAGCGACTGACGCATCTCTTCCATGCGGACAAGGTAACGGTCATAGCAGTCACCGTTCTTGCCAACCGGGATCTGGAATTCGAATTCGTCATAACATTCATAGGGCTGCGCGCGCCGCAGATCCCAGGCAAGGCCGGATCCGCGCACCATCACACCAGAGAACCCCCAGTCCTGAATGTCCTGCTCGGTGATCACACCGATATCGGCATTGCGCTGCTTGAAGATCCGGTTTTCCGTCAGCAGATCGTCGATATCCTGCAGCTTGGCCGGGAATTCATCCGCCCAGGTGTCGATATCGTCGATCAGATCGGCGGGCAGATCCTGATGCACGCCGCCGGGCCGGAAATAGGCCGCATGCAGACGCGCGCCAGACGCCCGCTCGTAAAAGATCATCAGCTTTTCGCGTTCCTCAAAACCCCAGAGCGGCGGCGTCAGCGCGCCCACGTCCATGGCCTGAGTCGTCACGTTCAGCAGGTGGTTCAGAATGCGCCCGATTTCGGAATAGAGCACCCGGATCAGCGAGGCACGCCGCGGCACTTCGACCCCGGTCAGCTTTTCGATGGCCAGACACCAGGCATGTTCCTGATTCATCGGCGCCACATAGTCCAGCCGGTCAAAATACGGCAGGTTCTGCAGATAGGTGCGCGACTCCATCAGCTTTTCGGTGCCGCGGTGCAGCAGGCCGATATGCGGATCACACCGTTCCACGATCTCGCCGTCCAGCTCAAGCACCAGACGCAGAACGCCATGTGCCGCAGGGTGTTGCGGGCCGAAGTTGATGTTGAAATTGCGGATCTTCTGCTCGCCCGTCAGGGCGTCATCAAAACCTTTGGAGCCATCCATCATCGTCTCCCCTTATCCCGCGTCACATCAGAGTTCTGCGTCGCGCAGACCCTGCGATTTTGTACCAAAGCCATACTGCCACCCAGCGCCAGCGCGGCGGCTGCAAGCCCAAGAAATTCGCTCAAAAATGGGATCATCACAGCTTCTCCAACTCTTTCAGCTTCAGGCCCATCCACCACAGCAGGGCAATGGTGCCCAGCGGGACAAGACAGACCATCGCCCACCATTTGTTGATCCCAAAGAACGGCAGCAGCTTGATCATCGGGATCGCTGTCAGCGCCGAAAGGATCAGCCACCACAAACCGCCCATTACTTGGCCGCCTCTTTCTTTTCGTCGCCGGGCAGCACGTATTGCGCACCTTCCCACGGGCTCATGAAATCGAACTGCCGATACTCCTGCACCAGGTTCACTGGCTCATAGACTACGCGCTTTTGCTGTTCGTCATAGCGCACTTCGGTATAACCCGTGGTCGGGAAATCCTTGCGCAGCGGGTGCCCGCGAAAGCCATAGTCCGTCAGGATGCGGCGCAGATCCGGATGGCCCGAAAACAGCACGCCGAACATGTCGAAAATCTCGCGCTCGAACCAGTTGGCACTGGGATGCACGGATGTGATCGACGGTACCATATCCTCTTCGCGGATGCTGACGCGCAGGCGGATGCGATGGTTCTGATACATCGACAGAAAGTGATAGACCACGTCGAACCGCTTGGCCCGCTCGGGGTAATCCACCGCCGTGATATCCACCAGCGAGGTGAACCGGCAACTGTTATCGGCCTTCAGAAAATCCACCAGACCGCGCACGTTGGACGGCGCCACGTCGATGTTCAGCTCTCCGTGGGTCACGTCCCAGCCAAGAACGCAATCCGGGCGCTTGAGCTCGATATGCCCGCCCAGTTCCTGCAGTGCTGCCGTCATCCTGTCGTCTCCTTCATCGGGGGGTGCGCACGCCTCAGCGCACGATGGTCCCGGTCCGTCTGATCTTTTTCTGCAGCGCAAAGATCCCGTACAGCAACGCCTCTGCGGTCGGCGGGCAGCCGGGAACATAGATGTCGACCGGCACGATACGGTCACAACCGCGCACCACGGAATAGCTGTAGTGATAGTATCCGCCGCCATTGGCGCAGGATCCCATCGAAATGACATATCGCGGCTCTGGCATCTGATCATAGACCTTGCGCAGGGCCGGTGCCATCTTGTTGGTCAGCGTCCCCGCAACGATCATCAGATCCGACTGACGCGGGCTTGCGCGCGGCGCCGTGCCAAAGCGTTCAAGGTCATAGCGCGGCATCGAGGTGTGCATCATCTCGACCGCGCAGCAGGCCAGACCGAATGTCATCCAGTGCAGCGAACCGGTGCGCGCCCAGTTGATGATATCCTCGGTCGAGGTCAGCAAAAACCCCTTGTCCGCCAACTCGGCGTTCAGGGATTGAGTCGCGACTTCGTTGTCACCACCGGCCGTGTTCAGCCCATAAGGCGACTTGACGGAGGGCGCGGATTTGACGCGCGGCGACTGCAGACCGTCGCCCTGCACGTCTGTCACGATCTTTTCGTCGGTCACTGCCATTCCAGCGCCCCTTTCTTCCACTCATAGGCAAAGCCGATGGTCAGCACGCCCAGGAACACCATCATCGACCAGAATCCCGCCATGCTCACATCCTGGAATGCAACGGCCCAAGGAAACAGAAACGCGATTTCAAGATCGAAGATGATAAAGAGAATCGACACGAGGTAGAACCGCACGTCGAATTTCATCCGCGCATCATCAAACGCGTTAAAGCCGCACTCATAGGCGCTCACCTTTTCGGGGTCGGGGTTGCGCACGGCGATGACCAAGGCGGCCAGGATCAGCACAAGGCCCAATCCGATGGCAATGGCCAGAAAAACAAGGATGGGGAGGTATTCCCTCAGCATCTCTTCCACGAGGTGGCTCCTTTCCAACGGCGCCGCTTCGGGGCGCATCCGTCAAGTGGCTAGGTTGACTTGAGCACTGACTTATCGCCGCCCGCGGCCCGGGTCAACCAAGGCAACAGCATTCAAGCTTGATGAAAAACACTTCTGATTCAAGCAAGTAAGCCGAAATTGTTTAACACTTACAAAAGGATGGGCCTAAAATTTTCGATATCTGCCTGTTTTGCGTGCGCGCGGATGGGTCGCGCCTGCGGTTGGCAGGCCGCGCAGTTGTCCCCGGGGGCACAGACTCACCTCTGTGTTTACAGACTCATCTCTGGTGCTTAGAGGCTCCAGCCCGGTGCGCGCTTGTCGAAAAACGCCGCAAGCCCTTCTCGTGCCTCATCACTTTCCCAGCGCTTTGCCAGCGCGTCGATGGCCAGATCTATCTGCGCGTCACTGACCTGCCCTGACAGCGCGCGCAGCAGGGCCTTGGCTTCGCCCACCGCTCCGGGCGCGCAGGACAGATAAGGCACAACCTCGGCCTCGACCGCATCATCCAGGGCCTCTGCCGCAACGACCCGGCTCAGCAGCCCCAGACGCACAGCCTCTTCTGCGCCAAAGACGCGCGAGGACATGAACACCTCGCGCGCGCGCGCCGCGCCCATGCGGGCAATAACATAGGGTCCGATATTGGCCGGGATCAGCCCCAACCGGGTTTCGGTCAGCCCCATCTTCCCCCCCACAACCCCGATCGCCACGTCACAGACCGACGCCAGACCGACACCCCCACCAAAGGCATTGCCCTGAATACGCCCGATCAGCGGCTGCGTCAGATCGGACAGCGCCCCCAATGCCGTCGCGATGCGCCGGCTTTCGCGTCGCCGCGTGTCGTCATCCATGTCGAACTGCGCGCGCATCCAGGCAAGATCGCCCCCCGCGCAGAACGTTGCCCCCGACGCGGCCAGCACGACGACCCGCACCGACGGATCCGCCCCCAGCCCCCGCGCCGCGACCTCAAGCTGTTCCAGCATCTCTGCCGACAGGGCATTGTGCTTCTCTGGCCGTTCCAGGCGCAGCCAGGCCACCCCCCGCGCGTCCCGCACCACCTGTACCAGTTCCGCCATGACGTCTTTCCCTCTCGTGCCTGCACCCCAAAAGTCTTCAAAGACTTTTGGCAAAACTATTCACAATAGTTTTGCATCCCCCAGCCGCATCGCCCGTGCAAGCTGCGCTGCCTCTGCCAGAACCGCTCTGTCCAGTCCGGTCTCATATCCCAGCGCCGCCAGATGCGCGGCCACCGCCTCGGTTGCCACATTGCCCTTGGCGCCCGGCGCATAGGGACAGCCGCCCAGCCCCCCCACCGCCGCATCGAACACCCGGATCCCGCGCGCCAGCGCAACCGATATATTTTCGAGCGCCCCCCCACCCGTATCATGGAAATGCGCCGCCAGCCGCGCGGCGCCAAACGCCTCGGTCACCGCGTGCAGCATGGCGTCCACCGCCTCCGGGCTTGCCCGCCCAAGCGTGTCCGCAACAGAGACCTCGTAACAACCCATCTCCAGCAGGGCCGCCACCACGCGCACCACGGCCTCTGGCGCGACCGGCCCGTCATAGGGGCAGTCCATCGCGCAGGACACATAGCCCCGCACCACTAACCCCGCCTGCCGCGCCGCCTCGGTCACCAGCCCGAACCGTTCCAGGCTCTCTGCAACCGAGGCATTGATATTCGCCCGCGAAAACCCTTCAGAGGCAGAGCCGAAGATCGCCACCTCATCCGCCCCTGCCGCAACCGCCGCCTGAAATCCCTTCAGGTTGGGCGTCAGCGCCGCATAGGACACCCCTGGCACCCGCCGGATCCCTGCCAGCACTGCGCCGGATTGCGCCATCTGCGGCACCCATTTCGGGCTCACAAAAGACGCAACCTCGATCCGCTTGAACCCCGCCTGCCCCAGCAGATCCACCAGCGCGATCTTTTCCGCCACCGGGATCAGCCGCGCTTCGTTCTGCAGCCCGTCCCGTGGCCCGACCTCGAAGATCTCAACAGAATCGCTCATGCGCCCAGCTCCGGCACTGGATAAAAGGCGCGGTCATAGAATTTCTGCGCGCCATCCCGCGCCCGCGCCCGCCCATAGGCAGGACGCGCCTCCAGCCGCGCGCGATAGGCCAGCAATCCCGCCAATCCGTCAAGCGGTACAAAATACGGCGCCGCGAACAGATTGAATCCCATCATCGTATCCGCCGCGCTGAAACCGTCGGCCAGCAGAAACGCCTGCCCCTCCAGCAGCCGCTCCAGCGCCTTCAGGGTTCCGGCCAGCCGCGCCGTCACCAGCTTGATCACCATGGCAGAGGCCTGCGCCGGGTCGCGCAGAAACACATGCTGCATGTTCAGCTGCTCGATACAGCCCGCCATCGTCTCGGCAAAATGCAGCATCTCCAGAAACCGCGCCCGCTGGATCGTTCCAGCCGCACGGCCCAGACCGGCCCTCGGATAGGTCTCCGTCAGATACTCGTGTATCGCGCCGCTTTCGAACAGCACCTGATCGCCGGTCTCCAGCGCGGGCACCCGCCCCGCAGGCGACAGTTCCTGAAATGCCCCGCGCAGCGATCCGTCGCGGATGTCATAATGTATGACCTCATACTCCAGCCCCAGCTCCTCCAGCAGCCAGAGCACCCGGAAGGAGCGCGAAAACGCCACATGGTGCAGACGGATCATGCCGCATCCTCCGGCTCTTCCAGACGGATCAGCACCGCCCCGGCATCAACCTGATCACCCGCCGCCACCAGAACCTCGGCCACCACCCCGTCGCGCACCGCAACCAGCGCATGTTCCATCTTCATCGCCTCCAGCACCGCCAGCCGATCACCACTCTTCACCTCTTGCCCGACAGTGGCAAAGACATCGCGCACCAGCCCCGGCATCGGCGCTGCAATCAGAGTCCCGGCCTCTGGCGCGCCACCCGCTGCGCGCTCCAGCGGGTCGATGATCCGGAAGGCGCGGCCATAATCGGCAAACACCGTGACCATATCGCCTTCCTGAAACGCCGCATGCCCCGCCATCCCGTCAAAGCGCCAGCGCCCGTCGATCCGCTCTGCCCGCACCAGCCCATCCACCAGTTCGACCTCACACAGATCCGGCCCCCGCGACATCAGCACAACCGACAGCTCTGCCCCGCCAAATCCCAGCAAGATCGTCCGCCGCAGCGGCGCCCACAGGGCAAAGCCCACTCCGGCGCCGGTCATCCGCTCCAACCCTGCCGCGACCAGTGCCGCCTGCGCCACCACCTGGGCCGAAACTTCTGCCAGTTCGGTCAGCGCCTCCAGATCCCGCGCGATCAGCCCGGTATCGACCTCTGCGCGCGCAAACCCCTCATGTCCCGCCAAAGCGCCCAAAAAGGCCAGGTTCGTCACTGTCCCTGCCACCTGACACTGCGCCAGCGCGCGCGACAACTGCCGCAGGGCAATCGCCCGCGTCGGCCCATGCACGATCAGCTTGGCAATCATCGGGTCATAATGTGGGCTGATCACATCACCGGACCGCACGCCGCTGTCAGCCCGCACCCCCATGGGAAAGGCCAGATGCGCCAGCCGTCCGGTCGCGGGCAGAAACCCCGCCGCCACATCCTCGGCATAAAGCCGCGCCTCGAACGCATGACCGCTCAGCTGCAGATCCTCCTGCCGTGCGGGCAGATCCTCGCCCGACGCCACCCGCAGCTGCCATGCGACCAGATCGACCCCGGTGATACATTCCGTCACCGGATGTTCGACCTGCAGCCGCGTGTTCATCTCCATGAACCAGAACCGGTCCGCGCGCAGCCCGTCGCGGGCATCGACGATGAATTCGACCGTTCCAGCGCCACTGTATCCTATGGTTTCTGCCGCACGCACCGCAGCATCCCCCATCGCCTGCCGCATCACGTCGGTCATGCCGGGGGCCGGCGCTTCCTCGATCACCTTCTGGTGTCGCCGTTGCAGCGAACAATCCCGCTCGAACAGATGCACGGCGCGGCGGCCATCGCCAAAAATCTGCACCTCGATATGGCGCGGTGCCTCGATATACGTCTCGATCAGCACGGCATCATTGCCAAAGGCGCCCTTCGCCTCGGCCCGGCAGGACGCCAGCGACCCGGCAAAATCCTCTGCGCGATCCACCCGCCGCATGCCCTTGCCGCCACCGCCCGCCACGGCCTTGATCAGCACCGGATAGCCGATCTTTTCCGCGGCCTGCGCAAGCACTCCGGCATCCTGATCCGCGCCTTGATAGCCCGGCACCACCGGCACACCCGCCGCCGCCATCAGATCCTTGGCCGCATCCTTCAGCCCCATCTTGCGGATCGCATCAGCGGACGGGCCGATGAACACCAGCCCCGCCGCCACAACCGCCTCCACAAACCCGGGGTTTTCCGAAAGGAACCCATAGCCGGGATGGATCGCCTGCGCGCCGGTCTGTAGCGCCGCCGCGATGATCCGCTCACCGCGCAGATAACTTTCGGACGGTGGCGCCGCGCCGATATGCACCGCCTGATCCGCCATCGCCACATGTTTCGCGCCCGCATCCGCATCGGAATAGACGGCCACAGTGGACACCCCCAGCCGCTGCGCCGTTTCGATCACCCGGCAGGCAATCTCGCCCCGGTTCGCAATCAGGATCCTGTCAAACATCTTGGCGTCCCTCCCCGGACCGGCTCACATCCGGAACACGCCAAAGCGTGTCTCTTCGATTGGCGCATTCAGCGCGGCGGACAGGCTCAGGCTCAGCACCTGTCGCGCCATCCTCGGGTCCACAATTCCATCATCCCACAACCGGGCTGAGGCATAGAGCGGATGCGACTGCTCCTCGAACATCCGCACCGTCGGTTCCTTGAACGCAGCCTCTTCCTCAGCCGACCAGCTCTCGCCAGACCGCTCCAGCGCGTCGCGCTTCACCGTCGCCAGCACTCCCGCGGCCTGCGCGCCGCCCATGACGCTGATGCGCGAATTCGGCCAGGACCACATGAACCTCGGGCCATAAGCCCTTCCGGACATGCCATAATTTCCAGCGCCGAACGATCCCCCGACGACCATGGTGATCTTGGGCACGCTTGTCGTCGCCACCGCCGTCACCATCTTGGCCCCATGCCGCGCGATCCCCTCGTTCTCATACCGTCGCCCGACCATGAAACCGGTGATGTTTTGCAAGAAAACCAACGGGATACGCCGCGCAGAGCAGAGTTCGACAAAATGTGCGCCCTTTTGCGCCGCCTCGGAAAACAAGACACCGTTATTGGCAATGATCCCAACGGGATATCCGTCGATCTTCGCAAACCCGCTCACCAGGGTCTCACCGAACCGCGGCTTGAATTCATCAAAGCGCGAGCCGTCCACCACCCGCGCAATGACCTCGCGGATGTCATAAGGCGTGCGCAGATCCGCTGGCACAACGCCAAGGATCTCCTCCGGGTCATAGGCGGGCAGTTCCGGCGTGTCCCGCGCCACAACCGGCGTCACCCGGTTCAGGGATCCCACCGCCCGCCGCGCCAGCGCCAGCGCATGGGCGTCATCCTCGGCCAGATAATCCGCCACACCGGACAGGCGGGTGTGTACATCACCGCCGCCCAGATCCTCGGCGCTCACCACTTCTCCGGTGGCGGCCCTGACCAGCGGCGGTCCCGCCAGAAAGATCGTTCCCTGTTCGCGCACGATGATCGTCACATCCGACATCGCGGGCACATAGGCGCCCCCCGCCGTGCAGGACCCCATGACCACGGCGATCTGAGCAATCCCTTTGGCCGACATCCGCGCCTGATTGTAAAAGATCCGGCCAAAGTGGTCGCGATCCGGAAACACCTCATCCTGATTGGGCAGGTTCGCCCCGCCACTGTCCACAAGGTAAACACAGGGCAGATGGTTCTCCTCGGCGATCTCCTGCGCCCGCAGATGCTTTTTCACCGTCATCGGATAATAGGTGCCGCCCTTCACCGTGGCATCGTTGCAGACCACCATGACATCCTGACCCATCACCCGGCCCACCCCGGCGATCACCCCCGCACAGGGCGCCGCCCCGCCATAGAGCCCATGCGCCGCCGTCACCCCCACCTCAAGGAAGGGCGCGCCCGGATCCAGCAAATTCGCCACCCTCTCGCGCGGCAGCATCTTGCCCCGCCCCAGATGCCGCGCCCGGGCTGTCTCTCCACCCCCCGCCATTGCCAGCGCTGCCGCCGCCTCGACCAGATGCAGCGCCTCCAGATGGCCCTGAACATTGGCCTTGTAGGCCTCTGATCCCACAAGCGCCTGCGATTTCAGCTTCATATCCATCCCCCCTCTGACACGGCCGCCGACCCAAGGGCGGCACGACCGCCCCTCATCCCCGGCCCCGCGGCCCCACAAGCAGCTTCAGCCGACCGTCGCGGGCCACGTAATAGGTGTAGCGCAACGCCGGATCGTCCGGCCCGCAGATCACCACAATCCAGGCCCGATCCGACGGCTGCGCGCTGCACTCGCTGCGCGCAGCCGTCGCGCCCGTGCCATCCCGCGCCCGGTCCTGCAGATACCGTGTGGCATAGGCTTCAATCACCTGCGTTTCGCTGACATTCGCGACAATCCAGCCGTGCCGCCAGCCTGTCACCGCCGCCAGCGCAATCACCAGACCGATTGGAACGAACCAGAACCATTGCGGCATCGCTCAGCCCATCGCCGCCATCAGCTCACGGCCCACCAGCATGCGCCGGATCTCTGACGTCCCTGCGCCGATCTCCATCAGCTTGGCATCGCGGAACAGCCGCGCCACCGGCGCATCCGCCAGAAACCCCGCGCCGCCCATCGCCTGCACCGCCTGATGCGCCTGCACCATCGCCTGCTCAGAGGCATAAAGACAGCAGGCCGCCGCATCCTGGCGCGTCACATCCCCCCGGTCACAGGCCTTTGCCACCTCATAGACATAGGCGCGCGCCGAATTCATCGCCGTATACATGTCCGCAATCTTGCCCTGCATCAGCTGGAACGATCCAATCGGCTGCCCGAACTGTTTGCGCTCGGCCATATAGGGCATGACCTCATCCAGACAAGCCGCCATGATCCCGGTGCCGATCCCAGCCAGCACCACACGTTCGTAATCAAGCCCGGACATCAGCACGCGCACCCCGCGCCCATCTTCACCCAGAACATTTTCGAACGGCACTTCGACCCCGTCAAAGATCAGCTCGGCGGTATTGCTGCCCCGCATCCCCAGCTTGTCGAAATGCGGGCTGGTGGAAAATCCGGTCATCGTCTTTTCAATCAGAAAGGCGGTGATGCCCTTGGATCCGGCTTCTGGATCAGTCTTGGCATAGACCACCAGCGTATCGGCATCCGGCCCGTTGGTGATCCAGTATTTGCTGCCATTCAGCACATAGCGATCGTTGCGCTTTTCCGCGCGCAGGCTCATCGACACCACATCTGATCCGGCGCCGGATTCCGACATGGCCAGCGCGCCCACATGTTGCCCCGACACCAGCCCGGGCAGATATTTCTGCCGCTGTTCCTCCGTCCCGTTCAGCGCGATCTGATTCACGCACAGGTTGGAATGCGCGCCATAGGACAGCGACACCGAGGCGGATGCCCGCGCGATCTCCTCAACCGCGATCACATGTGCCAGATACCCCATCCCGGCGCCGCCGTATTCTTCGGGCACGGTGATGCCCAGCAGCCCCAGCGCCCCCATTTCGGGCCACAGCGCGGGGGGAAAGGCGTTGCTCGCATCAATCTCGCCCGCCATCGGGCGCACCCGCTCCTGTGCCCAGCGGTGCACCATGTCGCGCAGCGCGTTCACATCCTCACCCAGATCGAATCTCATTGCCGCGTTGAACACTGTCATCCCCCAAACTGATCTCCGGTCCCGTCATCGCAGCCGTGACAGGTGAACATAACGAGTGCCCACGGAACCTCTCCCTGAACCAGAGCGTTACATAAATGAAAACGAATATCAAAAGGATAGACACGATGTCCGACGATCTAAAAACCGCTTTCTGGAACCGTCTCGACGATGTGCAGGCGGGTCTGCTCAGCGCAGGCAGCGCACGCGCTGTGCCGATGTCGCCCTACGCCGATCCCGATGCCAATGCGATCTGGTTCATAACGGCCAAGGATACCGATTTGGCAAAGGCCGCAGAATCAAGTGCCGAAGCTTCTTTCGCTGTCGCTGATTCCAAATCGAACCTGTACGCCACGGTCGATGGTCAGGTGACGCAGGTGGACGACAGCGACAAACTGGACGAGCTCTGGAACGCGGTCGCCGCTGCGTGGTTCGAAGACGGGCGCGAAGATGATGACATCCGCCTGATCCGCCTGACCCCGACCAAGGCCGAGGTTTGGGCCACCAGCGGTGCCGCGGGCTTCCTTTACGAAATCGCCAAGGCCCGGATGACCGACGGCACGCCCGATGCGGGTGAACATGGCACCGTCAGCTTTATCAACTAACGCGTTTCGGGTCTGACCTGAAACCCTGCTGTCTCTGATGGCAGCGCCACGATCCATAGACCGCAGGCAGGGACAGGCAGATTTGCCGCAGCTCCGCCTGCGGTCTTGCTGTGCTCTTGTCTTGCGCACGCAATATCGCAGCCATACGGTTTCCATACGCAATCCATACGGCTTCCAGCCCCATTTTTTCCGGAGATCGCCATGCGCCTGCCCAGTCTCGCCGCACTCACCTTGGCCATGTGCCTGCCCGTCACCGTCCACGCCGATGAGGTCGGAAAGATCGGCGTCGACTGGGTCGGCAACGACATCCTGATAGAGGCGATTGCCGATCCAGAGGTCGAAGGTGTGACCTGTCACATTGCCTATTTCGACCGCTCGGTGATCGACCGTCTGTCAAAGGGGAACTGGTTCGAAGACCCTTCCAACGCCTCCATTTCCTGCAGGCAGACCGGACCGATTTCCATCGGGGATATCGACCGCAGCGAGGATGGTGAGGACGTGTTCAGAACCTCCCGCTCCATCATCTTCAAGTCATTGAGGATAAAGCGGATCTTTGATAAAAAGAACCAGACGCTGATCTACCTTGCCCATGCGGCCGAACTGACCGACGGCTCGGCCAAGATGTCGATGTCCACGGTCCCGCTTTACAACTCCGGCGCGTCTGACTGATGGACGGCGCTGACCTCGGCCCGGATGATCCGCGCAATTTGCGCACAGTCATCCGGACTAAAGGTCAGCGGCAGCCGCATGTCGACCAGCCCGGCCAGGATACGGTCTGTTGCGGGCATCGCCTCACTTGGCGCATAGCGCCACGAATCGTATCGAGAGGTAAAAGCGACCGGTTCAGCTGCACCGAACCATTTCAGCTCGACCCCTCGTCCCGCGCAGCGCCTCAGCACCTCTTTGACCTTGGCCAGAGGCCAGTCAAGTAGCAGAAATTGCAGGGAACTTCCCACATAACGCTCGGCCTCTGGCCGTGTGGTCAGACGCAGACCGGGGGTGCCTTGCAGCCCCTGTTCGACCACAAGATACCGCGCGTTCCACCGCCCCACCTGCTCCGCCAGCAGGCGCAGCTGAGGCCGCAGGATGCTCGCCCTCAGATTGTCCATCCTGCCCGAGATATTGGGCGTGACATACTTCACCCTCTCAAACACCTCTGGCCCCGGCGCCGCACGATGCCGTTCATACAGCATATAGGATCCCGACAAGATCACCGACCTTGCGGCAACATTCTCGTCATCCGTGACCAGAAATCCACCCTCGCCGGAATTCACATGCTTGTAGGTCTGGCAGGAATAACAGCCCACAACGCCATGCCGCCCCGAGGGTAGACCGTTCCAGGCCGCGCCCATCGTATGCGCGCAATCCTCAATGACTGTCAGACCCGCCGCATCACAGATCGTCATCAGCCGGTCCATGTCGCAGATATGCCCGCGCATATGGCTCAGCAGCAGCACCTTGGCCTGCCCGAGCTTCGCCTCTAAATCCTTAAGATCAATGGTCAAATCCTCGGTGACACCGACAAACACTGGTACCGCCCCAACCGACGCGATCGCCCCCGGCACCGGCGCGAGCGTAAAGGCGTTCGACAAAACCTTGTCCCCCGACCCGACCCCAACAGCCCGCAAGGCGGTGGACATGGCATAGCCGCCCGACGCCACGGCAAGGCAGAACCGCGCCCCGGTCAGGTCGGCGAATTCCTCTTCCAGCAGTGCCGTGTGACTGACCTCACCCGGCGCGGTGTTGTAGCGGTGCAGCCGCCCATGGCGCAAAACCTCAAGTGCTGCCGCAATCCCCTCTTCTGGGATAGGCTCCTGCTGGGTGAAACTGCCGGTGAAGATCTCTGTCATGCGCAACCCTTCCTCATGGCGCGTACTGTGCCCCTGCCGCGGGCCCCGTCAATCCGGTCCGCAGCATTTTCGAAAAATCAACGCTTCGGTTCGACAATTGGACCGTTCCATATTGCACAGAACAGGAACCGGCAGCCTCGGCCCAGCGTTATCCTCACAACACCATGAACGGAGGAAATCATGTCCGAGACACAGACACTCACCCTGCCCGTGGCCCAGATGGCCCGGGACAATGAAAAGTTCCGCGACACCATCTGGACCGGCGACAAAACGCAGCTTGTCCTGATGTCCATCCCCGAAGGCGGCGAGATTGGCGGCGAAGTGCACAAAGGTCACGACCAGTTGCTGTGGTTCGTGACAGGCAGCGGCAAGGCCAAGATCGGAGAGACCGAATATGACATCAAGGAAGGCGACCTGAGCATTGTCCCCTCAGGCAAGTTCCACAATTTCAAGAACACCGGTTCGGGTCCGCTCAAGCTCTATACCACCTACGGCCCGCCCGAACACGCGCCGGGCACAGAACATGACACCAAGTCCGAAGCAGACGCAGACCCCGCCGAAGACTGATCCGAATATGCACAGGGCCGCCCCTAACGGGCGGCCCTTTTTCACGTCACAACACAGAATTTACACAACCAAAACGGGAATTCAGAGATCAAATTACCGAAAATATCTTAAAAACCCGATCCAGAACAACAAACGCAAAGAAAAAAGCACCCAAAGGCAATCTTTTTCAGGACATGACGGTTGACGCCCCCGCGCCCCCGCCATAATGTCCGCTCGCAACCAAGGGAGTCCCGACCGGTGATCATGCTAGTCGTAATTGTAGGAACCAAGCGCATGGGCCGGTAACGGACACCCAAAAGGTACCCCATGCGCCCCCGAACCCCACGGGGGCTTTTTTGTGCGCACAACTTGCCTACAGGATCCGCGACATCCCCAGGCAATGACCCAGATAGACGTCGTAAACGGAGCAAAGCGATGACACGTCAGATGACCGGAGCGAGAATGGTGATACAGGCCCTGAGGGATCAGGGTGTGGACACGGTATTCGGATACCCCGGTGGCGCTGTGCTACCCATTTACGATGAGCTCTTTCAGCAAAACGACATCCAGCACATCCTTGTCCGCCACGAACAGGCCGCCGTTCATGCAGCCGAGGGCTATGCCCGCTCGACCGGCAAACCCGGCGTCGTGCTTGTGACTTCTGGTCCCGGTGCGACAAATGCCGTCACTGGCCTCACGGATGCGCTGATGGATTCGATCCCGCTCGTGGTCCTCACCGGACAGGTCCCGACCTTTATGATTGGCTCTGATGCGTTTCAGGAGGCGGACACCGTCGGCATCACCCGCCCCTGCACGAAACACAACTGGCTGGTCAAGGACACGGCCAAGCTGTCTGCGACCATCCATCAGGCCTTTCATGTCGCCATGGCCGGGCGTCCCGGCCCGGTGCTGGTCGACATCCCCAAGGATGTCCAGTTTGCCTCAGCCGAGTATCAGCCCAAGCAGAAAGCGCCCACAGGCCACTATCAGCCGCAGGTCAAGGGTGACATGGAGATGATTACCACGCTGGTCGAGGCGATCGAAAACGCAGAACGCCCGGTGCTCTATACCGGTGGCGGCGTGATCAACTCGGGTCCCGGCGCATCAAAGCTGCTGCGCGAACTGGTCGAGGCGACAGGCTTTCCGATCACCTCCACGCTGATGGGCCTTGGTGCCTATCCCGCCTCAGGCAAGCACTGGCTTGGGATGCTGGGCATGCACGGGCTGTACGAGGCCAACCTCGCCATGCACGGCTGTGACCTCATGATCAACATCGGGGCGCGGTTTGATGACCGCATCACCGGCCGTCTTGACGCGTTCAGCCCCAAGTCGCGCAAGGCACATATCGACATCGATCCGTCGTCGATCAACAAGGTGATCCGTGTCGACATCCCGATCATCGGCGACATCGCCCATGTGCTCGAAGATGTGCTCAAAGTCTGGAAGGCACGTGGCAGCAAGGTCAACCGTGAGGGCCTGCAGAAATGGTGGGCGCGCATCACCGAATGGCAAAAGGTCGACTGCCTGAAGTTCAAACCGAACGATGGCGCGATTCGCCCCCAATATGCCCTGTCCCGGCTTGAAGCCCTGACCAAGGATCGCGACCGCTACATCACCACCGAGGTGGGCCAGCACCAGATGTGGGCGGCGCAATACCTCGGATTCGAGGATCCCAACCGCTGGATGACCTCTGGTGGTCTTGGGACAATGGGCTATGGCTTTCCCGCCTCCATCGGCGCACAGGTCGCCCACCCCGACGCGCTGGTGATCAACGTGGCTGGCGAAGCGTCCTGGCTGATGAACATGCAAGAGATGGGCACTGCGATGCAGTTCAACCTGCCGGTCAAGCAGTTTATCCTGAACAACGAACGCCTTGGCATGGTGCGCCAGTGGCAGGAATTGCTGCACGGGCAGCGCTATTCGCAAAGCTGGTCACAAAGCCTGCCCGACTTCGTGAAACTGGCCGAGGCCTTCGGTGCCAAAGGCATCCTGTGCAGCGATCCGGCGGATCTGGACGATGCGATCATGGAAATGCTCAATCATGACGGCCCGGTCATCTTTGATTGCCTCGTGGAAAAGCACGAAAACTGCTTCCCCATGATCCCGTCGGGCGAGCCGCACAACAAGATGCTGCTCGGTGAGGCCAAAACCAAGGATGCCATCGGATCGAAAGGTGCGGTGATGGTGTAACCATCACCCAAAAGTTTTCGTCAAAACTTTTGCCAAGACTTTTTGAAAAGTCTTGGCACCCCGCTCCAAAGACCGATCCAGCCAAAGGAACACGTCATGTCCGCTCTACAAATCAAAAAAGGCTCGACCAAGCATTCGGCCTACAATCTGCGCTCCACCTTTTCCGATGTTGAAGAAACCCACACCATTGCCGTTCTCGTCGAAAACGAACCCGGCGTCCTTGCCCGTGTCATCGGCCTGTTCTCGGGGCGCGGTTACAACATCGACAGCCTGACTGTGGCCGAAGTCGACCATCAGGGCCGCCTGAGCCGCATCACCATCGTCACCACCGGCACCCCTCAGGTGATTGAACAGATCAAGGCACAGCTGGGCCGCATCGTCCCGGTACACGAAGTCCATGACCTCACCGCAGAAGGTGGCTCGGTCGAGCGTGAACTGGCGCTTCTCAAGGTCTCCGGGACCAATGACAAGCGGGTCGAAGCACTGCGCCTTGCGGATATCTTCCGAGCCCAGGTGGTGGACAGCACGCTTGAAAGCTTTGTCTTCCAGATCACCGGCACGCCGGAAAAGGTCGATGCCTTTGCCGATCTCATGCGTCCGCTTGGGTTGAGTGAGATTGCCCGCACCGGCGTGGCCGCTCTGGCCAGAGGACTCTGAAACATCTCCGTTCCCTCACGCAGGACATTGGCTTTGAGTGCCATGGAATGTGAAAAAGAGACAATGACCCTTGGGCTTATAGATGGCAGCAACCCATAAGCCCAGGGAGTAACCCGTGAGGGCGTTCCAGTTCAGAAGACCTTATCGAAACAGCTATTTTAGGTTGTAGCGATACCGCTCCGAGCGGCCACCCCGAATCTTATGGCACCTCGCAGCGTCCCAAGACCAAGATCACACCGCCAGCTTGTGCGCCTTCAGATCACGCTTGAGCGGAATGACATTTGATCGCGGATCGCACCGCTCTTTTTCCACGACAGGTCCGCCCCGATGAGACAAACTCTGTGCGATCCCAACAAATTGCGACTGCCTGACAAGCTGAGGATTGTGTGCGAGACGCATGTCACTTTCCTCCTTCATGTCAAATTGGATCAGATCGCCCGCGTCCAGATACATGCCGTCCATCGCGCTCTGATCCTCGCTGGAATAGAACGCAAGCTTGCCGTGATCCTCACACCATATCACCGCTTTCTTTCCGATCGGATTGATCCAAAGAACGACCCCATACATGTGCGTACCGGACATATCTGAAACCCTTTCTTTGCATTTCTTTCACATTCGGGCAATTCGACACGTACGGACACGCTTATTGCAGCGTCTCCGGCTTGTAATTTGTATCTTTTGCAATAAAGATCGAAGCTAGTACGCATCAGATAGACGCTACTTGGCGTCATATTGTAAAATTTTTTGTAGCAACCCATTCTTTGGACTGACTCTACGGACCCAAAATACAACTAAAAGAAGAAACGCGTAATGACATCCGACCACCCGACCCGCGGCCAATCTCCCAGCCCCTCTGATCTGCGCAATATGTTTGGTGCCAATCTGCGCTCTCTTACGCGAAACGCCGTTTCGATATCCGCACTCTGCCGCGAGCTAGGAATCAACCGAACCCAGTTCAATCGCTACCTGGCGGGCGAAAGCTTTCCCCGTCCAGATGTGCTGCACCGCATCTGCAGTTTTTTTGATGTCGATGCCCGTATTCTGCTGGAACCGGTTGATCAGATTGATTCTGTGCGCAGGGATCTCCTGCACCATCCGGTTCTGGCAGACTTCATCGGCGCCGGAACGATCACTCTCGAAAAGGAACTCTTTCCATCAGGGTTCTACCGGTTCACCCGTCGCAGCTTCACGGACGAAGAACGGTTTGTGCAGGGGCTTGTCTACGTGTTCCGCAAAGATGAGTTTACCTTCATTCGCGGGTTCGAGGCAAAGGAGGCGATGCGCGCTCAGGGCCTGACCACAGACCCACGCACCCGCGAATTTCGCGGTTTTCTGTTGCCACAGGAAGGCGGCATTGCCGCCTTGGTCAGCCGTCGCAATTCGCTGACCACCTCGTTCAACTATCTCGCGCGGGTATCATCGTTCCAGAACAATTTCTGGGTTGGCTATACAGCGCGCACCGTACTTGAAAGCATGACGGGCCGCCGCGCCACCCGGCTGGTCTATGAATATCTCGGGTCGGACCGCAAGGCGGTGATGTCCGCTGCCCGCAGTGCAGGTTTCTGTACTGAAAACCAGCTCATTCCGTTCCACCGCACCCAACTTCGGGTTGGCGAACCTTTCAGCTGACCCCTTTCAGGGCAACGGCGGTATGGACCCCAGCATCTGCCGGGGTCCGTAGCCATCAATCGCGCTGTGCATCCGCGCGTGACTTGCCAGATACGTTCAACGCCAGCGTCGCCGCCATGAACGGGTCAAGATCCCCGTCCAGCACACCCTTGGTATCCGAAGTTTCGTGCTGCGTGCGCAGATCCTTGACCATCTGATAGGGCTGCAACACGTAAGACCGGATCTGGTTGCCCCAGCCCGCGTCCCCCTTGGCCTCGTGTGCCGCGTTGATATCGGCGTTCCGGCGGTCCAGTTCCATCTGATACAGACGCGATTTCAGCGCCTTCATGGCGATGTCGCGGTTCTGGTGCTGGGATTTTTCCGAACTGGTCACAACGATGCCCGTGGGATGGTGGGTGATGCGCACAGCCGAGTCGGTGGTGTTCACGTGCTGACCGCCCGCGCCCGACGACCGGTAGGTGTCGATACGGATATCATTCGCATTCACCTCGATCTCGATATTGTCATCCACCACAGGATAAACCCAGATCGAACTGAATGAGGTGTGCCGCTTAGCCGCCGAGTCATAGGGCGAAATGCGCACCAGCCGGTGCACGCCGGATTCGGACTTCAGCCAGCCATAGGCATTGGGGCCGGAAATCTTGTAGGCAGCGGATTTGATGCCCACCTCTTCGCCCGCACTTTCCGACTGCAATTCGACCTTGTAGCCCTTTTTCTCGGCCCAGCGGACATACATCCGCGCCAGCATGTTGGCCCAATCACAGCTCTCGGTGCCGCCGGCACCCGCGTTGATCTCGAGGAAGGTGTCGTTGAAATCCGCCTCGCCATCCAGCAGCGCCTCAAGCTCCTTGACCCGCGCCTTTTCTTCCAGCTTTTTCAGTGCGCCTTCAGCCTCGGCCACAACCTCGGCGTCGTCTTCCATCTCGCCCAGTTCGATGAGTTCGAGGTTGTCCGCGAGGTCCTGCTTGATCGAGGTATAGGTTTCGATCGCATCGACCAGCATCTGCCTGTCGCGCATCAGATTCTGCGCCGCCTCGGGATCATTCCAAAGGTTGGGATTCTCGACCATGGCGTTGAATTCTTCAAGCCGGTGTGGCGCGGTCTCCCAGTCCAGCCGCTGACGCAGCAGGTCGAGCGATTTCTCGATCTTGTCGACTGAGTTCTGGAGATCCGCGCGCATCTATGTATCCTGCCTGACTTTCCGTGATCTGCCTGATATCAAGGCTGTGAACGCATAACAAGGGATGCCCCATCACAGAAAGCGGCAGGAATGCATGAGATGCTTGAGAACCGGCTGAAAGACTGGTCTCTGCGCCTGCTGGCAGAGGCGAGCAGTGGCGCGACCGCTTCGGTTTACAAGGTCGCACAGCCCACAGGGAACATCGCCGCGCTGAAGATCTATCCTCGCGGACATGCCGGAAACGAAATCGGCGCAGCACCCTACTTGCGCGCTCTGGCAACCCGCGGGGTAAGCAAGGTCCTGGCCGTCGAAACTGATGCACTTCTGACGCAATGGCTGGACGGCCCGCCGCTTTCGGATCTCTCTGGAATGTCGTTAAGATCTGCAGATCAAAGGCTGGCATGGCTTGCGCTGGATCTCCTTGCCGCTCCCAGGCCCAAAGTCATTTTGCCACCTCTGTCCGACTGGCTCGCAGACGCACTGGACAGGCTGGCCCGGCTCGCGCCCTCAGACAACCGCAGTTGCCTTGTCGAAGTCGTGGGCCGCGGCCAAAGAGCCCTGGCTCACGCCCTCGACCAGCAACCACTTCACGGCGATCTGCATCATGGCAATATCGTCATCACCACCGCAGGACCAAAGGCGATCGACGCAAAGGGTGTGATTGGCCCAAAACCCTACGAACTGGCGAATGCACTGCGCCATCCCTCTGCCACCGCACCCGTTTGCGGGACTGCCCTGGCAGAGCGGCTGGCGTTTTTTGCAACCACCTTGGACATTCCGCCGACAGACCTTGCCTTCTGGACGGCCATCAAAACCGCATTGTCGATTGTCTGGCGCGGCACTCTGTCCTCAGCCGCGGACAGGCGCGACATGCAAAGGATGCGCGCCTGCCTTGAATTGTGCCCTTAGTACAGACCGCCTGAACTCATCGATCCAAAGCTGGCTTTTGGTCCGACAATCCCGGTTCCCCCAGACGAGGTGGTCACATTGCGTGACGTCCTGCCGTCCGGCTGAATGATGTCGAAATTGCCGCCCATGGCGAAACCGCCATCAAACTGGATGCCAAAGATCGGCAGTTCGCCCCGGCGGAAACATTCGGCCACGACATTGTCACCGCTGGCCCCATCAGGAAGCCGCGCGCCAGTAAAGCGGTCGATGTTGATGAACTGGCATTGCTCGGGCACGGTGAACTTGCCCCCGCCGTATTTGGCGATCGCTTTTTCCATGAACTGCTGAAACACCGGACCGCACATCGTGCCACCATAGGCATGCGCGCCCAGCGTTCGTGGCTGGTCAAAGCCGATATAGCACCCGGCCACGATGTTGCTGGAAAAGCCCACGAACCAGACGTCCTTGGCATCGTTGGTGGTTCCGGTCTTGCCCGCGATCGGCACCGGCAGGTTTATCACGCTGGACGCCGTGCCACGCTGCACAACGCCCTGCAGCATCGAGGTCAGCTGATAGGCGGTCACAGGGTCCATCACGCGTTCGCGGTTGGACACAATGCGCGGGCTGCTGTTGGGCGCGATATTGGGATCATCACAATTGACGCAATCGCGCTTGTCGTGGCGGTAGACAGTATTGCCATAGCGGTCTTGCACCCGGTCGATCAGCGTCGGCTCGACCCGCTCTCCGCCATTGGCAAACATCGCATAGGCTGCAACCATCTTGTAGATCGTGGTTTCCTCGGACCCCAGCGAATTGGCCAGCACTCTGCCCATGTGATCGTAGACGCCGAATTTTTCCGCATAGCGCGCAACCGTGTCCATCCCGACCTCCTGCGCCAGACGCACGGTCATCAGGTTGCGCGACTGTTCAATCCCGGTGCGCATCGGCGTCGGGCCGTAATAGGTGTTCGACGAGTTTTTGGGCCGCCAGACACCCTGCGGCGTATCGACCTCAATCGGTGCGTCGATGACGACCGTCGCGGGCGTATAGCCACTGTCCAGTGCAGCAGCATAGACAAACGGCTTAAAGCTTGAGCCCGGCTGACGATTGGCCTGGGTGGTGCGGTTGAACACCGAATGCTGATAGCTGAAACCACCCTGCATCGCGATCACCCGCCCGGTGTTCACATCCATAGCCATGAAGCCGCCTTCGACTTCGGGGATCTGGCGCAGCGTCCAGCGGATAAAGGATCCATCCGCATCCGATGTCATGCGCCGCACCAGCACCACATCGCCGACGGCAACCAGATCACCCGCCACCTTGGCGCGCGCCGCGAGCTTTCCGTCCTTCAGCCGTTTGCGGGCCCATTGGACATCCTTGGCCGCAATCCAATGACCGTCTTCATCCTCGTCCACACCCTCGATGCCGATACGGGCCTCGCTGGCTCCGACCTCAAGCACAACGGCGGGATACCAGGTGCCCTGCAGGTCAACATCGCGGGAAATCCGGACATTGGCCAGCGCCTCGCGCCAGGAGGCCTCTGATCCCAGCTGATCCTGCGGAATGGTCTTGCCCGACCCGCGCCAGACGCCTTGCGAGCGGTCATATTCCTCAAGCGCAGCGCGCAGCGCCTTTGCAGCCTCGACCTGCATCTCGGGGTCGAGCGTGGCGCGCACGGAATATCCGCCGGTAAAGAAATCTTCCTCGCCGCGCTCACGGCTCAACTCGCGGCGGATTTCATCGGTAAAGTAGTCGCGCGGCGGCAGGCTTTCCTGGAACGGCGCAAAATCGCCGTTCTGCACCGACCGCAACGGCTGGGCGACCTCACTCTCAAACACGTCATCTGTCAGATAGCCATTTTCATGCATCTCGCGCAGAACAAAGTTGCGGCGTTCCAGCAGACGTTCCTTGCGGCGCACGGGATGATAATCCGACGGCGCCTTGGGAAGAGAGGCGAGAAAGGCCGCCTCGTGCGGGGCAAGTTCCATCAGCGATTTGTTGAAGTACGTCTGAGCGGCAGCCGAAACACCATAGGAATTCTGGCCCAGAAAGATCTCGTTCAGATAAAGTTCAAGGATCTTTTCCTTGCTCATCGTTTCTTCGATCCGCGAGGCAAGGATGATTTCCTTGATCTTGCGTTCGGCCCGCCGGTCACCGCCCAACAGGAAGTTCTTCATCACCTGCTGAGTGATCGTCGATGCACCGCGCACATCGCGGCCCCGTGTGCGCACGGCTTCAAAGGCTGCAGCGGCGATGCCACGCACGTCATAACCCGAATGCTGATAGAAGTTCTTGTCCTCAGCACTTATAAAAGCTTGCTTGACCAGATCCGGAATCTCATTAGCCGGGGTAAAAAGGCGGCGTTCCTTGGCAAATTCGTCGATGATCTTGCCTTCAGTCGAGTAGATCCGGCTGATCGTGGGCGGGGTATACTGCGCCAGACTTTCATGGCTGGGAAGGTCGCGGCCATACATCCAGAAGACCGCGCCGATGGTCAGCGCAATCATCAGGGCGCCCAAGGTGATCAGGCTGAAAATCGTTCCAAAGAACGACAGGATGAATCGGGTCATGACGCGGCCCCCCTAGGCTTTGCGCGTTCCACTATACCGCATGGGGGGCGCCGTCAAAACACATCCTCGCGTGTGCGCGGCAGAGCGCTGGTGTGAATCTGCCCGTTACAGACCCTGCGTGTCGCACACACTACTCTCTGTCAGGCGGTCCTATTGTCTGCGCAACCCCGCCAGTGCCGCATCTTCCTGCACCCAGCTCTGCAAACCATCCCGGATCCCCGCCGACATTCTCTCCCTCCAGGCCGAATCCTGAAGGTTTCGCAATTCGCCCGCGGTCGACAAAAATCCCAGTTCAATCAGCACAGACGGGATATCCGCCGCCTTGAGCACGGAAAACCCGGCCTGCCGCAGCGGGCGCTTATGCACCTCGCCCAGATTACTGCGAATCCCGGCCAGCAGATCCGCTGCCAGGGCCCGACTGCGCGGCGCATTGTCCAGACGGGCAAGATCCATCAGCACCCGCGCAACCCGGTCATCCGACCCATTCAGATCGATCCCAGCGAGCAAATCATCGCGGTCATGCCGTTCGGCCAAAGCGGCAGAAGCCGCATCCGATGCCTTTTCCGCCAGCGTGTAAATCGCCGCTCCCCGCGCAATCCCTTCGTCAATGGAATCCGCATGCAGCGAGATAAAGACATCCGCACCCGCCGCATGCGCCAGCGCCACCCGCCCTTCGAGTGAGACGAAGGTATCGGCATCACGCGTCATCACCACCTCAAAGCCACCGGCGCGCAGCAGCACCTCGCGCAACTCTTGCGCAAAGGCCAGAACAAGTCCGGCTTCGTTGACACCATCCGCCTCGGCGCCCGGATCAATCCCGCCATGGCCCGGATCGATCATCACCACGACCGGCCCCGGCCCCTTCGGGGCGGCGCGTACTGCGGCGGCAGGGGGCAAATCCCAGCGCGGATCCTGCGGTGCACCGGCACTTGCATCAAAGGCGGCGCGATCCACGTTGCCCAGACTCAGGACAAGCTCAGCCGCGCCGCCCCCGTTCACGTTGTCCGTGTTCACGCTCAGCCCGGCCTTCTCTACCGCCATCGGCCTGTCCAGCACGGCCACCAGTCGCGACATGCCCAGGCGAAAGCCACCAAACCGCAGGGCGCTGATCCTGTCACCCCGGCGCAGGCTCTCTGGATCGGCACCCTGCCAATCCACCGCGCCGAAATCCACCACAATCCGGTCCGGCGCGGTCAGGGTAAAAACCCGCCAAGGCACGCCGTGGCTCAACTCCAGCCGCAGCTCGGCGCCGCCCCAGGTATCGCGCACCGAACCGCCCAGAAATTTTGTCGCCCCCGCCTGATCCTGCGCTTGCAAGCTGCCAGCGCAAAGCCCGATCCAGAGAGCAACCATGCCAAGCAAACACCGGACAGCCAGAAATCTGATCGGCACCCCTTCAGGCGGTCGTGCGTGATCTGCCGTCCACATGCTGCCTCTCTTTCCGAATAAGCAAAATTCCGACCTTGCTGCCAATAACCCTTTCTTGAGCGATCAGCCCCGCGCCACCATGAAGGCCGCAAGACGCTCCAATCCCTCGACAATATCCGCAGTGCTGCGCGCATAGGAAAATCGCAAGGTCCCACCCCCACGCACCGGATCGAAATCCAGCCCCGGCGTCACCGCGACCCCGGCCTTGTCCAGAATTTCGGCGGCAAAGGCGCGGCTGTCATCGGAGATATGGCTCACATCCGCATAGACGTAAAACGCGCCATCGGGTGGTGCGATCCGGTCAAACCCGGCCTTTGGCAGACCTTCCAGCATCAGACGGCGGTTCTCGGCATAGACGACCATATTGCCGGTCAGTTCCTCCCCCGCATCCATCGCCGCCAGCGCCGCCACCTGCGCCGCGTGGGGCGCGCAGATGAACATGTTCTGGGCCAGCCGCTCGAACTGGCGCACCTGCGCGGGCGGCACCACCAGCCAACCGACGCGCCAGCCCGTCATGCTGAAATACTTCGAGAACGAGTTGATCACGCAGACATCGTCGCTGATCTCAAGCGCAGTGACCGCGCGCCGTTCATATTCGATGCCGTGATAGATCTCGTCCGACAGAAACGCCGCCCCGCGCTCCTGACAGGCCCCGATCAGTGCACCAAGCGCATCCTTGTCCAGCATCGTGCCCGTGGGATTGGCGGGCGAGGCGACCATAAGCCCCTGATAATCCAGCCCGGCCAGATCAGACGGCACCGGCTGCAGGCGATTCTCTGCTGCGGTCTGCACCTCGACCGGGACCAGATCCAGCGCCTTCAGGATCTGGCGGTAGGACGGATAGCCCGGCGCCCCCAGTGCCACCCGCTCCCCCGCATCGAACAACGCGGTAAAGGCAAGGATAAAGCCCCCAGACGACCCCGGCGTGACCACAACCCGCGCCGGATCAAGGTCCACATTATACCATTCGCCATAAAGCTGCGCGATCCGCTGACGCAGCGCGGGCAACCCCAAAGCCACCGTATACCCCAGCGCGTCCGTCTCCATCGCCTTGGCCAGGGCCTCGCGCGCTGCAACGGGCGCCGGAGTGCCCGGCTGACCAACTTCCATGTGGATGATGTGACGCCCGGCATCCTCGGCGGCGCGGGCAGCCTCCATCACATCCATCACGATAAAGGGATCAACAGCCCCGCGGTTTGAGTTTCTCATCTCGCTCTCCCTAGATTACGTGTTAACCATCTTCGCGTAGACACAGGTCGGAATTCGTCCGGCGTACAGGCGGTTGGTCAGGGTCCGGTATACGGGCGGTTAGAAAACGAACAGGGCGCAGGGTCAATGTTGCAACTCCGATTTCTGGTTCTTGCCTTTGGGCTTGCGCTGATTGCGGGCAGCCCGGCACGGGCGATATCCCTGCTGCGGGATGCGGACATCGAATATGGCCTCACCCAGATTGCTGACCCGATCATCCGTGCCGCAGGCCTGTCCCCGGCACAGGTGCGCGTGCTGGTGGTGGATGACCCCTCACTGAACGCTTTCATCATCGACAGCCAGAACATCTTTATCAATTCCGGCATGATCCTGAAACTGACAAGTGCGCGCATGCTGCAGGCCGTGATCGCACATGAGGCCGCGCATATTGCCAATGGTCACATCAGCAGCCGTGCCGGAAACCTGCGCAACGCCAATACCGCTGTCGGGATCGGCATGGCTCTGGCAGCGGCAGCCGTGCTCTCGGGCCAAGGCGAAGCAGGGATGGGCATCGCCTTTGGTGCGCAATCCTCGATCATGCGCAACTACCTCGCGCATTCCCGCGCAGAAGAAGCCTCGGCCGATCAAAGCTCGGTCCGCACCATGGTGCGCGCTGGCGTTGACCCTCAAGGCGCGGTCGAGGTGTTCGACTTATTTCGGGGACAAGAGGCGCTGTCGGTTGGCCGTCAGGATCCTTACATGCTCAGCCACCCGCTGACCCGCGACCGGATGCGGGCAATGGAAGGCTTTGTCACAGCCTACGCAAAACCCCTGCCCGATGACCCGGAGGCTGCCTACTGGTTCGCCCGGGTGCAGGGCAAACTGTCGGCCTTTATCCGCAACCCGAAATGGACGCTGCGACGCACTTCTGAAAGCCCTACCCGTGACATCGCCCTTATGAGCGAGGCCGCCGCCTATCACCAGCAAAGCGACCTGCCCCGCGCGCTGAAGGCGATCGACAGCGCGATTGCCCTGCGCCCACGCGATCCCTTTCTGATCGATCTCAAGGCGGAAATCCTGCTGGAATCCCGCAAGGCCGGTCCGGCGGTCCAGAGCTATCGGCAGGCCGTCGCACTCGCTCCGAACAACGCCCTCATTCTCGGCGGCCTGGGCCGGGCACTGTTGGCGGCGGGCGAGTATCAAGAGGCGCTGACCGTGCTAGAGCAGGCCCGTGGCCGGGACTGGCGCGATGCGCGAATCCTGCGCGATCTCGCCGTGGCTTATGCCAAGACCGAACAGCCCGGCATGGCCTCGGTCGTGACGGCGGAACGCTATGCCCTGCAAGGCCGATTGGCAGATGCGGGGATTCATGCCAAACGCGCGGTGGATCAGCTGCCGCGCGGCTCTGCCCCGTGGCAACGGGCGCTGGATGTGCTAGATGCAGCCAAGCAGGCGCAACGGCGCTGACCCTAATTGTTTTCGGGAGACCTCTGATGATCAAGACCCTCACTGCCGCCGCCGCACTTGCCGTTGGCCTCTCCGCCCCGGCCTCGGCCTTTGACGTCTCGGCCATGTCAGACGCAGAGCGCGAAGCCTTCCGCGCAGAAGTCCGCGCTTATCTGCTCGACAATCCAGAGGTGATCTTCGAGGCCGTCGATGTCGCCGAAAAACGCAAGGCCGAGGCGGAGGCCGCAGGCGATGACCAGTTGCTGACGGACAACGCCACGCAGATTTTTGAGGACGGCTATTCCTGGGTCGGCGGCAATCCCGACGGGGATATCACCGTGGTCGAATTCATGGACTACCGCTGTGGCTATTGCCGCAAGGCACATGATGAAGTGGCCGAGCTGATCAGCTCGGATGGCAATATCAAGTTTATCGTCAAGGAGTTCCCGATCTTGGGCGAAGCCTCGATGATCTCGACACGCTTTGCCCTGGCCGTGCGCCTTGTTGCAGGGGATGAGGCTTACAAATCCGCCTATGACACTCTGATCACCATGACCTCGGACATGAGTGAACCGGTGCTGCGCCGTCTGGCCGACACGCTGGGACTGGATGCTGATGCAGTTCTCGCCAGGATGGACGATCCCGAGATCGAGCGTCAGATCAGCGAAACCCGTGCGCTTGCGCAGAATCTGAAAATCAACGGCACCCCCACCTTCGTCATGGGAACCGAACTTGTGCGCGGCTACGTTCCGCTGGACACGATGGAGCAGATCGTCGCCAAGGAACGTTCCGAGGGCTGAGACCCTGTCAGCCATCTGACATTTTGCAACGCCAGCAAGGGCACTCGGGAACCTATACCCCACCCCTTGCATTCGCTCAGAAGAGCAAGATAAGGCAGCGCCAAAGCGGCGCTGCCTTATCTTGTGCGCCCAGACCAAACCTCATCATAGACCTGACTTGCTCCGGAGAGACCATGAACCTCAAGATCGACGTGACGCTGGACTATGCCCTCTTCGGTCCAACCGATTGCCTGGCACAGATCTACGCCGCAGACATGCCTGACCAGACCCTGGTCTCCGGCTTACTGACCACACAGACCCGCACCCCTCGCACCACCCCAGCTGAAGAGGATATCGGCGAACGGCTCTGGGTGCAGGAGACCAGCGCACTGACCTGGCACTATGCCGCAGAGATCAAGATCAAGCGCAAGACCGAAAATATCGCGGAACTGAAAGCTGACCTTCCCCATGACCTGCCTCCTGAGGTGGTCAAATACCTGTTTCCGTCGCGCTACTGCCCATCAGACAAGTTCCTTGCCTTTGTGAATGCTGAATTCGGCACGCTGCAGGGGGGCGCCAAACTGGCCGCGATGAACACCTTTGTGAACACCTTCTTCGCCTATGTTCCGGGGACCTCGGACGCGGAAACTTCGGCGCTGGAAACATTTGTGCTGCGTCAGGGAGTTTGTCGCGATTTCGCGCATATGCTCATCACGCTGGCGCGCGCTGGAACGATCCCGGCGCGCATCGTAAGCGTCTACGCGCTGGGTGTGGAACCTCAGGATTTTCACGCAGTGGTCGAGGTCTGGCTGGAAGGGGCCTGGCATCTGGTGGACCCGACCGGCATGGCCAAACCAGAGGATATGGCGCGGATCTGCGTCGGACGTGATGCCACGGATATCGCGTTTCTGACAACCTATGGTCGAACCGAACTGCGCCGTCAGAATGTCATGGTGACAGCGGCGTGATCTGAGAAGGCAGAAACGAGGGGCTGTCTGCCCCTCGCGCTCCCCGAGGATATTTCTAGGCAGATGAAGACGCTATTCTGCGGCTTGGCTTTCGGCCGCCGCCTGTGCTTCAAGACTCGCGGCCTTCTTCTCGACCTCTTCGACGATGTGATCAACCATCTGTTCGTTGGACATCTTGTGGCTTTGCTTTCCGGCCAGATAGACCATACCGGCCCCATTACCGCCGCCGGTGAAACCGACATCGGTCATCAGCGCCTCTCCGGGGCCGTTCACCACACAGCCGATGATCGACAGGCTCATCGGAGTCTTGATGTGTTCAAGCCGTTGTTCTAGGGCTTCGACCGTCTTGATCACATCAAAACCTTGACGCGCGCAGCTTGGGCAAGAAATGATATTCACGCCTCGGTGGCGCAAGCCAAGGGACTTCAGAATCTCGAATCCGACCTTGACCTCTTCCACCGGATCAGCGGACAGGCTGACGCGGATCGTGTCACCGATGCCCATCCACAAAAGATTGCCTAGGCCGATGGCGGATTTGATCGTTCCAGAGGTCAGCCCACCAGCCTCGGTGATGCCAAGATGGATGGGCGCATCTGTCGCCTCTGACAGCTGCTGATAGGCGGCAGCGGCCATGAAGACATCCGATGCCTTGCAGCTGATCTTGAATTCGTGGAAATCGTTATCCTGCAGGATACGGATGTGTTCCAGACCGCTTTCGACCATCGCATCCGGGCAAGGTTCACCGTATTTTTCCAGAAGATGTTTTTCCAAGCTACCAGCGTTGACGCCGATGCGCATGGAACAGCCGTGATCGCGTGCGGCTTGGATGACGTCGCGCACTCGCTCCTTGCTGCCGATATTTCCCGGATTGATACGCAGACAGGCCGCGCCAGCCTCAGCCGCCTCGATCCCACGTTTATAGTGGAAATGGATATCGGCAACGATCGGCACCGGACTTTCGCGCACGATTTCCTTGAGCGCCTTGGCCGAAGCCTGATCCGGCACAGAGATCCGTACGATATCTGCACCGGCCTCTGCAGAACGCAGAACCTGCGCGATGGTGGCCTTGATATCTGTGGTGAGCGTATTTGTCATGGTCTGTACCGTGATCGGCGCATCCCCCCCGACCGGTACGTTGCCCACCATGATCTGGCGTGATTTGCGGCGATAGATGTTGCGCCACGGACGGATGTGGTTGAGGCTCATCGAAGGCTCCCTCGCCTGCATGAAACTTGTGGGGTCAGATGTTGACCCCGTCCCTATAGCTAGCGTTGGAAGGCGTCGTTATCAACCTTCGACACAGGATATGATCACTCTGACACGGGCGCGTTCAGCTGTGCCACGACACGGGCAAGGTCACGATCTGAATCGATCGTTGCAACGCTGTAAGAGGCCGTGAGCTGATCCGCCGCCAGGGCCAAGGTCTTCACCAGACCATCGCCCCCTGCAGGGCCATAGGTCTGTCCCTTTATCGCGAAGTATACCGCGCCAGCCTCACCGACACGCACTGTTGCCGCGTCCTGAGTCTGTGGCACAGGATAGGTGTCGCCGGCATTCATGATGCCCTCAAAGATCACGCTTCCATCCGGGGCCCGCACGCGCACCCAGGCCGGACGCACCGCGATCATGGTAACACCCGGAGCCGAAGCTTCGAGCACCTGTGGCGAAGCGGGCGGCTCCAATGCCTGTGCCAAGGCGGTTTCGATCGCGCCCGCAGCATCCGGTGCGGCGGTCTGAACCTTCTCGAGATCAGAGGTCGCGGCACTTGCAAACGCACCGACGCTGCGGGGATCAAGCGTCGAGATCGGGGCATCACGCGCCACGAGCACCGGCACATCCAGCGCTTGCGGACGATAGAGGCGATCCATCGCCTCATTGCTCGGAGGACTGAACACCCCGGCCGCGTCAGCAACTTCGATGGACGTGGCAGAAGTTGCTGTATCCAGCGGATCCAGATCAGACAGAACGATCGGAGTCTGTTCGATCGGCGCAAGCTGTACGCGCTGAACTTCCTTCAACACGGACCAGCCACCAAAGCCGATGCCGCCAATCAACAGCAGCAAAACCAAAGTCGAGCCGACTGCACCTGGTTCGATGCGCGATAAAAAAGAATCACCGCCCGGCGTAAAAGGCATCGACGGATGCGAGAAGGGATCGCGCGCAGGCAGTCTGCTCACCTGGGCGATGTCATCGCGTTTTTTGAGGACACTCGCCTTTTCGGACATGCCATGTGCGGTCGCAAAGCCGCTTTCCGCGCAAAAGAGGCTGAAAGTTTCGTCCGGATCCATGTCCAGATACCGCGCATAGGAACGCACATATCCTGCGATGAACCCTGGGGTATCAAAAGCGGTTGGGTCACAGTTTTCAATCGCAGCAATGTAACTGGCTTTGATACGCAGTTCCCGCTGCACATCAAGCAGGCTTTTACCCATGGTGGCGCGTTCGCCACGCATTACGTCACCAAGACGCAGAACAAAGTCGTCAAAGCTGCGTGGCTTTGACTCCTCTTCAACTGCCATGCGCGATTGTTTGCGCCCGATCATTCCGACTGCCCTATTTCCACCATCACACGTCCCGTGCCTGCCAGTGCGACAAATTAAGATACGATTCGTGTCGTATTCTTATCCACAGAAAGTTAACACATATTAAACACAATTATACGGCAGTTGGCATCACGCACTCAATTCGGCGCGATTTAGCGCACAATGCGACCACAAGGCGTCCATGGCGCGCACAAGCTTGTCCATCTCGGCAGGGCCATGCACCGGTGATGGGGTAAAACGCAGGCGTTCCGTCCCGCGGGGAACCGTAGGAAAATTGATGGGCTGGACGTAGATACCATAGCTGTCGAGAAGCATGTCGCTCAGAATCTTGGTGTGTTTGGGGTCCCCCACGATCACTGGCACGATGTGGCTGCCGTGATCTATCAGCGGCAAACCCATGGCTTTAAGACGTGTTTTCAGGATCTTGGCCTGAGTTTGATGCTTTTCACGCAGCGCAGTGTCGCGCTTGAGATGCGCAACGCTCGCGGCGGCGGCGGCGGCGATGGCAGGCGGCAGGGAGCTGCTGAAGATGAACCCTGGCGCATAGGAGCGCACCGCATCACACATCTTGTAGCTTGCGGCGATATAGCCCCCGACGACCCCAAAGGCCTTTGCAAGTGTGCCATTGATGATGTCGAGACGGTGCATCAGTCGGTCCCGCTCTGCCACACCGGCCCCGCGCGGGCCATACATGCCAACGGCGTGGACTTCATCCAGATAGGTCAGCGCGTTAAATTCGTCTGCAAGATCGCAGATTGCTTTGATCGGACCGAAATCCCCATCCATCGAATAGATCGATTCGAAAGCGATCAGCTTGGGCGCGGCAGGATCATCTGCGGCCATCAGTTCGCGCAAATGCTTAACGTCGTTATGGCGAAAGATCCGCTTGGCCCCGCCGTTTCGGCGCACACCTTCGATCATGCTGGCGTGGTTCAGCGCGTCGGAATAGATGATCAGCCCCGGAAACAGCTTGGGCAGGGTGGACAGCGTCGCATCGTTGGCCACATAGGCCGAATTGAACAGCAGCGCCGCTTCTTTGCCGTGCAGATCCGCCAGCTCGGCTTCAAGACGCTTGTGATAGGTCGTGGTGCCGCTGATGTTGCGTGTGCCTCCCGATCCGGCGCCGGTTGCATCAATGGCATCGTGCATGGCTTTCAGCACCACGGGATGCTGGCCCATGCCCAGATAGTCGTTGCCGCACCAGACGGTGATCGCCGCGTGTGATCCGTCGGGTTTGCGCCAGGTCGCATGCGGAAAATGGCCCTGCTTGCGCTCGATATCGATAAACGTACGGTAACGGCCTTCCTGATGCAGTTGGTCCAGCGCTTGATCAAGTTTCGCGGTGTAATCCACCAGGCAGCTCCTTAGGCTTGGCCCGCCCAGAGAGTCCTACCCCCTGCATCGGACCTGTATTCAGCTTCGTGAATGGATATAGTCTCCATCCGCTCATGACAACCGCCCTACCTGATGACCTGGTGTCGCAGCCTTGATCTGAGTCAAAGCTCTGGCAGTTGGAGGACAGGAATATCGGCCTTTGACACCCGATGCCACAAGACCAAAGTGGGCATGCAGCGTGCTCTTTACCTAAAATTGGCTCGGATCAACCCCCAAGACTTTGGTTCCGAATGGTTTTCACAATAGCGTCATCACACGGACCTCTGAACGAAGCTTTCTGTCAGGCGCACACTTCCGCTCGCTCTGGACACCAGACACCGGACTGATACCGTCAGCGCAAACCCAGATGAAGGAGTTTCGCCCATGACCCTCGACGCCGTGCTCAGCCGCATCGACGACGATCTTGCCGCCGCTACCGACCGGCTTATCGACCTACTGCGCATCCCGTCCATCTCGACCGACCCGGCTTACAAGGCCGACTGCCAGACCGCCGCCGACTGGCTGGTGGCAGACCTTCAGTCACTTGGTATCGACGCGACCAAGCGGCCTACACCCGGTCATCCCATGGTCGTTGGCCATATCGACGCTCCCGGCCCGCATGTGCTATTTTACGGCCATTACGATGTGCAGCCCGTCGATCCGCTGGAACTCTGGGACCGTGCCCCCTTTGATCCGCAGATCGAAGACACCGCCAAGGGCCGCGTGATCCGGGGCCGTGGGTCTTCGGATGACAAGGGCCAGCTTATGACCTTTGTCGAAGCCTGCCGCGCCTGGAAGGCAGTCAACGGCTCCCTGCCCTGCAAGATCACCTTCTTTTTCGAGGGCGAAGAGGAATCCGGCTCGCCCTCGCTCGTCCCCTTCATGCAGGAAAACGCCGAAGAGCTGAAATCCGACATCGCGCTGATCTGCGACACCGGCCTGTTCCAATCCAAGACCCCCGCCATTGTCACCATGCTGCGCGGCCTTCTGGGCGAAGAGCTGACCATCACCGGCGCGACCAAGGATCTGCATTCGGGCATGTACGGCGGTGTGGCGATGAACCCGATCCGCGTGCTGTCGCGCATCATCGCAGGGCTACATGACGAAACCGGCCGTGTGACCATCCCCGGCTTTTATGACGGTGTGCCGGAACTTTCGCCCGAAATGGCCGAACAGTGGCAGGAACTCGGCTTTGACTACGCCAGCTTCCTCGGCGACGTGGGCCTGTCCCAGCCCGCCGGTGAACAGGACCGTACCCCGCTTGAGATGATCTGGTCGCGCCCCACCTGCGAGGTCAACGGCATCAAGGGCGGCTATACCGGCGAAGGGTTCAAGACCGTGCTGCCCTCCAAGGCCAGCGCCAAGATCAGCTTCCGCTTGGTCGGCGAACAGGACCCGCATGCCATCCGCGAAAGCTTTCGCGCCTGGGTCACTGCACAGCTGCCCGCCGACTGCACCGCCGATTTCCGCGGGCACGGCAATTCGGGTGCCTCCACCATGTCCATCGAACACCCGGCTTTCGAATCCGCGCGCAAAGCGCTTTCCGACGAATGGCCAGAGACAGCTGCCTATGTGGGCTGCGGCGGGTCGATCCCCATCGCCGGGCATTTCAAAAAGATCCTCGGCACCGACGCCATGCTGATCGGATTTGGCAAGGATGACGACCAGATCCACAGCCCGAACGAAAAGTATGATGTGGAAAGCTTTCACAAGGGCATCCGCTCTTGGGCGCGCGTGCTCGACGCGATCAGCTAAAGCACATCTGCCGGGCGGCTCTGTCAGGGGCCGTCCGGCATTCTCCTCGCGCAGGACAGTCCTTCTGCGATTGCCCTTTGAAGGGAAAGACCATGCAGCAACTGCACGTCAACGGCCAGGTCATAGCCTGTGACATCCGCGGAGACGGCCCCGCGGTGCTCCTGCTGCACGGATTTCCACAGACCCGCGCCATGTGGGGGCCCATCGCACAGGATCTGGCGCGAGATTTCACCGTCGTCTGCGCAGATCTGCGCGGCTACGGCGAGAGCTCCAAACCGGCAGACATGACGGACATGAGCTTTCGCAATATGGGTTCTGACATGAATATGCTCATGCAACAGCTTGGCGTTGAACGCTTTCATCTGGTTGGCCATGATCGGGGTGCGCGCACCGCCCACAGGATGGCACTGGACAGGCCAGAGGCGCTGCACAGCCTGACGCTGATGGATATCGTGCCGACCCATCACCTGCTGGCGACGCTCTCGACCTCGGTGGCGCGCGCCTATTATCACTGGTTCTTCCTCGCCCAGCCCGCTCCCTTTCCCGAAACCATGATCGGCCACGATCCGGATGCCTATTTCGAACGCTGCCTGCTGGGCTTCGGCAAGGCGCAGCTTTCGGATTTTGATGCCGACCTTCTGGACGCCTATCGCAAGGCATGGCGGGATCCCGATAGCATCCGCGCCATGTGCAACGATTACCGCGCCGCGATTGATGTGGATTTCGCCGAGGATGCCACCGATCTGGCCCGCAGGGTCAGCTGCCCCGCGCTGGTGCTCTATGGTCAGGACGGCGCCATGGCGCGGGCGATGGATGTGCCTGCCACCTGGGCGGAGCGGTTGGCCGACATGCGCCATGCAGCGATTCCCGGCGGGCATTTCTTTCCCGACCAGTCCCCGCTGGAAACTGCGGGCGCCTTGCGTGTTTTTCTGTCCTCAGTTTGACGACACGCAAACCTTTGGCCGGAAACCTCTGAATAGGAACCTTCCAATGCTGCGCAACATTTTCCTCAGCCTTATGCTCTGCCTTCTGGCCCTTCCCACAGCGGCACAGGATCGTGCCGGGATCGAAGGGCAATTTCGCATCTGGCTGGAAAACACAGTCTGGCCCCGCGCCCACTCTTCCGGCGTGTCTCGGCTTACGTTCGACAACGCCTTTGCAGGCGTCACGCTGAACTGGGACTTGCCTGACCTCCTGCCCCCCGGCACCAAACCGCAGACGCCAAAACATCAGCGTCAGGCAGAATTCGGCGCGCCCGGCACATATTTCAATCGCGGCTCTCTGGACGCGGCAACATCGGTGGGTCGGCAAATGGCCAAACGCCACGCCGCGACACTGGCGGCGGCAGAAAAGGCAACAGGGGTGCCCGGCCGCATCCTCCTCGCCATCTGGGGTCGCGAAAGCGGCTATGGCCGCGCGGCCATTCCCCACAACGCCTTCCAGGTTCTGGGCACCAAGGGTTTCATGAGCACCCGCGCCCCCTACTTCACCGATGAACTCCTCGCCGCCCTGCAAATTGCCGAGGCAGGTCATGCGCCCGAAAGCGTGATGAAAAGCAGCTGGGCCGGGGCGCTGGGACAGCCACAGTTCATGCCCACCAACTTTCTGAAATATGCCGCCGATGGCGATGGCGACGGGCGCGCGGACATCTGGCGTTCGGAACCGGACACCATCGCCTCCATCGCCACCTATCTGGCGCGTCATGGCTGGGTTGCGGGCCGCGACTGGGGGTTCGAGGTCACGGTGCCACACTCCCTGTCCTGTACGCTCGAAGGGCCGGATCAAGGGCGTCTCATCCGCGACTGGGAACAGGCCGGGATCGCCCGCGTTTCTGGCCGCCCCTTTCCCGAACAGGAACGGCAAGGGGTCGGCTTTCTGCTGATGCCCGCCGGGCGTTCTGGTCCGGCCTTCCTTGTCACACCCAATTTCTATGTGCTGAAAGGTTACAACATGAGCGACCTCTACGCGCTGTTCGTCGGTCATGTGGGGGACCGCATCCAGTATGGCGTTGGCGACTTTCAGGCCAAATGGGGCGCCGTGGGCGGGCTTTATCGTTCCGATATTGCCACAATGCAGCGCGCGCTTAAAAAGAAGGACCATGATGTGGGTGGCGCGGACGGCCTGCCCGGGTTCAAGACCCGCCGCTCGATTGGCCGCTGGCAAGAGGCGCAGGGACACAGTGCAACCTGCTTTCCCGACGCAGGTATGAAAGCGACCCTAAAGCCCTGACAGAACTCACAAACGCGGACCCCAATGGGCACCACGCCGCCCGGTCGGGACTCCATCCTGCCGAAAATCCGGGGGGGGGGTCCGGGCCGCGGCGAAGGTGTTTCCCTCTTCAAGAGACCGCTGCCAGTCAGACATAATCTGTAAAAGCGCACTTTCCAAAACAGCAGATCAACGCCCCGTCACGTCAAGACTCTGCCATGAGGTACGGCGCAATACATCCACGGACACCAGAATGCTAAACGGTTGCACGATGCCTCACGCGCGCCATAACAGCAAAGCCTCGCGCCTGGCGCCCGGCGAAATCCGCACAGTCAGCAACAGATCACTTCTTGTCGCGCGCGGCCCGTTCTTCCTTGGTCAGCTTGTTGTTCCAGGCGTTGTTGCTCAAACCCAACCCGCTGGGAAGCGGCTTGGTTTTACCGACGCTGACTTTACCGCCCTTCTCCAAGAATTCCTGAATGAGGGCATCTTCGGTGGTTGTTTTTTTGACATGTTTCATGTGGTCTACCTACCCGTTCATGGCCATTCTTGTCACGTACCATCTGGCACAGCCTTGTTGGGATTTCTCCTCCCGGACAAAAGCTGCAGACTCATGCACGATGCGCAAAAACAGCCGTGTTTAACAGAGTCGCAATGGCGATGTATCAGTGCACAACGTTAAAGGGACCTCGTCGCACGCCGAATATTGCCTGAACAGGCCGCCCAAAATCAGAAGATGAGAGAAGTTTGATAACGTTGCAACATCAAAGGAGTATGGCGGAGACGAAGGGATTCGAACCCTCGAGACCCTTCCGGGCCTACTCCCTTAGCAGGGGAGCGCCTTCGACCACTCGGCCACATCTCCACTGACGCGTATAGCCAAGCAAACAGAGGTATTACAAGGCGAAATCACTCTTTATGTGACAAAATTTTTGTAGCCCCAAAAGCCTGCAAAATCGCGCGGAGATCAAGTGCAGGAGCTGCAATGCCATGAAAACCCTCATAAGCAAGGCCCTGCGCCCAAAAGGCGTTTGCAGTCCGCGTCAGGCAGAGAAGCGCCTTGCTCCGGCATCAGACCCGCTCTGATCCCGCATGAAACCCGCCGCCTGTCCGCGTCTTTTCTCAGGTGTAAAGACCTGCAGAACGTGCCCGCAGCTGCACCAGCGCCAGGACCGTGTCGATGGTCGGCGTCGCTGTGTCCGTGACGCGCCCCAGTTCCTGCACCGACCCGATCAGCGCGTCGATCTCCATCGGACGCCCCTGATCAAGATCCTGCAGCATCGAGGTGCGGTGCGCGCCAACAGCCGCGCCGCCGTCGATGCGTTTTTCCACGTCAATCGGGAATTTCACCCCCAGCTTTTCCGCAACGGCCTGCGCTTCAAGCATCATGCCCTTTGCCACGGCCCGCGTGCCGGGATCGGTGCAGAGCACATCGAGCGTCGCATGGGTCAGCGCCGAGATCGGGTTGAACGACAGATTACCCCAGAGCTTGACCCAGATCTCGTCGCGCAGACGCGGCCTCACAGGCGCCTTCAACCCCGCCTCAGACAGGGCCCTGGACAGGGCCAGCGCACGGTCAGATTTTGCCCCGTCTGGCTCGCCCAGAGAAAACCGGTTGCCCTCGATATGTTTGATCACGCCAGGTTCGATCACCTCGGCCGCCGGATAGACCACGCAGCCCAGCACCCGGTCCGGCCCGAAACCGTCCCACTGCTTGTTGCCGGGATCGACAGACTCCAGCCGGGTGCCCTCAAGTTCGCCACCGATTTTGTGGAAATACCACCAAGGCACCCCGTTCACCCCGCTCACAATTGTCGTATTGGGGCCGATCAGCGGTTGCATCCGCTCCACCACCGCGGGCACCGAATGCGCCTTGAGCGTCACGATGACATAATCCTGCACACCGATCTCGCCCGGATCTTCCGACGCGGTGACCTTGGCAACGGTCTCCTCGCCGCCCTCTTCGATCAGCTTCAGACCCTTCGCCTGCATCGCCGCCAGATGCGGCCCCCGCGCGACAAGGCTGATATCCGCCCCCGCCTGCGCCAGCTTCACACCCATATAGCCGCCGATGGCGCCCGCTCCGAACACACAGATCTTCATTCAGTCTTACCCACCGCCCCGGCGTCATCTGCCGGGCGTCCCCTGCTTCTTCTCTTTTTCAAATACGCAAAATTCCGGTGCCTGCCACAGGGACAGACACCGGAAAAGGCCCTCAGGCGTCTTCAACCAGGCCCAGCTTTTCCGCCAGACCGATGCGCTGCATCTTGCCGGTCGCGCCCTTGGGAATCTCGTCCAGGATGATCACCTTGCGCGGCACCTTGAAATCGGCCATCCGTTCGGCGGCAAAGTCGCGGATCTCGCGCTCTGTTGCCTCCATACCTTCTCTCAGCACCACAGCCGCCGCCACTTCCTCACCCAGCTTGGGATGCGGCAGGGCAAAGGTCACGACCTGACCAACCGCCGGGTGATCCATCAGCACCCCGTCAACCTCAAGCGGTGATACCTTTTCACCGCCCCGGTTGATGATCTCTTTCAGACGCCCGGTCAGATGCAGGAATCCATCGGTGTCGATCTTGCCCTGATCCCCGGTGCGGAACCAGCGCTTGCCATCTTGTTCAAAGAAGTTCTTGGCATTCGCGTCCGGGTTGCTTTCGTAGCCCGGGGTTACGTTGGCGCCCGAGATGACAACTTCACCCGTGCCATCGATGATCCGGTCCTCAGCCTCATGGGCCACGGCCACCTCAGGCCCCGCTGCCTTGCCGACCGATCCGGGTTTCTGCATGTCGAACGGGTTGCAGCACATCTGATGCGCAGCTTCTGTCATGCCATAGGCCTCGATCACCGGCGCGCCAAAGACCTCGTTCAGCTGCGCCATGACCTGCGCGGGCAGCGAGGCTGACGAGGAGCGCAGGAAGCGCAGCGGCACATCCCTGATCACATCCGCGTTTCGCGGCGCGCGCGACAGGATCGCCTGATGCATCGTCGGCACGGCGGTGTACCAGCTTGGCTGTGCCTCTTTCATCCAGGCAAAGAACTGCAACGCATTGAAGCCCGGCGCGCACCAGATCGACCCGCCTGCGGCAAGCGAAGCGGAAACAGCCGCCAGCAACCCATGGATATGGAACAGCGGCATCACGTTCAGGCACCGATCAGACGCGACAAGGCCAAGCGACGCACCGATGTTCTGCGCCGACGCGGCGATGTTGGATTGCAGCAATGGCACGATCTTGGGGCGCGACGTGGTGCCAGAGGTGTGCAGGATCAGCGCGACGTCATCAGCGCCCGGCGCTGCGGCGTCATAAGTGCCCTCGGGGGTGCCATCTGCGCTCAGCGTGAAATGCCCCGCAGGCGCATCGCCAGCCACATTCACCCGCAGAATTGCCAGTCCCAGCTTCTGCCCCGCGCCCAGCGCCGGGCCGTCATAGCCGGCTTCGACCACCAGCGCCTTGGCCTTCAGATCCTCTAGGTAGAAGACATATTCATCCTCGCGGTAGCCCGGGTTCAGCGGTGCCGTGGTCGCCGCCTGTGCAATGGTGACAAAAGCCGTGGCCATTTCCGGCCCGTTCGGCAACACGATGGCCACGCGGTCACCGCACCCGATGCCGAACCCATGCAGCGTCTCGGCGATATCTGCCGTCAGCTCACGCAGCGCCCCATAGCTCAGCCAGTCGCGCCCCGGCGCGCCGATGGCGGGTGCGCCTGCGTCATGCGGCGCAATCAGATCTTTGAGAATCGTCATGTGGTCAGTCCTTCCCTAGTCCCGTCCCCGGTCACTCCGCCGGAGCTATTTTACGCTTTGCGCCTTTGACCAGATAGTTGATCAACGGCAGCAGAAAGAAAAGCAGCGCGAGCGCCATGAACGTTCCCGACAGCGGGCGTTCAATAAAGGCAAAGACATCCCCCCGCTCTGCAATCAGCGTCTGACGGAAACTTTTCTCCATCAGCGGCCCCAGCACAAGGGCCAGCACCAGCGGCGCCATCGGATAATCCGCCTTGCGCATCAGATAGCCTCCGACGCCGAAACCTGCAATCAGCCAGACGTCGTGCATCTTCTGGCTGGGCGCATAGCCCCCTACGATGCACAGCACCAGCACCAGCGCGCAAAGCACGGTGAACGGCATCCGCAGCGCCCAGACGAACAGCGGGATCAGTGCGATGTTGATCGCAACGGCTGCAAAGTTCGCCGTGTAAAGCGACGAGATCAGCCCCCAGACAAAATCCGGCTGTTCTATGAACAGCATCGGTCCGGGCACCAGCCCCCACATCACCATGCCCCCCAGCAGCAGCGCCGTGGTCGGTGATCCCGGAATGCCCAGCGTCAGCATCGGCAGCAGCGATCCGGTCGAGGCGGCATTGTTGGCCGTCTCGGGCGCAACCACACCTTCGATATTGCCCTTGCCAAAGGTCCGGCCGGTCTTTGACGTGCTTTTCGCGATGCCATAAGACATCAGCGCCGCCGGGGTCGCCCCCGCCGCAGGCAGCATGCCGACAAAAAAGCCCAGCACCGACCCCATGGTCATAGTCTTCCACAGCTTGTTCATCTCGCGCAGGCCCAGACCCAATTCCTTGAGCGTGATCTTGGCGGGCGTCACCGCAGGCGCGGTCTTGGAGGTTTCGATCGTATAAAGCACCTCTCCAATCCCGTAGACACCGATGGCCAGCACAAGAAAACTGATGCCGGAATAAAACCCGGGCTGGTCAAAAAAGATCAGCCGTGGCTGGCCGGAAATCAGGTCAAGCCCGACGGTCGACAGCACGAGGCCAAGGCAGATCATCACGATGGTCTTGAGGATATCATCCCCCCCCAGGCCCACAAAGGTCGTGAAGGCCATCAGCACCAGCGCAAATTCCTCGGCTGGTCCGAACTTCAGCGCGATATCGGCCAGAGGTGCCGCAAAAAGCGTGAACAGAATGACAGAGATCGTCCCACCGACAAAAGACGCAACGGCGGCAGCGATCAGCGCCAGCCCCGCCTTGCCCTGCTGCGCCATGGGTCGACCATCAAAGGTCGTCGCCACAGCGGTCGAGGCACCGGGTATTCCCAACAGGATCGACGATATCGCCCCCCCGTACATCGCACCGTAATAGATCGCCGCCAGCAGGATGATCGCCGAGGACGGCGGCACGACAAAAGTAAGTGGCAGCACGATGGCCACCCCGTTAACCGACCCCAGCCCAGGCATGGCGCCGATGAACAGGCCCGCCGTCACACCCAGCACGACGATCAGGATGTTCAGGGGGGACAATGAGGTGGCAAAACCGTCGGCCAGATGTGCAAACATTTCCATGACGTTGGCTCCTCAGAAGAAAAATGCGTATAGCGGAAAGAAGAGCGGCTCGGTAAAGCCCTTGGGTAACAGGATCTTAACCGTCACCTCGAAAAAGAAGAACAGAAAGACCGGCGTCAGAATCGTGATCGGCACGGTGACCGCCCAGCTGTGTCGGCCAAAAATCCGCAGATACCAGAACAGGAACAGTGGCAGCGCGATATAGGTGCCGACAATCGGCATGAGCGCGATGGTGACAACCAGCGCGATGACCACCGCCAGAACCGAACGGACCATCGACAGATCAAAGAAGGTGCCGGACCGCGCCTGAGAGCGAAAGGTTTTGAGCAGGATGCCGCAGGCCGCTGCGAACATGATCGCCGACAGCCAGAACGGAAACCCTCCGCCCCCCGGCCCGCCGGTTTCACCATTCCAGCCGATAGGCAGCACGGTGGCATGCCACATGAAATAGGCAGACAGCGCCATCAATGCGGCAGCGATCAAACGGTCAGCGGCTAGCATGGTATTCTCCCCCCGGGAACATCGTCTTCTACGTTCAAGGCCGGGGCTGACGTTGCCCCGGCCCGGTCTTGCGTTTCAGTGTCGCTCAGGACGCTTGTTCGTCCATCGCCTTAAGCAGAGCTTCGTGTTTGGCACGTTCTTCCAGGAAATAGGCCTGCAGGTCATCGCCAGTCAGGAAATCCGCCTCGAGCGCCTCGTCCACCGTGTATTTCTGCCAATCTGGCAGAGCGTTCAGCTTGGTGAACATCTCGGTGTAATAGGCGACGGCTTCAGGTGGCATGTCCTTGGGTGCCACAAACGACCGCTGCATCGCATAGACCAGATCATGCCCCAGCTCGATCATCGTGGGGGTTTCGGGAAAGGCCGCGACGCGTTCAGGGGTGAAGGCGGCAATCGGAATGGCCTTGCCGGCGTTGTAGAACCCCATCTGTTCGGACGGATTGTTCACCGTCGAATCGATATGCCCCCCGATCAGCGACTTCGCGACCTCGCCACCGCCCTCAAACGGGACATAGGTCATCTCAAGACCGAATTCCTTTTCCAGCATCGCCGTGACCAGACTGTCCTCTGCGCCGGTGCCGGTTCCCCCCATCTTCCAGTCTTTGCCGGCCGCTTTCACGGCGGCGACATATTCGTCCAGATTGGTGATTCCGCTGTCTTCGCTGACCCAAAGCACGAAAGTGTCGACCGCCATACGGGCAATCGGCGTGAATTCCGCAATATCGACGCCGATATCGGTGCGCAGAGGCGTGGTGTAATAGCTGTTCAGCGTCGCCATCAGGACATAGGCATCCCCTTCCTTGTCCTTGAGATAGCGCAGCGCCTCGGCGCCCGATCCGCCCCCCTTGTTCACCGGCAGGATCGGCATGTTCGACAGATTCTCGCGCTGGATCATCGACTGGAACAGCCGTGCCAGACGGTCGGCCCCACCGCCCTGCCCGGCCATAATCACCATCTCGATCGGCTTTATCGGCTTCCAGTCCTGAGCCAGCGCGGATGTCGTCGTGGCCGAGATCAACGCGGCCGAGGCCGCAACCGCCAGCGCAACACGCCGCGTGAAAGTGTTGTTCATGTTAACTTCTCCTCCTGTGCGGACTCTCTCTATGCGTGCGGTCTTTTCCGCATCCCCTCACAAGTCCATCACTTTACATATCGTGACGTAAGAAAATATCACGACAAAAGGAGTAAGCGTGTTAATCATTACCACAACAATCCAATTTAGTGTAATGTTGTTATCATGAGCAAAACCCTAGTCGGCCCGCAATTGCGCCAGCTGAGACGTCAGTATGGACACACCCAGGCCGAAATGGCCCGGCACCTGTCCATCAGTCCCGCGTATGTAAATCTATTGGAAAACAATCAGCGCAGCCTTTCCGTGCAGGTTCTGATGGCTCTGACCGAGGCTTATGGCATCGACGGCCGCTCCCTCGTGCAGGACAACGAAGGCGCCAAACTGGCCGATCTTCGGGCACTCATGCGCGATCCGCTCTTTTCCTCGGAACAGCCGGACCTGACAGAATTGCGCGCCGCCGTCGACCATGCGCCGCGTTTGGTGGCCCGGCTGGTGCAGCTTTATCAGGCACATCGCTCGGTGGTGGATCAGGTCAAGCGGCTCGCCGGATCGGATGCCGCGTCAGATCTGCGCCTCAGCACGCCAGAGACGCAGATTCACGATTTTTTCCGCGATCACGGCAATCATTTCGACGCTCTGGAACGTTCCGCAGAGGCTGTCGCCACCCGGATCGGTGGCCCGCATGACGATATGTATGCGCTTCTCAAACGCCACCTGCGGATCGAACACAACATCCAGACCGAGGTGCGCCGCATCAGCGACATGCCTGAAACCCTGCGCGCCTTTGATCAGCAGAACCACAGCGTCGCCCTGTCCGAGGCGCTTGACCACACCAACCGCATCTTTCAGCTGGCCCATGTGCTGGGCCTGGTCGAGGCGGCCCCAATCGTCGAGCGGCTGACCAAGGAAAGCGGTATCGACAGCGAGGCAGGCCTTGCCCGGCTGCGGGTCGAGCTCACCAACTATTTCGCCGCCGCCCTGCTCATGCCCTATGAAGAGGTCCTGACCCTCGCGCAGGAAACCGAATACGATATCGACCGGATCGCCGCCACCTTTGGGGTCAGCTTTGAACAGGTCTGCCACCGTCTGACCACCCTTCAGCGGGACGGGGCACGCGGCGTGCCGTTCTTTTTCCTGCGCGTGGATCGAGCGGGGAATGTGACCAAGCGCTTCAATGCCACAGACTTCACCTTGGCCGAAGAGGGCGGCGCCTGCCCGGTCTGGGATTTGCACGGCGCCTTTCGGGTGCCCGGGCTGATCCTGCCGCAATTTGTAGAACTGCCCGACGGGGCGCGCTTCTTCACCATCAGCCGCACCACCGACCGGCCGGTGTTCAGCCGTCAGACCCAGGACCGCCGCCTCGTCGTCGCCATAGGATGCGAAAACAGTCATGCGGACAGGATAGGCTATGCCCGCCCCTACAACATGGACGGGCCCGGACTCTATAGCCAGATCGGCATTAACTGCCACATCTGCCCGCGCCAAGCCTGCGCTCAGCGTGCGCATCAGCCGCTGCACATGAACCTGCCGCTGGACACCAGCCGCCGGGGCCGCACCCGTTACGAGAGTTGATTTTTACAAAACCCAGTCGGGACTGGCATCTCGGAACGCTTTGTTAAGACACCGCACGTATGACTTTGCAGGTGGCGGAACCGGGAAATATTGCACCGGGGACGCGCTGTAACTGGCACGAGAATGGTGTGAACTGCGTCATGGGAACAACAATAAACTTTCACGCTCTGTCCGCGCAGCGTCCCCGGCAGGGTGAAGACCCTTTGATGACCTTCCTGCAAGGCGTCGAAAAGGGACCTGTGACGCTTTCGGTGCGCGATGTTCATCGCGTCGATGCTTATCGCCTGCAGATACTGATCAGTGCCGAACGGCAGTGGCAGATCGACGGGCTGGAATTTCAGATTATCGATATGTCCCCCGCATTCCGGTCCGGGCTCGAACGCCTTGGTCTCTCGCCCGATCACTTCGACAAGGAAGCTCAACAATGACCACTAAAGTCCTCGCCATCGACGATTCTCGCACGATCCGCAACCTTTTGCGGCTCTCGCTGGAAACCGCAGGCTTTGAATTCCATTCCGCCTGTGACGGTGTCGAAGGGGTTGCGCGATTCGCTGAGGTGAACCCCGATGTGGTCATCACCGACATCAACATGCCCAACATGGACGGGTATGGCGTGATCGAAACCCTGCGCAACCGCGACCGCACCAGTGTGCCGATCATTGTCCTCACCACGGAAAGCTCGGATGACCTCAAGGCCCGTGCCCGTAATGCCGGGGCAACCGGATGGATCGTCAAACCGTTTGATGACGCATCTCTTGTGTCGGTGCTGCGGCGCCTGACTGGGCATGCGGCCTGAGATGTCTGGTCAACAGTCCATCAGGGACACATTCTTCGAGGAATGTGAGGAGCTTCTGGAGGCGCTGGTCGAAGGTCTTGCCGAAATGGAAGACCCCGACCATAGCAAGGAGACGGTCAATGCCGTCTTCCGCGCCGTACATTCGATCAAGGGCGGCGCCGGCGCTTTCGGCCTTGATGAACTTGTGCACTTTGCACACACCTTCGAAACCGTTCTGGACAAGGTCCGCTCGGATACGCTCGAGGCCGATCCCGATCTGCTCAAGCTGTTTCAGCGCTCCGGCGATCAGCTTGCAAATCTGGTCGAAGCTGCTCGGGATGACAAAGACCCCAATCGCGATGCTCAGGCGGTCGTGCTGGGAGAGCTGCAAAAATACCTTGGCGCAGAAGATGCGGAAGAGGAAATCGTCTTCGACGCAATGGGTCTCGATTTTGGCGCAGAGCTGGTTCTGCCCGACCTTCTCGACATCGAAGATACCTCAGATTCTTCAGAATCGGCAGATAGTTCCGATGGTCAGTCGTCGCTCAAGATCGCGATCAGATTTGCGCCAAAGCGCTCTCTGTTCGAAAACGGGCACGAACCTCTTCTTCTGTTTGATGCCATTGCAGAACTCGGCACCCTGACTGTCAGCGCAGACACCTCTGCGATCCCCGCCTTCGCGGCGTTCGATCCGGCAGAGCCCGGCATCATCTGGAAACTGACGCTGGAAACCAGCGAAAGCGAAACCGTGCTCCACGAGGTGTTCGAATTCGTCGACTCTCTGTGTGACATCGACATAAAGGTGCAACAGCAGGAAAAGCAGTCGGCGGCCCCATCGGAAACGATTGAAGCAGAGCAGCCCAAGGCGCAGGCTGCACCTGACGTACCCGAAGCCTCCGCCGCCCCTGAAGCGCCAGAAATGTCTCCAGAACGCCCCGCGCGGGGCCCTGTGAAACAACCGGCCCCGTCGTCTTCCGCGGCCTCAGCGCCTGCAAATACGGCAGCCGCAGCTGATCGCGATCACCGCGGCCCAAAACCTACACTGCGTGTGGATCTCGACCGGGTGGACCGGCTCATAAACACGGTAGGTGAGCTGATCATCAACCAGGCGATGATCGTTCAGCGGATCGAGGAACTGGACCTGCCCTCCGGGGCAAATCTGACCAATGAACTCGAAGCCTACAAACTTCTGGCCCGCGATATCCAGGAAGGGGTGATGGCCATCCGCGCACAACCTGTGAAGCCGTTGTTCCAGCGCATGTCCAGAATCGTGCGCGAGGCATCGGATGCCACAGGAAAGAACGCCCGCATGGTGACGGTGGGCGATGCCACCGAGGTGGACAAAACCGTGATCGAACGGCTGGCGGATCCGCTCACGCATATGGTGCGCAACGCGGTCGACCACGGACTGGAATCGCCGGAAAAAAGACGTGCGATGGGCAAGGACGAGATCGGCACAATTCGCATGTCGGCGGCCCATCGATCTGGCAGTGTCTTCATCGAAATCGGCGATGACGGCGCGGGTTTGAACCGGCCCCGCATTCTAGAGACAGCGATAAAGAAAGGCCTGATCGCCCCGGACGCCGAACTGAGCGAGACAGAGATCGACAACCTTCTCTTTCTGCCAGGCTTCTCAACAGCCGCCGAGGTATCCGCCCTGTCTGGACGCGGTGTCGGGATGGATGTTGTCAAAAACGCCGTGCAGGCTCTTGGCGGGCGGGTTTCGATCACATCAACACCCGGCAGGGGCACCACCTTTACGATCATTCTTCCGCTGACTCTGGCTGTTATGGATGGATTTGTGATTTCCGTCGCACAGGAAACGATGGTTATCCCCATTGCCTCGATCCTGGAAACCATAACGCCCCACGCACGCGATCTGCATCGCATCGGTATGTACGGCGAAGTTCTTCGAGTGCGCGGACGCTATGTGCCCATCGTGGATGTTGCCCAGAATCTTGGCCTGCAACGCAATGTCGACACCAACGGAAACGGCGTGCTTCTTCTGGTCGAAACCGAAATGCAGGAACTGAACGCCCTGCGGGTCGACGCCATTCATGATCAGCGGCAGGTCGTGATCAAGAGCCTAGAGAGCAACTATGGCCGCATCCCCGGTGTGTCAGCCGCAACCATCCTCGGCGATGGCAAGATCGCGCTGATCCTCGACCCCGAAGAACTAGTCAAGCTCAACTCAGACGATGTCGCCCCGATGCCCATCATCGCGAACCAAGAGGATCTTCACCATGCATTCCACTCCTGAAGCGTCCGAAGCCAAGACCTTTGAGTTCGTCGCTTTCTCAGCCGGAAGTCAGAGCTATTGCCTGGAAATCACTCAGATCCGTGAAATCCGACGCTGGGCACCTGTAACGGCGCTTCCCCATACACCAAGTGACGTTCTGGGTGTGATGAACCTGCGCGGCGCAGTCATCCCGATCTTCGACCTTGCCGCACGTTTTGGCCTGGGCAAGACTCCTGACAATGAACGGAATGTGGTGATTGTTGCGGCGGCAGGCGGCAATACGATCGGCCTGCTCGTGGAATCCGTTTCGGAAATCCTGTCGGTCAATACCGATACGATCCAGCAAACCCCGGATATCAAATCCGAGGCGACCCGCAACAGCATCCAGGGCGTAATCGCCGTAGATGAAGAGATGATACGCGTTGTCAATCTCGATGCGGTTCTCGGTGCAGATGCAGGGCTAGCGGCATGACAATAGAGCCTATCAATGCAACTGCGGCTCGGGAGTTCGCTTTTACGGATGCCGACTTCGCGCAGATCGCACATGTTGCAAAGACCGAATTCGGGCTCAATCTTGCCGACAGCAAGAAACCCCTAGTCTATTCTCGGTTGGCAAAACGGCTCAGACTGCGCAAGTTATCTACGTTCCAAGAGTATCTAGCGCTTTTGTCCAAAGCAAACGAAGAAGCCGAAAAAACAGAGTTGCTTTCTGCTCTGACAACAAATGTCACGCATTTCTTTCGGGAAATGCATCATTTCGAAGCCTTGGGCAAAGACGTCATTCCAGATCTGATGGCGAGGGCAAAAAAAGGTGAACGCATTCGCATCTGGTCAGCAGGCTGCTCTTCCGGACAGGAACCCTATTCCATCGCGCTGTCCATTTTGGGCGCGTTCCCAGATGTCGCACGCTACGACTTCAAAATCTTGGCCACCGATATAGACCCAAATATTCTGGCTCGGGCTCGCGACGCCAGTTACCCCAAGTCGGAGCTCGAGGCTATCCCTAACACGGCGCATCGGTTCCTCGATCTCAATGAAAGTGATGCAAAGAATTTTACGATATCCGAATCCGCCAGAAACCTCGTTTCATTTGGTGTGCTCAACTTGATTTCAGACTGGCCCATCAAGGGACCGTTTGATGTCATCTTCTGCCGTAATGTGACGATTTATTTTGACGCAGAAACACAGCGCCGTCTCTGGGATCGTTTCCAGAATGCCCTGTCTCCATCAGGATATCTGTTCATCGGGCACTCTGAGCGGGTCACAGGATCGGCAACATCTGCGTTTCGCAGCATAGGTGTTACAGCCTACCAAAAAACCAGCCCACGGTGAATACCGCCGGGAATTAGGAGACAAAAATGGGTCTGAAAGAAACTCTTCGCGTGATGGTGGTGGACGACATGTCGACCAGCCGGGGCTTGATCACTCAAGCGCTGGACGAAATCGGCATCAAAAACTATCTGACAGAAAACGATGGCAAAGGCGCACTTCAAAAGCTGGTCGTCACCCCCGTTCATCTGGTCCTTTCTGATTACAACATGCCAGAGCTTGACGGATTGGGGTTGCTCAAGGCTTTGCGTCAGACAAAGTCAACACAACGCATCGGTTTCATACTTGTCACCGGAAAGCCAACGCCCGACATGGTGACACAGGCAAAAGCACTTGGCCTCAACAACATGATCAAGAAGCCGTTCACTTCGGACTCGATGCGGCAATGCATCGAAAGTGTGGTGGGAAAGCTGTGAATTACGATGATATACCACAGAATTGTTCACCGCATCATTTGACCGATCGTGTTCTTCTGGAAATAGATTTGCTTTTGGCACGTGCGGAGATATTCGAACGCGACGTAGAATCCATTCTCATGAAGGAGACACCTCAAATGCGGACACAAACGATCAAATCCCTGCAAGAGGTGGATATCCTAACCCAGTCCTTGCAATGCATAGCAATTGTTCTGAAAGCCGTGCAACAAAGTATGTCCGAAGAGAAAATCCTGGCTCTTCCTGAAATTGTGTCTCGCGTCCCTTTGCGCGATATGGCGATGCGCCTTTCGGGAGCGGCACATGAGGAAGTTTCGCATACATTTACCGAATTCTGATCGCGTTAGCGCAGGATTCGGACGCCAAACAGGAAATTTGGCAACACGGGTGTCCTATTCACTCTCAATAGCCTCACTGACCGGGTCCTTCATGAAAACGGTAAGGAATGCTAGTTCAACAGAAGGTGCGCGATGCAAATTGTATCAATCGTCATAGCGATGGGCGACGAGCAGGAACGTGCGCGCCTGGCTGATGGTCTGAACAAACAGCCGCAGTTCACTGTCCTGCGTGAGGCGACGGACCTCATGCAGACCTACACGATCGTCGAAGAACGATCTCCGCAGGTTGTCCTGATCGACCAGGACATGGCCGGCCGGGCGGAATTCGAGGTGATGCGAGGCCTTTTCAAAGCTTTGGACATCCGCTGGCTGGTGGTATCGTCACCAGATCGACGTCAGACTGCGACACCGTCGCGCAACCCAAAATCAGATCTGTTTCCGGTAGAAGCGGGCACACCCATCCAACGTATCGCGGATACCATCCTGACGGTGACGCGCTCACGCCTCAGCCCCACTCCGCGACAGGTGGTGACCACCGAGTCCCACGCGCTTCGCCGCAATGAAAAGCTGGTCCTGATCGGCGCATCAACCGGAGGCGTCGATGCGCTTCTGACGGTGCTTGGCAGCTATCCCGTGGATGGCCCAGCCACCCTGATCGTGCAGCACACCGGACGTGGATTTGGCGGCAGCCTTGCAAACCTGCTCGACCGGCAGTCTGCGTGCAAGGTCAAGCTGGCAGAGGACGGGGACGAGCTGCGGCGGGGTCAGATCCTGATCGCAGCAGGATGCAACACGCATATGCGGCTCGACTGTGGCACCACCTTGCGCGCGCGCCTGGTGAGCGGCCCCCCCCGCAGCGGGCATATGCCTTCGGTCGATGTGCTTTTCGAATCCGCGGCACCAATTGCAGAGCGCTGCACTGCGGCTCTCCTCACGGGTATGGGGCGAGACGGCGCAGAGGGTTTGTCGGCCTTGCGGTCGGCCGGTGCAACGACCCTTGCTCAGGACGCGGCCACTTCCACGGTTTACGGCATGCCACGTGCGGCTGCTGAACTTGGCGCAGCGATGAGCATCCTGCCACTGAGCCAAATTTGCCAAGCTATCCTGAAATCCTCTGACGCGACCAGCGGCGTCAAAGCAAACGAGCGCTCATGATGCCAGAAAACAAAGAAGAAAAGATCATCAACGTCATCCAGGGCGAATATGCGATCGATGCAGACCCAAATATTGTCCTGACGACCGTTTTGGGCTCCTGTGTCGCGGTCTGTCTGACAGATCCTGTTGCCGCAATTGGCGGAATGAACCATTTTCTGCTGCCACAAAAGGACGGCAAGGCCGGAGAGAGTTTCCGGTATGGTGCCTATTCCATGGAACTGCTTATCAACGGGCTGCTGAAGCGGGGCGCGCGCAAGGACAGGTTGGTCGCAAAGATGTTTGGCGGCGCCTCCATGAACAGCACCCTGCGCGACATCGGTGGTTCGAATGTCGCATTTGCCAGAGAGTTTCTGGCGAATGAATCGATTCCCTGTGGCGGAGAAAGCGTCGGTGGAAATTCAGCTCGACGGATCCGCTTCTGGCCGACAACCGGACAGGTGAAACAGTTTCTGGTGCCCGGCGCCGTGGAGCCGACGCCGCCACCGCAGCCAAAACCAGTCCGCGCCGCCGCGGATATCACACTCTTCTAGGCTGTGCCGGCTTGGACCCGGGCGTTTATACGTGCCTCCAATGTCTCTCCCCCGGCGCGCAGCTCGGAAATCTCGGCCTGCAGATCCTCGATCTGGAACAATTGCTGCCGCAGGGATCTGTCGCTTTGTCGCTTGGTGGCCTCAAGTGTCGCGCTAGACGCCGCCAACGCTGCGCTGACCACCGCCCTCACCAAGTTCAGTTCCCTGTGGACCGTGGCGGGCTTCAAGGTGCCACCACCGTTGCGGGAACTGTTGAGCATGAAATCTCTCAAGGCCCTGCTGTCCTTCCGCTTCAGATCGACCAGAGCGATGGAGGAGAGATCGCCCAGCGCCTCCTTCACTCTCTTGAAGACCCTGCTTAGGCGCACCCTTCCGGCCTCATTCTCTGGCCCGCTCAGGCGCTCCTCAAGGTAGATGTTCACGGCATCCTGCAGGGTGACCTCTGGTGTCGGCGCTGACGGGTTCAGCAAGGCCTTGACCAGCACAGGGTCGCCTCTCGCGTCTGCGACAGAATCGGCTATGGTCTCTCGCCGTCCCGGGTCAATCTCCACACCGATGTATTCGTCGTAAACGTCATCAAGGCCGACGCTTTCGGCTTCGATCCTGTCAGCTTCCGCTATCGCCGCCAGCCATTTGTCGCGTGGGGTCTGCACAGTGGTGCCCGTCGCCATCGCCTCCGCCTTGGAGACCACCGTATCGAACAACCGCGTAAGGTATTCATGCTCGCGGACAAGCGCTGCACCTTCGCGGACCTGCATGGGTTCCTGAAAGAACTCCTTCTTCAAGATGGTCCGCAGGTGCTTGGGGAATCGGCGTCGGTAACGCTTCCGACCTCCGGTCAGAGTGTCCAAGTATTTCAGTATAACGGTCATCGCCATGGCCCTAGGTGTCCCGGTTGTGGCCCGGAAAGTGTCCCAAAGCACAGCCTAAACGCCTTATAAGCAATGAAATAACGGTGTTCAACAGGTGAACTGGTGCCCCCACACGGACTCGAACCGCGGACCTACTGATTACAAATTACAGAGCAAATCAATGTTTTCAAATACTTAGCTTTTTTAATAACGTAAACTAAGGTTAAACATATCAATGGCTTATGGTGGATCACCTCCGCTACATAAGGCGCGGCCAGACATCACGTCAGCCCATACGCAATGCCATACTGCGGCGTGTCTCCGCCCAATGCGCGTACAACTGCCCCGGCTTCTGTCGGATGAATACCATCCTCTGAGTTGTAATAGAACGTGTTTGACGCATCCGATACCGTCGAAAAGATCGTTTGTCCGCCAACGGTTATAAGCGGCAGCTCAACACGCGACAGCTTCCCGGCATACGTTTGCCCTGTGTTTGTCAGGGTGTCGTCAAGGAATGTCGAAGCCCGTAGCAGACCACGCAGAACCTCAAGATCCGCTTGCTTTGAAGTGCTGCGAGACGCGATATTGATCAACTGCCGGACGGTCCATCCGCGCTGTAGCACGCCGGTAGTGGTGGTGTTCAGGTAGTTCACGATGCGCGCGTAGGTCTGCGCGGGTGTTTGCGCCCCATTTCCCAAATCATTGGTCCCGACCTCAACGGCTAGCACGTTCTGTCCCAAAAGGCGCTGGTCAGCCCAACTCGCAAGCGCCTCGTCTCGTCTGGAAACTAGATCGGGCACCTGCGAGCCGCTGAGCGCGATGTTGACGTACTTCCACCTAGGCAGCGCGACCGCCGGATCGCTCAGGATCATTGCGCAATTTTTGCCGCTGTCGTAGACGGATATGCTTTGCGTGATACTGTCGCCGTCGAAGACGATCTGGTTTGTTTTCTCAACAATACCGTAATGATCAAGAAGCGTATCGCGCACAGCCCGTGCCTCGGTGTCAGTAAGCTTCCTGTTGTAAACGACAAGTTCGTAAAGGTCGAATAGGCCCTGATAGGTTGGCGTCTCTGGGGTATTTGCGAACCTCCCGATCTCGCCGCCTGCGATAGTGTACAAGTTGCCCTGCGTGGTCGTAGCCTCCGCGCCATCAACAAAATAACGGATAGCAGTTGCCCCGCAGGCCGCGCCGATCAAAGACATCTCGGAGCCTACCATCATTTTTTCGCGCCCGGTCTGCGCCGTTATAATCCGACCAGCGCGCGGGAAAGGCGCAGACCCGCCTTGTGTTGCGACCTCAAGCGATGGCTGCGGTACGTCATACCCGCAGAGGATGCGGTTGTTTGTGGTGCCCCTGTGCTGTCTGCCGATCATAAAGACCGTGTAATTGCGAGAACTGTACGTAAGCGCAGACGTAAACGACAGGCGTTGAGATCCATTGAAACGCCAGAATTTTCGGCCATTTGTATCAGTGAGCGCCAGAGGGCCAGTACCAACCGCATCATCAGTCAGCGGCGCAATCCCCATGCTATCCGTGGCTGTTACGACCCGCCCGCCGCTGGTAGTGATTGCGGAAAACTGCGGCGCCCACCGGACGGTTGGGGCTGTTGGCAGATCGAATATCGTGGGAGCGGTCTCGATACCGCGCCGCCGTCTGCCAAAACGCTGGCGGCCAAAGCTGCCGAAAACCTGACCATCAAGCATGGGACACGAACATGCTGATATCTCGGGTGCACCAGGCGAAGACACGTCCTGTGTCAATGTCACGCCACCAGTCGGCCAGAGTTTCGGAAAAAGGAACCTCCGGATCGAGGCGGATCCCGCGATCGGTATTGGTTGGTGGCGTGGTATCAGGCATCGCAATCAGCCAGATCTCGCCGCTGTAATCGAGGTTCTGCACGCTGAGCGCAACGACGTCGCTGTCGGTCAGCAATGTGTATTCGTTTTTCTTCGCAACTTTGCGGCCGGTGAACGCCATCTCAGTCTCCTTGTGACGGGACGCACTCGCGGTCCCATGTGGTGTTTGTCTTGATATCCAGCCTCAGATTTTCCGGCCAGCTGGCGGCGCGGGCGTCCAGTTCAGCACGAGTGAAGCGGCGCGGCTCTTCAACATCGCAGAAAAGCGGATCCAGTTTGGTCGCCAGTTCAATGGGCTGTTTCTTGTCGCAGCCAGCGGTCAGGAACATTGCGCAGATCAGCGTCAGGAATGCGGTCAATCGCATTATCACTCTCCTTGTCACGTTGAAGGGTGGCCGCACGGGCGGTGCATCCCGCCAGAGCGAAATCAGAAAGGGCCTTTTCCTGTATCAGGAGTGCGCTTGCCGCCATTTCTTGGCGCAGGAGTAGCCCAAGGCCCGCAATCGTCACCAGCGCGGCGCATAGCGCGCCTGCCAGCACTTTGCGGATCACGCCATCACCTTGGTATTCAGATCCTCGATCGACAGCGCGTAACTGCCGCACATGCCCGGTGACCAGGGCGTGTCAGGTTTGCCCTGCCACCAGGCGAAACGTTCAGCCAGGCGGGTGTGGTATCCGTGTTTTGCATACTGCGACCCGTTGTAGCCGCGCGCAAAGCCAGCCCAGTCATGGCGGCGAAGTTCATCGTCCAGCCCGGCCGCGACGATAAAGGTCACCATGGCGTCCAGCTGATGCTCTTCATCCTGGGCGAAATCCTCGACCATGGCGCGGCCGGTATCAAAGCCACAGAGCGATGCGTTGAACCCCATGATCTGGGGCATCCCCCAGGAACAGGACCGGATCGCGGCGCGCTCATCGATCTGTGCCATGCGATCAAACAGATCATAGCGGGCGTCGGCCGATACCGGATAGGACTTTTCGCCCCATCGCGCATAGGCCAGCCCTTGCCGTGCGGCCTGATCACGCTTGGTGCCAGCGCCCAGTTCGCGCCAGAAAACATGTCGTTCGGGCAGCATTTTCAGACGGCCGTCCGGAAAGAAGCCGCTGTTGGCGGCCTCAACATCCAGGACAGCGTGCAGCTCATCCTCGCCCACGCCAATGCGATGGCCGATGCGGGGCAGATCGATGTCGTCCAACCGCCGGGCGGCACCTTTGTAAAACATCACTTTCTCCTCAGAATGGAATAGAGCCGGAACGGCTCGGGGTACGTGACACAGGTGATGATGTTGTAGCCGCGCCGGTCGGCCTCGGGGATCGCCAGCAGGCGCGCGCGCAAGATCAGGATCAGCCCGAGGATCAACATCAGATCAAAGCCGATATTGGCATTGAGCCCGCCCAGCTGGTCGCGGATCTCTGGCCAGGCATCCCCGGGCAGCACACGACCGAACGACCAATAGGTCGACCGCCCGATCGCGCCCAGGCTGAAGAAGAAAAACCCCCATGCCAGGCTCGATGCCGGTGGCGTCATTTCGGCCAAAAGGTTGGGGATGTATGCCCGGGCCGCAAACAGGGCGAGCACCAGGGCAAGGCCTGCGGTAATTTGGTGGGCATCCATTTCAGTGGTTCTCCTTCGTTTGTCCTGTCAGCTGGTCAAGAGCCTTGGAAATTTCGCGCTGGATGGCTTCGCGCTTCTGGGTCAGCTCGGCCAGCTGGCGCTCTTGCGCTGCGATAACTGGGGCGGCTTGTCGGACACGATCATCACCCGGCGGTGGGCAGGGTTTGCGGAACGGCCAGATCATCGCACGGCTCCTTTTTGGATCGCTTCCGAAATGTGGGTCAGCTGGGTTAGCGTCTGAACTTCGCGCGCGATCGCGGCGCTGAGGTTGCTTTGCGACTGCTCGATCAACCGGTCCGTCAGCGCCTCGATGCGCTTGTCCTTCTCGGCTGCATCTTTCAGCAGGCGGTGGCGATCATAGAGCATCGCCGACAGCATGAGCCCGATCGTTCCAAACCGTTCCACCCACCAATTCGGATCCATGCCAGGCTCCTTTAGACGTTGGTTCCGGCAGCATCTTTCCAGACGCTTCCGGACCACCAGATCGGCTTTGCCAGAGTCTGATCGTAGTAGTGCTCTCCAACCACCGGACTTGCTGGGCGTGATGCCGTTACACCGAAAGGTGGTGACGACAGATATGCCCATGACGACGCCGCGCTTGCGCCTGTTGCAATCCGCATCCGGGAAAATGTTGTGTCGAGTGCCATCGCACCAAGGTGCTTTTGGCTTGCAGTATTGATCAGAGCGGCATCATTCGAAAAATCGGCGGCAGCTGCCTGCAGCAGCATCATAAAGCGCCGCCAGTTTGTGCCGATATAGGCAAAGATCCCTTTGGCTCCGTCCGGGGTTCCGACGCTGCCGGGGTTCCAGCCGACACCGTCAGCCATGCTGATCGTGCCTTCCAAGGTGTCTGGAGTGAAGTCGCTCGGGAAAAGACGAAGTCCGTCCCAGAAATGGGCCGCCCAATTGGATTTCGATGTGCGGGCGTTATAGTTCAGCGCGATATTCCCGCTGTAGCCAGCGCGGAAAATATCCGGCAATTCGATCTGAGGGCGAACAAATGTCCAGTTGTTCAGGTGCTTGAACACATATGCTGTTGTGCCAGGCGATGCCTCAAAGCCCAGATTTGCGATGCGTGTGCCCCGCATTCCGCCGCCAAGATCCATGAAAATCACGCCATCATTCATGTTGGCGGTGATGCCGACGATACGGCTGTCATAGACGTTGGGCAGGCGCGGCGTGATCACGTTGCTTGGCGTCTTGGATGCCGCGGATGTTGCACCAACGACGGGTCCACCTGTGCCGAATGTCCCGACGATGTTGCGCACGAACAGGGTGTCGCGCCCTTCCGGCCAGCCAGAGACAACAGCGGTTGCGCCACTTGACGCCTGGGTGATCACTTCGCCGATGGTATAGTCATTGGCTGCGGCGACGGCCAAAGACGCCTCCACCTCTGTGGTGATTGCGATCAGAGAATAGCCCGAGACGCCCCCGGACAAGGTCATATTGGTGATATAAGTCCTTGCAAAGGACAGCCCGCCATCTTCACCACCGGCCATGTGGAAATTTACCGCATGGCGCACATAGCGCGCCTCGCAATCGATCAGCTTGGTGCGCTCGGTATAGGCGTTTTTGTTGTGCAGGCGCCATGCCGTGCCTTGAGATGCATTGATCAGCGATCCCCAAACGGTATGCTTGTGAAACTCCGTGCGGCGGATATCCATCACATCCCAGCCGATACTCGCATCGCTGAACAAGATGGTATCGCCGCCATAAACCTGCACCTTTGGGATGCTCGGACCTGCGGTGCCAGATTCCAGCACGATACATGCGGTATCGCTCGTCTGCTGGATGAAACAGCCATCAAGGTGAAACCGCTTTGCGAACGTGGTCACATCATCGGTATCGAGTTCCACGCGGCGGGTAAGCGTAGGGTATGAATTCCCTTGCGGGCCGACGAATATGGTCCATCTCCCTGCCCAGAACTGCTCGATGTACGGGGCAATATCGTCTCCGTCTGTCCAGCCAAACGCAATTGGCTGATATACATCGCTGCGATTGATGAGCCTGATGCCGCCCGTTTTTTCCACGTCATAGTCAGGATCATCAGCGGCCACTTCCGTATATTTATCTTCCCCCGCTTCCCATGCTGCGCCCAGCCCTCGTGATCCCTCGGGGCTGTCTAGCATTCCACGGGCAGTCAGAAATGGCTTGCGCCCAATCGGAAAGCCACCAGGCGTTTCGCCGTCAAAGACGCGCAGTTCCTTGCTCTGGACATCCACTTGCACCTCGGCAAAAGCGCCGACTGCACTGTCAAGCATCGCGGATGTGCCCCGACGATATTGCAGTTCTTTAGCCATAAGCCTGTTTCCTTATGTTGTTTCGTCGGTCCAGCCGAGGTCATAGGTTGCGGTAATCACGGGGTCATTGGTCCAGCCAAGATCCAGCGGAAATTCCAAAGGTGCACTTTTGATCACCGCATCGATCGCCTGCAGGTGCGGGCCTTCGACAACGGAATAGCCATCATCAGACCAGGCAAAGATCTTGCCGCCCCGCTCATCCGGACGCTTGGTTACCGCGTTGATCGGCCCCTGATCAGGGGCCGTGCGCAGGGCGCTGGCGATCAGGCGATCAGCGTCCTGCGTGGCCAGGATCGTGCGATCAAGCTGTCCCTGCAGTCCGACCTCGCGGGCATTGTCACCGACATAGCCTTGCTCGATCCGGGTGCGGCGCAAGATAGCAATTTTTGCGCCGTCGTATTGGGCGGCGACATCAGTTTCGAGGTATAGCGATCCGGATGTCTTGGAACTGGCCGGGCTCAGCGTGATTTGCGCCAGTGTCAGATTGGTGCGGCTGGTCAATGTGATGACGGTCACCACCAGCTCATCCGCCCCGCCATAAGCATGTGGCACCGCATAGGGCCCCGTGCCGTTGATCGTCTGAACCGGTGCCGGTGTCAGCTCGTCTATGCTCATCTTTGCCCTCCAAGTGCATTGCTCAGATCTGGCGCACGGGAGGGTGCTAGGTCGCCAGACCCCCACCAGGACCGCGTGCCATAGTCCTTTTCGCGCTTGCGCGCCTGGCGCTTCCAAAGCTGCTCGGCCTCTGGATCCAGAATGCGCTGTATCTGATCGGCGACCCCATGCTGAAAAGCTGCGCTTTGATACCAGAGCGACGATAGAACCGGTGTGTTGTAGCGGGCCAAATTGGTCAGATCGCGTCCGGCATAGGTCTTCTCACCATTCGATAACCGGCTGATGTTCGACGCGCCCGCGACAAGCACATCCGAACCAAGGCCAATCGTGGGACCCAGCAGGGTTTCGGCGGGTCCACCACCGAACCGGTTGGTGCCAGAGGCAAAGAAATCGCCAAAAATGCCCAGACCGCCCGACTGCATAACAGCGGCTTTCCAGAACGTGTCGGTGTCCATCGGGCGTGGATCGTTGCCCTTGACCAGCTCCTTCAGCTGGACCGCGACCGCGCCCATCAGAATGAGCGGCACAAACAAATCGATGGCATAGGTAAAGCGGTCTGCCGCTGTCGGCAGGGCCATGACGCGTCGGTATTGCCCGATCATAAAGGACAGGGTAAATCCCTTGAACTGTTTGCCGCTGCGCGCGATTTCCCCCCACAACGTTCCCGGCGCATTGCCGCCCAGAGCAAATGCCCGGCCTTCGACACGCTGACCGGGCACGGCATATTCAAGCTGTTCCTCGATCACCATCTGCAACCGCATGGCCAGCCCTTCAGCCTCCATCGGGGGCAACGTGGTCTGATGCTCACGCCAATGGATCGGCGATAGGAAATCTGCGCCACCGTCGGTTCTGAACCGTGCCTCGGGGGCGCTCAGATGCTCCCAATCCCGGGCAGTGATCCCCCGCGCTTCCAGCGCCTGACGCAACTTCGGCTCGATCCCGTCAAACGGGCGAGCTGCATTTTCAGCAAGATAGCCCGCGAATTCCATCTGGAACGCGACCTTGTTCATGTCGGTCCAATGGCCCAGGCCAGAGGCCCGGATGGTAAAGCCGGTCAGTCGGTTCGTAATCTCCGAACTCATCTGTTCGGAATGAAACCGCGCAGCGGCGGCACCGGTATCGGCCAGCGTTTCGGCAACATACCCCATGCGCGCCGCCGTTTCCCGCGTGGCATTGTTGAACATGAGATCGGTAGCGCGGCTCAGAACATTTGTTGGGCTCATCCCCACAACCTTCGCCGCCATACGCATATAGGCAGGGTCTGTTGTCGAAGACAGGATCGCAGCACCCAGCTTGGCCGAGGTCTGCACATTGCGAACATTCGCGAAAAACCGTGCAAGCCCCTCATATTCCGTGCGGTTGATCGACCCGTCGACAATGGCAAGCATCTGGCGGGCCTTTGCCGCCTTTTGCGCAACGGCAGTTTCGGCCTTTACATTACCTGCGACGCGCTTCTGGGCGACCTGTGTGGCATATTCCAACCCCATCTTGGGGTTCGGCCCCAGCACGCGCATCTGGGCGATGTCGCGGGCCATGCCTTGCAGGCCACCCACAAGGGATGAAAACGGATCAGAGGCACCAAAGCGCGCGTTGTAATCCATCCAGGCGTCGCCATCCAGAAAGTGCAGCACACGGCTTTCCGAATGGCGGTTGTACAGCGCCTTGCCGCCGGGCGTCATGCTGGGGTCGCGCCGGTCCCAGCCTTTGGTCAGGATGCCCTCGCGTACATCGGCCAGAAATTGCATGGCGCGTTCTCGGTTCGGGATAGACCCCTTTTCCGCGACGAACGGCTTGCCGGTCTGGAAATCATTGATCCGAGACCAGTCCACGCGGTCAAACACATAGGTTTCCCATGCGCCCGGTTCGGCCTTGCGGATTGCAGCGGCGTCGTGGGTGTGACGTGCGCCGTAATCATCCAGCTTGCCGATATCGCCGCCATGCGCATTGAACAGCTGGCGCAGGCGTTCCTGCTGTTTGTGGAACGCCTGCGCCATGGTTTTGGCCGTGGCATCGCCCGCGTCCTGCCCATGCAGTTCGCGGATGATATTGCGCAGGCGCGCAGGCGCGCGGCTTTCGCCCAGCAGGTTGCGGCCCGTCGCCTTGAGCGCGTCATAAATACCGGCATTGACCGATTTGATGATCGCCCGTTGCAGGCTTTCGATGCTTTCGCCCGTGAAACGGCTGGTTTCGGAATGCTCGATCAGATCGCGCAGGGCCAGCGCGGGGTCCGGTGCCTCGCTGATCAGCGCATGCAGGCGGCGCATGCTCTGCAGCTGGTTGATCACCGTATGTCTGCGCGACCGCGCCTGCTTTGAAGTTGCCTCTTTCAAAGTTGCAAGCGCGGCCGCCTCAGCCTGATGGCGCGGCATGATATCTTCAAACCGCGCCAACAGCTGATCGTATTCCCGTCCGGCCTCGGCCGCACGGGTTTGGTCAAGTTGTCCGCCCTTTACGGCGGCATCAAGACAATCGTGGATGTTCGCCATCAGTCCTCCTGTCTGACAGGGCAATGTCGCGCGTCAGCGCCTGTGCCCGTCGGCGGCAATGCCCCTGTGCGTGGATCAGGGCGAACAGAACCTGTTCGATGTCCACGCTCAGGCGCTGGTGTTCGATGAAACCGATCAGGGCCAGTTCCAGCCCTTCCTGTTCGTGCAGGGCCTCGGCGATGTCCTCGGACCGGTCGAATGTGTCTTGCGTCTGCATCACAGCCCCTCCGCTTCGATCATCTGCCAGGGCAGGATCACGCCACGGGTGCGAACACTGGCCAGAGTGCGCGGCGTTGCCACCGGCAAAACCCCCGGCAGCGTGGCCAGTGCGGCGCGATGCGCACCAGCCGCCCAGCGGCTGCCGACAAACACCGGCAGCGCATAGTTTGCGACGAACAGGCCCGCCTGTTCGATGCGCAGGCCCTGTTCGGTCAGGGCGGTGGTGTCCTGACCGGCGCGGCAGGCGGCGATCAGATGGCCCAGATGCGCCAGAAGATGCGACAGCGCCGCCTGCCCTTCGCCCGGATCAACCGCGGCGGTATCACCGATCTGCGGCAGCGGGCTGCGGCCCCAGATCGACAGGGCGGCGCGGGTGCCGCGCGTCAGACGCGCCTCGCGCACCATCTGCAACCACAGCTCGGCCTCGCGGATCGGAAGGCCCGCAATCTGCCCCTGTTCCGGCTCTGCCGCCGGGACCAGATCATACCGGCCATGCTGGCGGATCGCAGGCAGTACCTCGGATGTGATCCACTTACGGAACCGCTTGGCCGCATCCTTGCGGCTGGTCAGGACGAGCGCGTAGAGACCGCTTTCGTTGATGACAGTTGCGTTGGGGTTTCCGCGAATACCGTCGGTACTACCGACGGTATTCAGATTTACCGTGTCGCGCTCATCGTCATCGAGGCGGGAAACTGCATCACGGGAATTACCAATTTCCAGAACACGGCAGACATCTGCTGCCACGAACCACGGATCTTCGCCGCGCATGATCACTCGCACGGCCTGTTCTTCAAAGTCAAATGGGATGATTGCTGCGTTCATGACGCGGCCCTCCTAGAGTTCGAATTGAACTCGGGGCCGTCGCCAAACGGGTGCCCGAGCAACAGCAGGTTGGCGAACCGGCCTCTAGGTACCGGCATCCCGCAAGGGATCCCACTGCGCCCGGACATAGAAATGCCGCGCAAACGGCGCGGCATTGAGCGCCTAGAGGTTATCAGATCGCCAAATCTGGCACATGCTTTTTGCGTGTGCAAAGCGAGGTTGCCAGAGGTCTGGTGTGGTGTCAATGTGCTTGCGGGCTTAGGGAGGGTATGATGGGCTTTCGGTTTTTTTTGTTTATGTCCATTTCTCTCGCCTCCACAGCTTTTGCAGAAGGCAATGCTAGGCTTGCTAAAAGCCCAGCATTTATCGAAAAAGTCATGTTTTCCGATTTCGACCGTTGGAATGAATTGTGCCGTCGACAAACCACAACGGCCATAGATGAGAATTTTGCCTGTGGCGCTCGATATCAGACGAGCGTCGTGCTGTTCCACTTTGGGTGGTGTTTTGGCGAATTCGGTCAGCGAGCCGCCGCGTTTCGTTGGCATGCCTGCAACGGCAATTCTCACATTCCAGCTTCTAATGCCGCACAACCCCATTAGCTGCCCACCTTCACGGTACAGCCGCTGATCACTGTTTCCAGAACCTCGTCAGCATCGATATCATCCAGATAATCGCGCAGGCTGATGGTTTGCACGATGTCGCCATTCTGGTTGCGGATATCGAAGCCTTGCGCCTCGAAGGCGCGCAGCTCTGCCATGATCTGGCGATCCGGTGCTGCGGATTGGGCAACAGTCGGTGCCGCATCCGCCGGGGCTGTGGACAGGGATTTGCCGGTCAGGCCCTCATAGGTTTCACGCGGGACAAGCACCTCGCCGCCAGAGATGCCAGAGCGGGGCGAATAGATCGGTGTGCCTGCAGGAATGGTCACGGTTTCGACCCGGCCAAAATTCGCGGCTGTCTTCTGGCTGGCGCTGAAGGACAGCAACCCATCGGGGGCAACATCAGATCCGGCAAAGCCGCGATAAAGCGTCATCTCTTGGGGGGCATCGACCATGCCTGAGCGGATCAGCTGCGCCACATCATCGGCGCCGTTGGTGGCATAGCTTTGATCGATGCGCTTTTGCTGATCGGGGGTCAGGCTGGTTTTCGCGCGGATCTGGGTTTCCAGCATCTGCTCGATCGCCTCATCTTCGGCTTGGGTCAGCTGGCGGGTTTGCAGGGCCGCCTGCATCTCGCTCAGGACACTTTTGTTGACGGCCAGCACTTCGGGGCTGGATGCGCCATCGGCAAAGGCCCCCTCGGGCATGTCCTGCAGCTGCAGGTCGCGCGTGGGGGCGGCTGGCACGGCGGCGCGGCCGATCTCGGTCAAACCGCTGAAGGCGCTGCGATCAATGGCCTTCAGCGCGTCCAGTGGGCCTGGCGCATCGAAAAGCCCACGTTCGGTGCCGCCGATCTTTTGGGCCTCATCCGCATAGCGCTTCAGGAAGTCGGCAATCTTTTCTTTGTTGGCGGTCCGGCCACCGGGGGCAAACTTGCGGATCAGCGCCACGGTCAGCGGCGCTGTGTCACCGACAAAGGCATCGGTCTGCGCCAGCATGTTGTCCAGGGCCGCGCCGATCTTGCCGCCGTCGCGGGCCGCCAGCTCGCGCGCCAGGGCGATGGTGCGCATCGCATCCAGCACAAAGGGTGTGATGTCCATTTCCGGGCGGACACGGCCATCAGCTACAGCATTGCGCAGGGCCGCCCATTGGGGGGCAGCATCGACCAGGGCATCCATCAGGGACTTGAGCGGCCCGGCTTCGGTTTCGGCGTAGCGCGCGATGATGTCTGGCGCGTCGTATGCCCGGGCAAACAGCGCATCACGGATGCGGCGCGCGCCTTCGGCATTCACGGCACCGGCGGCATCGACCAGCCCGGCGCGTTCGGCCTGGGGGATCGTGTTCAGCACGGCGCGGGTGAAATCGCGGTTGGCGATTGTGTCGAGGCCATGGGCCGGGTTAAACAATCCAATGGTCTGCGAATTCAGGCCACGTGCATCGACACCGGCACGTTCGGTCGCACTCATCCGGGCCAGTTGCGACTGATTGGCGGCGCGCACAAATCCCTGCCGCTGGCCGCTGTCCATTTCAGACGTGCGCCGCGCGATCAGGACCGGTTGATCGATCCCTTCCGGAATGGGAAAACCCGCATCGGCGATCTGGCGGCGGTAGGCATCGGCCCGGTCCGGATACATCTGATACGCGCGTTCGAGTGCTCCGATGCGGCCATTGCCGCTTTCGATCACGCTGTCGGGGCCAACGATGGGCGCGCCCCGGTCCGCCTCTGGCGATGGCATCAGGCGGGCGGGATCCAGCCCGGAGGCAATGGCGCTGATCTGCTCATCGCTCGATGCGCGGCTGCGATCGCGCGGCTGCAGATCACCGCTGGCGCGCTGCAGGCTGGCCAGATCCACAACCTGATATTCCACATCGACGCGGATCCCATCGCCTGCACTGACCTGTCCGGTCTGGGTGTAACCGCGCGATGTCTGCGAATAGCCGCGAAATTCCTGCGCGCGGGCATTGGGATTGACTGGCCCGACAGGATCACGGCGTGGGCCGCGATACCCTTCCCAGGCACCGGTCCCCTGCTCGCGGTAGATCCAGACGCCGATCCTGCGCTGCAGGGCTTCGTCCATGACTTCATCGCCACGCAGGCCAAGGCCCTTTTTCGCGGCGCGCAGGGTGGATCCCACAACCTGAAACGCCCCCATCGGGGTGGCAACGCTGCCGATCTTGCCTTTGACCCACTGGCCATAGGCGCCACTGGGTGCGGAAAAATCCAGCGCCTGGTCAACCGTCATTTCGGTCAGCTTCACATCCTGAAACGTGCCGCCCTGGCGGTTCTGGAAGCCGAACAGCGCGTTGAAATCTCCACCGCTTTCACCGGCAAAAATCCCATTCTCGATCTCGACCCAGCCAGCCGGTGCGCCAGGGGGTGGCGATGCCGCTGGCTGCGGTGCGCGATCTGATCTGGGGGCCTGACCGCGCAGCTCGCGCTCGGCCTGGGCGACATCATCGGAAAAGCCCAGCTGCGGCGCGCCTTCGGGGCGCTGTGCTGCCAGGGCATCGGCCCTGGTACGCCGATAGCTCAGATACCGCCCTGCCCCTGCGATACCGCCCCCCAGAATGCCACCAGTCACAGCCGCCATGCCCAGCTGCAGGGCAGTGTTCGGCTGGGGCAGATCCAGCCTGTCGGCCATGTCGTACTGACGCCCCAGGGTCAGCGCCTCGATCCCGGTGTTGACTGCCGCCTCTACCCCAGCCGCGACCAGAATGCGCGACCCGGCCGGGGCACCGAACGGCAGGGCCAGCACGGTGTTCTGATCCGTGACACCGGCCCACATCCGGCCCAGAAAGGCGGTGCCACCGCTGCCGATCTGCAGCACGTCCATGGCATCGTCATGCTCAGCCTTCAGACGGGTGGTGACCTCGGCGGCAAATTCCTCGCGGGTGGTGGGCAAAGGCACGCCAAATCTGCGCAGCTCCGGATTGGTGCCCAGCATTTCGGCGTTGCGCGCCAGGACATAATCCAGCTGATGATCGAACTGCGCCTGTGTCGATCGCGCGCGCGTCGGTGTCGGGCCGTCGCCATAGAGGTTGCCGGATGTCAGCTGATCCTTCTGTTCGTCCAGCAGGCTGCGGCTTGTGCGCTGTGCGCGCTGCCAGCTGTCTGTCTCGATCCGCTCCGCCTGAACCCCGGCGCTGAAGGTTTCGCCAAAATCCGGAAGCTGCCCCTGCAGCGGGGCCATCAGCGGCGCGCTTTTGATCTGCCCGAGGGTGAAGGTCATTTGCGCACCTCACGCACAAGACGGCGCAAGCTGAAGGTGAAAGGTGCACCATCCTGGTTCATCAGCATGGTCGGCGGATCCGCCATATCTGCAGCCGGGCGGACAAACACATAGCTGTCGTCGCCCACCGCCATGATCTGCAGATCGCTCAGCGTGCGACGGTCCGGCAGTTCGCCGTTGATGTCTGGCACCTGCCCGCCCGAAGCGATGCGCATGCGGTTGGCGAAAGCCTCATCAGACCACTGGGCGGCGCGCGGGTTGGTCGGGTCTTTTACCGTGCCGGATGTGGCGATCGCGATCTGGGCGCTGTCCACGCTGATCCCCTTGGGCAGCAGGACCGGCACACCGTCCATGTCCTGGATGCCGCCACGGGCCTGACTGGTACCATACCTGCCGACACCCCCCAGCGCCTCATGAAGGGCCTGCTGATAGCGGTCCTGGTCGATGTCGGCCGTCGGATCAATCCGCCCCATTCGCTGCGCATAAAGCGCGTCTGCCGCTGCCAGTGTGCGCTCTTGCAGCGCATCACCGCCGGGCAGATCTGCATAGACCGCGTCCAGCACTTCAAAGGATGCGCCGCGCCGGTCCTTCAGCGGTGGCATGACGATGTTGTCGCGCGCCATCGCCGCCTCGCCGCGCAGCATGTCCAGCGCACGGCCAGGCGAATTGCCCGCTGCGATAAAATCCCCGGCATGGATCAACACCGGATCATCATCCAGCTTGATCAGCTCGCCCGTGCCCAGCGTGCCCGCGATCGTTGCAGCCAGGCGCAGGCGTTCCTCCGGATCCGCATCGACATCAAGGGCGGTCTTGAGATGATCCGCCTCATCATCCGTCAGAATGCGCCGGTCACGGGTATAGCCTTGATCGACCAGATCAGTGCCGATTTCGGCGCGGCGGGTCAGCTCGGTCGCAAGCGTCGTGCTGTCTGCCGTAAAATCGATGGGTGTGATCTTTGCGACACCGACCTTGTCGGCATATTTTATGGCGTCTTCGTCATAGCCCTTTTCGTGATCATCGCGCCATTTCTGCAGAACCTTCAGCCGCTCGGTCTGGTAGGGCTTCGCGACCTTCTGGCCCTTTTCCGCTGCGATCAACGTGTCCAGCTGGGCCGGGTTCATGGTGGCCAGCGATCCGTTTTCCTTGCGCAGGGAAATCGCAGCCTGTGCCTCGCCAAAGAATTCGGATGCCTTGACCTCGGGATTGCTCAGGAACTGCTCATCCACCGCCTCGCGACCATCGGCAGCAATGTCGCGAATTTCCTTGACCCTGTCATCGACGGCCGTCTTGCGTTCCTTGGCGGCTTTCTCTGCAGCCGTGGCAGCGGCCTTGGCATCGGCCTCGATCGCATTCTGGGCCTGCACCTGATAACTTGCGACCGTGTCAGCCTCCAAGCCGTCAAAGCCGCCTGCTGTGGACTTAGCAATAAAGCCTTCCGGATCCTCCTTGACCATGCGGATTGCGCGTGCATTCGAGATGTCGCCACGCAACCCGATCCGCCGGCGCTCGGCCTCGGCCGCATCAATCACGCCAGCGGCCACCAGGCCATCGATCTGCTCATCACCTTGCGACACCAGCACATCGATCGTGCCTTCATCAGCGCTGGCGCCGGTGCGCGCGGCCTCATAGGCATAATTGACATAGGTTGCTTCGCGCTCTGCATTGCGCAGGCCCAACGTGCGGCGGCCCAGACTGTATGCCACGGAATTGGTCAGGTCATCAAAAACCAGCCCAAACTTTTCGCTGTTCTTAGGATCGATCCGTGGGCGGCCGGTATCTGTCGTTTCGGTCTGGAAACGATCGCGCAGACCTTTCACCCCCTCTTGCCAGGCCTGATCTGCGGCGTCCGGATCGCCGATCTCTTCGACCTGCAAGCGCAGATCGTTCACATCGCGGGTCACGTCCACTTGGGCGCGTTTCATCTCGCGGTCCAGGCGTTCGTTTTCAAGCCCGGTGCCGACACGGAACAAGGTCTGGCCCAGCTCGGAAAAGGCGGCGCCGCCCTCGGGCGCCTGCTGCGGGGTGGCACGGGCGACGGGGCCCGCGCTGATACCGGCAGTGGGGACCGTCAGCCGGGTCAATTCAGCAGCTCCGGCCAGATCTCGGGGGCCGCTGTCAGAACGCTGCCCGCTGCAGACAGCCCACCCTTCAGCATGGCATTCTGACCCTGCGCACGCAGCAGACGCTGCTGGCCGGTCAGCTCGGTCACCTGCGCTTGCCCCGTCTGGCGGATCGATGCGGATCCAAAGGCCATTTCTTCGGCAGCGGTCTGGCCCAGATAGACGGCGGACGGGCTACCCAGATCAATGCCGCGCGATGCCAACTCGGCCCGCTGCGTCGCGATCTGGCGACGGAACTGGCCACGATAACGCTGATCCTCGACTGCATTCTGCTGCAGCGTCTGTTCTTTCTGGGTCTGGATCTCTTTGATCTGCGCAGTGGCCGTGTTCTGGGCCTGCACACCCTGCCAGATTGATCCACCTGCAGCGACGGCGGTCCCGGCAAGCTGTAGACCCTGCGCCAGCGTCAAAGCCTGCGCTGCGCCTGCAATTGCTGCCCCTGCCTCAATGATGCACATCAGCCGCCAACCTCTTCGATATTGGGCACGAGGCCAGTGATGGTCATGGGTTTCAGGCCATCAGGCGTGAATTCGATCGCAACTTCGTGGGCTTCGCCGCTCTGGATATCGATCTCGACAATGCCGTTGGCATCGCGGGCCATCTGCTCGCCCACCGAATAGGGCAGGATCTCTGTCTGTGATCCGACATATTCCTGCTCGGCGCGGCTGCGCTCGACAGCTGCAACAAAGCCGCCGGCGGTGCGGTGCAGGATCAGGGCGCTGCCTTTTTGCAACCGCCGCTTTCTGCCGCGTGTGTCGCCATCCTTCGCATCGGCGCGGATGCTCAGCGTGCGCACCCGGTGTGTGTCATCGAACAGGCCGATGAACGCATGGCTGACCGGATCGGGCAGGATCACGCCGCCATCGGGGGCGACGTTCAGGCCATCATAGGATCCGCGATCGGTCCAGGCAGAAACGATTTCACCGGCCAGATGGGGCATGGAAAATTCACTGGTGGGCGATGCGGGGGAAAACTCTGCGCTGCAAAAGGCGTGATTGAAGTTTTCGACACCGCTGGCCCCGTTCATGGGCAACACGTTCAGCGCCTGCTCTTCGATACAGCGCACGGTCTCGCCATCGATGATGCGGCGCACGATCATGGTCAGGATGTCATAGCGGCTGTCCTCGCTGGGCGTGATGTCCATATGCTCGACGAAACCACCCGCAACCGGGACCGGTGCCCAGCCCAGGACATTTTCCTTGGGGTCGTAGATCAGACAGGCCAGCGTGCCGTCGCCACGGCGAAACCAGCCCCTTTGATAGGGCGATGGCTGCCAGACGATCTGTTCGAAACCCGGATTGCCCAGATGCTGCGACGGCAGCGACAGCTCGACCGGGCTCATATCATCTTCGGAAAAATTGTAGCGGGTTTCCATGACACGCGATTTGTCCCGCGTGACATAGACGGGCCAGCCGTAGGGCAGCGCGGGCTGAACCGCTGCAGCACCGTCGGTCGCCACAACTTCTGGGCGAAAGGTCGCCAGCGTGATCGGCTCATCCCTGCCGCCGGAGGATCCTAGGCGCACTCCGCCAAGCGAGCCGATATAGATGCCCCGCTTGCCGGATATCAGCCAGTTGATTTCGTTCTTTGAACTGACGCCACCGATGTCATAGGAAAAGCTGCTGTCGTCTTCATCGCCGGGCTCAAAATCGCGATAGGCAGCAATGGTCGATGCAGTGATTGTGCGAGGCTCGGTCTCAGTGCGTGCTGCAAACAGGCGCTGTTGGTGCAGCGCAATATGGCGCGGATTGCCATAAATGTCGTTCCAGGCACCCTCTGACCAGCGATAGGTCGGATCATCGATGCAGGGTTGCGGTACGGCTTTGATCACATCGGCCAGTGCGGTGTTTGCATCCAGCACTTCCGTGATCTTTACGACGCCGATTTCGGTGGAGACATGCCGGTAACGGGTGGATCTGTTCAGATCGGTTTGTACGGTGCCAGAGGTATGCACCGGTGGATTTACACCGGTATTGCTGGCCAAACTCAGTTCATAGACATTGCCATCATAACGGACCAGCTGGCCGTTGTTGACATCGACATTCCCAGTCCAGATCGGCACTTTAAGCCAGTCTGTTGGTTCCAGAAGATAGACCACGCCCAGATGTTCAGGTGTGAATAGATCGCCAACTGCAGACAGCGTCACATTTGTATCACCCGGTTTGACACTGGTGTCGTACAAAAATTCCCAAAAGGCATAGGTTGCGCCGGGATCTGGTGTAACTGTGCTTGCCACTGTTCCGGCCGCATGGCTGGGCGGGTTTGGTCCGACAGATCCATCTGTGGCAACGCCAATGGTCTCGCCGGTGCCCTTGTAGCGATAGACACGCAATCCAAATTTGCGGATATCATTGACGATAAGATTGGCATTGGCCACCCAGGCAGTGATGGCACCGGACCCGGCACCGTTGGTCACCTGGATGGTGCGATCCTCGTCCAGGTTCTGCACTCGGAAGGGTCCGGCATCCAGCTCAGCCTCTGCAAGGGTCCAGTTGTCGATGGCAAAGCGGCTCAGCTGCTGCATGGGGTTGCGGCCGTCGACAAGGTACATGACATCTGCATCCTGCAGATAATTCAGGTTTGCCAGATCCGCCGCGGTGAAGGGTGTATCGATCTCGTAAGGTACGCCGCCACTCAGAACCAGTACGCCATAGCGCCAAACGCGCATCTTGCCGTCGCTGAATTCCAGTGCCTGGGCATCGCTGGTCGAGAAGACAAAGGGCACCCGGACCGCCACGCTGTTGCCGCGTGTCGTGCCGCGAAAGATCGTGCCAGGCGCACGCGTAAAACCGCCCTGGCGCAGGGGCAGAAAGCCCCTGCAGATCGCAAGGCCGGTCTGGTGGCGCTGGAAATCCTCACGCGCATGCAGCAGCGGGTCCAGCTCGCCACTGGACCAGGCAACCTGCGGCGGCCGTGTCGCCGTCATCGCAGCACCTCGGCCACCCAGTCATCGCTGGTCTGCGCAGACAGGCCATCGATGCGGCTGGCGGATGCTGTGGAATTGTCCGACGTGATCGCACGCTGGAAGGCGGTGCTTAGATCGTCCTTCAGCTCCACACGTTTGGTGCGTGATCCCACGAATTTTGGGCTTAACAGGACCGCCAGCTGGCAGGACACCGCCAGCTTGAAATCAGAGGGGCATCGGTTTTCGTTTGTGATGCGGATCGTACCACGCACCAGGACACCCGCCCGATCGCACCGCAAAAGGGCACCGTCCAGCCGGTAGCGCACATGATCATAGACCTTGCGCAGCTTCAACAGCTCGGGCGGCATGGTATAGGTGAAAGGAAAGTCCGGATCCGCCACCTCTGTCGGGCCCAGATCGGCCAGGGCAGGCTTGAAAAGGCGGCGGGCAAACGACCAGTCATATGCTTCCAAAACCATGCCCATGGCCTCGGGGTATTGCTCCGTGGCCCCGATCGCCTCTTCGGTGTTTTCACCAAAAGACTGCAGCGGACGCAGTTCCATCATGCGAAAGGCCTGTCGGGCGATAAAACTGGCGGCAATGGCTGTGGTCATCAGGCAACCTCGTGGGCAGCCGGGTCAGACCCGGCCGCCGTTTGGTTTAGGGCATGATATAGGCGATGCGGAAATCCATGGTGCCCGCAGCGGTGGCGTTTGCCTCTGCATGCACCCAGAGTTCCAGCAGCCCATTGGGATCTGCGGCAAGGCCCAGAACTTCCCACCAGCGCTTGAGATGGCTGGTATCGCCGACAGCAAAGGGGGTCACGATGTTTTCGGTCGCCTTGGTCTGATCGACCAGCGCATCGGTGTCGGTTTCGGTGCCGATCACGATCTGGGCAAAGCCCCAGTCCGCCACGTCGAAAAACGTATCCTCATGCACCAGCGCCTTGGATGGCACTTCAGCGATGCAATATTTGGACAAGTTGCTGTCGGTGGTCAGATTGGTCACCCGCCCGGTGGACAGGATCAGACGGCCGCGCGCCACTTCGGGGTCGGGCGGCACTGCGGTGATGTCGAAATGATCACGGATAAGGTTGGATTTGCCGGAAACGACGGCCATGGCTCTCTCCTGAAGGATTTTGGGGTCAGGTCAGGCCGGGCTGAATAGACCGGCCTGGTCCGGTCAGCTCTCGACGTTGCGGATGATGCGCACGCCCGTGTCTTGCATACGGCCCGCCTGCACGTAGGCGTCGACGTAGAGATACGGCAGGTTCTTGGCGGCCGTGTCATTCCACATCCGGCCATCGACATCCTGCCAGAACCCGGCGACGACATTGGACTTGGTCCAGATCGGGTTCAGGCGATAGCCGTTGCTGTCATAGGGCAAGCGGTTGGAGAACAGCCAATTGATGCCCAGCAGCATGCCGGGCTTGCCGCTGCGGATGTTCTCAATCTCGAACGGGTTCAGGCTGGTCTTGGTGGCGATCGCAAGATTGATCAGATCCGTCTTTTGCTTCGGGCTGATCAAGCCATAGATCTCTTCGTCTGTTTCCAGACCGAAATCTTCCAGCTCCATAGCCTCGGTCGCGGCGCGCAGCTTTTCAGCTGTTAGGCCGACGGCACTGCCGCCGAAATTGTGCGCGATGTAGTTTCCGGCAGGTAGGGTCACCAGCGTGTTGGGGGTTTTGCCCTCGTACACGCCGCCCATGATGCCACCGCCGGCAATGCGAAACTTTCCGGTCGCCTTGACCTTTTCGACGCCCAGGATGGTATCGAACACGCCGCGTTCAACGGCCTTGACCTTGTTGCGCAGCAGGATGGAACTGGCGTCCATCGCCTTGTCAAAGGTTTCTTCCTTGGTGATGTACTGACCGGTTTCGATCACCTCGGGGCGGACCAGCCAGCGCCGGGAATTCTTCGGGACGAATTCCGGGTTGCGGCGGCTGTAATCTTCGCCTCTCTGGTAATCGTCGGCATCGATCAGATCGGCGATGTCCTGCGCTTCGCCCTCGGCCGTGGTCACGGTCACAGCGCCGCGCAGCGGGTTTTCCATCTGCTGATGGACCAGTGTCACGTTGCCGGTAAATTTGAGCTTGTGGTGCGGTTCGACCACCTGTTGATAGGCCATAAAGGTCCCTCTCACGAAAAATCAGCGATGATGTGTTGAATTTTCGGAGGGGTCGCCCGGAACGCCGGACCCACACCTGAACCTTAACGTGGCTTAGTCGCCGGAATTGCCCGGATCAGACGGACCCGTAAAAAGCAGGGTCGCCCGTCAGGGGCAAGTTCATCGCGAATTTTGCGGGGATGTCAAGAAAAAACGCCAGATGTGGTGCCGAAACATAGGCCCCGCGCAATGCGCAGGGCCTTGTGATATTTCAGCTCAAGCCTTGGCTGTGGCAGCAGAGATGATCTTTTCCAGACTGGTGCGCTGGTTTTCCATCTCTGTATAGCGCGCAGCTGCGCCCGGCTTGCCTGCACGCTTGTCCGCAACGGCCTTGGCATAGTCGCTGTCTGGCTTGAGCATCGCGTTCAGCTGGGTCTGCGCCTCGGCTGGTGTCGTGCCCAGCCCCCCGCCATTGCCAGGCATCTGGATCATCCGATCCTCGCCCATCATCTCGCCGATGGTTGCAAACAGGCGCAGGGTATTGGCATCGCCGGTCGCGCCCTGCAGCACCTGGGCGATGTTCATCAGGCCCGTGCTGTCCAGCCCCGCCTGTTCCGCCAAGACACTGGCAGCTTGCTGTGCCAAGGCAACCTTGGAGCCGTACTGATCACCCCAGTCTTTTTGCAGATCTGCGCGCAGCTCAGCGCTGGAGGTTTCCAGATCCTTTTCCGCGCCGGTCAGCATACCTGCCATCTTTTCCGCGTAGAGGTTGACCACCCCCTGCAGCTGCGATCCGTTCAACCCCATCTTGTGGCCCAGCTCGCGCGCCTTCGCCTCCATGTCAGTGTCCCAGGCGGCATCTTTGGGCCAGTCTTGGGGCTTTTCGATCGTGTATTTGTCGGCCGCTTCGGGGATCCCGAACACGCTGGCGTTTTCGCGCATCCAGTCCGCGACATCCTGGTCCTTGCCGGGCTTGCTGATCAGCTGATCCGCCGGTTTGCCCAGCTTTTTCTTGGCGTTGCTTTCCATGTCGGCCAGACGTACCACCGCATCCAGCGGATCATCCACCGTCAGGCCCAGAGCCGTCAGCTGTTCCCGCTGGGACGCGCTGAACTTTTCGCCTTCCCACCAGCTTTTCGCGCCCCCGTCAGCTCCGCCACCGGCAGCGCCAGAACCGTCTCCACCAGTTCCACCTGCCGCTGCTGCAGCGGCAGCAGCAGCGCCATCATCGGCTCCACCACCGCCACCAGCGCCAGCATCGGCCACATTGAACACACGCCGCGCGCGGATGCGCATCAGAAAATCAAACATAATCCTGCTCCTCAAGAAGTTCACTCATTTGGGTTACGGTCAGCCCCGCCGCCGCAAGCAGCTGCAGGGCCAGATCCCGGCGGCCCGCCTCATAGGCCAGCCGGTATGGGTCGAGGGGCGCAACACTGGGCGCGCCCCCGGTCATTTTCACAGGCTCGGCCGCGCACAGCCCACCCTGACGGATCAGATCGGGAACAAGCCCGGGCACTTTGCGCGCAGCATCGCGCCAGATGGCGGCATGTTCGGCAGCCGCCGCGCGCGCATGGGCCGTGGTCCCGAACCGGGATAGCACCATCGACAGGCGGTCGAGGATCAATTGCCCTGCCCTCCCTGCATCATGGCCGACGCCTGCGCCATGTCGCGCATCCCGGCACCGCCAGTCTTGGCCAGCTCAGCCGCCTGCGCGGCCTGCTGGGCCTGTTGGCGCGCCTCCCGCGTCTGCTGGGCCACCTCGCGCGACACCAGCACCCGCTGCGGCACGGCCATGCTCGCTTCGTGCAGCACCTCGGCGTAATCGTCCGCGCTGATCCGGTCTAGGATCTCGGGCTTGAGCTGGGCCAGCGGCAGCAGATCGCCCAGAACGTATTGGCGCACGGTCTGGGCCTCCGAGGCGCGCAGGGCCATGGCAGCGGCAGAGGTGTAGGATACCATCAGCGGCGTGTTCGGCGGGATCCCCTCGGGGGGCGGCGCGATCTGCCCGGCCTTCAGCAGCATGCGGAACCGGCGTTCGTATTTGCGCGCCGCGTATTCCTCCATGATGCGATCGGCATGGGGTGCCCAGTTGCGCAGGCGCGCCTCTTCGATCACGCGGTTTTCTGCATCGGATACGCCGGTGCGCCCGGTCATGTTCATGACCGAGTAGTAAAACGCGTTCTGGACCGCCTCGGCGGCGGCGCGCTTTTCCTCCAGCGTCAGGCCGATGTTGCCGTTGAACTCTTCGGACCGCACCAGCGGGTTGCCCTGCATGCTGACGGCCCCATAGACGACGCTCCCGGGCCGGAATTCACCGTCCAGCGGCACGGCGTTGCGATCCGGGGCCAGCTTGGTCGGATCTGCGGCCCGTTGGGCGGCGCGCATGGTCGCGGCCTCCATCAGGTCCAGCTTGCGGGCTGATCCCAGCGCGATCGAACCGGGCCCCGTGCCATAGGCCATGCCGCTGTCCACATCCCAGCGCGGGAAATAGATCGGCATGTCATCAAAGCCGCCTTCGCGCACGACCGAGTAATCGAGCGCACAGCACCACAGGCTTAGCCAGCGCCTGCCGCGTGTGCCCAGGCTGCGTGCTTGGAAATCCTCATTCGGCATGACGTGCTGGAAATAGACGTGCTTTTCCATACTGGCCTTTTCGGCCAGCTCGGCCACGCGCGGCGGCACCTTGCCCTTGAATGCCCGCACTGCCTGGCGTGGCGTCAGATGGCGCTTGCGCACCGCCTCGATCACCCGGCCGTGGAAATCCACATCCACGACGATCTCTGCCAGGGAAAATGTGACATCGATAAACTTGCGATTATCCGTGTCGATCTCGTCATAGGCCGCACCGTTACCGAAGGCCGCAAGATCCGCATAGATCTGATAGCTGGCAGGGTAAAAGCTGCTCATTGATGGCGAAAACGACGTGTGCACCTTGGCAGCGGCCCGATCCAGCCATTCGGAAAACGGTGGCCAGCGGTTCAGATCCTCATCCGGGGTAGTGAAACCACCCCAGCGGGTGGCCGGGTTCGTGATGCCGGAATAGATCCCGGCGGCGAAATGGCCATGCGCAATGGCCCCCTCGCTGTTCAGCGTCTTGGTCAGCTCGCGCGTGGTGGGTGTGTCGATGCGGAACCCACCACGCTGGGGGCGGATCAGGCGCGCGATATCCTCCCAATCGCTTTCGAACTGCAGGCGCGGCTCCTTCAGCTCGGTCCAGCGCCGCTCAGCTTCGCGCGCGCGCTCATCTCCGGGGAACAGGATTGCGGATTTCATCACATGCCCCCGCCCAGCTTGCCGCCACCGGCAAGGCCCAGTGGCGATGTCAGGATGTTTGCGGCGGCCCCCGATCGCGCCTGGCGCAAACGCGCCTCGATGTTGCCGCTGGCAGCTTCGCCGGTTTGGGGTGCGGCGATCAGGGCCGGTTGGGATTTCGGAACTTTAGGTGCACTGCACATTTTGGCCTCCTGGTTGAACCCATGCAAATTGAAGGAAATCGGCAGATCCATTCGGGCCATAGCCCGACGTGATCGCCTCGAACGTGAAACCGCAGGCCGCCAGAAAGCGGGGGGCGGTGGGATGTGCGGCCCAACAGCGGGCCTCAAGTCGGTGAATGCCGGCGCTTTTTGCCCAGACGGGCAGACGCTGGCAAATTTCCACAGCCGCCCGGGCAAGCGGCATGCGGAAACTGGTGTGGGACCGGGCAAGGAATGCGCCCTGGGCGACGCCGCGTGACATTGGCACAACGGCCAGCACCGCGAACGGCATGCCGCTGCGGGTGCGCAGGACGTGGGACAGGACGCCCACAGCCTGCATGCCCCGCCATTCCGCCCACAGCGCAAGGTGCGAACCCTCCGCCCCCCGCGCCAGCGCGGCCTCCTGAAGGTCAGAGGCATCGAGGCGGCGGAACACCTCCAGTGCCGCGTGATCCTCGTATGGTCCCGCTTGGATCATCTGAATTTTCGATCCCGCCCCATACGGCGCAGCGCTTGCTCCATCGTTTCACCGCGGCGCAGGTTGTAGCTGCAGCCCATGGTGCCGCCCTTCCACGAACCGGAACGCTCACCGACTTCGCCGTCGAAATCGATATCGATGCTTTCCTTGATCCATCTCGGCCAGCCGAACATCTTGAACATGCGCCGACAGAGGACGTGGCGGCGCTTGGACACAGTTGCGATCCGGTTTTGGATCTTTCCGGATTTCAACGTGTAGGTGAATGGATATGCTTCCGCATATGGCTTTGCATCCGGATCAAAGACGCTGATCCAGGATCCGTCCGCCATCTGTTGCTCATAGGCCAGCGTGTGCAAAAACCATGGCATGTCAAACGACTTGCTCGACATGCCCCAGTGGAACATCAAGCCGAACTCGCTGGAGGCATAGGCAGACCACTGCGGGCCATCCATTGCAGGCCATGGATGCTCGATCACACCCATGGGCAAGACGATGGTCAGGCGCCAGAGCTTGAGGAAAAGCATCCTGTCGCCCATGTCATCATCATTGCCGTGAATGTGGATGCCAGCGCCAAAATCCCATCCATGTTTGGCTGTCGAGATTTCGACGGACTGGCCATTCTTCAACCAGCCGCGCCATAGGCCCTTTTCGCGGAATGTGTGCTGGAACATCACACGGCCCGCCCTTCTGCGCGCAACAGCCGACGGGCAGCATTGCCCCAGTTCTCGACGGCTTCGGCATCCGTCTGGCCACGCGCTTTCAGCTTGCCCGCTGCGACAAGGGATTTGCCCAGCGACATGCGGAACGTCATGCCCTCTTCGACGTCAAGTCGGTGCAGCATGTCGGTGTTGATGCTGGGATAATCCTTCATCAGCGTCACAATCCGTTCCAGCTTGTCCAGATCGGGTTTCGGCGCGGCCTTTTTGGGCGCGGCGGTTGTCGCTTTGGCCTTTTGTGTTGTCATCAGTTCGCTCCATAGGGGTTCAGGATGTCCCATCCCGTGCGCAGGCCACTTTTTGGTTTGCCCGACAACGGCGGCCCGCCTTTATGGCCGCGCATGTCCGGCGGCCCCTTTCGCTTGTCAGACAATCTCGCCACATAGGGGCTCATACCGTCGCCACGATGCTGGCCCAGCAGCAGGTACTGCAGGCCGTCCATCACGTTGGCTTCGGTGAATTTCTTGTTCGGTACCTTGCGCTTGTCGCCGCTGGCATCGATCTCATCGGTCCAGACATACCGCGCCTCAAACCCGCGCTTCAGGAACTTGCAGTCCGGATCGATCAGCAGCCCGGGTTCGCCCGCCTCGATCGGCGCTTCCAGGGCGGCGCGGATCGCCTCAAGCCGCGGCTGAATGCGGTTGGTGCCGATCACCTGCGGGCGGATGTGGAAACCCGCCGCACGGCCCACCATCAGGTTCCAGGTCGCGTTCTCATCTGCCGACTGGCTGGCGCCATGTTCGCCCGCCATATCGCCCCAGCCCGCCTCGATGCGCGCACCAGGGCAGCGTTCATCCAGATATTCCTTGAGACGCTGGCCAAACACATGCGCAAACAGCCGGTCGTTGGGGTAATGCACCTCGCCCAGGATGCGCCAGCGAAAGAACCCGGCCAGCTGGGCGATCACGGCAGCCCCCTTGAAGCCCTGATCGAGGCCGATCAGCACCGGCAGGCGCGGATCGTAGGGGATCGTATCTTCGGCGACGTGGATCCGCTTGTTGTACTCGCGCTTGAACACCGGTTCGCCCACGCGTAGGTACGTGACCTTGTTGCGCACCAGGCGATCGACCATATCGCCCCGCCCTGCGAGCTGCATCGATGCGATCTGGCGCGGGTAATAGCTGGGTGACAGGTTCTGCAGGTTCTCGCAGCCCGGCATGCCATAGCCCGGCTGTTCAAAGAACAGGATCTCGATGGGCTTGGTGCCCACGGGCAGCGCCATGGACAGCTCTTTTGCCATGCGCTCGCGCTCTTCCTTGTCGTGAAAGACCTTGAAGCACCAGTTGTCTTCATCCGGCGCGTTGAGGTCACAACAGATCTGGCCATAGCTCTGCAGATCGATCGGCAGACCGGCAAAATGCTCGCGCGATGGGAAGCGATCGATCCGCCCGATGCCGACGGTCAGGATCATGACAAGCATCGTGTCGGCTTCGTTCAGCACGATGTCGGTTGTCTGGATCCCGCGCATCGCCGCGATCGGATCATCGCCAAAAGCCATGAACTCGGCGGTGAATTCGATCGGGCCATCCTGATCTTCAAAGTTGATCACATGGGTCACTGGGTCGCCACGCCCGCCGGACCATTTGCCCAGCCCCTTGGGAAAGGTTTCGAGATAAGACGGGATACTGGTCGACCACAGCTGGCGGTAGGTCTCTCGGATGAACAGGACCTTGTAGCGGCGCACCCCGTCGATGGTGGATCGGGGCATCATGATCGCGCGGCGGCGGCGCGATTTCATCAGCGTGGTCGTCTTACCGCTGCCGACCGGCCCCTGGATGGCGATCACGTCACCGTCGGACCAATAGAACTCCTCGGCGATCGGGCCGGGGAACGTGTCATCACGCAGGGCAAGAAAGCTATTGCCGTCCGGGGACGACACGTCTAGCGTCTCGATTGCCTCTTTCGCGTCCAGACCCTCCAAATCTGCGATAGCAGCGTCCACGGACGCCTGAGCCCCCCCAGCCCCTTCATGAGCAAGCGACCAGCTCACCCCCTTACCCCGTTTCATATGGCCAATGTTCACGCTCATTTTTTCGGACCTTGGATTGCCAAAATAGTGAATGGGGTCGGAAAGGGGGGCATACAGAAAGGGGCCGCAGGCCCCCCCCGGGGGGGTCGAGGCCGGTTTGCCAGGGCGCGCAGGGCCATGACCACAGCGTGGGTCGATGCCGCACCAGGGCAACTGGCGGCGCGGATCCGGCGCATATCAAACTGATTTTCAATTAGTGCGATGGTGCGCATTTTATCCAACGTTCTCAATCGCTTGCCTCATCCGTCCGAGTGTCGCCGTCCGATGCCTGCGCATCATCCTCGTTAAGCCTTTGATTTTGCTCAATTTGCAGACGCACATCAGCCGGACGCATCCGACGGTCCGAACGGGGCGTGACATCGCGCATCCTGCCGCCCTGGTCGGACTGCGACGGACCCTGCGCCATGACCACCTGCACGTTCTGGGTGACCGCCACGTCGGGCGCTGCCTTGGGCGTGCCGTAGGGCAGCAGGGCGTCAGCGGCGCGCAGCATCTGGACGTAGAGCTGGGAAAACATGGCCAGGCGCTGCTGGGGGCCGGGTGCAAGGATCTTGCCATCCTTGTCCTTGGCCTCCGCAAACGCCCAGGCAAGCACCTGCTCGGCCTGCATCATCGCCGTGATCAGGGCGGTGTCGCTGCTGGCAAGGCCCGCCATCTCGGCCAGCACATCCTCGGGCATGCGCATGCCCTTGGCCGCCAGATACTTGCGCATCTCGCTGCTGCCCTTGCCCGCAGCACCGGACGGACGGCCAGCCTTGCGCTCGATCGTGTCGACCGGCGGCGCACCGCGCTCATCCGGTAGGAACGAGATCTGCTGACCGGCCTGCCGCGCCTCGGCGATCCGCTCTGCAGCCTTCTGCGCCATGACTTCCATGGAATTCCGCGCCTTTGCCATCTCAAAAACCCCCTTTTTTATTGCTTTTCAGAGGGTTAGGCAGATCGCACCGCAGGCCTACAACGGTTCCTACAACGCTTTTGGCCTCCGTTGTAGGTCCCGTTGTAGGCTTTTTCTCAATCTTTCCAGATACTTGATATCTACCTACAACGGTACAACGGAGAAATAGAGATAGCCTCACATGCGCGCGCGCGCGCGTGCACACATGAGGCATATACCGCTTTTGCCGTTGTAGCGTTGTAGGGAGGTGGTAAGTGGCTGATCTGGTTGCAAAAAAGCCTACAACGGACCCTACAACGGTGACATTCTCAACCGTTGTAGCGTTGTAGCCCTGACCCGAAAACAGGTGCCCTGACCGCCCGAAAATACTGGCACACACAGGGGTGGGGGGGAAGGGCAAAGCGCAAAGAGGCGCGAAAAGGGTGCCTTGATGTCTCATGATCAGCGGAAGTCCTCGATCTCGTCCGACGGCCGCACATCGGGCTGTTGTGCGACGCGCTCACTTGGAAAGCTCATCATTCCCGGGATCGCCTTCAGCGGAATGATGTAACCACGGGTCTGAATACGGTTCAGGGTGCGGGGCTGATCGACAGCGACAGCACCAGGCACACGGGCTGCGGATTGCTTCCACACACCACCGGCCCAGTCGCTGCCATGGAACAGATCCTGGAGCCCCTGAATGGGCTTGTTGGCGATGAAAAGCGACGGCTCGCTGCCCTCGACATAGACGCGCATTCCGGCATTCCCAAGGTGCCTGTTGACCATCTTTCGATAGTCTTCCGCGTCCACGTAAGCCTCTGAAACAAGGCCCTTATCAGCACCGGGTAAGGCCGCGCCTGCGGCGACCCACTGGGCCACGGTAAAGCGCTGGCCGCGCCGGTAAACATCGAACTGCTGACCCATCAGATAAAGCAGCATCGCCTCGGCATCGTTGGCCGTATCCGGGCTCTCTGACGCGACCTGAAACGCCACCTTGCGGGCCAGCGGCTCCATTTCTTCGGGGGTGGCGATACGCTCCTGGCAGGCCATGTCAGCCATCGCCAGAACGGTGCCCCAGTTGTCCGCATCGCGGTTGGTGATGCCCTGCAGCTCCAGCGCATGACGCCAGGCACTCAGGCGAGCGTCCCACGTGCCCCAGCGCGCGATCAGATGCGCCTTCAGGCGCACGCCACGGGCGCGCCAGGTGCGCGGCTTCAGGTTCAGCTTGGCGATACCTCTGTCGAGCGGTTGCATATCCAGCTTGATCAGACGCTGCACATCCTGCGGCTTCATGATGCCGGGTATCAGGATCGAGGAGAACAGAAAGGCGGAATAGACCTTGCCCCCAACGCCGGTCTGATCCGCGCTGCCGCGAAACCACTGCCCTCCAGAGGCTGCGACACGCGCCAGGGTGATAAGGTCGCGTTCCTTGCTGGACCGCTCGTCGCCGGGCTCCAGCTCGTCCACCGCCACTGGCAGCGATGACTGGCCCAGCTGGCTGGTAATGCCACTCTTGGTGACATCGGTCGACTGCACCAGCCCGCCTTCGCCATGCAGCATGGAAATCAGCTTCTGGAATTCGGACTTGCCAGCGGATGCGGATGCGGTCAGCCAGAACACCGGACGCCAGTCCAGCGCCCCGCACAGCATCTGTGCCGCGATCATGCCCAGGGCAATCTGCGGGTGCAGATCCGGCACCGCCCAGTTCCAGCTCCGCAAGGTGTCAAGGATGTCCGGCGCGGGATCTTTTTCAGAGGCGCCCAGGTCGGGGTGCGGGATGGGCGATGCCGCAGGGTAGATATGCGGCCCGATGCGGCCGGGCTTCAGCTGCTCGCCCTTGTGCAGCACCGCATCGCCCATGTGATAGACCAGACCACCATCCTCGTCCTGCCAGGCGCCGACACCGCGCACGGCATTGTCCGGACTGAACACGCCGCATTCGCTGGCAGCCGCCCACATGGTCATGGCGGCGGTGGTCTGGTCGAACCGGTTCTTTTTCTTCTGCATGATGGGCGGGTCGCCCTTTTCCGCCGTGTTTTCCCACTGGGGAAAGTTGAAGCACAGCCGGGGCATGGCATGGCCAAACAGCCCCATGATGTTCTGGGCGTTGTGGTTGTCGATCGCCCTCAGCTGCCCCAGTGCATCGAGGTAATAGGCGAATTTGCCACGGACCCCCAAAGGCGTGACCGGACTGTCGTCAAACAGCTCGCCGCGCTTTCGCGAACGGCCGCCTCCCGCGCCATTTCCTTGATAGCTTGGCGCGTGCTCAGCCCCAGCTCCGCTTTGAACGCCTCGACCCTCATCGCCATTTCCGGATCCATCATTCCGCTCATCTGTCTTTCCTTCACTTTGGCCACCCGGTGCGGGCGGCGCGTTTTCCAGGGCATCGCGCAGATCGTCCTCGGTCGGGACCAGCTGCGGTCGGTAACTGGCGCGGCCCTGGTTCTCCAGCCAGCCGTCGTTTGTCGGGTATTCAGGTGTTGTCATTCTTTTGCGGCCTGCTCATTTGCCAGCTCGGCGACCCGTCTGATAAAGCGGCCGCGCGTTTCACTGTTGCCCCGGCCAAAGCTGGGCCGGTTCATTTCAAGACGGGTTCGGGATGCGGCGTCGCGCGCCAGGCGCAGGGCCGTGGCATGGAACTGGCGGTCCGCCTGCTCGGGCACCCTCGATGTGGTCACCGTGCCTAGATGGTCAAACAGGATCTCGCCCGAGATGCCAAATGCCAGAAAATGCAATCGAAACACCTGGTCATATTCAGCTCGAAAAATCATGCGGCCCCCTCGCTTCTGTGCTGCTGCGCCAGGCGCAGCGCGTCGTTCAGGTCCTTGCCACCCCAGACATTCTGGAACAGATGCACGGCACGTCCGGCCTTGCGGTGCCGTGCGATCGCCATGTCCAGCGCGTGGCGGGCGGTGTCGTTATCATCGAGGTCCGCAACCAGCGTCACACGCGTGACGTTGGGGGGCAGATCCACATAGCCGATGTTGGACAGGCTGACGGCCGCCAGCACGCGCAGCTGCGGGTGCAGCGTCACCACGCTCAGCGCGTCCTCGATGCCCTCGGTGATGAACACATGGCTGTCAGGCGGGCAGTTGGGCAGGCTGGCGGGCTTGCCACCACGCGGCCCCTGCCCGCGCCAGATGTTGATTGATGCGCCGGCATAATCGCCCAGCACCTTCTTGGACACGGGCAGATCCGCCTTTTGCCAGCGGCCCTGGTCATCGGTCGCCAGATAGGTGCGGTGCACCGCGACAAACTCATGACGGCGGTTGATCGCCGCGACCATCGCCGGAAACTTGCCCTCTGTCACCTCGCCCGTGTCCTGGTCGGTATGGCTGTAATAACAGGCCGGGTGAAACCGGATCACACCCGGCGCACGGCCAAGGCGCGCCAGATCGATGCCACGCGCATCGCGCAGATAGTGATCGACCGGCGTGCCCCGCAGCGTCGGTGTGGCTTCCAGCCAGATCCGCTGGGCGATGCCCGCGCGCTTGGCCTTGCGTTCGTCCTCGACTTTGGCCTGCGCCTCGCGCCGCGCCTTTGCTTCGGCCACCGCACGTTCGCGCTGGCGGCGCACATCCGGGCTTTCGGTCTCAAGCCCCAGAAACGTGCGCGCCTCGCGCAGCTGGTCGCGCGGATCCGACAGGCCAAGGCTCAGACCGATCAGGTCCAGCACATCGCCACAGGCACATTGCGCCCGGCTGCCCGCGCGGGGCCCCATCGCAAAATCGACCCAGCGCCCGGCTTCAGGCCCGCTCATCGTGATGCAGAAACTGCCCACACGGCGATCCGCGCGGCCCGGGTTCAACGTGAAATATTTGCCGAAATCGGTGTGGCTGCCCTCTGCCGGTGGGGCATACTGGGCAACCACGTCATGCAGCCGCGCCAGCAGCATGTCCTTGATCTGCTCGACCCCGTATGTCTGGCGGGGTGTCATGGGTCAGATGCCCATGAACCTGTCACGATTGGTGGCGAGATATTCAATCCCTGCTCTCAATCGTTCCAGAGCTTTATCGAGATAATCGAGAGATGAATTTGGCGCGTCAGAACAAGAGGAACCTGCACCCAACGTCGATGGTGCAGCACCAAAGGTCTGGTCAGCCTTGGTATCTAAATCGGCGTTGATCTCATCCAACCGCTCAACCAGTTCAAGAATTGATCTGGCGCGCCCTGCGATATAGCCATACGGCTCATTATCCGACTGGATATGTGATTTTTCGTTCATGTGACTTTCCTTCTTTTTCAGTCAGGTTCGGAAAAGCGTTTGCGCAGGACCATCACGAGGTCCTCTTGCGCCTTGATCGTCTTGGCAGGGCACAGGTCGTTCCAACGGTTCTTGCCAGCCTCACGCGTCACCTTCAGGGCGGCGACAGCTGCATCCAGTCCGTCACCGCGCAGCAGCATTTCGACCAGCTGCAGATCGGCGGATTTGGTCCAGGGCGCTGCATTGCCGATCGCGCGCAGATGGTGGCGCACGGCACGTTCTGTCGCACCCATCTGGATGCTAAGATCATCCTCGATCGGCAGATTGGTGGTTGTGGGTGATGGTGCATCGCCCGGCCATCGCACAGTGAGGGGCGTGCGCGTGGCGATCGCCTGTGCGATGCTGTCACTGACGCGATCGGGATCCGCTTTGCTGCGCTGTGGATTGGATTTTTTCAGGCGGAACAGTTTGTTCGCGACGGATTTTCGATCTCTGTTCAGCTGCTCTGCGATCTCTGCTGGGGGTGTGCCGCGCCAGCTCAGCCGCAGGGCAAACGCCTCTTCCTCTTTCGTCCACTCACCAGTTTTGACTTTTGGCTTTCGGGCGACAGGGGCAGGTTTGGCTGCCACGGGCTTCGGCGCGACAGGCGCAGGCTCCGGCGCAACGGTCTCGACCTCCGGCGCAACAGGCTCAGAAACCTTGATCGTCCCGACATCATCTTCAGTCGGGACGTCCGGCGGCGGCGGCGGCGGATAAATACCATCAGGCGCACTGGGCGTGACAATAGGCTTGGGTGGGAACAGACCTTCGGGCACAATGACGGTGAACTGCTGCGACCCACCGCCAGCCTCGGCGCTGAAATCAACACCACACGAAACCTGCACCAGACCGGGCAGCGTGATCACATCCGGATCCACCGACAGCACCAGCAAGCCATCCTCGTCCGTCAGATCGGGCGAAAACCCCGCCGTGGTCAGCGACTGCAGGCAATAGGCCAGCACATCCAGCGCGTGCATCTTGGCCTTCAGGATCTGACTGTCCTCGGCCAGCGTCTGGCGCAGATCGTCCAGGGCGCCAGTCATGCTGCCACCTCGGGCTGCATATGCGCCATGGACAGGCCCAGCCGCCATTCGGCGAACCGTTCCACCGCGGCGCTGGCTTCCAGCAACACGCGGGCGCGCTGATGGTTGTAGACGCCAGGCTTGATCAGGATCACCACCTGGCGCGCAACCGCTGCCAGCTTGGCCACATTCGGATTGGCGCTTTCGCTCTGCCCCCAGGCGCGGGTCAGCGCGTGCAGGATCAGTTCTTCGCGATCAGGGTCCGCGATGCGGCAGCTCGTCAGGGCAATCAACGCATAAAACATGCTGTGATCCGCCGGGGTCATCGGAATATCGCAGTCAGCCATAAATATCCTTTCTGTCCGCATCTGGCGGCACCGGTTGGTTCAAAAGCTGGATGTAATCGCCCATCTGATCCGCCAGACGGATCAGGCGCTGGCGGTCACCCGGGTGATTGCGGATCTGGCGTGCCCAGCCCTCGATGGCGCGGCGCAACGGTGCTGTGTCCTCCAGCTGCTCTGCGGCCTGTGCTTCCAGCCGCGCCAGATCCCGGGGATCCAGCCGGTCGCCTTTAAGCGAACAGGCGACAGCAAAGGCTGCGAATTTGACCGCTGTCTGCTCACGCGACATGGCCCCCGCTCCGGCGCAAAGATCGATCCAGGCATGGGGTGGCGTTCATGGCGGCCACCACCCCACGCGGATCACGGCCATGGCGCTGGACCCGGCATTGGGTCAGCAGCCAGCGCACAACAGCCGGATGAAAATAAGAAAGGCCGGACGATCGGGAGGAGGAGAAACGCCCGGCCAGGTGCGCAGGCAAGGGTGTGGACAAGACACCCGAGGCAGCCTGCGGGGATTTCCACGGTCGGAAGGATCCGTGGAAACTCATTCTGCGGCGACCGGCATGTTGCCAGACCTCGCACGATCAGCAGGCTTCTGCGGCATCGCTGCCAGCAGCTGCTCGATCTCTTCTTCGGGCGCGCCCCAGATCAGATGATCCGCGGTCAGCGGGATGTCATGGGCAGCTGCATGGGCGAGAAGTGCGCGGTTTGCTCGCGGGGTCAGATCCCCGGCATCGCGATACTGCGACTCCCGCCGCCAGCCATATGCTGCTTTCGCCTGCAGCCCGGCAATGGGGCCAAGTGTTTCAACCGGCCCGATAAGCCGCTCACATACTTGAACTGGTGTTAGGTGCCTACTCATAACGCCAGATCTAGAACCAAGTTCCCTCTTAGCGCAATACTTATTTAGTGTTTTTCACTCTGTATTTAGTAGTTCACAGTGCCCACCTTGCACCCATGGATGACAAGTGGTTCAAACAACAACAAAAAAAGGTGGATGTGACCGCCGATCAGATCGCGGCAAAGCTTGGCCGCGACAGGTCAGTTGTGTCCCGCATCTACGTTGGCCGACAGCGTATGTCACTGGACCAGGCCAAAGTATTTGCAGAAGTATTGCAGGCTCCGCTTGATCAGGTACTTGAAAAGGCGGGTATTCTGGAAAGCAGGGAAACCCATCAGCTCGTTCCCGGCTTTTCCGATGGCGATGCCTCCCCGTTTCTTGAGAAACCGGGAAGGCCGGGGGACCTGTCCAGCACCTTGCGCTGTGCTGTCGCGTTTGGCGGCGGTCGCCCCGGTGTCGACGTCTGGAAAGTGACATCCTCGGCGCTGATCCTCGATGGATACAAGCTCGGTGATTTTATCCTGGTCGATACGCACCAGTCAGAGCGCACGAGCGCAGGTGACATTGTCATCGCCCAGCAGTACAACAACCGCTCAGGAGGCGCGACAACATTGCTGCGGCGACTGGAACCTCCTGTGCTCGTCTCTGCAACAACAGATCCTGACATGCAGCGCGTCGTCATTGTTGACGGCAGTAACGTGGTCATAAGGGGCAAAGTTGTTGCAAGCTGGCGTTCTTAAAAAGCCAGAAGAGACAAGGGTTTATCGCCTCTTGCAAAAGCAGTCTTTTGACAAGTGGCACCAGCGCGGGTTTATCTTTGCGCTCATCTCTCCCGCCATTCCACTCTATCCAATCTGGGGGCCGCTAACGTCGACCATAGGGCAAGAAGGCGCCATGATCATTGGCATGGCGGCACAATTTTCAGCGCTTTTTTTTCTGCCGTATCCACTTGCCGAAATGGCCAGCCGCAAGGAAATGCAGCGATTGATGAGGGATACACCAACGCTTTTTGAAGAGGCGGAGGTTCCGGCGTCTCCGCCGCCAGAGGACAAGGTCTGGACAGCAGGATGCAATTTCGAGATCCGCAAATCCGGCCTTACCGGGAAAACTACGGTGTGCCGTTTCGACCCGCCGGGGCTCATATCGCTGGATCACAGCGAAGCTCGCCACCTCGGCAAGATCCGGATTACTGTTCTGGTCGGTTACGAATACGAAACGGATCAGCATCGTGCCGCCGCCGTTGAACGTGCTGGGCATGTGTTCGCTCTGGCAAAATTTGGCTACCAACCGGCGCAGGATCTGCTGGAATGCAGCCCCGAAGTGGTGGCAGATCGTATCGTTAAAGAGGCGCGTGAGCACAAATTCACGCGGCCTTGGAATCACTAAGTTAGTGTATTTCACTAATTGGGTATTGACAGTTTGCGGTAGGCACCCCTAACTTCTGTGTAGATTTCACACACAGGAGCTTTCACCGTGTCCCTCGCACGCCAAAATCCCAAAACCATCCCCTTTGCCCATGGCGGTCCGATCACAGACCAAATTCTTGACAGCTTTATCACCGCCGCTACCAAGGCGCAGACAGCCGAACACCTCGATGACGCCGAGGCGGCGCTGATCATCTGCCTTGCCGCGCCGATCGCGCAGGAACTGCTGCAGCGCCGCCGTGCCATGGCGCTGATCTCTGACGTGGTCGATCTCGACAACGTCGTGTTCCTGCCTGCGGGCTGATCCAATGGCCCAGCAGATCCTGCACGACACGGCACTGGACGACTTTCAGCGCGTCATGGCGCAATTCGTCCAGGCAGACCGCAGGCCCTGCCTGCCGGACACGCGTGCGCTGATGACGCGCAAGCTCACCCCGGATGAACTGCTGGGCTTTATCTACGCGCTCGACTGCATGCGCACCTGGGCCGCCCAAATCGATGCAGGTGCTGTCAGGCTCAGCGCAAATCCGGCTGACGGCGAACATCTCAGCCCACAAGCCATTGCCCATGACCGCGCGCATTTTGCGGGCTGTCTCGCCGAGGCCATGCAGCTCGGCTTTCTCCGCTGATTTCCCCCGGGGTCGCCCGCGGTGCTGCCTTCCTCACGGCACCGGCCCATAACCCACAGCCCCGTCCGCAGGCGCATGACGGGGCTGATAACAGGATCACCAACATGGAGCTTTTGAATTGGTTTTTCGGCCATCCAGGCGCGCTATGGCTTTCAGCGATGACCCTCCTGTGTCTGGCCTTGGGCGTGGTTTTCTTGCGCGCCGTCTATCTCGTTGAGCGATTTGGAACACGCAACGGCTGGCCAATGTTCAAAGAACCGCGCCTCAAGCCACACCCTGAAACACAGGATGATTTCACCACCGCTGCAATCGCGGCCCGTTACCGCATGGAAAGGATGGGAAAATGACCTTCATCACCGCTGAACAGGTGGCTGAACTGACCGGCTTTGACAGTGGCACCGCCTTTCTGGCGGCGCGCACGCGGCTGGAGGACAGCAAACGCTTTCCCCCGCCGATGCCCACCTGCCTGCGCCCGCTGAAATGGCGCGCCGATGCCATCACGGCATGGGTTTTGGAACAGGGCGTGGCCCCCTCTGGCCTGCCCAGCATCCTGCCCCACAACGTTTACCTCATCGAAGAGGCGCGCCGCGCATGAACGATAAATCCGACAATATGGGACCCGGCGCTGGCTTGGGCTATATTCTGATCGCTGCCATCTTCCTTCTGGGATTGGGATTTGGCGTCATGACACGCGGCACTGACTGGTCCAGTACGGTTGCGGTGTTGCTCACTCTGTTTTCACTCGGCTTCGTTTTCGGTTCGCTGAAATGACACCCCGCCAGCCCATCCCAAATCCACCGCGCTGGCTGCGTCAGCGCCAGCGCACCGATGGCAGCTGGCGGATCTGGTGGGAACCCAATGCCAAGGCGCGCCAGGGCGGCTTTACCCCTGTCGAACTTGACCCAAAGCGTCTGACCTGGTCGGTGCGCGAAGCCACCCGCCTGAACGGCGATGTGGACAGCGTCGGATCAAAGGGGGCGCGCCAGGTCTCTGGTGGGCGCACGGTCGACGCACTGATCGCGCAATATCAGGCATCGAGCCGCTTCACGAAAAAGTCGGCCGCGACCCGCAAGGGCTACAGCGCCGACATGAAGCTGATTGCCGAAAAGTGGGGCAGCCGCGCGATCGGCGAATTCACCCGCCCCGTGATCTACACCTGGTACGAAACGCTTGCCGCCTCGCGCGGGCAGACCTACGCCGTCAACATCATCCGCGCGTTTTCCGTGCTGTTCACCTACGCCGAACTGCTGGGCTGGCGGTCTGAAAACTCCAACCCCTGCTTTCGCCTGGGCATGACGCCGACGGAACCGCGCCACCGCTCTGCCAGCTGGGATGAATTCGATCTGCTGGTGCGCACAGCCGACGATCTGGGCATGCCCGCCATGGCCTGCGCCATCGTGTTGGCCGTGCTGCAGGCGCCCCGCCAGAATGATATCATCCATGCCCGCCTCGATGCCTTCCGGCCCGTCACCATGGCCCTGCCGGGTGAGGATGCGGCGCGTGACGTTTGGATCTGGGAAATGATCCGGTCGAAGAAAAAGAATTACGGCGTGATGCCACTGCATGATGAGGTGCTGCCGCGTGTGCGGGCCGTGCAGGACCGCGCTTTCGAGGGTCAGATCTATCTGTTGCATGACGACGCGACCGGCCTGCCCTATTCCGGCGATCTGTTCCGCAAACGCTGGGCCACGATCCGCGCGACGGCCGCCAGCCGCATGCCCAAACTCAGGACCCTGCAATTTCGCGATCTGCGCCGCACGTTCGGTGTGATGTCCCGTGCCGGCGGTGCTGACCGTGCCGACGTGGGTGACGTCCTGGGCAACTCGGCCGCGATCAATCCTCAGCTCGGCGAAACTTACATGCCCCCCTCGTTCCACACGGCCGCACGTGCGGTGGGCTCTATCCAGCGGCCGGTCGCGAAGAAAGGCAAACAGGCATGAGAGACGAAAAATGCACGGCGCTGATCAAGGATTTGGTTTCGCGCACTCAGGACAACATGCGGGTCGGAAAAGGTGACGTGACAACCTTGTTGGTCATCGAGCTGAGCAATGAGGGGCCAATCCGTGTGAAAACAATCGGATGTAATTGCCCGAAATGCGTGGATCAGCTGCTTTTCACTTTTGCAGAAATCTCTTCTGACCTTACCCGTCCCGGCCAATCGGCACGGGCGGAGCAGATCCATTGATCCGGGTCGATGCGCGCGGATCCGGCAGCAGCTGGCAACCGATGATCAATGGCAAGCCGGTCGACACCCCGCGCTGCAGCTATGATCAGGCGATGGTGGTGGCGGAACGGCTGGCATTGGCAGAACGCACCAAGCCCCGCAACTGCATGGCTTGCGGCAAAAGCTTCCTCAGCACTGGGCCGGGTCATCGCCTGTGCAACATCCACAGGAGTGAGGGCTGATGCGCTACGGTGCCGCAAACAGGATGGGCAGGGCTATCGCGACCAGCGTAAGGCCCACGGTGATCCATTCTGACAGCTTCCGCGCCCTGGTCTTTTCGGGAAGCTGCACCATCAGCGCGGCACAGGAAAAAACAGCTGTCCATAGGGTAACGACCAGCCATACATCCCAGCGCTGCAGCGTGCGGTCTGTAAAAATCAACGTAGTACCGGGGACGGCCGTCACCGCGGAGAACAACGCCACCTTATGCCATTTGATCGTCAAAGCCTTGCCTCCTGCGATTGTCTGCACAACCAAAAGCATCAAAACCACAACCAAAATTAGCAAAAACACAACCAAAGGTAGCAAAGCCAAAACCCGAGGTAAAGTCGACGGAGACAGCAAATGCAACAAAAAGTCACAAAGGGCCAACCGATGAAGTGCTTTGTGTCTGCGCTCATCGGGGCCTTGCTGGCCCTAATGATCATGCCTACTTCGCATTATACCCAGCGGCAGGACGTTTGCAGCATGCCGCCGATGTTTGAAAGCTGGGAAGATATGGAAAGGATGGGTCAGTGACCGATCAAATGAAATACCCCGACAAGATCGATGTCGTCGGGCGCATGGCAAAGACAGGCCGATCCCCTCTTGACCGCGAATTTCGGGGGGAAGCGAGAGTGTACCACCCCGGGCGCTTGGCTGGCGAGATTTATGTGAATGGCGCACAGGCCAAAGAGATCTATGACCGCGACCAGGCAAAGATCGCATCCTTGCGTGCAAAGCTGAACAGACTGCAGCGCCTCTATGACGACACGGCCAGCCACATGCTTTCGGGCATCAAAGTTCCCGAGCTGGACCAAGTGGAGCCCGAGATCTCAAAAGGGGACAGCGATGCTGGATGAAACCCCACACAAGTATTTCACTACGTCACGGACCAATGCTCGGCCGCACAAAGAAGGCGGCAAAATCGCGGTTCATTTTGCCGAAGCCCCAAAGCGCAACCCTGAGACCGGGCTCACGTCCTATTCGATGATCTGGCCGGGCTTGCTGGTCGTGGATGGCATCACAGATCCAGAAGGTTTTGCGCAGACCGTCGCCGACATTCTGAACGAAAACGCGCACCGCTTTTTCGACAGCGCTAAGCCAAAGACATAAAGGACTGACCCGATGACCCAGACAACATATGCCCACTGCAGCCGAGACGGACTGATCAGCTTTTCAGCCCGCCAAAACCACCCTGGCTTGATTTGCATCGGATCTGGCGGCGCAGCCTTCCGTAACCTTGTGGACATCCGGGCACGTCATGCAAAGGACAGCGACGCGCTGATCGTGCCCGGCGTTCCGGAAGCTGCTAGCGATGCCGACGCCCTCGAATGTGTAGCCTACTTTACCGACTGGCTAGCGGGCATGACGCCTGCAGATCTGTCGAAAAAATACGACGCAGAGGGCATCATGGCCCGCGCCTTGGCGCAGATCACATAGGATAGGTGCCGGGCGATGGACAGTTCCAACAAAAAAGATGAGCGCGCACCTGGTCTGCCTGACCAACCCTTTTCTGCGTACTGCCGCACATGCTGGGAAATCATGTACGGCTTGTGGTTTTCCAGCGAAGAGCACCACGGCGTTTGCCCGAATGGTTCAGAATGCCCCCGCAAACCTACCCTTCAGAAAATGCAGTAAAGGAGCCAGACAGATGGCAAAATTAGCAGATATTACAATCCACCACCAACGCGGTGGCGCGGAATTCATTCATAAATTTCCATGCTATGTTGGCTCTGATGGCATCTTTACTGTCCTGACAGAAGGATATGATGCAGAACTACGCGCCTTTGTAAAAACTCGGAAAGATATCGAGTGTGATCAAGACCGACAGAAACGCTGGCGCATTGCTGCAAACAATTTGAAGGTTCTTCAGGAAGCTCTTTCGGCCTTTGGTGAAGAGATGTTGGAGGGCAAAAAGGAGACGCGACTTTTGATATTGTTCGACCCTCGCTTACGAGGAACCTTGACCCGTAGTGCCAATAGCGAGTTGTCGCCCCATGATTGGGAAGACACGACAAACCGTGTGATGTTGAGCGGTGGCCAATTTTCAAGCAGTCATGAACAGATCGAGGCGCGTCCTGAAATCGCTCTTGTTCGAGTGACGCGTACTATCACCAAAAGCGGCACAGAAGCCTATTCGACCAATCAGATCTACCGGCGCCAGGCAATCAAAGATCCTGAAGTCGGTGAAGCGGGCGCTCTACTGGTACGATGGACGCCATGCCATGTTGGGCCTGACGCCTGGCGGCAAATCAAGACACGGGTGATCCCTTATTCCGAAGCTAAGGCAGCGCAGATTAACATGCTGATGGAGCGCTTGGCCGGGACTGCATATGACCTCGCGAACTTTCGGGATGAGGATCACGGACCGCTTTTCAGCAGTGCAGAAAACAACTGAGAAAACCGTTCATAATGCTCCGGTTTGGTCATAAATTTACGCTCCGTCCGAGGCCGTCCGACTCGGACGCATTCGGACGCTCGGACGGACAGCGGGGCGATATTTGGAAAATCTTTTATTTTCAGTGGTTTAGTGGTGCCCCCACACGGACTCGAACCGCGGACCTACTGATTACAAATCAGTTGCTCTACCAGCTGAGCTATAGGGGCACTTGCGGCGCAGCAATACTCAGACAGGCCACGGCGTGCAAGAGGATTTTTTACCGGTTTGCACGCGCCAGCAATCCAACCGCGCAGAGCCCCACCAGGATCACCAGAAGTGCGGGCGGTGCCGCGCCTGCGATGTTTTCCAGGCTCGCCTGTTCATGCACCCGCGTCGCCAGCGTGTCAAAGTTGAAGGGCCGCAGCAACAGCGTCGCGGGCAGCTCCTTGACGCAGTCCACAAAGACCAGCAGCAGCGCCGAGGCGATCGACGCGCGGATCAGCGGGTAATAGACCGCGCCCAGCACCTGACCCTGCGTGCGCCCAAGCGAGCGCGCAGCTAGGGCGAGGTTGGGGGAAACCCGCCCCATCGCCGCATCTGCCGCGCCCTGCGCAATGGCAAAAAAGCGCACACAATAGGCCAGCACCAGCGCAAAGGCCGACCCGGTCAGCAGCAGACCGATGTCCCAGCCGGTGACGCCCTCGACAAAATCCGCCAGCACGTGGTCCAGCCCCGCAAGCGGGATAAGGATGCCGATGCCCAGCACCGCCCCCGGTGCCGCATAGCCGATGGTCGTGACCGGCAGCAGCAGGCGCGGAATCCGGCGCCCCGACAGGCGCACGCCGTAGACGAGGAAGATCCCGCCCGCCACCGTGACCACCGCCGCGATGCCGCCCACCATCAGCGTGTTGCCCATGGCGGCAATCAGCGCCGGATCGTTCCAGCGCGCCGCGGAATCCAGCGCATGGCTCAGCAGAACCCCGGAGGGCAGCACAAAGCCGAACAGAAACGGCAGCGCACAAAGCAGCATCGCCACAAGACCGGCCAGACCACGCAGGCGCCGGCGCGGCACGGGGCGGTGACGGGACGACAGGTTAAAGAACTGCATCCGACGGCGGCTCGATTTTTCAAGGCTCACCAGCAGGATCACCAAGACCAGCACCACACAGGCGATCTGTGCCGCCCCCCCGGCATTGCCGCTTTGCAGCCAGACGCTGAAAATGCCGGTGGTCAGGGTCTGCACCGCGAAATAATCCACCGCGCCGAAATCATTCACCGTCTCCATCATCACGATGGCCACACCCGCCGCAATCGCCGGGCGCGCCAAGGGCAGACCGACGCGAAAGAACCGCCCCAGCGCCCCTGCCCCCAGCGACTGCGCCACTTCCTCGGCGCTGCCGGACTGTTCGCGAAATGCGGCCCGGGCCAGCAGATAGACATAGGGGTAAAGTGCGGCCCCCAGCACCAGCACCGCCGCCCCCATGGAGCGGATCTGCGGAAACCAGTAATCGCGCGCAGAGCTCCAGCCGAACAGCTCGCGCAGGGCGGTCTGCACCGGCCCGGCATATTCGAGGAAATCGACCAAGGCATACGCGCCCATATAAGCGGGAATCGCCAGCGGCAGCAGCAGCAGCCATTCCAGCCAGCGCCGCCCCACAAAGTCGTAGCGGCAGACCATCCAGGCCGTCCCTGTGCCGACCACCGCGGCCAATGTCCCGGTCAAAGACATGAGGATGCCAGTGTTTTTCATGTAGCGCGGCAGCGTGGTCGAAATCAGATGCGGCCAGATGTTGTCGGAGGGAAACAGGGCGATCCAGACCACCGCCAGAATCGGCCCCACGACAATCGCCGCGATCAGCACCGCGCCCAGCGACCAGGGGCTGGGCCAGAACCGCGACAGGCGGCGGGCTGTGGCCAAGGGCCTTGCCGGAGGGGTTGGCCGGGAGCCTGATGGGCGGCTGGCCGGGGTATCGGTCACGGACATGGGCGAACGGGCTCCGATGGAAAAGCAAAGTCACAGGCGTGGCAGGCTTATAGGCCAGTGGTCCGGCAACCAAAACCCCCCTGCGACCCGGCGCATCCCGCACACCCGGGCGTCTTGCACGCTGCCCTGCAGGGGGCGCTGCCCCCGTCGTCTGTCGACGACTCCCCCGGGATATTTACAGACAGGTGAAAACGGGGCAGTTTTGCGGCGGAGCGTGCCCTTGGCAGGCGGGTTCGCGTCGGTGGGCCTTGCCAATGGATCTGAGGCGGCCATAGTTCCGGGTCATGAAACCTGGCCTCTCAAAACCCCGCGATATTGCCTCTCTGAAATCCCGTCTGGCGTCGGTCAGGCTCAAGGGGGCAGAAACCTCTGTGACCGCGCGGGCCCGCAAGCTGCTGCTTGTCTATCTTGAGGCGGCAGAGGGGCATGGCATGCCGTTTCAGGATCTGGTGCGCGAGATGCGCAGCGGCTTGCCGGCGGTTCGCATTGCCGGGATGGCGTTGCAGCAGATTGCAGACAGGCCCGACGGGCCGCTTGCCTCAGCCGCCTGTGCGGCGGGCTGTGCCTTTTGCTGCATCCTGTCGGGACAGGATGGCGGCACGGTTTCAGAGGCAGAGGCGCGCCAGATGCACGGCGCATTGGCGCCACTGGCGGGCAAACCTGACGGGCGCGACTGGCATCCACGCGCCTGCGCCGCACTTGACCCGCTCACACGGACCTGCCGCGCCTATGACGCGCGCCCACTGATCTGCCGGACCTATATCTCGACCGACGTGGCGGCCTGCGCAAAGATTGCCGAAGGCATCCCCGCCGCCGGGGCCGGTGTGGTGGGCGCACAGGGGCTGATGCTGGCCGCAGTGTCGCTGAGCCGCGCGGCGCTGGACGGGGTCAGCCAGGTGGCGAGTTACAGCCTTGCGCGCATCACCGCAGGGGCGAGCCGGGGCGAAGATCTGGCCAGCTGCCTGCGCGCCGCCCGCCAGCCGCCCCGCGCGCTGGAAGACGAGCGGCGGCGGTTCGGCGGCTGACCTCAGTCCCCCCGCGCAGATCCGGACTATCCCGATGGGAGCCATACCAAAACCATACGGTTTCCATACGCCTTCCATACCAGAGATTCAGGCGCTTTTCAGGCCTCAGACCATGCCAAGCGCTTGCTTGTACATCTCCATTACCGCTTCTTCTTCGGCGATATCGTCGGGTTCGCGCTTGCGCAGGGCGATGACCTTGCGAATGACCTTGGTGTCGTAACCCCGACCCTTTGCTTCGGCCATGACCTCTTTCTGCTGGTCGGCGATGTCTTTCTTTTCCTGATCAAGCCGTTCAATACGCTCGATAAACTGGCGCAATTCGTCTGCGGTTATGCGATAGGTCGCGTCTGCCTGCTCGTCACTCATCTGCTCACTCCTGGCGGGTTTTGCACTCGATAACCCGCACCACCCGCCCCATCAAGGGGTTGCGGCAGGCTCGGCAATGAATTACCGCGCGCAGACGTAACGGGATGAAAGGCCGCCTCATGGATAGTCTGATCTGGGCAGGAACCGCGCTTTCGGTGGTTGGTCTTGCTGGTCTTGTCTGGTGCATATTCAAAGTGGCCCGCGCGCGCCGGGCCGGATTGTCCGATGATGCACTGCGTGCCGCCGTGCAACGTGTGCTGCCTTACAATTTTGGCGCGCTTGGCCTGTCGGTCATCGGGCTGATGATGGTCATCACCGGGATCTTCCTCGGGTAAGACCCTGACCGACACACCCCATGCACCGGTCAGGGACCGGTTGCAATGTTCGGGAGCTGCGTCGGTTGGGCCAGTACCAGATCAGATCGGCATATTGTCAAACGCGTCTTCGGCGTCCTCATCTTCGCGCAGCTCTGTCCCACGCACGGACCGGCCGCGCGGCAGGGACGTCCCCAGATCCAGCGTCAGCACAAGCTGGCGCAACCGGGTCACCATCTCCTGTCGCATGTCTGCGTCAACTTCGGAAATATCGCTTTCAAGCGCATCAATCCGGCGCTTCAGGGTCTGTCTGGTCATGAGGTCTCCTCCCTCTGGCTTGGCAGTCATGCAGCGATGGAACCCGCAGTTCCATGTCCCATGTCAGGGCATCCGAAGGGCCACGAAAACTGCGGATCGCGCGCAGTCCCAAAGCCGTTCGGCAGTCCGTCCAGCGGCCCCTCCTCCTCAGGCGACGCGCGCATAGCGTGTGTTCGAGTTTGCGCCAGCGTGGCGAGTCGATCAAGACTTTCGTCGCTGTTGGCGCCCAGAAAGTGCGGCCCCGCGCAAGTTGCCCAACTAGGCATCACACGCGGTGCGGAATCCACTTGAAACATATTCAAATTGCTGTATGTGTTAACAAGATCTCAGAGGAACCTCCATGAAACCAGATGTCACAAGCTTTTTCGACGAAGCGACAAACACGGTATCCTATGTCGTCAAAGACCCAAAGGGCAGCGCCTGCGCGATCATCGACTCTGTTCTGGACTTTGATCATGCCTCGGGACGCACAGACACACGATCCGCCGACGACATCATCGCCCATGTCCGCGAACACAACCTTGACGTGCACTGGCTGCTGGAAACCCATGTCCATGCCGACCATCTGTCCGCCGCGCCCTACATTCAGCAAAAGGTTGGCGGCAAGATCGGCATCGGCGAACGCATCACCGTGGTGCAGGACACCTTTGGCAAGGTCTTCAACGAAGGTACGGAATTCCAGCGCGACGGCTCGCAATTCGATGCCCTGTTCAAGGATGGCGACATCTTTGATATCGGTCAGCTGCGCGGCGATACCCTGCACACTCCGGGCCACACCCCGGCCTGTCTGACCTATGTCATCGGTGATGCAGCCTTTGTGGGCGATACGCTGTTCATGCCGGATTTCGGCACGGCGCGCTGTGACTTCCCCGGCGGGTCCTCGGAAATGCTCTATAATTCGGTGCAAAAGATCCTGTCACTGCCGCAAGACACCCGGATCTTTGTCTGCCATGACTACAAGGCCCCCGGGCGTGATGACTATGCCTGGGAAACCACGGTCGCGGCTGAAAAGGCGCAGAACGTGCATATAGGTGCAGGGCGCAGCAAGGATGACTTTGTCGCCATGCGCGATGCCCGCGACGCGCAGCTCGGTATGCCCAAGCTGATCATTCCCTCGCTGCAGGTGAACATGCGCGCCGGCCACATGCCGCCCGCCGATGAGCAGGGCAATGTCTTTCTCAAGGTACCGATCAACAGACTGTAAACCTGCGGGTTTTGCGAGGAGCAAGAATGGAGACGGATTGGATCCACGGCCTGCTGGGCGGGCTGATGATCGGCGCCGGCGGGGCGGTCTATCTGCTGGCCAACGGGCGGATCATGGGCGCCAGCGGCATCATCGGCGGGCTGATCGACGGATCGGGCCGTGACACCGCGGCAGAGCGGCTCAGCTTTCTGGCGGGCGTGATCGCCCTGCCCCTGCTGCTGACCCTGGCCTTTGGTGGGGTTGCGACCCATGTCACCGGCAATCTGGCGGTGCTGGTCGTGGCCGGGATGCTGGTCGGTGTCGGCACGCGTCTGGCCAACGGCTGTACCTCGGGTCACGGGGTCTGTGGCATTTCGCGGCTCAGCCTGCGGGGCATCGTCGCCACCTGTTTCTACATCGGCGCGGGTGGCATCACCGTGGCGCTGTTCCGCCATCTGCTGGGAATCATCTGACATGCGCACCCTTTTTGCCCTGCTTGCGGGCAGCCTGTTCGGCGCGGGCCTGCATATTTCCGGCATGACCGACACGGCCAAGGTTCAGGGCTGGCTGGATGTGTTCGGGGACTGGGACCCCACACTGGCCTTTGTCATGGGCGGCGCGATCCTGCCCATGGCCCTGGCCTGGCAGCTGACCCGCCTGCGCCGGACACCGCTGGTCGGCGGATCCTTCCCCCCCCGACCCGATCCGCGCCTCGGGCGCAATCTGGTCATCGGCTCCGTGCTCTTCGGCGCCGGCTGGGGGCTTGCCGGTCTCTGCCCCGGCCCTGCTGTTGCGTCGATCAGCTATGGCGGGCCCGGTGTTGTTGTCTTTATGCTGGCGATGCTGGCCGGGATGGCACTGGCCCCACGCACACGGTCCTATCTGGACAGAGCAATTGCAGCGGAGTAGTTAAACGCGATGGAAATACGTCAGATCACACCGAAATACCACGTCTCGCCGCAGATCAGCGCCGAGGATGTTCCGGCCCTGAAAGAGGCGGGGATCACCACGGTGATCTGCAACCGCCCGGATGGCGAAGTTGGGCCCAGCCATCAGGCCGCCGCGATCGAAGCTGCCGTGACCGCAGCAGGGCTGCAGTTCAAGGCGCTGCCCTTGACACACCAGACCATGACGCCAGAAAACATCGCCCGTCACGCAGGCTTCGTCGACGGCGCCGAAGGTCTGGTTCTGGCCTATTGTGCTTCCGGAACCCGCAGCTCGGTCGTCTGGGCGTTGGGTCAGGCCGACAAGCAGGATGCCGATACGATCCTGCACGCCGTATCCGCCGCAGGCTACGATCTGGAAGGGTTGCGCCCCACTCTGGAAAATCTGTCCAAGCGCTGACCAACAGGCTCGGATGCGCTGATAGCGACCATCCAACGACCTCTTGCCGCGTGATGACGCGCCAATGATGCCCGCTCTGGCGGGTATCACACCCGGCTCGCGTCCAAAGGCGTCAGCTCACTCAGGCGCAGGAGGACGTTTGGGGAAACAATGCGCTCAGATGTTCTGCGCGTTTCCAGAGCGTCCCGCCTTTAAGCTGAAACACACTCATCGCTTTTCGCTTTGGCGGCGCAGACGAAAGGCAGCGAACAAGCGATGAAAGTTTAAGGCGGGACGATTTAAGTCTCACGACACAGCCTGAAAATGATCCGTTTGTCTCGGATCTGCACCAGCGCAGAGGGCCGGTCATTTATCTTCCCAATCCCCGCCCATGGCGGCCATGGGGAAATCGCCTCCGTCTTCGTCACTGCCGCCGGGATCAAAGTCGAAATCCCCGCCGCCCCCAAATTCCGTGTCGAAATCAAGCGCTGGCAGATCAGGCAGGTCTTCTTCCTCTTGCAGTGCATTTGCGGCGTCTGACATTCCCATTGCGGACATGCCGAACTCCGCCCCTGCAGCAAAGCCCGCTCCACCAGCGAAATCCGTCTCGGCCTCATCTGTCAAAGCGGCGGCGCCAAGGGCTTTAGTCGGGCTGGCCCCCGCAGGCAGGTTCAGGCGGATCGCCCGGAAACCATTCATTTGCCCCAGACGCCCGACCGCCAGACGATGGCCCTTGCCCGCGATCAGTTCCGCCTTGTCCAGCGCCAGCCTCGGCAATTCCACGAGGTCCCCCCTGCGCAAGCCATAGGCCTTGCTCAGGGGCATGCGGATGCGCGCAAGAACCGCCTCGATTTGCGCGGGGACCAGCATCATGCGCGGCTCGTGGGGGCCGGGTTTCGCTTCTGCCTCGGGGTTTGGTGCAACGGAAACTTCCCGCACAGGCAGAAAAATCTGGATATCCCCCCGCCGTGTGCCCGAGTCCATGTCCAGAGAGGCGCGAAAAGCCCGGAAAGACGCCGCCTCCAGCAGCAGGCCGGCCGTCCGGGCATCCTCCACCATCGCGCCAAAGCGAAACCCGCTCAGAAGCGCAAGATCGGGGTGTCCCTCAAGGTTGCCTTCGAACCGTTCCAGCGCCCCTTCGATCAACGGCGCCATCATGGCGGCATCTGTGGGTGTCAGCGGGCGGTCCTCGATCGGCATTCTGGTCACTTTCGAGATGGTCTGCATCTCGATCATGCCCGTCATGACCTCCCGGTCGACAGAAACAAGTCCCCGCGCCTCTTGCGGCCCCTCCATCAGGACCAGCAGCAGGCCGGGCGAGAGCAACTCAAGACACTCTTCCTGATCCAACACCTCTTGCTGCACACCCTGTGTGACCAGCGCCATTTCCCAAAGCACATCCGCTGTGCGCGACAAGGCAAGGCGCAAGGCCTTGGCAGGCGACATCGCGCGTGCCTCAAATGCCCTGCGCGACGCGCTGGCCTTCTGGCCGAGAACATCCTGTCTTGCCGGTTCGCCCATGTTTCGCTTTGCCCATTTCTCGGCTGACTGTGAAAAGGGTTATGGGCAGATTTGGTTACCAACGGCTTTAGCCGCGAGATCTTATTGTGCTGCCAAGGCAAAATTCCTCGGCAGGGCGACACGGAAGGCGGCGCCGCCATACCCCGGAAGATAGGAGATTTCGCCCCCCAGACGCGTCATGATCTGCCGGCTGATGGCCAGCCCGAGCCCTGCCCCACCTGCCTGTCTGTCGCTGACGCGGGCGAATTTTTCAAAAATCAGGTCCTGGGCTTCGACACTGATTCCCGAACCGTTGTCGATGAAATCGATCACCAGCAGGCCGGTCTTCTCACTCACACGGATTTCCAACTCGGGGGCGTCTGCATCGCAATATTTGCGCGCATTGGCGATCAGATTGATAAAAACCTGGCTCAGGCGATCCAGATCGGTGTTCAGCATCAGCTGTTCGTTGGGACCGTTGCGGCGGATGCGCACCGCATGCCCCCCGTCATTGGCCGCCGCCGCTGCCCGGTCCAGCAGGTCGCACAGCAGCCCCTGACGCAGGTTCAGGTTCACCTGCCCATTTTCCAGCACGCTCAAATCAAGCAGATCATCCAGCAACCGGGTCAGGCGGATCGCCTCATCCTGAATGATCGAGGCATATTTGATGTGCTCGGCCGCAGTCAGCCCCCGGCTGTCGCGCAGAATCTCGGAAAATGCGCGAATAGAGGTCATCGGCGTGCGCAACTCATGGCTGATCTGGGTCAGAAAGGCATCCTTTTGCACCGACAGCCGGGTCAGCTTTTGATTCGCCTCGCGCAGCTGGCGCGCGGTGCGGCTCAGTTCGTTCGACTGGGTCTCAAGCCGGGCGGAATATTCCATCATCTGCGCGGTTTCATCCGCAACTGCCATCAGATCCTCAACCGAAACCGACATGCCGCCAACGATCTGTCCGACCATCGCATGGGCCGTGGCGGCGCCGACCGATCCGGACAGCTCCTTTTCCAGCGTCTCCAGAAAATCCGGGGTTGGATCAGGCAGCAGGCCCCGTCCCCCCTGCCGATGCGCCTCACGTTCAAACAGCGCCTGCGCCTCGGGGGCGCCCAGGATGCGCTGCGCCATGATCATCAGATCTTCGGTCTGGGCCACACCCCCCGCCCAGCTGCGCGGCCCGCCGGAATGGTCAAAGACATTGACGAACTGCGCGCCCTGCAACCGCTCTAGAGGGGACGGAAAACTGGCCAGAGAAAAGCTGAAAAAGGCGGTGACATTGAACGTCATGCTCCACAGAAAGGCATGCAGCAACGGGTCCAGCCCACTGATGCCGAACAGGGCCTGCGGACGCAGCCAGCTCAGGCCGAACAGCCCCTGCGCCATGATGGCATCGGACAGGGCGCCGCTGCCAATGCTGGGCAGGAACAGCGTATAGAGCCAGATGGCAAAGCCAGAGGTCAGCCCGGCCAGCGCCCCCATCCGCGTCGCACCGCGCCAGAAGATACCGCCCAGCATCGCAGGCAGCACCTGCGCCACACCCGCAAAGGACACAAGGCCGATGGTCGCAAGCGCCGTGCCGCCGCCCGAAAGCGAATAATAGAGATAGCCAAGCCCCACGACCCCCGTGATAGACAGCCGCCGCGACAACAGCACCGCATGGCGCACATCGCCCGACACACTGGCCCCGTTGCCGGTCAGACGCAGGAAGATCGGCATGACGATGTGGTTCGACACCATGGTTGACAGCGCAATCGCCGCAACGATCACCATTGATGTCGCAGAACTGAACCCGCCGAGAAAGGACAATACAGCCAGCCCTTCCTGCCCCGTGGCCAGCGGCACAGTCAGAACAAAAAGGTCTGGATTGGACCCGGCGGGCAGCAGATCCAGCCCGACCACCGCAATCGGCACGACAAACAGGCTCATCAGCAAAAGGTAGAGCGGAAAGGCCCAGCTTGCGGTGCGCAGATGGCCCTCGTCATCGCTTTCGACAACCAGCACCTGAAACATGCGCGGCAGACACAGAAACGCTGCAGCAGACAGCAGCGTCAGCCCCGCCCAGCGCCCGCCATCCATCTGCCAGCTGCCCAGTTCTGACGCATCAATCCGCGCCAGAGTCTGCGCCACACCGCCCGACAGCCCCCAGACCACAAAGATGCCGACGGCCAGCAGCGCTGCCAGCTTCACCACCGCCTCGACCGCGATCGCCATGACGACGCCGTGGTGGCGCTCATTTGCATCAAGGTTCCGGGTGCCAAAGATCACGGTGAATAGGGCAAGGCCAAAGGCGACCCACAACGCAGTATAGCTGCGCAGCCCTTCCTCGGGCGAGGGCACACCTGGCTGGGCAAACACCTCAAAGCTCAGCGTGACCGACTGCAGTTGCAGCGCGATATAAGGCGTGGTCCCGATCACGGCGAGGATGGTCACACAGATCGCCAGCAGGTTCGATTTGCCATAGCGCGACGACACAAGGTCAGCGACAGAGGTGATGCGCTGGCTGCGCCCGATGCGCACCAGCTTGCGCAATATCCACCACCAGCCGACCATGACCAGACTGGGTCCAAGGTAGATGGTCAGATATTCAAACCCAGATCGCGCCGCCGATCCGACCGCGCCGTAGAATGTCCAGGCTGTGCAATAAATTGACAGGGACAGCGTATAGACCAGCGGCGCCTTTAGCCAACGGACCTGCCCCCGCAAGGCAGAGCGTTCCGCAAAAAAGGCGATGACGAACAGAAAGACCACATAGGTCAGGCAAACCGCCACCAGCCCGTTAAGCGTGATCATCCCCCGCCCCCGGGTTCGGTCCCCCCGACTTTCAGACGCAGCGACAGCACGAAGGCGGCCAGCACCAGCAAAGCCCAGATTCCGAAGATATAGATCAGCGCGCCAGAGCTGTGGACAGGCTCCTGTTCGCCCGTGGGCCACAGCAGCGGCACAGCCCACAACAGCAGGCCAAGAACCGGCAAGAACCGCGCCGCATCTATCAGCCTCCTGCGCCTGTAGGACTGCCGTTGCAGGAACAGCGGCGATCTTGGCCGTTCCGGCGAAATCTCGGGGCCGGTTTCAGTCATTTGGCATCGCCCACCGGCGCGACCAAAGCCTGCACTGCGGCCAGCACTTCGGCATTGCTGAATGGCTTGGTCATGAAATGGCTGACACCGGCCCGCTCGGCCAGCTCCCGGTCCTTGGTCTGGCCCCGCGCGGTCAGCATCAGGATGGGCAGCGTTGCGGTCTGCGGCAGATCACGCAGCTCTCGCAGGATGTCGTAGCCGCTCTTCCCTGGCAGCATCACATCCAGGATCACCACATCGGGTTTACGCATCAGCACCGTCTCAACCGCAGTCAAGCCGTTGGAATGAGTCTTTACCGTCCATCCGTCGCGCGACAGGATAAAGCTGATGGCTTCTATTATATTGGGCTCGTCCTCGATCACCAGGACCTGCTTGGGCATTCCCGTTCCTCCCCCTTATGGGCACCCTGCGACTTTTGTCCCTTATGTGGCTCCCATACATCCTTATCGCCTTTGCACAGCCAGCTGTCAAAAGCCGATCTGCCCGCGCCCACTCAGAATCGACGGCTCGCGACGCGCGTCGCAACCCGTGCGCGGACAGATCCGGCAGGTGGTGCCCAGCGGCAGCGCCCCCGTGACCGCTCCGCCAGACAGCGGCACAATCAGCATATGCGACTGAAACAGTGGTTCCCTGTTGATCTGCACCGGACCTGCGGGCAACGCCACCGCAAAGGCGCGGAACAGGCGCGCCGGTGGCCCCGGTTGTTCGACCGTCTGCCCCAGCAACATCATCGGGCGGCTCAGCGCCTGATAGAGCGGCCAAAGCGGACAGCCCGCGCCGAAACGCGGCATGGCAAATTCCGGCAATGGTTTGCGATAGGTCAGCGTGCCGGAGGCATCGCAGATCGCAAGGCCGACCGGTTCGGGCAGCACATCCCCCGGCAGGCTGGCCAGCCGACGCATGGCAAGGCCGACATCCACACCGCAGCTCTGCGCCAGCGCCATGGGATCGGCCCCGGTCTGTGCCACCACCTGCGTAAGCGAAGCCAGCGGCAGACGCGCAGCATCGTCGGCATAACGCACAAGACTGCGCAGCAACAGCTCGCGTGCCGGTTCAGACGCTTCGGCGGCCAATTGAATCGCCACCTCCTGCGGCCTTGCCTCTCCGTTTTCCAGCACCGCAATATGATGACCTGCAGCCTCAAGGATTGCATCCACCTCTTCCTGCGGTACGCTCGACTCGGACGAGGCATCATCCGCCGCCTCAAGATAGCTGACCAAGGCACGGCTTGTGTCCGCAAGCCTTGCGGAATCCTCGTAGATATTGCGGTGAAAACGCTGCTGCCACTCCGGCTCGATCTCACCCGGTTCGGCCAGGATCGACGCTGCGGATCGGATCGCCGTCACGGTCGACAGCATTTCGTGCAAGGACGCGGCAAGATGCGGATCGTGGGTCATGCGATCCGTGAGCGTCTCTACCGTACGCTCCAGCGTCGCGATGCGTCGGCGATTGTCAGCCAAAAGGCCCGACCAGCCCGGAAAACGCCCGGCGAACTCTTCGGCCCGGTCCAATTCAGCCGCCCCGCCGCGCGGATCCAAGGCTGCCTCGCGCAGGGCCGCGATCAGCGTTGCCTCGGCCCCTTCGGTCAGCAGAGACGGCTCCACATCCAGAAGACCCGCAATGTCCAGCAGCAACTTTCCGCCGATTCTGCGCCGGTTGTGTTCGATAAGATTGAGATAGGACGCAGAGATGCCCGCCTTGCGCGCCAGATCTGCCTGCTTCATCCCCGCGATCGTGCGCCTGTCGCGGATCCGGCTGCCGGTCAGTGTGTCACGCGCCATTGGGAATTTCCTTCGCTTTCAATGTCTTTCTGCACCGCAATATAACGTTATTTACAGAACATAACGTAATGCTGTTCATTACTTTACAAAATTTTCCATGTATTCAAAGCAGTTGTTGCGAAATTTTCGGTCTTCACCGCATAGTGAATTTGCACGGAACGGTGCACGCGACTGAGGGAAGAGGAGCCCGCTTTCGCAATTCACCACATGGGAGGATGCTAATGTCCAAAATGAACCTGACACGCCGTGGCGTGATCAAGACCGGCGCAATCGCCGGCGCAGGTCTTGCGATGCCGACGTATCTGTCGGCGCAAACACAATCTGGTTACACCAACGCGCCGAACGGTGACACCGTCACTTTGGGTTTCAACGTTCCGCAGTCTGGCCCCTATGCCGACGAAGGTGCGGACGAGCTGCGCGCCTTCGAACTCGCGGTTGAACACCTGAATGGTGAAGGCGACGGCGGGATGCTATCGACCTTTTCGTCAAAAGTGCTCGACGGCACCGGTATCCTCGGCAAGAAGGTCGCTTATGTGAGCGGCGACACACAGACCAAATCGGACGCAGCCCGCGCATCGGCCAAGTCGATGATCGAAAAAGACGGCGCCATCATGATTTCCGGCGGCTCCTCCTCAGGCGTGGCGGTTGCCGTGCAGGGTCTGTGTCAGGAAGCTGGCGTCGTGTTCATGGCGGGTCTGACCCATTCCAACGACACCACTGGCAAGGACAAGAAGGCGAACGGTTTTCGTCACTTCTTCAACGCCTATATGTCTGCGGCCGCTCTCGCGCCTGTGCTCAAGCAGCTCTATGGTTCGGATCGGGCAGCCTATCACCTGACCGCTGACTACACCTGGGGCTGGACGCAGCAGGAATCGATCCAGGCCGCGACCGAAGCTTTGGGCTGGACCACAGTGAACAACGTGCTCACCCCGCTCGCCGCGACGGATTTTTCGGCCTATATCACGCCCGTTCTGAATTCCGGCGCAGATGTTCTGGTCCTGAACCACTACGGCGGAAACATGGTCAACTCGCTGACCAACGCGGTTCAGTTCGGTCTGCGTGACAAGCAGGTGAACGGCAAGAACTTCGAAATCATCGTGCCGCTCTATTCCGAGCTGATGGCCAAGGGTGCCGGTGCCAACATCAAGGGCATCGTCGGGTCGCAGAATTGGGACTGGAAAGTCGAAAGTCAGATGGGCGCGCGCTACACAGGCACCAATGCCTTTGTGCAGTCCTTTGGCAACAAGTATGGCTTCCCGCCGTCACAGGCCGCTCAGACCTGCTATGCGCAGACGCTGCTTTATGCGGATGCTGCGGCCCGGGCCGGTACGTTCAACCCTTGCGCCATCGGCGAAGCCCTTGCCGGTTTCGAATTCGACGGGCTGGGCAACGGTCCGACCCTCTACCGTGCCGACGATCACCAGTGCTTCAAGGATGTGCTGGTCGTGAAAGGCGCAGAGAACCCCGAGGATGAATTCCACCTGGTGGAAATCGTCGAAGTGACCCCGACCGAACAGGTCACGTACGCCCCCGACCACCCCATGTTCGCTGGTGGTGCTCTGGGCGCCTGCAACCCGGGCGCGTAACCCTACGCCACCTATCGGTCGTGCAGCACTCGCACGACCGGCTTTCCTGCACCCTGCCCCATTGGGGCGGGGTGTTTCCCCACATCACACAACGTCAAAGGGTGGGACCATGGACGCCATTATTCTGCAAATCCTGAACGGCCTCGACAAAGGCTCGGCCTATGCGCTGATCGCGCTGGGTCTGACACTGATCTTTGGCACGCTGGGCGTGGTGAACTTTGCCCACGGCGCGCTCTTTATGATCGGATCGTTCTGCGCCGTCACCTTGCAACGGATCCTGTCGATCAGCTTTCAGACGGTCGATCCGAGCAAGACTGACTTCCTCGGCAATCCGTCGACCTTTGACACGCCCTATGTGGTGCACTGGTTCGGAGCCGAGGTTGGCAACGGCATCATCGACTGGTCGGTGCCGCTGGCCATTTTCTTTGCCATTCCCATCATGATCGCCATCGGGTTCATCATGGAGCGGGGCCTGATCAAGCATTTCTACAAGCGCCCCCATGCGGACCAGATTCTGGTGACCTTTGGCCTCGCCATCGTGCTGCAGGAGGTCATCAAATATTACTACGGTGCCAACCCGATCCAGACCGGTGCGCCCGAAATGTTCCGTGGATCGTTCGACTTTGGCACCCTGCTGGGCTTTGATCCCAACGTGATCATCTATCCCTACTGGCGCCTTGTGTATTTCGGCTTTGCTGCCGTCATCATCAGCGCGGTCTTTGCCTTTCTGCAGTTCACCACCTTTGGCATGGTCGTCCGTGCGGGCATGGCTGACCGTGAGACGGTGGGCCTGCTGGGCATCAACATCGACAAACGCTTTACCATCATGTTCGGCCTTGCCGCAGCTGTCGCGGGGCTGGCGGGGGTGATGTATGCGCCGATCAACGCGCCCAACTATCACATGGGGATGGATTTCCTTGTGCTGTCCTTCGTGGTGGTCGTGGTCGGTGGCATGGGGTCGCTGCCCGGCGCGGTGTTGGCGGGCTTTCTGCTGGGGATCCTCGAATCCTTTGCGTCCATGACCCAGATCATCGACCTGATCCCCGGTATCAACCAGATCATCATCTATGTCGTCGCGATCATCGTATTGCTGACCCGCCCCCGTGGCCTGATGGGCCGCAAAGGCGTGATGGAGGAGTAAGACCATGTTCGCAATCGAGAAAAAAGACACCACCCTGCTGCTGATCGTCGCCGTTCTGACGATGTGCGCACCCTTCATCCTCAACCCGTTTCCCACCGACTCCGCCATGGCGCAGTTCAACGCGGGTTATCCGGACCTCATGCAGCGGTTCGTGATCTTCGGCATCTTTGCCATCGGGTTCAACATCCTGTTCGGCCTGACCGGGTATCTCAGCTTTGGCCACGCGGCCTTTCTGGGGGTCGGCTCCTACTCGGCCGTGTGGATGTTCAAGCTGCTCAGCATGAACGTCATCCCGGCCATCATACTGTCGGTCATTGTCGCCGGTGTGTTCGCGCTGATCATCGGCTTTGTCAGCCTGCGCCGATCGGGCATCTACTTTTCGATCCTCACCCTGGCCTTTGCGCAGATGTCATTCGCGCTGGCCTATTCGGTGCTGACGCCGATCACCAACGGCGAAACCGGCCTGCAGCTGTCGCTGAACGATCCGCGCATCCTTGGCACCTCGGTCTCCGCAGATGGCGGCATCCCGGTCACCTCGCTGTTCGGGCTTGAAATGCGGTCCACCTATGAAATGCATGTCGGGCCCTGGCTGTTTCAGTTCAACGCGGGTTACTACCTTTGCGCCCTGCTGATGCTGCTGGCCTTTTACATCTCGATCCGCATCTTCCGCTCTCCCTTTGGTCTGATGCTGCGGGCGGTGAAATCCAACCAGCAGCGGATGAGCTATACCGGCCTGAACGCGCGGCCCTACACTCTGGCGGCCTTTGTGATCTCGGGCATGTATGCCGGTCTGGCCGGTGGGCTGCTGGCCGCGATGGACCCGCTGGCCGGTGCCGAGCGGATGCAGTGGACGGCGTCGGGTGAGGTGGTTCTGATGACCATCCTTGGCGGTGCGGGCACACTGATCGGCCCCGTTCTGGGCGCGGGATTCATCAAGTATTTCGAAAACATCTTCTCCAAGATCAACGACAACGTGCTGCACAGCTGGTTCTCGTTCCTGCCCGACGGGCTTGAGGATCTGATGGTCACACTCGTCCATCCCTTTGTGGGCAAGGGCTGGTCGCTGACGCTGGGCCTGATGTTCATGGCTGTGGTGATCTTTCTGCCCGGTGGTCTTGTTCAGGGCGGCCAGAAGATCGGCAAACTGTTCCGCCGCAAGAAAGCCGCTGGCCACCGTTCGTCCACCGCAACGAAACCCGCAGAATAAGGAGGCACGTCAATGGGCATTCTTGAAGTCAAAGACGTCAACAAGCGCTTCGGCGGCCTCCAGGCCCTGGGCAACGTCAACCTCTCGGTCGCGGACAACACCGTGCATGCGATCATCGGCCCGAACGGTGCAGGCAAATCCACCCTGCTCAACTGTCTGGTGGGCAAGCTTATCCCCGACACCGGGTCGGTGATGTTCGCCGGTCAGTCGGTTCTGGGGCGCAAGCCTTACGAGATCAACCAGATGGGCATTTCCCGCGTTTTCCAGACACCCGAAATCTTTGGCGATCTGACGGTGATGGAAAACATGATGATCCCGTGTCTGGCCAAGCGGGACGGATCGTTCCGGATGCACGCCTTTGCGTCCGTGCTGGGCGAGAAGAAGCTGCGCGCCCGGGCCGAGGAGATGCTGAGCGAGGTCAAGATGCTGGACAAGCGCAACATGCACGCAGCATCGATGTCGCGCGGGGACAAGCGGCGGCTGGAAATGGCCATGTGTCTGGTGCAGGAGCCACGCCTTTTGCTGCTGGACGAGCCGACCGCCGGCATGGCGCGCGCCGATACCAACAACACCATCGACCTGCTGAAGGATATCAAGGCGCGCGGCAACATCACCATGTGCATCATCGAACATGACATGCATGTGGTGTTTTCGCTGGCCGACCGGATCACCGTTCTGGCCCAGGGCACGCCGCTGGTCGAGGACACGCCGGATAAAATCAAGGGCCACCCCAAGGTACGCGAAGCGTATCTGGGCGAGTCGGCCTGAAGGGAGGACACAAAATGAACGTCAAACCCGACTTTTCCAAGCACGGCAACAAGGCGGAAACCGCTCCGGCCTTTCTGTCGGTCTGGGACATTCACGCCTATTACGGCGAAAGCTACATCGTTCAGGGCGTGAGCTTTAACGTCCACGAGGGCGAAATCCTTGCCCTGCTGGGGCGCAACGGAGCGGGGAAAACCACCACCCTGCGGTCCATCGCGCGGCTGGCCAATCCACAGGTGAACAAGGGCGAAATCTGGCTGGATCACCAGCCGCTGCACCTGATGAGTTCCTATCAGGCGTCGATGGCGGGTCTTGGTCTGGTCCCCGAAGACCGGCGCATCATTGCCGGCCTCACGGTCGAGGAAAATCTGCAGCTGGCTCAGATTGCCCCGCCCATCGGCTGGTCGCTGGAGCGGTTGTACGAGCTGTTCCCGCGTCTGGGTGAGCGGCGCAAGCAGGAGGGCGTGACCCTGTCGGGCGGCGAGCAGCAGATGCTTGCCATTGCCAGGGCTTTGGCACGCGATATCAAGGTGCTGCTGCTGGACGAACCCTACGAAGGTCTTGCCCCGGTCATCGTGGACGAGATCGAAAAGACCCTGCGCATTGTCAAAGAGCAGGGCATGACCACGATCATTGTCGAGCAGAACGCCGTGCGGGCGCTGCAACTGGCCGACCGTGCGGTGATCCTGGACACCGGCTCTATTGTCTTTGACGGCACCGCCGCCGAAGTTCTTGAAAACGAACAGCTTCGCGCCGAATATCTTGCCATCTGAAGCCAAATTCCGGCCCCCTAGGACCAAAGGCGTCTTGCATTCGGGGGCCGGTCGGTTTTCCCTGCCCCCTAATTGGAGGAGCATACCATGTTAGACAAAACCTATCCCCCCGCTGAAGAGCTGGTCAGAGCCGCCCATATTGACGCGGCGAAATATGACGAGATGTACGCGGCCAGTGTCGCAGATCCCGTCAAGTTCTGGGGCGAGCACGGCAAGCGGATCGACTGGATCAAGCCCTACACTCAGGTGAAGGACACGGATTTCACGCTGGGTCAGGTCAAGATCAACTGGTTTGCCGATGGCACGCTGAACGTGTCGGCCAACTGCATCGATCGTCACCTTGCCAGCCGCGCCGATCAGACCGCGATCATCTGGGAACCCGATGATCCCAAAGAGGCCGCACAGCACATCACCTATCAGGAGTTGCACGACAACACCTGCCGCATGGCCAATGTGCTGAGCGATATGGGGGTGAAAAAGGGCGACCGCGTCGTGCTGTATATGCCGATGATCCCCGAGGCGGCTTATGCCATGCTGGCCTGCGCGCGCATCGGCGCGATCCATTCCATCGTCTTTGCCGGATTTTCGCCCGACGCGCTGGCCTCGCGCATCAACGGCAGCGGCGCAAAGGTTCTGATCACCGCGGACGAGGCGCCGCGGGGTGGCCGCAAGACCGCGCTGAAAACCAATGCCGACAAGGCGCTGCTGCACACAAGCGACAAGGTGAAATGCCTTGTGGTCAAGCGCACCGGGGGGCAGACCACCTGGACCGCAGAGCATGATTATGACTACACCGCGCTGGCGAAAGAGGCTGCAACCACATTCGACCCTGTCGAGGTGAATGCCGAAGATCCGCTGTTCATCCTGTACACCTCTGGTTCGACCGGACAGCCCAAGGGGGTTGTCCACTCAAGCGGCGGATATCTGGTTTACGCCGCGATGACACATGAGATCACCTTTGATTATCACGAAGGTGACGTGTTCTGGTGTTCCGCCGATGTGGGCTGGGTCACCGGGCACAGCTATATCATCTACGGCCCGCTGGCCAACGGCGCGACAACCCTGATGTTCGAAGGGGTGCCGACCTGGCCCGACGCCAGCCGGTTCTGGCAGGTCTGCGAAAAGCACAAGGTGAACCAGTTCTACACTGCCCCCACCGCCATCCGCGCGCTGATGGGTCAGGGCAAGGAATTCGTCACCAAATGTGATCTGTCGTCCCTGCGCCTGCTGGGCACCGTGGGAGAGCCGATCAACCCCGAGGCCTGGAACTGGTACAATGACGTGGTCGGCGGCGGGCGCTGCCCGATCGTCGACACCTGGTGGCAGACCGAAACCGGCGGCCATCTGATGACGCCCCTGCCCGGCGCCCATGCGACGAAACCGGGGGCGGCGATGAAGCCGTTCTTTGGCGTGCAGCCCGTTGTGCTGGAGCCGACAACCGGCGCCGAAATCCACGAATCGCCCACCGAAGGCGTGCTGGCCATCAAGGACAGCTGGCCGGGACAGATGCGCACGGTCTGGGAAGATCATGACCGCTTCGAAAAAACCTATTTTTCGGATTACAAAGGCTACTACTTTACCGGCGATGGGTGCCGCCGGGACGAAGATGGCGATTACTGGATCACCGGGCGCGTCGATGACGTGATCAACGTCTCTGGCCACCGCATGGGCACCGCCGAGGTGGAATCCGCGCTGGTGGCCCATGAATCCGTCGCAGAGGCGGCGGTTGTGGGTTACCCGCACGAGATCAAGGGTCAGGGCATCTATTGCTATGTGACGCTGATGAACGGGGTCGAGGCCACAGAGGATCTGCGCAAGGAATTGCGCGGCTGGGTGCGCGAGGAAATCGGCCCCATCGCCTCGCCCGATCTGATCCAATGGGCACCGGGCCTGCCCAAGACCCGGTCTGGCAAGATCATGCGCCGCATCCTGCGCAAGATCGCCGAAAACGACTTTGGTGCGCTTGGCGACACTTCGACCCTTGCTGATCCTGATGTGGTGGATGACCTCATCGAAAACCGAATGAACCGGAGGTGATGCCGATGGATGGAACGACAAAACCCGTAGCCGCCCCTGTCCTGATCCTGCTTGGCCCCCCCGGGGCCGGCAAGGGCACACAGGCGCGGATGCTGGAAGAAAAGTTCGGCATGGTTCAGCTGTCGACCGGTGATCTGCTGCGTGCGGCTGTCAAGAAGGGTACGGATGCCGGCAAGCAGGCCAAGGCGGTGATGGATGCGGGCGGGCTGGTCAGTGATGACATCGTCATCGCCATCCTGCGCGAACGTCTGGGCGCGCCCGACATCGTGCATGGCGTGATCCTGGATGGTTTTCCGCGCACCACGCCGCAGGCCGAAGCGCTGGATCAGCTGCTGGCCGAACGCGACCAGAAGATCGACGCTGCGATCAGCCTGGATGTGGATGACAATGAGATGGTCAACCGCATCTCTGGCCGCTACGCCTGTGCGGGCTGTGGCGAAGGGTATCACGACCACTTCAAGATCCCGCAGAAGATTGGCGTTTGCGACGCCTGTAGCGGGACCGAGATGACACGGCGCGCCGATGACACGGCGGAAACGGTCGGCAGCCGACTGCAGGCCTATCATGCCCAGACCGCGCCGCTGATCGCCTATTACGAGGCCCGTGGTGCGCTGCATCGCGTGCCCGCGATGGACGCGATACAGGATGTTGCGGCCCGGCTTGACGCTGTTGTGGCGAAGACCAGCGCCTGACCCAGATGAACGCGCCCCCATGGGGGCGCGTTTGCGCAACCTCCCTTGGGGGCGCTGGTTTCCTCTGATCTAAAGATCGTCACCCCGCGCAGGCGAGGGTGTAGCGCTTTGTGCGCACTGGAAGAATTACCATCAGAGATTGAACCCGGTTTGCGCATCAGGCATGGACGCGGCGACGTAACTTGCCCAAAATAGCGCGACGCACGCCACGCGGGTTCCTGAGTGGCCGACGCAATGAAAGAGAGTTCCAGATGTTTCCGAACCGGCTGGCCTGGACAGGCGAGGGTTATGACGGCGCTGCCGTGATCCCCCTTGCGCGACCGTGCCTGACGGGTATTGCGCGATGACCCGGCGCAGCACTCTGCGGGTTCGGGTGTTTCAGGGCTTTGCCGTGCTCGCCTTGGCGCTTGTGGCGGCGTTGCGGGGCGTGCTCTGGATGGTGGGCACACGTATCGCCGATCAGGGCGTCGAGGCCGGTTTTACCCTGGCGGCGCAGCTCGGGACCGCAACGATCCTCTTGCTGTGTTTCGCGGTCTGGCTGTATTTTGACGAACGCATCGCCAAACCGCTTGAGCGGCAGTCAGACACCGCGGGTCCGCACGACCCTGCCCCGGTCTTTGGCCCCGAAGAGATGGCGCAGCAGGACACGCGCCGGATGGCGCGCGCCATGGCCCTGCTTGACTCTGACAAATCGCAGCTGGCGCGGCTGATCGCCGAGATGCCATCGGCCAAGCTCGTGGTCAATGCGGGCGATCAGATCGTGCTTTACGACAATCTCGCGGCGGATCTTCTGGCCAAGTCCGGCGCGCCCCGTCTTGGCGCCAAGCTGAGCGACTATTTCAATGCCAGGACCCTTGCGGGCGCACGCGCCAAGATGCAGCGCACCGGGCTGGAGGTGCAGTTCACCACCGAGGCCGGTGGTGAGGGTGATCCGCTCAACGCGCGGATGCGCCCCCTGGAGGATGGCAACGCGCTGGTCATTCTGGACAAGACCGAAGGCCGCACGCCCCCGGAACATCCCGGCCCGCTGGTCTATGATTTTGCCCTGTTGTCGTCGCAGAATGGTCACCTGGTCGAGGAAACACCCCTGAGTGCGCTGACTTATGTGATCCTGTCGACCGAAACCACCGGGCTGCTGCCGCATCGCGACGACCTTTTGCAAATCGGCGCCGTGCGCATGGTTGGCGCGAATATTCTGCGCCGCGAGACGCTGGATCTGCGCATTGCCCCGGCATCGGGCGACGATACAGAGCGGCCCGAGGACGGGCAGATGGGCCCCCGCGATGCCTGTGCGCAGTTGCATGACTTTGCCAGTGGTGCGGTCATCGTCGCGCATAATGCCCCGCTGCGCATGGCCTTTCTGCGCCATCAGGCGAACGTGTCATGGGAAAACCCGCAGATTGATCTGGTGCTGCTCTCGGCGCTGCTGTTCGGGGATCGTGCGGACCACAGCCTGCGGGGGATGGCCGCGCGCACCGGTGTCGGCACGTCCCAGGGGCTGGCGCGGGGCGGTCTGGCGCAGGCCAAGCTGGCCGCCGAAGTGATGCAGCGCATGATGCCCATGCTGGCCGCGCGCGAGCTCGACAGCCTGTCCCGGTTGAAGGACACGCTGAACCGCCATGCAGACAGTCTGGAAAGTCTGCACTGAGCGGTGGCGCATAAATGGTGGCGAGAGGTGAAGGTCCTTGCCTTGCCTTGCCTTGCCAAGGCCCAGCTTAGCTGTCTTGCACAACCAGATCGGCGACGAGGATCCCGTCGTATCCCCCGGCGCAGATCGACACCAGCAAGCCGCCGGCGTGCACATGATCCGGGTGGGCTTCATAAGCCTGATGCGCCGCGCGATCAGTGAAGGTGACGACAAAGCCATAGGCAAAATCTGGCGTCTTGCCTTCGTAATCAGCGTTCGGGCCATGATCAAAGGACACGAGCCCCGCCACCTTGTCCTGCAGCCCGTGCAAACGGCCCAAAGCCTCCAGCAGGATGGCCTTGTCATGTTCGGGCGGCAGGTTCAGCAGGACAACATGGCGGATCATTTTGACGTCTCTTCAGGGATGGGGCCGAGGCTGGAACCACGCGCAAGCAGTGAAACCGGCGCGCGGCGCAGGGGTGAGGGATGTTCGCCGGTTTCGAGCCAGTCGAGCAGGATGGCGGCACAATCGCGACCGAACCTTGCAACATCGCAAAACGCGGCGCTGAGGCCTGGAACAGTCTGATCGCGGTCTTCCATGCCGTCAAAACCCACGATGCGGACATCGGTTCCCACGGCGCGCCCGAGGCGCATGAAACCGCTCAGCATGCCCTGCGCCACCTGATCATTAAAACAAAGCACGGCGTCGATTTCGGGATGGTCCGCGCAGATCGTCGCGGCGATCTCTGCGCCAAAACCACGGGTGACGCCGCCGACGAAGGACACCGGGGTTCGTCGGGCTTCGCTGAGGGTTGCAAGGTATCCCGACATCCGTTCGGCGGTGACGGCGCGGTGGGAAAGACCGCCGACAAAGGCGATGGTGCGGGCGCCCTGCGCGATCAGATGCTGCGTCGCCAGCACCCCGCCCTGAGCATAGTCGAAGCTGGCGAAGGGAAACAGATCACAACGCGGATCCCCCTGACGCAGGGCCTGCAGGCAGGGAATGCCGGCGCGGGCGATCTGATCAAAGCTGTCCGCCTCTTGTCCATAGCTGGGCGTGATGAGGAGTGCGGACACGCCATGTTCGATCATGGCGCTGACCCGTTGGGCCTGCAAAGCACCATCCTCATCCGAATTTGCGATCACCGTGGCATAGCCCTGCGCCGACAGGGTCATCTGCACGGAGGTCGCAAATTCGGTGATGAAGGGCGTGCGCAGGTCATTGATCACCAGCCCGATCAGCCCGACAGAGGATTTGCGCAGGTTGGCGGCGGCGCGGTTGTAGACATAGCCGGTGCTGGCCATCGCGTCCCGCACCTGTTTGGCCGTCTCCGCCTTGACCGTCGGGCTGCCGCGCACCACCAGCGACACGGTGGATTTTGATACACCCGCGGCCTTGGCCACGTCGAGGATGGTGGGGCGGCGCGCGGTCATCTCTGATACTCCGGCACTTGGGTCAAGGGGGTGTCATACGGATCTGCACAGGCGCGCTGGACCGCGGCCATACCACAGGCACGCGGGACCGCGGCCATACCACAGGCACGCGGGACCGCGGCCATACGACTGGCCGCGATGCTGCCGGGTCCGGTCGATCTGCGGAAGATCATGTCGCTACTCCCTCGACATCCATTCACTTGGAACGTTCCTGATTACAATAGGAACGTTCCAAATAGTAGTCAATGGCAATTTCACGGCAGGGACAGATCTGCAGAACATCCGATCAAGGCAAAGATGCCGATACTCCCATGGATGTCCTGCGGGGATCGCAGACCACATTTAGAACCGTTTGGTTAAGATCTGGGTAAGATCGGGAAAGGCTGGGTGCGCGCCCTAGCGCGCGCGGCTGCGCCAAATGCCCCTGCGACGGGGGGCGGACATGCCGGTCAACCCCTCGGTCAGGACCTGCGTCATCGGATGCCCCTGTTGCCCGTGCCGCGCGAGCAGAAGGTGGATCAGGGCCATCGTATCGGCATTCACCGGCACGGCCAGCGCCCAGTCCAGAAAGACTGATCGGCATTCCTCATAGGTGATGCCGTCGATCTGATAGGCGTCGTTGATCAGACCCTTTGGATCTGTTGTGTCACCCTTGATCATTCCGGCTCTCCTCTGGGGGGCAATGCGCTGTCCAGTATATCCGCCGCGCGCCCGGTGTGGGAGTTCAGTGTGTCAGCAAGCGCTTTCATGCCGGTCTGCCCGGTGACCCGCTGCAGAAAGGCACAACCACCCGCCCCGAGCTTGTCCGGGTCCAGCTGGGAGTCGCTGATCAGGCGGGCACCGACCTGAAGGCTCCAGCAGAATGCATGGGTCTGGGCGAGGTGATCCGCCGACTCTGCGTCCAGCCAGCCCTGCGCCACGGCTGCGGCAAGGCCAGCGGCAAGGTCCATCGACCCCGCGCGCGACAGCAGGGCACTGGCCTGTGCGGCCAGTTCGATTTCCTGCATGCGCCCGCGCCCCAGCTTGGGATCCCAGAAGGCGCCCGGCCCCTTGGCCCCGGCAATCCGCGCCCGCATGGTGGCAACCTCGCGCAGAACGCTGTCCTGATCGCGCGGTGCAGCCAGAAGTTCGGCGCGGTAGGCGCGGACATCCCCGGCCAGATCGTCCGGCCCCGCCATCACGCGGGCACGGGTCAGGGCAAGGTGTTCCCAGGTCCAGGCATCGCCGGACTGATAGGCGCGAAAGGCGGCAAGGCTGGTCGCCACAGGCCCCTGATTGCCCGAGGGACGCAGGCGCATGTCAACCTCGTAAAGCTTGCCCTGCGGCATGGGCGCGGTCAGCGCGGTGATCAGCGCCTGCGTGAGGCGGGCGTAATAGACGCGCACCTGCAACGGTCTTGCCCCATCAGAGGTTTCAACCCCGTCGGGGTCATAGATCACGATCACATCGAGATCGGATCGCGCGTGCAGCCGTCCCGCGCCAAGCGATCCCATGCCAAGCACGATCGCCCCGCGCCCGGGGGCCTGCCCGTGTTTCAGAGCGAAGTCCGCCTGCACCACCGGCCAGAGTACGCCAAGGGTGACCCCGGCGAGGTCGGCATATTGCGTGCTGGCCTCTGCCGCGTCGATCAGGCCCCGCAGCAGATGCACACCAACGCGGAAATGCCATTCGTTCTTCCAGCGCCGGGCGGTGTCGAGCTTGCGTTCGTAATCCGGCTCCCGCGCCAGGACGGCGTTCAACTCTTCGCTCAGGGCATCAGCCCCCGGCCAGTCGGCGAAGAAACCGCCGCCGATCACTGCGTCGAACACGCGCGAATTCTGCGACAAATGCCGTGCGAGATCGGGCGAGACGCTGGTGATGTCCACGAGCAGATCGATCAGCTGGTGATTGGCCTCGAACAGGGAAAACAGCTGCACGCCGGCGGGCAGACCGGCAAGGAAGCCGTCAAAGGCCAGCAGCGCCTCTTCGGGTTTGGCAGCACGTTCCAGACGGCAGAGGATTTCGGGGCGCAGGCGTTTGAATATCTCGACCGCGCGGTCAGAGCGCAGGGCGGGATAGCGGGGCCAGCGGGCGATAACCTCGCTGTTTTCCAGCGGGGTCGGTTCGGGGGCGGGGCTGGAATCGCTGGCAAAAAAACCTTCGGTCAGTTCGTGCACCGCGTTCAGCCGCTCGATCAGATCATGACGCCACTTCGCCTCGTCCACATCCATCAGGCAGGCAAGTCGGGCGAAATCCTCAGGCTTGTCGGGCAGGTCGTGGGTCTGCTGGTCGTGGATCATCTGCAGGCGGTGTTCCACCTCTCGGTGGCTGCGGTAGTGTTGCGACAGCTCCTGCGCCACGGCGTCGGGCAGCCAGCCTTTTTCCGCCAGAACCGTCAATCCCGGCACCGTGCCGCGCACGCGCAGATCGGGGTCGCGCCCGCCGGCGATGATCTGGCGGGTCTGGGTGAAAAACTCGATCTCGCGGATACCGCCGCGCCCCAGTTTCATGTTGTGCCCCGCCAGGCTGATCGCCCCCCCCAGCCCCTTGTGGGCGCGGATGCGCAGACGCATGTCGTGGGCGTCCTGAATGGCGGCGAAATCAAGGTGACGGCGCCAGACAAAGGGGCGCAGATCGCTGAGAAACCGCTGGCCCGCGTCCAGATCGCCGGCACAGGGGCGCGCCTTGATATAGGCGGCGCGTTCCCATGTACGCCCGAGGCTTTCGTAATACCGCTCCGCCGCCTCCATCCCCATGCAGACCGGGGTGACCGCAGGATCGGGGCGCAGGCGCAGATCGGTGCGAAAGACATAACCTTCCCCCGTCTGATCGCCCAGCGTCGCGGCCATGCGGCGGGTGGCACGGATGAACCCGGCGCGGGCCTCGTGAAAATCATCGCGGTCAAAGCGGGATTCGTCGAACAGGCAGATCAGGTCGATGTCCGAGGAATAGTTCAGCTCCCCTGCCCCCATCTTGCCCATGGCGAGCACGACCATACCGCCTGCCGTGTCAAGGTGATCCTCTGTCAGGCCCGGCAACTTGCCACGCTTGACCTCTGCCATCAGGGCGGCGCGCAGGGCGCGGGTGCAGGCCAGATCGGCAAAGTCGCTGAGGGTGCCGGTCACGGTTTCAAGCGGCCAGACGCCGCCCAGATCGGCCAGCGCGGTCAGCAGCGCAACGCGGCGTTTGGCCTGCCGCAGGTCCAGCGCCACATGATCCAGCGGCGCGGCGCGCAGATCCGCGAACAGCGTCGCGATCGCGGCTTCGGGATCGTCAAGCGCGCCCTGCAGCCAGTCGCCCTCATGCCCCATCAGACCCCGCAAATAGGGGCTGCAGCCAGCGGTGCCTGCCAGCAGCTCCGCCACCGGACCATCGGCCCAGGGCAATGCGGCACGTGCGTCATCAGCCGGTTCGGCGGCAAAGGGGCGGGGCATGCGGGTGATGCGGCTGGCAAAGGTCATGTGCACAATTGGACATGACGCAGGCCCAAGCGCAATGGCCTGCTGCCTTGCACGCCCTGCGTGGCGCGCATAGCCTTCCGCCAATTGCGTCAGATGAAGAAAGAACCGCACCATGAGCAAGAGCCTGACCCGCGTGCGCAACACCCTGATCGCCGCCGGGATCGCGCCGGATATCCGCGAGGTCGGACAAGCGCGCACGGCACAGGAAGCGGCGGATTCGGTGGGCTGCCATCTGGATCAGATCGCAAAGTCGATCATCTTTCGCGGCGAGTCCTCGGGGGAGGCGTTGCTGTTCCTGACAGCGGGCGGCAATCGGGTGGCGGCGGCCAAGGCGTCAGGCATCGCAGGCGAAGCCTTGGGAAAGGCGGATGCCGCGTTGATTCGCGCCCAGACCGGGTTTGCCATCGGCGGTGTGGCCCCTGTCGGGCATCTGAACCCGATCCGCGCCTGGCTGGACCCGCGCTTGGGCGAATTCGAAGTGATCTGGGCCGCTGCGGGGACGCCAAGGCATGTCTTTGCGCTGGATCCACAGACGCTGATCACGCTGACGGGGGCTGTACCGGCGGATTTCACCGACTGAAACAGCGGGCAGATTTCACGCAAGTCCCTGAGATTTTGTCCTGAAAAAAGTAAATGTAAAAAACATTCACATGTACCCTTGAAGAACCGCTCCGGTACTCCGATCTATTCAATGTGAAAGACATTCACATCGCAACGCAGACAACGGAGAGACCAACATGACATCTGCCGCCTACACCGCCTCGCTTCCCGCCAACGCCGGTTGGTTCGCACGCGCCGAAGCCTGGCTTGACCAAAAGGGCAAGTTCGCCTGGATCGCCGCTATGATCCTTGGCTTCATCCTCCTCTGGCCCGTCGGGCTCGCCCTTCTCTTTTACATGATCTGGAGCAAGAAAATGTTCAAATCCTCCTGCCGCAAAGCCTATAATGCCACCGGGTTCAGCCATATGAAATCGTCGGGCAACTCTGCCTTTGATGCCTACAAGGCGGACACCCTGCGTCGCCTGCAAGAAGAGCAGGATAACTTTGAAGACTTCCTCAAACGTCTGCGTGACGCCAAGGACAAGGCCGAGTTCGACCAGTTCATGGACGACCGCGCCACAAAGGGCCGCGCCACCGGCACATCCGTCGAGGCCTGAGCCAGACCACCCGACCGCATGGCCCCCAAGGGGGCCGTGCCACATCCACGAGGGGACATCATGTTCAATCAAGACACCTACCTGCCTGATCCGGTGCTGAACCGCGAATTCTATGCCGACGTCCCGGTAAAACGGGCGCTGGCCTGGGTTATTGACGTGATCATCGTCGCAGCCCTGCTGGTGCCGGTGGTGGTGTTCACCGCCTTCATCGGCCTGTTCTTTCTGGTGCCGCTGTATCTTGTGCTAAGCTTTGTCTACCGCACCATCACCATCGCCAACGGATCGGCCACCTGGGGCATGCGCCTGATGGCGATCGAGCTGCGCGATTCCTATGGCCAGCGGCTGACCCTGGCGCAGGCGTTTTTGCACACTCTGGGCTATAGCCTGTCGCTGACCTTTGCGCTGGTGCAGTTGATTTCGGTGGTCTTCATGTGCACCACAGAACGTGGTCAGGGCATCACCGACATGGCGCTGGGAACGGTGATGATCAACCGGCGCGGCTGAGGGCGGCAACAGGCCGGGGATGCGGGTGCCGTGGTGTCGCCCGGGGCAGATTTTAGAACGGTGCACACCATAGACTCCAGCGGGGCTTGGCGCGGCGTGGAACTGTTGCTAAGTTTTCACAAAGTCGTCGTCAGGATACCACATTCATGCGCCATTCGCTGCCTCTTGCGCCACAGTTCTATGTGACCGCTCCGCAGTCCTGCCCTTATCTGGAGGGTCGGATGGAGCGAAAGCTGTTCACCTCGCTGCAGGGCGACCAGGCGGTCAAACTGAACGACAGCCTGTCCAAGCAGGGATTCCGGCGGTCACAGAACGTGCTCTATCGTCCGTCCTGTTCGGATTGTGCCGCCTGCCTGTCGGCGCGGATCGACGTGTCACTGTTCCAGCCCAGCAAGAGCCAGCGCCGCACGATCAACCGAAATGCCCATCTGGCGCGCACCGCGACCAGCCCCTGGGCGACCGAGGATCAGTACAGCCTGTTCCGCCGCTATCTGGACCGCCGCCATGCGGATGGCGGGATGGCGGATATGGATGTGTTCGAATTCGCCGCGATGATCGAGGAAACGCCGATCCGCAGCCGCGTCGTGGAATATGCCGACCCCAAGGGCGAGCTGACGGCGGTCTGCCTGACCGATGTGCTGGATGACGGATTGTCGATGGTTTATTCGTTTTACGAACCGGACCTGCCCAAGCAAAGCCTTGGGTCTTGGATGATTCTGGATCATGTGGAGATCGCGCGCGAGGCTGGTCTGCCTTATGTCTATCTGGGCTACTGGGTGCCCGGATCGCCCAAGATGGGCTACAAGGCCGGATTTTCCGGGCTTGAAGTCTACCGCCACGGCCGCTGGCAGGCGATGCGCGCGCCCGAGGAATACGAGGCGGACACACACCCGCTGTCCACCGATCCGATTGCCGAACAGGTGGCCAATATTTCTTTGCCTGACACGCGGGGCTGACGCGCAAAGGCGTCTCGATTTGAGGCGCCCGCCGTTCGGTGGGGTGGTGATTTCTCAACCTTGCACAGCTCACACTGGACGAGCAGCTGGAACCGTATCAAATCCAGATCACCAGCCATACGCTTTCCATACCGGTTCCAGACGCAGTCCATAGCGCCCGAAATGCCGTATTTCAGCACATTCTCAATGAGTTGACCCCACGCAAAACCCAGCGGAAAGGCCAAAAGCCCGATCCGTTGCGCGCACGCAGCCTTAATGAAGGTTAATCAGCCGCCGGTGTGGCTCATGTGGCGGGACACGCGGCCATCCACCGACTGGCGGGAATAGTCGAAGTCATGGCCCTTCGGCTTCAGCCGGATCGCACCGCGAATCGCCTCTTCCAAGGGGGCATCATTGCCGGGATGGTTGCGCAGTGCACCGCGCAGATCGGCATTGTCCTCTTGGCCGAGGCACATGAACAGCTCTCCGGTGCAGGTCAGACGCACCCGGTTGCAGCTTTCACAGAAATTATGGGTGAGCGGCGTGATGAACCCGATCTTCTGGCCGGTCTCTTCCAGTCGCACATACCGCGCCGGTCCACCGGTGTTTTCCGGCAGATCGCTCAGGGTATATTGCTGCGCATAGCTCTGGCGCAGATCGTCCAGCTTCCAGTACTGGCCCAGACGATCCTCGTTGCCGATATCTCCCATCGGCATGACCTCGATCCAGGTCAGATCCATGTCACGCGAGGCACACCATTCGGTCAGCGTGACCAGCTCATCCTCGTTGAACCCCTTCAGCGCCACGGTGTTGATCTTGACCCGCAGCCCCGCCTTTTGCGCCGCATCAATGCCGCGCAGTACCTGCGGCAACCGGCCCCAGCGGGTGATATCCGCAAATTTCTCCTCGTCCAACGTATCGAGCGAGATGTTCACCCGCCGCACCCCGGCCGCATAAAGATCATCGGCAAAGCGTTCGAGCTGCGAGCCGTTGGTGGTCAGCGTCAGCTCTTTCAGCGCGCCCGACTCAAGATGCCGGGTCATGGACCGGAAAAAGGTCATGATCTCGCGGCGCACCAGCGGTTCACCGCCGGTGATGCGCAATTTCTCGACCCCCAGTCGCACAAAGGTCGAACACATGCGATCCAGCTCTTCGAGCGTCAGAAGCTCTTTCTTGGGCAGAAAGGTCATGTTTTCGGACATGCAGTAGACACAGCGAAAATCGCAGCGGTCGGTGACCGACACGCGCAGATAGCTGATGGGGCGTTGGAACGGGTCTATCAGGGGAACTGTCATGACGGGGAACCTAGTGGTCCCTGCCGCATTGGGCAAGTATCGCGCAGAACATGAATGCAGAGACAAAGGTCGTGGACGATGAAAATGAAATGGATCCTCCTGATGGCACTGACGCCGCTTCTGGCCGCCTGTGCCGAGGGTTTTACCAATGCAAACAACACGGTGTCGCCTGCGTCAGAGGCGGCCGCCGCCACGGATCAGACACGCCCGGTGACCCGCACCGCTCCGGCAGGCGCGCGCACCGCTGCACAATTCGACGTGACCAGTGCCGCGGAACGCAGCGCCGCTGCGACCAGGGCTCCGGGCGGAGAGAGGTCACTGGGCAGCACCGTGGCCTCGCTGGGTGATCCGTCACGTGTGGGATTCTGGCTTGAAACACCGCTGGTCAGCACGCCATCCAAGGGGCGGGTAACCTTTGCCGGATCGGGCAAAACGGCCAATGTCGATCTGATCCCGATTGACGGGCCGTCCACCGCAGGCAGCCGGCTGTCGCTGTCCGCCATGCGCCTCATCGAGGCGCCGCTGACCGGCCTGCCGACGGTCAAGGTGTTCGTCGGGGGATAAGAACCGCTGACGCCGCACCGGTTGCGGCGCCGGTTTTTGCGTATTTTTGAAGAGAAGAAGGGCTGGACCGTTTCGGGGCCGGCCCTTTCTCCGCGACCGGGGGCGCTCAGCTTTGTTGTTACTCTTGCGGAGCTTCTTCGACCGGGGGCAGGTTGCGCTGCGCCTCTGTCACCGCATAGGGCTTCATCTGCGCGCCATGTTCGGCGAGGAAGGCGCGCGTGCGCTCGGGGGCGTGTTTCGACAGGTCCCGCAGCCACCATGCAACGGCCTTCTGGATGATGCCGTTCTTGCGCTCGACATACTCCGCCGCCCAGCCCAGAATCCGTTCGCGCGCGGCAATTTCCGCCTCACTCGGAAAGTTCTGCTTGGTCCAGGGCAAAGTGATCACCAGCGCGGCGCGGCGTGTCCAGATGTTGTCGCTCTGCGTCCAGAGCTCCACCTGATCCAGCCGCGCGGGGTCCGCCAGCAGACGCCGCTGCCCCGCCATGCAGGCGTGATCGGCGATCGCCCAGCTGTCGAATTCCGGCACCCAGCTCTGGATCAGCTCCCACGCAGCCTCGTCCGGGCGCATGCGCGCCTGTGTCAGCAGCTTGGCGGCGGCAAGCCGCGCCTCAAAGATGTTGGTCTGCCAGAGGGCATCGGCCAGCGCGACCCGGGCGTCGATATCGAGCGCCTGCCGCCAGGCGGTGGTCAGGGTGTTGATCTCGGGGTTGGTCACGCCAAGATAAGGACGGTCCATCTTGTGATGGGCGGCCATTTCGGCGGCGCGCGCGGGGTCCGCGGCGGCGTTCAGGGCGTCAAGCGCCTCGTTCAGGGTCATGCGTTCAGGTTCGCTTCTATGCCGGTGGGCGCGCCGTCGATGGTTGTGCGGTTGCGCTCGGACCAGTAGGTTTCGATCCCGTCGGGACCCTTGTCTTCGGCCCATGTCTTCAGCGTCTCACGCTCGCCTGCGTGCTCGAAGAACGGGATGGAATAGCCGCAGGAGGTCTGCACCAGATCGACGCTCAGATCATAGATCTGACGCGCGCCGGGGGGATTGCCGAACAGCGCGACGGTGTTGTCCCAGTCGGGGTGATCGCGGTGCAGCGTCTGCGCCGTGCCGTAGCAGCGCAGGATCATCGGGCGGGTGGTGAAGGAACACCACATCAGCGTCATGCGCGGATCCTGCGCCAGATGCCCTGCCGTCTCATTGCCCGACCCGGTAAAGTTCAGCCACAGAATGCGGTTTTCCCCCGCGACGCGCAGCGATTCCATCCCCTTGGGCGACACGTTCACACGGCCTGCGGGACCGGCAGTGCCGGTGAAATAGATGTGCTGCGCCTCGATAAAGGCGCGATGCTCGGGGGCGATACTGTCAAACTGCTTGGCCATGGGGCGGGGTCCTTTTGCAGCGGTCTACTCGACCGTGACGGATTTGGCCAGATTGCGCGGCTGATCCACATCCGTGCCCTTGGCAATGGCGGTATGATAGGCCAGCAATTGCGCTGGGATGGCATAAAGCAGCGGGCTGAGAACCGAGGGCACCGCCGGGAGCACGATGGTCTGCCAGACGTCCTGCCCGGCCTCGGCCGCGCCTGCCGCATCGGTGATCAGCAGCACCTTGCCGCCGCGCGCCATGACCTCCTGCATGTTGGACACGCTCTTGTCGAACAGCGCGTCGCGCGGCGCGAGGACCACCACCGGCACCGTCTTGTCGATCAGCGCGATTGGGCCGTGCTTCAATTCGCCCGATGCATAAGCTTCGGCATGGATATAGCTGATTTCCTTCAGCTTCAGCGCGCCCTCCAGCGCCAGCGGATACATCAGCCCGCGCCCCAGAAACAGCACATCGCGCGCCTCGGCGATCTGGCGGGCGACGCGCTCGATGTCATCGCTGCGCGCCATGGCGGCATTCAGGATGCCCGGCAGGGCGCGCAGCGCGGACAGCGTCTCCGACAGCGCCTCCTGCGTCATGTGACCCCGGTCGACCGCCGCCTTGAGAGCCAGCAAAAGCAATACGTTGAGCTGACAGGTGAAGGCTTTGGTTGAAGCGACCCCAACCTCTACCCCGGCATGAATCGGCAGCGCCAGATCGCTTTCCCGCGCGATCGAGGATTCGGCGACATTGACCACCGACACGATCTTGTCCGCCTTGTCGCGGCAATAGCGCAGGGCGGCCAGCGTGTCGGCGGTTTCGCCCGACTGGCTGACAAACAGCGCCACGGTGCCCGGGGTGATCGGCGGCTCACGGTAGCGGAATTCAGACGCGACATCGACTTCGACCGGCATCCGGGCCAGCTGTTCGAACCAGTATTTCGCCGTCAGGCAGGCGTAGAACGCCGTGCCACAGGCAACCAGCGTCAGCCGCTCGACCTTGGTGAAATCCAGCTCTTCGCCGGGCAGGCTGATCCTGTCATCCTCCAGATAGCCGCGCAGCGCATCGGCCAGTACCGTAGGCTGTTCGGCGATCTCCTTGGCCATGAAATGCTTGTAACCGGCCTTGTCGATGCGGGCGGCATCCATGTGGATCTGCTTCATCGCGCGGTTGGCCAGACGACCCTCTGCATCGCGAATCTCGACCGAACTGCGGGTGATCACGGCGCGGTCGCCTTCGTCCAGATAGGTGATCCGGTCGGTCAGCGGCGCCAGCGCGATGGCATCCGATCCCACATACATCTCTCCGTCGCCATGCCCTATCGCCAGCGGCGATCCCTTGCGCGCCGCGACCATCAGATCGCCCTCACCCTGAAACAGGAACACCAGCGCAAAGGCACCGTGCAGCCGGTCTAGCGTGCGGTTTGCGGCCTCGATGGGGCTGCAGCCTTCAGACAGGTAATGCTGCGCCAGCATGGCGACGGTCTCGGTATCGGTCTCGCTGCTCGGCGTCAGGCCGTATCCCGCCAGTTCGGCGCGCAGTTCGCGGAAATTTTCGATGATGCCATTGTGCACCACGGCGACGGGGCCGGACTGATGCGGATGGGCGTTGACCGTGCTGGGCGCGCCATGGGTGGCCCAGCGGGTGTGCCCGATGCCGGACTTGCCCGCCAGCGGCTCGTGTACCAGCAGATCGGACAGGTTCACCAGCTTGCCCACGGCGCGGCGCCGGTCCAGCACACCGTCGTTGACGGTGGCGATCCCGGCACTGTCATAGCCGCGATATTCCAGCCGCCGCAGCGCTTCGACCAGAATGGGGGCAACCTCATGGGTTCCCAGAATGCCGACGATACCGCACATCAGCTGGCTCCCTTCAGATTGGCCTTGCGGGCCTTAAGCATGTCGAACAGCCGACGTGCCTGTCCCTCTTTCGTGACCTGAACAGCGCGTCCCAACGCCAGCGCGCCACCCGGCACGTCCTTGGTGATCACCGATCCGCTGCCGGTCAGCGCGCCATCACCCACGGTCACCGGGGCCACCAGCATGGTGTTGGACCCGATAAAGGCATCCGCGCCGATGGTGGTGCGATGCTTGAACACGCCGTCATAATTGCAGGTGATGGTGCCCGCGCCGATATTGGTGCGCTCGCCAATGTCCGCATCGCCGATATAGGTCAGGTGGTTCGCCTTGACCCCTTCGCCCAGCTGCGCGTTCTTCACCTCGACAAAGTTGCCCACATGCACATTCTCGGCCAGCTCCGCACCAGGGCGCAGCCGCGCGAATGGCCCGACGACAGAGCCACGCGACACATGGCAGCCCTCAAGATGCGAAAAGGCGCGGATGCGCGCGCCGGATTCGATTGTCACACCGGGGCCAAACACCACGTTGGGCTCGATCTCTGCGTCGCGCCCGATCACCGTGTCATAAGACAGGAACACGGTGTCCGGCGCCTGCATCGTCACGCCATCCTCCATCAGCGCGGCGCGGGCACGGGTCTGGAACACGCCTTCGGCCCGCGCCAGGCTGGCACGCGAATCGATGCCCAGCGTCTCAGCCTCGGGGCAGGTGACAGCCGTGGCGGACAAGCCGCGTTTGCGGGCAATGCCGATGATGTCGGTAAGGTAATATTCCTCGCCCGCATTGTCATTGCCCACGGCCTCGATCAGATTGAACAGCACCTTGGCATCAGCGGAAATCACCCCGGAATTGCACAAGGTGATCATGCGCTCTTCGTCCGAGGCATCCTTGAACTCGACAATCCGCTCAAGCGATTCGCCCTGCATGACCAGACGGCCATAACGTGCAGGATCCACCGCCTCGAACCCCAGAACAACGACGTCGTGATGGGCGCGGGCCACCGCCATGGATTCCAGCGTTTCATGGCTGATGAACGGCGTGTCGCCGTACAGCACCAGCGCGTCGCCGTTGAAATCCGCCAGCGCGTCCTTGGCCTGCGCCACCGCATGGGCGGTGCCCAGCTGTTCGGATTGGATCACGATTTCGGCCTCGGCGTCGTATTCCTCGGCGGCGGCGCGGACCTGATCGGCCCCGTGTCCCGCCACGACGATGATTCGCTCCGGTGTCAGGGCGATGCCCGACTGCATGGCGTGCACCAGCATGGGCGCGCCTGCGATCTTGTGCAGGACCTTGGGCAGGTCCGATTCCATCCGTGTGCCTTTGCCTGCGGCAAGGATGATCAGTGCAATGCTCATGCCAATTCTCTTTATTATTGATGCGCCCCCGTTTTATCGGTCCTGTGGCTCAGGGCAAGGTGGGTGTCCTTCACGTTGGATTGCGGGTTATGACAGGGCGACACGCAGACAGGAGCATTCATGCGCACAGTGATCTTTGACCTCGACGGCACCCTGGCCGACACAAGCGGCGATCTGATCGCCGCCGCCAACCATTGTTTTTCGGCCATGGGGGCCGGGGCGCTGCTGGATCCGGTCGAGGATGCCGCAACGGCCGTGCGCGGTGGGCGCGCCATGCTGACGCTGGGGCTGACGCGGCTGGGGCAGATGGACGATGCGGTGGTCGACCGCTGGTACCCGGAACTCTTGCGGGCATATGGCGCGGCGATTGACGTGCACACCGTGCTTTATCCCGGTGCCGTCGCGGCGGTCGAGGCGCTGCTGAATGGCGGCTACCGCACCGGCATCTGCACCAACAAACCCGAAGGTCTCGCCGAAACCCTGTTGCAAAAGCTGGGCGTGCGGCATCTCTTTGGCTCGATGATCGGCGCGGATACGCTGGCGGTGCGCAAACCTGACCCCGCACCCTATCACGCCGCCGTCACCCGCGCGGGCGGCAGCGTGGCGCAAAGCTGTCTGATCGGCGATACCGTCACCGACCGCAAGACTGCCATCGCTGCCGGTGTGCCCTGCGTGCTGGTCACCTTTGGCCCGGCAGGCGCGGCAGAGATGCAGGCGCTGGACCCCGACGCGCTGATCGGCCATTTCGACGAACTGCTGCCCACGGTGGGCCGGCTTCTGGGCTAAGACGATGCAACTTCAGCCTTAGTCTCAGCTGATCCCCCCTTTGCGGTCAGATCTTTTACCTGACACCGCGTACTGCACCGTTGAGCTGACAATGCTACGCGAATGATGCGCCTCACGGCTGGCTGATCTGCCCGCCGCACACAGGTGCCGCCACCCCCGTCGTGCTGGCGCAAGAGGTCACGAGCCCCCGCGCCACCCGCACGGCGAGATAGGCAAAGGCCTGCGCCTCAAGCATGTCGCCATCCAGCCCCACGGATTCGACCGGGGCGACGTCGCAGTCCAGCCCCTCGGCCAGCAGCGCCATCAGCACCGGGTTGTGCCGCCCGCCGCCGGTGACCAGCAGCTGCGCGGGTGGGGTCGGGCAATGGGCCATGCCCCGGATCACCGCAGCCGCCGCCATCGCCGTCAGGGTCGCGGCAGCATCGGCATCCGACAGGTCGCGCACCAGATCGGCCATCCCCGGAAAATCGTCACGGTCGAGGGATTTGGGCGGCATCCGGGCGAAGTACTCCCCTTCTAGGAACTGCGCCACGGCGCCCTGATCCACCGTGCCGCTGGCCGCCAGCGCGCCGTCCTGATCACAGTCCTGCCCGCGTCGGCGGTCCATCAGATCATTGATCGGCGCATTGGCGGGGCCGGTGTCAAAGGCCAGCAGGGCGCCGTCCGCCTCTGGGCCATCCTTGCCGGGATCAACCCAGGTGATATTGCCGACACCGCCCAGATTTAGAAAGGCCACGGGCGCCGTCGCCCCGATCCATTTGGCACAGGCAAAGTGATAGAACGGCGCCAATGGCGCGCCCTGCCCGCCCGCCACCACATCGTCGCTGCGGAAATCCCAGACCACCGGCAGGCCAAGCGCGGTCGCCAGCGCCGCACCATCGCCCAGCTGATGGGTGCCGCACCCGCCCGGATCATGGGCCAGCGTCTGACCGTGGAAGCCGACAATCCCCGCGCCGGGAAACTGACCCAAGGCATCAGCATGGGCGCCCTGTACCACGGCAAGCGCCTCTTCCAGTCCCGCGCCGGGCCAGCGGCCGAGGGCGGCACGCAACACCTCGCGCTCGCCCTCGCTATAGGCGCGGTAGCCAGAGGCACCAAAGGCCAGGATCCTCTCGCCATCGGTCTGCAGCAGCGCCGCATCCACCCCGTCCAGAGAGGTGCCCGACATGGCGCCAAGCGCCCAGATCGCATCCGTGTTCAACATGCTCGTCTCCTCAGCCTCATAGCTTATACGTTTCTTGTCGCGCTTTTTGTCGCAAAAACCACGTCTTCCTTTTCGCAACGCGCTTGCCTGTCTTATCGCGCGTTTTGTCCCGAAAACCGGTTCCCACTCTTCGGAACGCGCTTTATAGATGCCCCATTCTTAAAGGGGAAAAACCATGACCTACCATCCCAAATCGGACTTCATGCGTGTCATGATGGAACGCGGCTTTCTGGCCGACTGCACCGATTATCAGGGCCTTGATGACGCACTGAGCACCGGGGTGGTCACAACCTATATCGGCTATGATGCGACGGCCAAGTCGCTGCATGTGGGCCATCTGCTCAACATTATGATGCTGCGCTGGTTGCAGAAAACCGGGCATCAGCCGATCACCCTGATGGGCGGCGGCACCACCAAGGTGGGCGATCCGAGCTTTCGCGCCGATGAACGCCCGCTGCTGACGCCCGACCAGATCAACGACAACATCGAAGGCATGCAGCAGGTTTTTGCGAAATACCTGACCTACGGCGACGGGCCGACCGATGCCAAGATGCTGAACAATGCCGAATGGCTGGACCAGCTCAACTACCTTGATTTCCTGCGCGACATCGGGCGGCATTTCAGCGTGAACCGCATGCTGGCCTTTGAATCGGTGAAATCCCGGCTGGACCGCGAACAGTCGCTGTCCTTTCTTGAATTCAACTACATGATCCTTCAGGCCTATGATTTCCTTGAGCTGAACCGCCGCTATGGCTGCACGCTGCAGATGGGTGGATCGGACCAGTGGGGCAACATCATCAACGGCATCGACCTGACCCGCCGGGTGCTGGACCATGAAATCTACGGGCTGACCTCGCCACTGCTGACCACCAGCGACGGGCGCAAGATGGGCAAGAGCGCGGGCGGCGCCATGTGGCTGAATGCCGATATGCTAAGCCCTTATGAGTTCTGGCAGTTCTGGCGCAACAGCACCGATGCGGATGTGGGCCGGTTCCTGAAGCTCTATACCGAAATGCCGGTGGACGAATGCACCCGTCTGGGCGCGCTGGAGGGGGCCGAGATCAACGAGGCCAAGATCATCCTTGCCAATGCAGTCACGACCCTGTGTCACGGCGCCGATGCGGCCGCCACGGCCGAAGCGACGGCGCGCGAGGTGTTCGAACATGGCGGCACGGGGGACGATCTGCCGACGCTGGAGCTGAGCGCCGAAGAGGTGTCGGACGGCATTTCCATCGTGCAGGTGCTGGTGCGCGCGGGCCTTGCCAAATCCGGCAAGGATGCCAAACGCCTGATCGGCGAGAACGGCGCGCGCATGAATGACGAGGCGCTGAGCGATGCCGGGCTGATGCTGGATGCGGACGCCCTGCGCCAGCCGGTCAAGCTGAGCGCGGGCAAGAAACGCCACGCGCTGGTCAAGCTCGCGGTGTAAATACAGGCCGGGGGGCCGCGCGGTCCCCCGGCTTCTTCTCTTTCTCAAATACGCAAAATTCCGACCCCACCAAACATACGGCGGTCGGGATCAGACCACCAGCTGCACCAGCGCCAGAATCCCGAACGGCAGTGCCAGAACCAGAGCCAGCAAAAGTGCAGCGCCAAGGGTGTAGCGGGGCCGGGGCACGACCGGCCCTCTGTGGGTGCTGTGTGACATGGCGGCATTAACCGCGAAGAAACTTGTCATAGGGTTAATGGCGGCATGGACGCGCTGCCCCTGCCCCTGCCGCAATCTGCGGAATTTGCCCGCACCTGTGCGGCGCTTGGCCTGGCCTTGCAGCGCCATGAGCAGGCCTGCGACGGGCAGCTGAGCGGTGTGTGGCAGGTGCAGGCGCGCCGCCTGCCGGTGCTGGGGCAGGTTGACCTGATTTCGCGCGGGCCGGTCTGGCGGTTGCCGGGCGGCGGCGCGGACTGGTTGCGCGCCCTG
>NZ_AWWI01000059.1 GCF_002760615.1 Puniceibacterium antarcticum | reverse complement strand
CGGCCTCAAAACCGGCCAAATTGGTTGTCGCCCGCGGACAAGGTGGTTGACGCTCTACACTGCTCTCTATCATCGGAAAACAACCATCCTGAACCTTGTGCCTTTCCATCAGCTTCTGGCTCAGCTGAAGCTTGAATCGGTTGAGGTCGTCGTCTTCGACCTCGCGGCCGTTTTTATCGCGCAAGGCGATCACCTGGAAATCCGGCTGCAACGTCGCCACCACCTCGGGGAAACTGTTTCCTCGCTCCGCTTGCGGCTCAAGTTCGGCGAACTCCGTCCAAGCCGAGCCTGCGCCGGGTGACGGAGCAAGGGCATTTCCCCGCAGTGCGTCGCCCTTCTTTCGGGGTTTGATGTACCAGGTCGACTCGGTGCCTGAATTGGTTTCGTGTTCGGCGATTGCCCTGCTCCCCGGCATGTCTACATCGCCAGCATGGCTGCTGATCTTCATCCCGAACACCTGAATGGTCATTCGAGCACTGGCGATGCCGAATATCACTGACCCGGCGGCAGTGCTTAGGCCGCAGACCGGAGCAAACCCCGTTGTGGTTCTGACATGCGTCGCCGTTCTGTCGTCCCCAGGCCCGATCAACTGCACCTGCCCTGTGACTGGCGCGATGTGCTCCACTGGGCTGGGCGACCGACCGCGGACTTCATCATCGAATGGATAGGGCGACCACTGCCCCACAAGCCTGGGCATCGGCCCGGCCCCGATCACTCGGTTCAGTTCTTCATTGATCCGCTCGGCGCAGATCGCAAGCCCTTGATAGGGTTTTGCCACCCCTCCGCCACGCCACATACCGACGATCAAGTCTTCACCATCGGACTGCCGCATCATGATCGGCGCGCCCGACCAACCAAGACGTGTCTCCGGCGCGAGGTTATCCGCTTCCTTGAGGATGAATGAAGCCTTGCCCTTTTGCATTGGCGATTCAAGGCAAAGACTATTGGCTTCCCAACCACCAAATGTTGGCTGTCCTTCACGAGAGTCAGCGCCATATGACTTAGCTCCGTTTCCCCGCACGTAAGTCGTCATTGCGAGATCCGGATCCTTGATCGGTATGCGCCGCAACTTCAGCGGCCCCTCCGACATCGCTTCGTCGGGGCGAAACTCTAGATCGAGGAATGCGACATCAACCAACTTGTTCACGTGGGCTCGATGCTCATGCGGAGGAACCGGAAACCACCCGCCTGTGCGAACAGTTCCCCGAGCCAAGACACCATTGGCGAAAACTACTAGGAACTCCGAGGCTGGCAGAGTTTCCGAGCTTGCGTTACCTACCACATGGGCGCAGGTCACGAGAACGCCGCCCTGGGCATAAAACCCGTGGCCGCGAACATTTCCCTCGTCGTCCTCGATATAAGCGACAGTACCCACTTTCCCCGATTCCGTTCTGTATGCCCCCAGATTTGTCGATAGCATCATTAGCATATTTGCCGTTGGCCAGACTTCCTACCAGTGAAATCTTGCCGCGCGCGCGCCAAATTGTTGCTGGGTGCAGCGGCAGCACTATCCGGTAGCAATCGGTTTCTAGATAGACCCCGGCGCAGTCGTAGGCGGCGGCCGTCGCTCCGCTGTTGAGAAAGAGGCAGGGCGACGGTAATTGTGTGGCGGCGCGCCGATCCTCACCGCACTGAAAGGCCCTCCGCCCTTCACGACACCAAGCACAGGATCAGGTTAGCACGGACTCAATTACCCCCTACTACCTTCAACCGGGGCTTAAGCATCTCCCCCACGGCGTTCACCCCTGCCCGCAGGGGCGAGTCGATCAGGTGGGCGTAACGTTGGGTTGTGCCGATCTGGGTGTGGCCGAGCAGCCGACCGATCATTTCAAGCGATGCGCCGCCGGAAACCAGCAGCGAGGCGAAGGTGTGGCGCAAATCATGGATGCGCACATCGGGGATATCGGCCTTCGCGCGCATCCGCTCCCAAAACCGCTTGAGGTCGACAACCGGCTGGCCCGGCACATCGCCGGGGAAAAGGAAGCGGCAGCCTTTGGGCACGGCATCGCTACGCAGCCGGATCAGGGCAACGGCCTCGTGCGAGATCGGCACGCGGTGGACGCGGCGCTGTTTGGTGTAGGCGGCCTGTTTGGTCCAGATAGCCAGATCAAGATTGAACTGGTCGAAGGTGGCGGTGCGGGCCTCGCCGCAGCGGGCGCCGGTCAGCATGCACAGGCGGATGATCCCGGCGGCGCGCTGATCTGGATCGGCACATAGGGCGTCGGCGAGCCGCTGGATCTCGTCGAAGGACAGAAACCGCTCACGGGCGGTTTCCGGGCGCTTGCGAAAGCTGGTCGCCGGATTGTCGGTGCGCATTTTCCACGTGACAGCCAAGCTGAACATCTTACGCAGGACCTCGCCTACACGGTTGGCTCGCACCGGCGTCGGCTTGAAAACCTTTGGCGGGGGATTGGGTTTAGTCCACTTTGATTTGAATGCCCGTGGCGCCTTGGTGGGCTTAACGGATTTCTTCCAGACCCGTGGCCGCCCCGCTGCGATCTTCGTCAGTAGCCTATCAACATCGTTCGGCGCGATGTCGGTCACCTTACGCGTCCGCCAGTCGGGCAAGACCAATGTCTTGAGCATGCTGGCCTGATCCTTACTGCTGGATGCAGCAAGCTTAGGCAGATGTTCGTCGATGTACCGCTCGACTAATTCTTCCACGGTCGGGGCGTGCCGCGCAGATGTCCGCACATCCATCGGATCTTCGCCCCGATCGATATCGCGTTTCAGGCGCTTGGCTTCGTCGCGGGCCGCGGTGACAGACCAGCTTGGCCACGTGCCAATTGTGAAACGGCGCTGCCGCCCAGCCGCGCGGTAGATCAACACAAACCCTTTGCGGCCGGATTCAAAGACGCACAAGCCAAAGCCCGGGCAATCCTCGTCGAATACCACATATTTCCGGCGGCCAATTTCGGCGGCTTTCACAACTCGTTCCGTCAGATGCGTTCCCATGCAGGCTCCCCTTTTCGTGCCGACTCAGGGATGAGGTGCGGCAAAGAGCAACCTGCTCTTCGCGAGGGCCCGGCGAAGAGGCGCAAACCGGCATAAACAAACCGGCAATTATACCGGACGGGCGGCGTCAGGCGGGGTTCAACTCCTTCCAGACCGACTGAATCCGGCGGCGGATCGTGCTTTCGTCCGGCGCTTCGCCTTCGGCGGAATTGGCGATGAACCATTCCTGCATTTCGATGACCAGATCGCGTTGCCGCACTGGGAAGCCTCCGGTGTAGACCCGTTTCATCAGTGCGACATAGAACCCGTCCCAGTCGTATTTCGTTGGCGCTCCGGGGCCGACGTTGCGGGTGCGGCCGATGCAGTGGGCCTCCTCGAACCGATCGATTTCACGGGCGGTGATCATGACGTCCGCTGCGGCCAGGCGCACGCCGCCAACCGGCTCGGTGATCTCGCGCCAATGCTCCTCGCCCGTGCGTCGCGCCTGCGTCACGTAGATTTTCTTGGCGCCCTTGCCGAAAGGGCGGAACAACGGCCGCACCTCGCTGCCAGACACGCTCAAAAGGCCCGCGGCGCATTCGCCGTCCAGTCTCACCCTCGCAAAGCCTGCGACCAGATCGATCTCGTCTGAGATCGCATAGTTCACGACCTCCGTCTGGGAGCATCCCCAACGCACCGAAACTTCCAAAACCGAATAGAAAACCTTTGCCGGAAACGCCATGAACCACCCCATTCTGTCGCAGATATGCCGCCGACATCGCGCACCACGACGACGGCCCCCGACCTTTCCGGCGGGGCGAACATTTTGCGAATCTGTTTGTTAACTGCTCCCGCTCAAGTTGTCAGAGTTCGTTGTTTGTTCATATCGAAATCCGAGGCCGCGCTTCCGATAACGGTGGATAAATCGACCGGCAGAATTGCCGGTTTGTTTCTGCCGGTTTCTGCCTCTTTGCCGGTCCCACGCGCGTGATTGTCTTCCCTCAGTGATCCTGGCGACCCGATCCACGGGTGCCATAAGCGGAGGAAAGACATGCAAAACATTGGCTTGGACGGCACTGCCGCGGACGACACCGGCCTTCTGGTCGGCTGGCTCAACCGGGCAGAGCTTGCTCGGGAATTGGCGCTTTCGGTGGACACCTTGCAGCGTTGGGAGACCCGCCGCATGGGGCCGCCCTGCGTTCGGGTGGGTCGCAAGGTGCTTTACCGGATGGAGGCCGTGCGCGACTGGCTGCGCGATCAGGAGGCCCGCAAGACCGGTGCAAACCGGGCTGTTGCCGGTCGGCGCTGAGGCAGCGATCATGGCACAAATCACCCCCAACGGATCATTTTCGGTCACAGACCTGATCACGGAGGCCCAGCGCGAACTGGACCTGCGCAGGCAGTTCTACTGGTCCCGCGTCAGGGCCGGAAAAATGCGCCAGGCGGAGGCCGACAAGCGCATCGCCCTGATGCAAGCCATCGTCAAACGCCTCACCGTGACGGCGGCGCTATGAGCCACAAGGCCACCAACTGGGCAATCCAGCAGCGCGGGCTGATGCCAGCGACCAAGCTGGTGCTCTGGCATCTTTGCGATCGGCATAACCCGGATTTCGGGTGCTTTCCGTCGCAGGACCAGTTGGCGGCCGATGTCGAAATCTCGCGCTCGTCGCTGAACACCCATCTCGAAAAGCTGGAAGCGGCGGGGCTGATCCGAAGGCATCGGCGCCATTCCGAGGGCACGCACCGGCGCAAATCGACCCGCTACATCCTCGGGTTTGAGGCCGATTTTGAGCGCGAGCCGTGTCCAGAATCTGGACATGGAAAACCACAAAAGCCATGTCCAGATTTTGGCAAAAGCCATGTCCAGAATCTGGACACTAACCTTGTAAGAGAACCTGTAACTACTACCGCGCGTGAGGCCGACATCGTTGGCGATGCTGAAGCGGCTTGCCTTGCCGCGTGCGGCGAGGGCCTGAGCCCGGCATCGAGAACGGCGATCACCGCCACCCGGCAGGTGATTGCGGATTGGCAGGCGAAGGGCTTTGATCTGAACGCCGATATCCTGCCCACCCTGACCGAGCGGACGAAGCGCGAGCGGACCGATCCAATTCGGACGTGGGAGTATTTCACCCCGGCGATCGCCGCGCGTCATGCCCGACAGTTGGCGCTGGCGGCAAAGGCGAAAAGTGCTGGGGAAGCGAAGCCTGTGGCCAAAGCGAGCCGCGCAGAAATCCTCGCATTCACAGCCGACTGGATCAATTCCGACCGCTACGTCCCAACGAGCGCTGTGTCGAACGTGATGCGCGACGCCCTGCTGGCGGCCGGGCTCGTGACCGTTGCCGCGTTGCGGGCCAAGCAGATTTACTGAACCCCTGAGGGAGGACCACCATGACCCTGACACCCCGCGACATCGAGGATCGCTTCGAGGAGGCCGCCTATGTGCTGCGCCGCCTGCCTGAGAAGGACCGCCCCCGTGGCTATCGTTCGTCCTGGCCGCCGATCGTGCAGGAGGCCAAGCACGCCTATGGCTACACGCCCGAGGCCCCGATGCGGGTGATCCCGAGTGCGGCGGCCATCACCCGGATGGAGGAATGCCTCGACTGGCTGTTATTGGTCGATCCCGAGGATGCCCGGATCGTCTGGCTGCGGGCCGAGGGCGCGCGCTGGCGGCAGGTCTGCATTCGCGCAGGATGTGTGCGATCGACCGCCTGGCGCCGCTGGGCGGCAGCACTTTTGACGATTGCGAAGAAGCTGAATTCCGCAGCGAAATCAAAGCGCAAGGTCAAGGCGCCCAAAATGCCCGCCGCAACGACCGGCACAATCCCGGGTGAAACCGCCGCCAACACGCAGGAGGATGGGCAAAACGCGTTGAAATTCGGGCGCGACACATCTCCGGGTTTTGAGGCATAAAAGCGATAGGATGAGGGACCACATGGGCGACAGATCGCTTGGCTCCCCAGCCGCTTTGGACGCTGTTCCCCGACCGGCGCGCCTCGCCCTTCGCAGCCCCCCGGGCCCCGGGCCCCGGTTCCACCCGGGTCTGATGTGTATGCGGGGGGCAGAGGCGCAATAAGTCTCTAGCGTCAAACATTTTTTCTGGGTTCGCGCCTTGGGTGCGCACTCTTGGGTTCGCAGGTACGCACGCACCCACCGATCGCCGTTTATACCTCCCTGCCCTGCCTCAACTGGCCCGGTGTTGATCACCGGGCCGTTCCTTTTTCAGGAGACCACCTTTTGCAGATCGACATGATGCAAACCTCGCGGCTGGTGCCCTACATCCGCAATGCCCGCACCCATTCCGCCGATCAGGTGGCCCAGATCGCAGCCTCGATCGCCGAGTTCGGTTTCACCAACCCGATCCTGATCGGCGAGGACGATGTGATCATTGCCGGGCACGGACGGCTGATGGCGGCGCAAAGCCTTGGCCTGGCGCAGGTGCCGGTGATCGTCCTGGACCATCTTTCGGAGGCCCAGCGCCGGGCCCTGATTCTTGCCGACAACCGGATTGCCGAAAATGCGGGGTGGGACAACGCGATGCTGGCCTCGGAACTGGCGGCGCTGCGCGACGAAAATTTCGATCTGGACATGATCGGCTTCGACGAGGCTGAACTGGAAGAATTGCTGGCGGGGTTTGAATTTGGCGATGTGGGCGCGCTAGGCGGCGGCGAGCAAGTCGGCGAGGCAGGCGAAAGCGAAAGCCAACCCGCCGCCTCGTCATCCGGCAGCCTCGCCGCGCGCTTCGGCATCCCGCCGTTCTCAATCCTCGATGCCCGCAAGGGCTGGTGGCAGGATCGCAAACGCGCTTGGCTGGAAATGAACATTCGCTCCGAACTCGGCCGCGGCGAAGGCGATCGCGCCTGCCCGGGCGGCAGTCCGATGCCAGGCAACGGATCGCGAAAGGATTACAAACCCGGCGCGGCCAAGGCGTTCAACGATGGCGCGGTCCTAGGCGGTGGTGGTCTGGCCGATCAGGTCGCCAAAGCCGCCACCGCCCGCCGCCAGAAAAAGGAGGCCGCACATGGCTAAATCCCCCGCCCGCACCTTCGGCCAAGACCTGATGCGCGGCGAGCATGTGGTCGGCGGCGAAAAGACCAATGGCGGCGTGCTTATGCCGTCGCACACCTCCGGCGATCCCAGCTTCTATGCTAAAAAACGCGCCAAGGAGGCTGAACTGGGCCATGAATTGACCACCGAAGCCTTTCTTTCCGATCACTACCAAGCCTCCGACACCCCCGCAGCCTCGGGCACTTCAATCTTCGACCCAGTCCTTTGCGAAATCGCCTACCGCTGGTTTTGCCCACAGGGCGGCACGGTCCTCGATCCTTTCGCAGGTGGATCAGTCCGCGGCATCGTCGCTTCGCAGCTGGGCCGGGACTACGTCGGGATCGAACTGCGCGCCGAACAGGTCGCCGCCAATCAGGCACAGGCGGCGCTGGGCGCTGGCCCTGCCCCGCAGTGGATCACCGGCGACAGCCGCGACATCGCCACGCTCGCCAAGTGCGTCGACGCCGATCTGATCTTCAGCTGCCCACCCTATTGGAACCTTGAGGTCTATTCCGACGATCCGGCCGACCTCTCAACGCTGGGCAAGGAGGCGTTCTTCGAAGCCTATGCCCGGATCATCACAGGGACCGTCTCACGCCTGCGCGACGATCGTTTCGCCGTCTGGGTAATTGGTGATGTTCGGGATGCTGGCGGGTTTTTCGTGAACCTGCCGGGCAAAACAATCGAGGCCTTTGAGGCTGCCGGTGCCCGTTTCTACAACGATGCGATCCTCGTCACCGCAGTGGGATCGCTCCCGGTCCGCGCCGGACGGCAGTTCGAAGCCTCCCGCAAATTGGGCCGGACACATCAGAATGTGCTGGTGTTCTGCAAGGGCGACCCCAAGCGCGCCACCGAGGCGATCGGACAGGTGGAATTCGGCGAAATTGACGAGGCCGACGACACCAGCGAAGAGGCTCCCCAAGAATGACCGCCCCGATCGTGCAAACCCATGCGGGGATCTGGGTGGTCCGCGACGATCTGCACCCGGGCGGCACCAAAGCACGGTTCATCGGCCGCGTGTTCGACCGCGTGCAGGAAGCCGTCTATGCCAGCCCACCTGAGGGCGGCGCGCAAACCGCCCTCGCACACGTCGCCCGGGCGCTGGGCAAGAAGGCCACGATCTTTGTCGCTCAGCGCGCGAAACCGCACGCCCGGACGCTGGAAGCGGCAAGACTGGGCGCCAAGGTAGTGCCGGTCTCGCCGGGATATCTCACCGTCGTCCAAAGCCGGGCGCGCCAATATTGCCGGGACAGCGGGGCATCGCTGATCCCGTTCGGTGCGGATGTTCCAGGCGGTGTCGAGACAATCGCCGCAGCCGCACTGGCGACCGGGCTTGAACCAGACGAGGTGTGGTGCGCGGCGGGATCGGGCGTTCTAGCGCGGGGCATGGCGTTGGCATGGCCAAAAGCCCAGCGGCATGTGGTGCAGATCGGGCGGGAACTGACGGCTAGGGACGTCGCTGGAGCCCGTATTCACGTCTATCCGCGGGCCTTTGGACAGGTGGCGCTTATCGGCGCACCCTTTCCGGCGGACCCGCACTATGATGCGAAGGCTTGGGAGTTGTGCGTGGCGATGCGCGGGCCGGGGCGAATACTTTTCTGGAACGTGGCGCCATCTCCATAAATGAAGGCAACAAAAGGTGAATTGGCTACGCGCTATTGGCCGCACAATATCTCAAGCTATTCTCGATCCCCCCAAGGTTCCCTGCAGCAACAAGAAGGTCTCTTACTCGTGGCAAGCTCTCATAACGATCTTCAATTCGAACCCCAAGGCTTATCCCAAATCCTTGTTGATCTCGAAGACTCTTGACCTCGCATCGATATGTCCCCCAGAACTCAAAAATCCGGTCGTCAAAATATTCTATTACGGTTGAGTTTCTACATCTTGTTTCCCTGCAAACCTCCCAATCATCTAGGAAACGCGCAACACGTACGATGTGTTCCTTATAGCCAATGCAATTAGGGTCATCCTCGCATGACTTAACTCGATTAGAAATCGCTCCAAACAATGCATTCGGGTCGACTTGATTACCCATCTGAGCCACAACCTCCTCAACTTGCTGATCGAAGTGGTGGACTGCCTCTTCGAACTTATTGTGCCAAATTTCGTTGAGGCTCGTCGAAATGTCCTTGTCCCTAGAAGTCGAAATGTAGACCGCCACAGCGATAAGGACGAGCGTTACAAGGAGATAACCAAGCATAAGAATGAACGTCCAAATCGCCTCCCAGCCTTCCGGGCGATTCTCTGGCGCAAGCAAGCCGAACAACAACAAAATTGGGCCTAAAGCTATAAAAAGCAGAGTCACAATCAAATCACCTGTTGCTAAGTACGATAGAGCACCAGCCAAAATGATAATGAACAAGAGAATGAAACGTTGTGCACCAGATGACAGCCCTGAGGCAAGGTTGTCAGCTATCCTTCCAAGGCTTTGCGCATCTAGCATTCTAGAAACCTCCTTGGATCATCTGATCGAAGTATGCCTTCAGCCCTTCACGATCCTGTATTACGCATGAGTCAGGGTAGAGTTGACAGAAATCAAGTGTTCTAGGTTCTTTTGACAGCCCGTCATTCCCTTTGACATCACAAGACTCCGGCCAGACTTCGCACACGTTGAACTCGATCTGACGTCGAGCAAGTGGTCTAGTTACCTGATCGCCCGGGATGCAGAACTCAGGGAAGCGCTCGCAGACGTTGTAACTTTGCTCATCCTGAGCGTTAGCGGCTCCAGCTACCAAAGTAACCAGAATAATTGAAAGAAAATGTTTCATTTCACTTACTCCTTAAAGCTGCCAACTCAAAGTGCATCCCGTCTATCCTGCCTCCGCCAAAATGCCCTCCCCAATAGAAGCCAGCACGGTTTGCTGCCTCGACTAATTCGCGGACTGAGCCCTTGCTTCCGCATCTTGCAGGTTCGTTGCCGATCCAGTTCCAAGTCGCATTAATGTCGAAGGCACTTCCGAAGGCGTGATTGCTCAGCTTACCTCCATGGTCCGGATCGGTGCTTTTTCGCTTCGGCTGGGGCGAGTTCCCCGGATTGTAGCCAAAGATGTAACGTGGGTCGAAGGCACCTGCGAAGCTGATCACAAGATGCAGTAAATCGGCCGCCTTCCACTGGTTCAGAAGTTCTTCGAGAGCATCCTTGGCCTTGCCGTGAACGCGGAAGTATCCATTGTAGCCATCGGCGTGACTGAACGCGCTGGAACGCAGGTCATTGATTTGGGCTTGCGTCCAGTCATTGGTGGTTCCCGCGCAATCGCCCTTGATGACGATGCGTTCGATACGATCGCGAAACTTGCTGGCCTTTTGAATGTAATCAAAGCACCCAAGGTTGCTGTTCCGCCATGCGTTATTTGGGGAAGACAGGCCGTCTGGCCGAGGCGGCCAGTTGGCGCCATTCCGCTGCTGGTAGTAGTCGTCGGGGAGAACTGTGTAGCCAAAAGCCTTTGCGGTCTCAATCGTGGTAGCATCGAGCTTACCGGACGTTGAGAGGTTTTGCTGAAGCTGGAAGATGCGCGTTGCGTCCTCAGTCTTCTGGCCAAAATCCGCGTCGACTCGTCCGACCTGAGGAATACCTCGCCTTAGGAGGAAATATTGCCACCGCTGCACCTCCGCCGGAATGTTGTTCCCACCACGCGCCAATTTGAAAGGCATTCTGGTAATCCTTCTTGCTTAAATTGATTCTCCAAACCTTAAGTAATTGAAATTATGCAACCACAGACGGACTCACGAATCAAGGTAAACGGTCATGGATGGCTCGGTCCTCCCGGGCTCCAATTGCTAGCACCGCGTTGTCACGGTAGCGCGCCAAAGCCTTCGGGCTGGATGAGACCGGGTTGATCTCGAACGCCCGCAATGCGGCGATGTCGCCCGCCTCGGCCAATGCAACGATTTGCGCAAGCTTGGCGCGGAACCGAGCGTGGGTCGGTTTGGAGAAATCCGGTGCCTGCGGCAGCACCCCGCTTTGGGCCTGTTCGAGGATGGCCTTTCGCTTGCCGGTTACCGGGGCGCCTGCGGCCTTTTGCTCTTGCCCCGGGACGGCATCGGCCACCGGTCCAGTGTTGCCGTAGTCCAGAACCAAGGTCAGCCGGGCCTCCGCCTGCTCGAAAGTGGCCGCGGTCAGGATCGAGGTGAAGGCAAGTGCCGCGCGGTCGTTGCCGATCTGCGCCGCTAGTAAGCGAGCGAGGTTATCCCCCGCCTTCTTGGCGCTTGCGGTGGGCGCGATCGGCGGTTCCGAAAGGCGCTGGGCGAGCGTGTCGATCTGCGCGGCGGTGAGGGGTTTGGTTTTCATATCAGGTTCCTTCAGGCGTTGGTGATGTGGGCGGAATGCCCAAGGTCTGTGACGGCGTAGATCATCGTCCGGCCGTCGCCGATCGCGGCTCCAAAGGCCTGCGCCTCGGGCAGCGTCGCGAATTGCTCGCGGGTCCGGGTAGCGGGCGTGCGGCCGCGGGCGGCGACAAAGTGGGCGGCGTTCTTGAGGCAGAATTCTTCGTGGGTTGTCAGGGGTTTCATGGCGGCCTCCGTTGCGTTGAGATGGCTGCAGACAGCGCACGAGACCCAAAGAGAGCAACTCCTAAGTCACTGAATAAATGAGGTTTCGATCAGAATGGGAGTGTCCCGGAGAAGCTATGCGGCGCAGCGCGGCGTCTCCGAGGCGGCGGTGCGCAAAGCCATTGCCACCGGGCGGATCACGACCCTGCCGGACGGCACGATTGACCCCGATCGCGCCGATGCCGAATGGGGCGCACAGACCGATCCAGCGAAACAGCGCGGCCTGCACGCGCGCCAGATGGGCGCGGAAACGGCCGCGGGCACGGCGCGGGCGGCCGCGACCAAGCCGGTGCCGCAGTCGGCGATCAAGGCCGTGGCCGATACGTTGCGCGATGCGGGCACCGATCCGGGCGGAACTGAGGCCAGCGGCGGCGAGGTATCGTTCCTGCGTGCCCGGATGGCCAACGAGGTTTTGAAGGCCCAGACAGCCAAGGTCCGGCTGGAAAAGATGAAGGCCGAGGTGATCGACCGGGCCCGGGCCACGGCGATGGTCTTCGATCTGGCACGGCGGGAGCGGGATGCCTGGCTGAACTGGCCGCCGCGGGTGGCGGCCAACATGGCGGCGGAACTGGGCGTCGATGCCCATCGGATGGAGCAGGTTCTGGACATCTATCTGCGCCAGCACCTGACCGAGATGGCGGAGGTGAAAATTGAGCTCCGCTGAAAGCTTCGATGGGGCTGAAGAGGTCCGACGCGCATGGATGGCCGGTCTGGCGCCTGATCCGTCGCTGACCGTCTCGCAATGGGCCGACCGGCACCGGGTTTTGTCGTCTCGCGCTGCTTCGGAAGCCGGGCCCTATCGGACCGCGCGGACGCCTTACATGAAGGCGGTGATGGATGCGCTGTCGCCGCGCCATCCAGCGCAGCGGGTGGTGTTCATGAAAGCGGCACAGGTTGGGGCGACCGAGGCGGGCAACAACTGGATCGGCTTTTGCATGCACCGGGCGCCTGGGCCATTTCTGGCCGTGCAGCCGACCGTTGATCTGGCGAAACGTTTGTCACAGCAGCGGATCGATCCGCTGATTGAGGAAAGCCCGGATTTGCGGGCGTTGGTGCTGCCCTCACGGTCGCGGGATGCCGGGAACACCATTCTGGGCAAGCGGTTTCCGGGTGGCCAGTTGATCCTGACCGGCGCGAACTCTGCCGTGGGCCTGCGCTCGATGCCCGCACGCTGGGTGTTTCTCGACGAGGTCGATGCATACCCGGGCGATGTCGATGGCGAGGGTGATCCGATCGCTTTGGCCGAGGCTCGGACCATCAGCTTCGGGCATCGCAGCAAGGTGTTTCTGGCATCGACGCCAACGCTGAAAGGCTTGAGCCGGATTGAGCGGGAGTGGGAATTGTCTGACCAGCAGCGCTATCACGTGCCCTGTCCACATTGCGGCGGGCTGCAATGGCTGCAATTCGAACGGCTGCGCTGGGAACCGGGCAAAGCCGAGACGGTGCAGTATCTCTGTGAGCATTGCGATGCGCCGATCGCTGAGCGGCACAAGACATGGATGATGGCGGAAGAGAATGGCGCGGGCTGGCAAGCTACCGCTGCGCCCGAGGTGCAGGCGGCAGCGAAAGCCGCGGGCGTGGTCGGCTATCACATTTCCGGTCTCTATTCGCCGCTCGGGTGGTTGTCCTGGGAAGAGATCGCCCGCGGATGGGAAGGAGCGCTGGGGAATGATGCGGCGCTGAAGACGCTTAAAAACACCGTCCTTGGCGAGACATGGCAGGAACGCGGCGAGGCACCGGACTGGCAGCGGCTTTATGAGCGGCGGGCAGATTGGCAGCTTGGGATGGCGCCAGAGGGCGTGTTGCTTTTGACCGCCGGGGCCGATGTGCAGCGCGACCGGATCGAGGTCGATGTCTGGGGTTGGGGTCGTAATCTGCGCTCCTGGCTGGTCGATCATGTGGTTTTGGAAGGTGATACCGCGAGGCCGGAAGTCTGGGCGCAGCTTTCGGAGCTTCTGGGGCAAACATGGGAGCACGCGTCAGGATGCCGGATGGCATTAGCGCGGATGGCAATCGACTCGGGCGACGGTGTCACCACCGATGCGGTCTATTCCTGGGTACGGGCAGCCGGGCGCGGACAGGTGATCGCGATCAAGGGTGTCGCTGGATTTGACCGCACCACGCCGGTCGACGGGCCGACTTATGTCGAAGTGACCGAGGCCGGGCGCAAGCTCCGGCGTGGGGTACAGCTTTGGAAAGTGGCCGGTGCGGTGTTCAAGTCAGAGACCTATCGTTTCCTGCGCCTTGTCGCCCCGACTGACGAAGAACTGGCCGAGGGTGGGGAATGGCCGCACGGGTTTGTGCACATCCCGAAAGGCACAACGGCGGAATGGATGAAGCAGCTGACCGCCGAGCAGCTGATGACGATCAAGACCCGGCAAGGTTTTCAGCGGCTGGAATGGCAGCAAACGCGCGAACGCAACGAGGCGCTCGACTGCAGGGTCTATGCCCGCGCCGCCGCCTGGCTGATGGGGATCGATCGCTGGGACAACCTGCGCTGGGAGCAGCTGGAAGCGCAAATGGCGACGGGACAAACCGACGCCTTGCCAGCGGGACAGCCAAACCGGCCCGCACCACCGACAACCGCAAAACGACCCGCCCCCTGGATGGGCCCGAGAAAGAAATGGTTCTGAGATGGCATGGACGCAAGCTGAACTGGATGCGCTCAAACGGGCTTATGCTGCTGGCACGCTGCGCGTGACCTCGGATGGCCGGACAGTGGAATACGGCAATGCCGCCGATTTGCTGTCCCGCGTTCGCATCATCGAATCCGAAATGGCGCAGATCACCGGCAGCCCCCTCCCCGTTGCAGGCTTCGCTGGTTTCCGCCGGGGTGCGCGGTGACCAAGACCCCACCCACAATCCGCTGGGGCCTGATCGATCGAGCAGTGGCGCTGATATCGCCGCAGGCCGCCTCGCAGCGCTATGCTGCCCGGATCGCGCTGGGCAATCTGCGCCGGGCCTATGATGGCTCGACCAAAGGTCGCGGCACCGACGGCTGGACCACTAGCGGCAAAGCGGCCGATGCGGAGATCGGTCTCGCCGCGCCGCTGCTGCGCGATCGGATGCGGGATCTCGTGCGCAACAATCCCCTCGCAGCGAAGGCCGTGGCCGTGCTGGTCAACAGTCTTGTCGGCACCGGCATCCGGCCGCGGGCGGCAGGCGCCGACAAGGCGCTAAACAAGCTGGTCGATGATCTCTGGGCGCGCTGGGCGGATCAGTGTGACGCCGATGGCCACACGGATTTTCACGGGCTGTTGTCGCTGGCGATGCGCGAAACCATCGAGGGCGGTGATGTGTTTGCCCTGCGTGTGCGCCGCCCACGCTCGGCGGGTCTGATGGTTCCGCTGCAGATTGAACTGAAGGAGGCCGACCACCTTGATGCGGCGAAATTCGAGGATCGCGCCGGTGGGGCACGGATTAGGTACGGCATCGAGCATGACAGCGCCGGTCGGCGCACCGCCTACTGGATGTATCCCGATCACCCGGGCGATGCGGCCCCGGTGTTTTCGCGTCGGTTTGAGTCTGTCCGTATCCCGGCCGATCGGGTGGCGCATTTGTTCGAACGCCAGCGGGTGCAATCGCGCGGCGTGCCCTGGGGCACCCCGGCGATGGCGGCGCTCCGCGATGTCGACGACTGGCAGCGGGCCGAGTTGGTGCGCAAGAAGACCGAAGCCTGCCTCGTCGGCATCGTCTTTGGCGATGACGAAACCCAGCAATCGATCGCCCCGGTGGTGCAGGATGCTGATGGGAACCGGATCGAGCAGTTTGAACCGGGGCTGATTGCCTATGCGCGGGGCGGCAAGGACATCAAGTTCAACCAGCCCGCCTCCACTGCAGGCGTCTATGAATGGCACCGGGTGCAATTGCACATCATCGCCGCAGGCTGGCGGGTGCCGTATGAGTTGATGACGGGCGATCTGTCACAGGTGAACTTTTCGTCCAGTCGCGTCGGCCTGAACGAATTCCGCCGGATGGTGGAGGCCATGCAATGGCAGATGATCATCCCAATGTTCTGTCAGCCAATTTGGGCTTGGTTCTGCGAGGCAGCCTTTGCAGCCGGGTTGATCCCAACCGCCGATGTGCCGGTCGAATGGGCGCCGCCGAAGTTCGATAGCGTCAATCCGTTGCAGGATGCAACCACCGACCTGTTGGAGACCCGCGCCGGGTTTTCGACCATCGCCCAGCAGATCGCCAAGCGCGGCTACGATCCGCGCAAGGTGCTGGAAGAATGGCAGGAGTTTGCGCTCCTCGCCGATACCATGAACCTGATTTTCGACAGCGATCCGCGAAAGGTCAGCCGCGGCGGGCAGGTGCAAAGCCAAGACCCCGGATCGCTGGACGGCGAGACGTCCAAACCGCTGCCAGATCCCAGCCAAGCCTGAACGGAGCAAATCATGCCGAAAGACATCATCGATCTGCCCCTGCAGGGGCGGATGGCGTCCGTGCGCGCGGGTTCCGTCGACGAGGCCGCCCGAACGGTTGAAATCATCTGGACCACCGGCGCCACTGTCCGGCGAGCCCGGTTCTGGGACGAGGCGGTCGACGAGGAACTGTCGCTGGACGGATCAGCAGTCCGGCTGGACCGCCTGAATGGCGGCGCGCCGTTCCTGAATTCCCATGATGCCTGGTCGCTGGACTCGGTCCTCGGTGTGGTCGTCGACGGATCAGCCCGGATCGCCAACGGCCAGGGCACCGCCACGATCCGCTTCAGCGAGCGGGCCGACGTCGAGCCGATCTTCCGCGACATCGCAGGCGGCATCATCCGCAACGTCTCGGTCGGCTACCGCGTCCATCGCTATGACATCACTAAACGCGACGGCGCCCCTGAACTCTGGCGCGCCGTTGATTGGGAACCGCTTGAAATCTCCGCCGTGGCGATCGGCGCCGATCCCGGCGCACGGGTCCGGTCTGACACCATCCGCAGCGCCACGATGAACACTTGCACCCTCACTCGCCATGCAACCCCAACCTTGGAGGCCCCAATGCCCGACGATATCCAACCTGCAGCCGTTGCCGCGCCCGCACCCGTCACGCGCGCCATCGATCCTGTCCAGCCCCCGGCACCGGTGATCGCCGCGGCTCCGCCGAACGCCGATGCGATCCGCGCCGAGGCGCAGCGCGCGGCGGCGGATATCCTGACGCTCTGCCAGCGCCACGGCCTCGACAACACCTTTGCCGCTGATCTGATCGGCCGTGGCGTGTCGCTCAATGTCGCCCGCGGCGCTGTGCTCGATAAGCTGGCCGAGGCTGATACCGTCGGCACCCGCACCGGTGCAACGGTCCCGGCGGCGGCGCGAGACAGTGGCGCCATCGAAATCGCCTATCGCGATGCTGTGACGGACGCCTTGCTGCACCGCCATTCGCCCGGCCTGCACAAGCTGACCGATGCGGCGCGGGAATTCCGTGGGCTCAATCTTCTCGATATGGCCCGTCATGCGCTCGAACGCCGCGGGATCAGCACCCGAGGCCTGTCGCGGATGGAACTGGCGACCGAAGCGCTGCAGAAACGCGCTGGGCCCGGCTATCATTCCAGCGCCGATTTCCCGTTCATCCTCGCAAACGTCGCCAATAAGACCCTGCGCTCGGCCTATGACAGCACGCCCCGCACCTTCACCGCTTGGGCGCGGCAGGCGACGATCACCGACTTCCGCCCTGTCCAGCGCACCCAGCTTGCCGGGGCCCCGGACCTGTTGCGCGTGCCTGAAAGCGGCGAGTTCACCTACGGGACCATGGGCGAGGGCCGCGAAGTCTATGCCCTGCTGACCTATGGCCGGATCATTGGCATCACCCGCCAGACGCTGATCAACGACGATCTCGATGCTTTCACCCGTATTCCTTCGGCTTTCGGGGCCTCGGCGGCTGATCTCGAGTCCGATCTGGTCTATTCGATCCTGACCTCCAACCCGCTGATGGGCGACGGCGTGGCTCTCTTCAACGCAGGCCACGGCAATCTCGGCACCGCCGGGGCGATTTCTGAGACCACCCTCGCGGAAGCCTACCGGCTTTTTGGAAATCAGCGCGGACTGGAGGCCCGGCAAATCTCGGTCCAGCCGCGCTATCTGATCACCCCTCCTGGCAGCCGGTCGGTCGAAGCGCGCAAGAACGTCACCGCCACCACACCTAATGCGGTGGCGGGCGTGAACGCTTTCGCCGGACGCCTTGAGCCGATCGAGGAACCCCGCCTGATCCCGGCCGCCGGGGCCGATCCGTGGTTCCTCGCCGCCGATCCGAACCGGATTGACACGGTGGAATACGCCTATCTCGACGGCAGCAACGGCGTTTACACCGAAACCCGCATGGGCTTCGAGGTCGACGGCATGGAAATCAAAGCTCGACACGACTTCGCCTCCAAAGCCATCGACTGGCGCGGCCTCTACCGCAACGCGGGCATCTGATCCTCCCCACCACCCCCAAATCTCAGGAGACCTCTGATGAAAAACTTCATCGGCGTGGGCAACCGCGTCACCCTGACTGCCACTGCGGTCACCACCTCCGGACAACCGGTGCTGATCGGCTCGCTCTTCGGCATCGCCGAGAACGCGGCCGCGATCGGCGACCCATTGGTGCTTGTCATGAACGGCATTTACGATCTGACCAAGACCGCCTCGCAAGCCTGGACCGTCGGCCAGCTCATCTATTGGGATGTCGCCACGTCCCGGGTGACCAACGTGGTGGCCACAAACAAGCTGGTGGGCGTTGCCGTCCTGGCGGTCGGCGCCGGTGCAGGCGAGACGACCGGTCGCGTCCGCCTGACAGCGGCCAGCGCCAATTGACCGCCTTCGATCTGGCCACGGATTCGCTCTTCGCGGACCAGAACCTTGCCGTCGATGCGCTGCTGCGCCTCGGCGGCACCGGTCCGGCACAGCCGATCAGGGTGATCCGGGTGATGCCAGACCAGTTCGTTAGTTTCGGCGAGGGGCGGTTCGTGGTCGACACCATGCTGCTGAACATCCGCCTCGCCGATGCGCCAGTGCTGTCCGCGGGCGACACATTGGAAATCGCAGACCACTTGCACGAGGTCCAAGGCACCCCGACCCGCGACACCGACCGGCTGGTCTGGCTGGCCGAGGCCCGGGCGCAGTGAAACTAATCACCGACATTCAGGGCGATATCCGGGCGATGATGAAGCAGGAGTTGGAGGCGGCCGAACGCGCAGTGACGGCCGGGGTTTCCGAGGCGGCCAGCGGATTGCAAATAGCTTGGCGCGGCCAGATCACCGGCGCGGCGCTGGGCCAAGGTCTCGCGAATTCGATCCGCAAGAAGCTATACCCGACCACCGGCGCATCGATCCGCGCAGCCGCGGTGGTCTATTCCAACGCCTCCAAGGTGGTCGATGCCTTCGATCGCGGCACCTTGATCCGGACGAAGAACGGCTTTTGGCTGGCGCTCCCGACGGCAGCCGCAGGCAAGAAGGGCGTCGGGAACAAACGGATCACCCCAGGCGGCTGGGAACAGCGTACCGGTCAGCGCCTGCGTTTCGTCTATCGGCGCGGTCAGCCCAGCCTTCTAGTGGCGGAAACCCGACTGAATTCCAAGGGCCGGGCGGTCGCGTCCAAGTCGAAGACCGGGCACGGGGTGGCCACCGTGCCGATCTTTCTCCTCGTGCCACAGGTGAAGCTGCCCAAGCGCTTAAGTCTGGAAGGTCCGGCGCGAGAAGCTGAAGCGCGGCTGCCGGGGTTGATCGTGGCGAATTGGAAGGAGGAACAACTTGACTGATGAACGCGATGCAAACCCGATAGAGCCGCAAAATCGCACGTCAACGATTGGCCGCTACTTTGTCTTGCTTCAAAAAGGTGGTTCCCGATTGACGGAACGATGTCGGTTCACCGAAAAAGTGTCGGTGCCGAAAGTTACGCTCCTCACATGGTGAACTGAAACCATACTTTCGATCACGCGAAGGCTTTCTTCGCGATAATCGTCGTCGAAGTTAAAACCGCGTGAATGCGTATCCAGGATAAATGTAAAGTTTGGGACATTATTTTTCTCTCCTAGCACTTCGGCAGGTTCATCATTTGGCGCTGGCACTTCCTCAAAGACCGAATAGTCGGGCTCTGGCCCTTCATCGGTAGAATGGGACTGGCTCGCGGAAAGCTCAGTTCCTTCGGGAAACTGCAGTTGAAGAACGCGCGATGCGTGATGGAACAATACGACATTCCGATGGTTGCCTGGACACTGAACTGAGGGAAATAGGATACCATCGAGACATGGTAGCGGTCGCTGCGCGAGATAGTCAGAAATCATTTGCGTGATTAAATATTCCGTGGGCTCATCGTCTGGCATTACGGGCATAGTGATTCTATCACTAAGACGGCCAAGGAATTTGGATAGAGCCAACTGATCGAGATGATTGGGGTCAAAGATGCTGCCTTCGACATAAACCGAATGCAACGCCTCTACATCCAACAATCGGACTTGGCGCACCAGATCGAAGCGGGCAACAACTGCGCGACTTCCTACGGGCGGTCGAACCTCTGCAAGAGCAACCCCCGGGTCAGTGGCCCCGTAAAAAACAGAGATACCATGCGCATTCATCCGTCCAGCGCGGGCCATCCGACTTGGCGGGGGGCCAACATGAAGATCTGGACGCGCCAACGCGGCGTCCAACTCATCGCCATTGTGGAATAGGCGCGCCCGAAAGAAGCCGGTAATGTTAGCTTCAGGTCCGGCTGTGACAGTGACTGATCGGCCTTCATCAGTTTGAAGTCCATCAATGTTGCTGAACAATCGAGCCAGAAAAGTTACAGCACCCTGACTGAAGAACCGGCTCTCCGATTTAAGCGAGCGTTCGAGGGCGTTAAACTCGAAGGCAAACTCATGGTCTTCGATGCTCTTTAACTCATAGTGGCTTTCACTGGAGAAATCGCACTCCTCACCCATCTGGGCCATTTCGAGGTCCGCGTGACGTTCCTCGAGCAGATCAAGAACATCTTGTGCAACCTCCTCTTCAATCGAAGCGGCTTCGGAAATCGCGTAGAGCACCGGCTCACCGTGCCGATCCCAGTCATAATCGCTTTCCCTATCTCGAAGGAGCATTGACTCATACATGTCTGGTTGATCGGAAGTTCGCTCATAATGACGCTCGAAAGCACCTTCGATGTGGTCAGCCAATTCCTCGAGGGAAATGCACACCTCTTCGGCTGCACCACAATAGCTGCAGGCATCAGTTGTGCCATTTTGCTCTATCAGGCCGTGGAGAAAGGGTTCCCCTACGCAGTTGGTGCAGATCTTAGTGTCGTTGCTGTCGGCCAATTTTTACCCTCTGTTCGTTCCGTGGTCACGCCCCATCACTATTCTGGTGTGCCTTACAAGGATTTCTGCAGCAAGCGCGAATGGTGATTTTGAGTCTGCGCGACAGCGAAGCGTGGTGCATCATAATCGAATGTCTGTGATTGGCGCCTTCGCTACGCTTCCTAAGACATTAGCATCGGATTAGAAAATGCCCACCACCCGCGAAACCATCCTCGCCGCGCTGCAAGCGCGGCTGCAACTGCTTGCCGCCACGGTTCTGCGTGACGAGGTTCTGCCGGAGCGCATCCCGCTTGCCGGGCTGATCATCCTGCGCGATGGCCAGCCGGGCGAACCTGAGGTCACGCTGTCGCCGCTGCGCTACCATTTCCAGCATCGGGCGGAGTTGGAGGTAATCGTCCAGAGTGCAAATGACCGCGCCACGGCTTTCGACACGCTGATCGCGGCGATCGGCACGGCGCTGGCGGCCGACCGGACCCTCAGCGGGCTCTGCGACTGGGTCGAAGCAGAAGCCCCGACCTCAGTCGATCTGCCGGTCGAGGGCGCATTATCCCTCAAGGCGGCGGTCGTGACCGTCGTGCTGCACTACACCACCGCCGACCCGCTGGCCTGATCCCGGCAACACCCCACCCCATAATAGGAGACCCCCATGGCACGTGCGCAAGGCGCGCGGGCGCAGATGGCGCTTGCGTATGAGACGGTTTACGGCACCCCGCCGGTCAGTGGGTTCAGGCTGATGCCTTTCGCCCGGGCTACGCTGGGATCGGAACAGCCGCTCCTGGAATCCGAACTGCTGGGCTATGGCCGCGATCCCCTGGCCCCGATCAAGGACGCGGTCACGGTCGATGGCGAGGTCGTTGTCCCGATCGATGTCGAGGCCTTCGGGTTCTGGCTGAAGGCTGCGTTCGGTCAGCCCACGACCGCTGGCACCACGCCGAAGACCCACACCTTTCAGTCGGGCAACTGGAACCTGCCCAGCATGGCCGTTGAGGTCGCCATGCCGGAGGTGCCGCGCTTTGCGATGTATTCCGGCTGCGTGCTGGATCAGCTGTCGTGGCAAATGCAGCGATCCGGCCTGTTGACCGCCACCGCCCGCCTCGTCGCGCAAAGCGAAACCATCGCAGCCGCGACGGCCGCAGGGACACCCACGGCGCTGGGCCTGCAGCGCTTCGGTCATTTCAACGGCACGGTAAAGCGCAACGCCACCGTCCTGGGCAATCTGGTCTCAGCCGAGATCACCTATTCCAACAACCTCGACAGGATCGAGACGATCCGCGGCGATGGCCGGATCGACGGCGCCGACCCGACCAAGGCTGCGCTGTCGGGGCGCATCGAAGTGCGTTTTGCCGACAGCACGCTGGTGACCCAGGCGATCGACGGCAGCCCTTGCGAGTTGGAGTTCACCTACAGCCTCGGGGCGAACGCGAGTTTCACCTTCACGGCGCATGCGGTTTACCTGCCGATCCCCCGGATCGAAATCGCCGGGCCGCAAGGCGTGCAGGCCAGTTTCGACTGGCAGGCCGCGAAAGCCACCAGCCCCGCCCGCATGTGCACCGCCGTTCTCGTCAACACCCTTGCAGGATACTGATCATGATCCGACTGAACCTTACCGCCACCCCGCAATGGCTGGACCTCTCCCCCGGCCCGCGCCTGCTCGTCGGCCCGCTGACAACCGCCTTGATGGTTTCCGCCCGGGCGGACATAGCCATTGAGAGTTTGCCGGATACCGCCAGCACCGAGGAGCTCGCCCTGGCCATGGCGAAAGCCGTTGCCCGCCGGGCCATTTTGGACTGGGAGGGCGTGGGTGATGAAGATGGAAACGTCGTCGCCGTCACCCCCGAGGGCATCGACGCCCTTCTGGAAATCTGGCCGGTCTTTGAGGCCTTCCAGACCGGCTATGTGGCGAAGGGACTGATCCTGGACGCAGAAAAAAACGTCTCCGCGCCCTCGCCGAGTGGTCCTTCGGCGGGGGCGACCGGTATTGCGCCGCCTGCGAAGCGCGCTGCCCGAACTGCCCCGCAAGACTGAACCGGCCCCAGACGCAGGACGGCTGGCAGGTCTGGGATCTGGTCGGCCGCCTTGGCGGGCAATTGCGGGTGATCCCCGGCGCGGTGCTGGGCTGGGACATGGGCGCGGCCCTCGCCCTCGCGCACGCGCTGGGCATCGACACCCTGATCACCGCCGAACTGCTGCCCGAGATCGAGGCGGTGATGGTGCGCAAACTGAACGAACAAATCGGAGAAAACCATGGCTGAGAAGAAGGTCAGCGTCCGCCTTTCGGCGGTCGGCGGACGGCAGGTGCGCGCCGAGCTGGAAGGCATCGGCGATGCCGGGGCCCGTGGCTTTGGCCGCCTGTCGTCGGAAATGGAAATGGCGAACACCCGGCTTGTCGGCTTTGCCCGCAAGGCCGGGATCGCGCTCGCGGCAATGACGGCGGCCGCAGCCGCCGCAGGTGTGGCGATGATCCGGTCGGGGCTCGACACCATCGGCGCGCAAGCCGACATGGCTGCTTCGCTCAAGACGACCGTCGAAAGCCTGCAGGTGCTGACGTGGGCAGGGGAACTGGCCGGTGTCTCGATGGGCGAGATTGAACAGGCCACCAAGAAGCTGACGACCAGGCTGTCGGAAGCGGCCACTGGATCGGGATCGGCCGTGAGTGCCTTGGAACGGCTGAACCTGACCGCGGCTGAATTGCAGGCTCTGCCGCTGGATCAGCGCATCGTCGCCATTCAGGAGGCCCTGGCGCGCTTTGTGCCCGAGGCCGAACGCGCCGCCGTCGCCTCTGATCTTTTTGGCGACAAGGCCGCGCTGGCGTTTCTGCGCATCGATCCGGCGACCCTGCGCGAGGCAGCGCAGGATATGCGGGATTTCGGGGTGGCGGTCAGCGACACGGATGCAGCCCAAATCGAACGAACCGGCGATGCGATCGCAAAGCTGGGCCTGATCTGGCTTGGCCTGACCAACCGCCTGACCGCCGCGGTCGCCCCAGCATTGGAGGCCGTGGCCAACGCCCTGGCAGACATGGCGCGCAGCACCGGGCCGATCGGCATCGCGATCACCGCCCTCTTTGACAACCTCGGACGGCTGACCACCTATGCCGCCACCTTCGCCGCCCTGTTGGCCGGGCGCTGGGTCGCCGGGCTTGCGGCGGCTGCGCTGTCGGTGCGCGGCCTTGCGACCGGCCTGGTGATCCTGCGCGGGGCGCTGTTCCGCACCGGCATCGGCGCGCTGATCGTCGGTGCGGGCGAGTTGGTGTTCCAGTTCACGCGATTGGTCTCCGGCGCGGGCGGCTTTGGCAATGCCATGGGTCTGCTGAAGGACGTCGTGGCCGAAGTCTGGGAACGGATTAAGATGGGCGCCACGGCTGCTGGCGCTGCCGCCACCGCGATGTTCTTTGACATCAAAGCCGATGCGGCCAGCGGCATGCAAAGCGCAATCGAGAGCGTGGTGGGCTTCGGCAACACCGCCTCCAACACCTTTGAGGGTGCCTTCGAGGCGATCAAAGCGATCTGGGGTCTGTTACCCGCTGCGATCGGCGATCTCGCGTTCCAAGCCGCGAACAGCCTGATCGAAGGCGTCGAAAGCATGCTGAACGGCGTAGTCGCCCGGATTAACAGCTTCATCGAAGGGGTAAATTCGGGACTGGAGGCGCTGGGCTCGGAACGCCGGATCACGTTGCTCGGCGATCTGGACCTCGGCGAGATCGAGAACCGCTTTGCCGGGGCAGCCACTCAAGCCGGAACGGCGGCGAAAGAGGCGTTTGACCGGGCCTTCGAAAACAACCCCTTGGCCGTGCCGGACTTGGGGCTGAACGAGATCGCCCGCGAAGCCCTGACCTCGGCCAACACCTACCGCACGGCGGCCAGCGATCTGGCGGCCGGGGCGTTGGCCCCACTCACTAGCTGGCAGGCGTTGCAGGGCGCGGTCGCCAGTGCCGGAACCGAAGGGGAAGCGGCACTTGAAGGTGCAGTCGATGCCGCTGACCAGTTTGACGAGTCCATCACGGCGGCTGGTCGGGCGGCGGGCGGTGCTGGCGCAGCGGCGGCCGACGGGGCCGAAGCGGCAAAAACCGGCTGGGCCGCCACCGTTGCCACGCTGGCCGACTATGCTGCCAAGGCCCGCGACATTGGTGGCGACATCGGCCAGACGCTGGTCGGCGCATTCCAGAGCGCCGAAAATGCGGTCGCCGAGTTTGTCAAAACAGGCAAGCTCGACTTCCGCAGCCTCGTCACCTCGATGATCGCCGATCTGGCGAAGCTGGCCGCCCGGCGGTTCATTCTGGGGCCGATCGCCAATGCGCTGTCGGGCGCGCTGGGCGGCGCTGGCGGGTTGTTCGCCGACATCCTGCATTCTGGCGGCACCGTCGGCATGGCGGGCGGCCGCCGCATGGTGCCAGCCCTGGCCTTTGCAAATGCACCGCGCATGCATTCCGGCGGCTGGGCCGGGCTGAAACCAGACGAGGTGCCCGCGATCCTGCAGCGCGGAGAGCGGGTTCTGTCTCGGCGCGAGGCGGCGGGCTATGGCCAGGGGCAATCCAGCGCCCCCGCCGTCAATGTTACCATCATGGCGCGCGACGCAGAAAGCTTCCGGCAATCGCGCACGCAGGTCGCGGCGGACATTGCCCGTGCGGTGTCTGCCGGGCAGAGGGGCATGTGATGGCATTCCACGAGGTCAGGTTTCCCGACAACATCAGCCGCGGCGCGCGGGGCGGGCCGGAACGGCGCACGCAGATTGTCGAAATGGCCAGCGGCGATGAAGAACGCAACGGCTCCTGGGCAGACTCGCGGCGGCGCTATGATGCCTCTTATGGCATCCGTAAGGCCGACGATCTGGCGGCGGTCACCGCGTTTTTCGAAGCACGGCGCGGGCGGCTCTATGGGTTTCGGTGGAAGGACTGGGCCGATTACAAATCCGGCTTGCCCTCCTCAAACCTCGCCGCCACCGATCAGACCATCGGCACCGGCACGGGGGCCGCGACCACATTCCAGTTGGTCAAGCGCTACGCCAGCGGCGCGCAGTCCTGGACCCGGACGATCACCAAGCCCGTGGCCGGAACTGTCACCCTGGCGCTGAACGGCGTGGCCCAGATCAGCGGCTGGACGGTCAACACGACCACCGGCATTGTGACCTTCGCTGCGGCCCCTGCCCTTGGCATCGCGATCACCGCAGGCTTCGAGTTCGACGTGCCGGTGCGGTTCGACACCGACACGCTGGACGTCACCCTCGATTTCGAGCGGCTCGGCTCGATCACATCCATCCCCCTGATTGAGGTACGCCGATGAAACTTCTCCCTTCAGGCATGCAGGCCCATCTCGACGACGGCACCACCACTTTGGCGTGGTGCTGGCGGATCGAACGGGCCGATGGCGCGATCTTTGGCTTCACCGATCATGATCGCCCACTAGAAATCGCGGGGATGAGTTACGAGCCCGACACTGGTTTCGCAGCCTCCGAAATTCGCGCCAGCGCCGATTTCTCGGTCGACGGGCAGGATGCTGAGGGCGCGCTGCGTTCCGACCGGATCACGGAAACCGATATTCTGGATGGGCGCTGGGACAACGCGGCGATCGAGGTCTGGCGGGTGAACTGGGAGGATGTGGCGCAGCGGGTGCTGATGCGGCGCGGCAATCTAGGCCAGATCAGGCGTGGCAAGCAGGTGTTTGTCGCCGAAGTGCGGTCGATGACGCATTTTCTCAATCAGCCGGTAGGGCGGACCTACCAGTATTATTGTGACGCAGAACTCGGCGATGCGCGCTGTGGCGTCAATCTGGCCGCCCCCAGCTATTCGGGCAGCGGGTCGGTCGCAGCGGTTTCCGGCGATCGGACCTTCACAACCGCCGGTCTTGGCGGCTTCACCGCAAACTGGTTCGCGCTGGGCCGGGTGGAATGGACCAGCGGCGCCAATGCCGGGCGCCGGGCCGAGGTGTCGATCCATAGCGTCGCAGCGGGGGTGGCAACGATCACCCTGATCGAAGCACCCGTGCGCGCAATCGCCCTGGGAGACGGTTTTTTCATCCAGGCGGGCTGCGACAAGCAATTCGCGACCTGTGGTGCCAAGTTCGGCAATGGCGTGAACTTCCGCGGCTTCCCGTCGATCCCGGGCGACGACACCATCGTGCGCTATCCGACGCAAGGTGATGGCAGCACGGGGCAGCCGCTGTGACCGGCGCGTCCTCCTCCGCCTCCCGCGTAATCGCCGCCGCGGGGGTTTGGCTGGGCACGCCCTATGTGCATCAGGCCAGCTTGCTGGGCGCAGGCTGCGATTGCCTCGGTCTTGCGCGTGGCATCTGGCGCGATTTGCACGGGCCCGAGCCGGTGACGCCTCCGCCCTATACCCGCGACTGGGGCGAGGCAGGCGTGGTCGAAGTGCTGGCCGAGGCCGCGCGGCGGTTCCTGTTGGAAATCCCGTTGTCGGAAGCCGGGCCCGGGGCGCTGATCTTGTTCCGCATGGCGCGAAATGCCCCCGCCAAACACTGCGGCATCCGCTCTGAGACCGGCCTGATCCACGCCTACGAGGGTGCGGGCGTCATTGAAGAGCCGTGGAGCCCGATTTGGGCCCGCAAAACGGCCTTCGCTTTTCACTATCCGGAGTAACCCACTATGGCAGCAATCCTTCTCGGCGGCATCGGCTCGGCACTGGGCGCGGGCTTTGGCGGCGCATTCCTTGGCCTCTCCGGCGCGGTGATCGGTGGCGGCATCGGCTCGTTGATCGGCACGGCGATCGACTCCCGCATCATCTCGTCCTTCGCCCCCGACCAGCGTCAGGAAGGCGCGCGGCTGGATGAGTTGCGCGTCACCAGCGCCACCGAAGGGGCTGTGATTCCGCGCATCTATGGCCGAATGCGAGTCGGCGGCAACATCATCTGGGCCACAGATTTCCGCGAGGTCTATTCCGAAACCAGCCAAGGAGGCGGGGGCAAGGGCAGCGGCGGCGGCGTGGTCATTGAGGAATACAGCTATTTCGCGAGCATCGCGGTGGCCATCGCCACCGGGCCGATTGGCGGGATCGGGCGCATCTGGGCCGACGGCAGCGCCTTTGATGTGCCGGGAGCAATCTGGCGGCTGCACCGCGGAACGGAAACCCAGATGCCCGATCCGTTCATCGAGGCCACGATGGGCGCTGGTCTGGCCCCGGCCTATCGCGGCACGGCCTATATCGTCTTCGAGAACCTACCGCTGGCGACGTTCGGCAATCGGCTGCCGCAGCTGTCCTTCGAGGTCTATCGCCCCTCTGAGGAGCCCGACAGCGCCGAGCAGCTATTGACGGCGGTGAACATGATCCCGTCATCGGGCGAGTTCATCTATGCCACCGAACCGATCACGCGGACGGTCAGCGGCGGGGCCGTGCTGCCCGAGAACGTAAATTCGACCGGCGGGCAGTGCGATTTTCTGACGTCGCTTGACCAGTTGGAAGCCATCGCGCCGAACTGCAAATCTGTGTCGCTGGTGGTGGCTTGGTTTGGAACCGACCTGCGGGCGGGCAACTGCCAGATCAGGCCCGGCGTGGAAACCGCCAGCAAGGTGACGGCGCCGAAGCTCTGGCTGGTAAACGGGGTGGCTCGTTCCACCGCCTATGTGGTCTCGCAAATCAGCGGCAGCCCGGCCTATGGCGGCACGCCCAGCGACTTCTCGGTCGTGCAGGCCATTCAGGAACTGAAGGCGCGCGGCTTCCGGGTGACGTTCTATCCGTTTCTGCTGATGGATGTGGCCGAAGCCAACACGCTGCCGAATCCCTATTCGAACAATGCCGCAGCATCGGGCCAGCCGAAATATCCCTGGCGGGGCCGGATCACCTGTTCGCCCGCTGCGGGCTTCGCGGGCACGGTCGACAAAACGGCGGCAGCGGCCAGTCAGGTGTCGGCGTTCTTTGGGGCGGCGGTGCCTGGCAATTTCGCGGTGTCGGGCACGTCGGTGACATGGACCGGATCGCCCTCCGACTGGGGCCTGCGGCGGATGATGCTGCATTATGCCCACCTCTGCGTGGCGGCCGGGGGCGTCGATGCCTTCCTGATTGGCAGCGAGTTGCGCGGGCTGACCCAGATCCGATCGGGCGCCACCACCTATCCAGCTGTCACAGCTTTGCAGAGTCTGGCCGCCGCATGCCGGTCGGTCTTGGGCGCGGGCACCAAGCTCAGCTACGCGGCCGACTGGTCGGAATATTTCGGCCACCAGCCGCAGGACGGCACCAATGATTTGTTCTTTCACCTCGATCCGCTCTGGGCCGATGCCAACACCGACTTTGTTGGCATCGACAATTATATGCCGCTGTCGGACTGGCGCGACGGCGATCAGCATCTCGATGCCCTGGCAGGCTGGCCCGCGATCTATGATCTGCCCTATCTGCAATCGAACATCGAGGGCGGCGAAGGGTTCGATTGGTTCTATGCTTCGGATGCCGATCGCGCGGCGCAGTTGCGGACCCCGGTCACCGACGGCGCCTATGGCAAGCCATGGGTATTTCGGACCAAGGATATCCGCAGCTGGTGGCTGAACCAGCACTTCAACCGACCCGGCGGGGTGCAGAGCGGATCGCCGACCGCATGGGTGCCGCAATCGAAACGGGTCCGCTTCACCGAAGCCGGGGCGCCCGCCGTAGATCGCGGTACCAATCAGCCGAATGTGTTCTATGATCCCAAATCCTCGGAATCCTTCCTCCCCTACTTTTCGCGGGGTTATCAGGATGACCTCGTGCAGCGTCGCTACATCGAGGCGCTCTACCCCTACTGGAACAACCCGGCCAAGAACCCCGCCTCCGGCCTTTACGCAGGCCGGATGATCGACACTACTGAGATCGCCATCTGGACATGGGACGCCCGGCCCTACCCGGCCTTCCCGGTGCGCTCCGACGTCTGGTCCGACATCGACAACTATCGCCTTGGGCATTGGCTGACTGGCCGGATCGGCGGCTGCGGTTTGGCGGAACTGGTCCGGGAGTTGTGCCAGACCGGTGGCGTGCCGCTGGACCTGATCGATGTCACGCAACTGGCGGCCACCGTCCCCGGTTACGCGATCACCGCCATCGAGAGCGCCCGCGCCTCCATCGCACCCTTGGCACAATTCTACGGATTTGATGTCGTCGAAACCGGCGGGCAGTTGCGCTTCGTCCCACGGGGTCGCTCTGCCGTGGCCCAGATCGCCGCCGATACTCTGGTGATCACCGATCGGAACGCGGAGGACATCAGCTTCACCCGGGCGCAGGAAACCGAACTGCCCCGGGCCCTGAAGTGGCGGTTGCTGATGCCCGACGAGGATTACGGCTCGCTGTCGGTTGAGGCCCGGCGCATCACGGTCGACACTGCCCGGGTGCGCACCGAACAGTTCCCGATCGTCTATCCCGCCGCCCTGGCGGACCGCGCCGCCCGCCGAGCACTTTATGAGGAATGGGTCGGCCGGGAGGATGCGGCTTTCGCTTTGCCGCCCTCGCGCCTGGCGCTGGACCCGACCGACGTGATCCGCCTCGAACATGACGGCCGGACGCCTGACTATGTTCTGGCCCGGATCACTGATGGCGGCGCGCGCTGGATCGAGGCCAAGCGCACCGACCAGACCCTCTATGATCTGCCACCGGGCCCGGAACGCACCCCGGCCTTTATCGCGCCGACAGTGTTCGGGCCACCGGCGGCAATCCTGATGAACCTGCCGCAGCTGGCCGATGATATCCCGGCCCATCGCCCCTATGCCGCGGTGTTCGCAGCGCCCTGGTATGGATCGGCGCTGATCTGGCGCAGCCCGTCCAGTGATGGTTTCACGGCGCTGGGCACAGTCGGGCAGCCCGCCAGGCTCGGCACGCTGGCGTTTGATTTCTACGCCGGGCCGGTCTGGCGCTTTGATGATGGCAACGAGCTTTGGGTGGATGTGGCGTCGGGCACCTTCAGTAGCCTCGACAACGAGGCTTTGCTTGCGGGAGGCAACCCGCTGGCAATCGAGACTGGGCCCGGCATCTGGGAGATCATCCAGTTCGGCACCGCTGCGCTGCAAAGTCCCGGGCGCTGGAAACTGACCCATCTGCTGCGTGGCCAGTTCGGAACAGAAGATGCCATCGCCAATCCGGCCCCGGCCGGGTCGCGGGTGGTGGTGCTGAACAGCGCTGTGGTGCCGGTCGCGATCGGGGAAAGCGATGTCGGCCTGCCCGCCAACTGGCGGATCAGCCCGTCGACGGTCGCGGCGGCTGACCCGCTGAACCTGCAACTGGCGTTCACGCCTTCGGGCCGCGGCCTGCGCCCGTTCAGCCCGGCGCAGCTGCGTGGGGCGCCACAGCCCGGGGGCGACGTGCTGCTGACGTGGCTGCGGCGCACGCGGGCCAGCAACGGCGACAGCTGGGTGCTGGTCGATGTGCCGCTCGGCGAGACCACGGAAGCCTATGATCTGGAAATCCTGAACGGCGCCGCGGTGGTGCGGACGGTGTCCGGCCTTGCTGCGCCCTCTTTTGTCTACACCGCCGCGATGATGGCCACCGATTTCGGCGGGCCAATCACCACCCTGCGCTTTCGCGTCTATCAGATCGGCGCGCTGGGCCGCGGAAGCGCCGCCGAGGCCCTCGTCTGATCCTTACACCTTGAACCCTTGGAGGCATTGGCATGAGCCAATCCACGAACCTTGCGCTGCCCTATCTCGGGGCCAGCCAATCGCAGAAGCATGTCACGGTGAACGAGGGCCTGCGGTTTCTCGATGTGCTGGTGCAAATCGCGGTCAAGAGTGCTGCCCTGTCCGCCCCACCAGGCGCCCCAGCCGACGGCCAGCGCTGGATCGTCGGGCCAGCGCCCACCGGTCTATGGGCCGGGCGGGCGACGCAGATCGCTGCCTGGCAGGACGGGGCCTGGGTGTTCTATGTCCCGAAGGATGGCTGGCTCGCCTGGAACGAAGCCACCTTGTCGTCGCTGATCTTCAGCGCGGGATCGTGGATTTCGCTCATCGGTGCGCTGCTTGCCGCGGGCGTGGCTGATGTCGCCTTCACCCTGACCGATGACGCCGATCCCACCAAGAAGGCGACGTTCGAACTCTCGGGCATCACCACCGGCACGACCCGGACCTTCACCCTGCCCAACACCACCAGCGAATTGGCGATCTTGGCGGGCACCCAGACCTTTACCGGCAACAAGACTTTCTCGGGCACGCTGACAGCATCGGGAACCGTCACGGTCTCGGCCGCAGCCGCCACAATCGGCACAGCCACGACGACCGCGACCTATGGGCTGGGCACCGGGGCTACCACAACCGGCATCACAAAGACCGTCAACCTCGGCACCGGTGGCGCATCAGGATCGACCACCGTCGTAAACATCGGCCCAACCGCAGCAGGCGCGGGCGGCACGACGGTGGTAAATACGCCGACGGTCACCTTTGCCAATGCGGTCACGCAGGTCGGCATGCCACAGGCGAACCTGACCGCCCAGCTCCTCGGGCTCGGTGGCGCCACCGCCGACAGCTACAACCGCCTGTCGGTCAACACCCCGGCCATGCTCTTCAACAATGCCGGAGCCGGTATCGAGGCGACCGTCAACAAGGCCGCCCCCGCCAATGATGCGGGCTTCGCCTTCAAGACCGGGTTTTCCGCGCGGGCGCTGATCGGGTTGCTCGGCAGTGACAACTTCGGCTTCAAAGTCAGCCCGGACGGCTCGGCTTTCTATGAGGCCATCACGATCGACCGCAGCAACGGTCAGGTCGAACTGCCGCAGCCCACCATCCTGCCCGGGCTGGCCGCAGCCCCTTCGCCACCGCCGAGTGGCAAGATCGCCGTCTATGCCCGCAACCGGGCAGGCGCGCCTTGGGTCGACGTCATGCGCCCATCCGGCCGGGATTTCCCGCTGCAGCCGCATTTCGGGGTGAACCGGATTGCGAACTGGTCGCCGTCGGTCACTACCACGATCACCACCGAAGGGCTGCCGATTACCTCCGTCGGCACGGTTTCGCACCCGACGCTGGCCGCCACCAACCTTGCCGCCAGCATGCGCCGCTGGCGCCTGACCTCGGCCGCAGTGGTGGATTCAGTCGCAGAACAGCGATCGGCGGGCTGGGCCTGCTGGCGTGGCAATGCCGCGGGCCTCGGTGGCTGGACCTTCGTGACCCGGCTTTCGCTCACCACCCTACAAGCCACCGGAATGGGCTTCTTCGGCCTCTATGGCTCCACCGCAGCGCTGGCCACCACACTGACACTGGCCACCGTGCTGAACTGCGTCGGCATCGGCTTTCAGCGCGGCACCCATGCCAACTGGCAGATGGTTGCCAATGACGGCACCGGCACACCGACCCTGACCGACATGGGCGCCAACTTTGCCATCGCGACCGGCGGGGTGCTGACGCTCTATATCGCCGCGGCCCCGAATGCCGCCTCGGTCTGGGTTCGGCTGGTCAATGAGGTTTCCGGAGCGGTGTTCGAGGCCGAAATCACCGCCGATCTGCCCGCCAGCACGCAGTTCCTTTCGCCCCGCCTCTACCTGAACACAGGCGCCACTGCGGCGGCTGTCGCCTACGACTGCTCCGGCCTTTACGTCGAAACCGATTACTGAAGGAAACCCAATGAATGACCGAACCACGTTTCTGCAGGAGGTGGGCGCAGCCCTCCGCGACCACGGAATCACCGCCGCGATCACAACACTGGTTGGCGGCACGATCGCCTTGCTCGCCGCTGTCACGCGCAAAGCCTTCACCAACGATGCCATGCTGGCTCGGCTCGACCGGGAACTTGAGGCCGAACGTGACCGTGCCGATCGCCAGCGGACCGAGGATCGCGACGACGATGCCGACCGGCTGGAACGTATCGAAACAGACATCCGGGCGATGCGCGATCTGATGTTTGAGGCTTTCCAGCGCGGCCGCACCGACTGACCACGCGACCAACAATCCGATCCACCCCGCATCCGCCCGCAAGGCGGGTTTTTTCATGCCCGGCGACGGGCGAAAGGAGCCACCCCATGAATACCGACACCCGCGATCCCCTCCGCCTGATCCAGAGCGGGCTGGACAAGCTCGGCCATTCCCCCGGCGCCATCGACGGCCTCTGGGGCCTACGGACCGTCAGAGCGATGAAAGCGCTACTGGCCGCCAATGGCCGCGCGGCGTCCGTGGCGCCGCCGGGCCCGCTGCCTTGGATCACCGAGGCGAAATCTGCCCTCGGCCGTCACGAGGCCCGCGACCGCTCCTGGCTGATGGACTGGCTGAAACGCGACGGCCGGTCGCTGGGCGATCCGTCGAAGAACCCGTGGTGCGGGGACTTCGTGGAGACATGCATCCGCATGGCCCTGCCCGACGAGCCGCTCCTGGGCGCGCTGGGCACCAACCCCTACTGGGCACGGAATTGGTTGCTGTTTGGCCGAGAGGTGCAGCCGATCATCGGCGCTGTGCTGATCTTCGAGCGCGGGTCTGGTGGCCACGTCGGTTTCGCCGTCGGCCAGGACGACGCGCATTTCTACGTGCTGGGCAGCAACCAATCCGACGCCGTCACCATCGCCCGGATCGTCAAGTCCCGCCTCCTCGGCGCGCGCTGGCCAGCAACCTACCCGCCCCGCCTGCAGCGCCTGTCGACGATGAAGCCGGGCGAATTCCTCACAACCACCAATGAAATCTGAACAGGAGACCATCATGCTGAAACCTGCAATTCTCGCCTTGATCCGCCAAGTTCTGACCGTCGCAGGCACAGCACTGGTCGCCAAAGGTTATATTGAGGCATCCGATGTCGAGCCGGTGATCGGCGCGCTGCTGACGATCAGCTCGGTAATCTGGTCGATCGCCGACAAGCGCGGCCGCTAAAAGCCTGCGCGGAACCCAATTTCAACCCTGCGGCAAGAGGATCATGTAGATCGAAGCAATCTTGCTTGGCGCAAGCATCCCCTGCCACTATCAAAAGTCAGCACGACATTGGGAGAGCTTAGATGAGCGTCGAAGTTATCATGGGCGAACCTGAAGACGCACCGGAAGTCATTGTGGCGGACGTTCCACCCATCGACCCTGACGAATTCTTCTCCAAGAATGCATTCCGTATCGTTTATCAGACGAACAATTTCTTTCTACCTCAAATTCGAGATCTGATCGAAAAGGGCGAAGTGCTCAATATTCGACCAGAATATCAGCGACGCCTTCGTTGGTCGACGGCGCAAAAATCTAAATTAATTGAATCGATGCTCCTCAATATCCCGGTCCCGCCAGTCTTTCTATACGAAAGTGAGGCCGCACGTTACGAAGTAATGGACGGACAGCAACGTTTAAATGCAGTCAAAGAGTTCTTGGCAGGCGATTTTGCTCTGACATCGCTGCCGGTGCTCAAACCCCTGAACGGCATTCGCTACTCGCGTTGCCCTCCTCGGATTAAACGAGCGCTTGATCGTTCGAGTTTGTCCGCAATTGTGCTTCTACTGGAAAGTGAAGCAGAAGCGTCACCGAACCGACTGACAATGACGGACATCCGGCGGTTCATCTTTGATCGTTTAAATACTGGGGGAACGAAACTCAATCCTCAAGAAATTCGGAATGCTTTGAATCCTGGCCCGTTCAATCGAATTGTAATTGAACTCACGCGTAATAATTTGTTCACGTCAGTATTTGATATTCCACCTTATATCGAAACTGACCCGAATGATTATTATGAAAACCCGTCTCGTCAGAAAAACACTCTCTACTCCAGTATGGCAGACTGCCAGCTTGTTCTCCGATACTTTGCTCTGCGAGAAGAGGAGAACATCCGTGGCTCCATGAAGTCCATGCTGGATCGAGCGATGGAGAGAAAGATTTCTGAAGAGGAAGCGGATATCTTGAAGCAAGAATATATTGCACGGTTCACATTCCTTCACGGTCTATTTGAGGGGAAGCCTTTCCTTCTTCCGCCGGATGAAAAGGGGCGAGAGCGCATATCAGCCGCCATATACGATGCGTCGATGGTTGCAGTAAATCAAGCATGGGCCGTACGAGAAGAAATTTTAGCAGACGGGATGAATGTTCGCAGTCGAATGGTGGAGGCCGCGGCTGATCCAGATCGCCTTCCAATTTTAACCGGTCAAGGCAATACTGCTAACGCTGTTAAACAGAGGATTGAGCTAATGCGGTCAATCCTTCGTCCGGAATAGTCAGATGGCCGCCCTCTTCGATGCAATCACCGACGAGCTCGTCGAAGATTTAGATGCGATAAGGTCTCTGGTTGCAACCTTCTCAGATGCCAAACAACCGCCAAAATTGCGTATCGCGGCCGCAAATTCCGCGACTCTTCTTGTTGCAGCAACCTTTGAAGAATTCATTCGCGAGATGGCGAGAGAATATGCGCGCGCTGTAGTTTCAGGTGTGGAGAAGTTCGAAAAGCTACCAAACGACCTAGTTGGCACAGCCTGGAAGCGAACCATGGACGGACTTGGGAAGATCAAATTTGACATGAAGCAAGGCCAAGGCGGGGATGTATTTGTGGCGGCTCAAGCACGCTTTTCTGTGATCTATGAATTTTGTAGAGGCGATCTTTCGAAGGATATTTACCGAGAACTTATTCACAACGAAAACAATATGCGCCCGAGAGAAATTAACGGCCTTTTTAAGGTAAGTGGGCTTAGTGATGTATGTACAAAATGTTCGGACAAGCAGCCGCTTCTTGATTTATTTGGCGAATCAGAGCCGGGAAAGGCCCACGGAAAGACTTTGACCAACATTGAAGACTTCTTTGAGCGGAGAAACAACATCGCGCATGCACTCAAACTGGGGCAATCGAGCAGCCCAGAACAAATTAATACCGACATCGACATGCTTGAAAGCTTCGCAAAGGCATTGGGCCAAACCTTGGCCGCCGTTGCACCGCCTCAGTTCGTGCCCGCTGTCGCGGCTGAGGCCGCGCCTGTCGGAACGTGACTAACAGTGCCCATTTTGTGAGTTGTGCGGCGTGTTCTCAATCGGAAAGTTATCTTTTCCGCCCTGTCGCAACTTGCCCTGTTTTGTTGACCTATTGTTGTCCTGGGATTTTGGACAGCAAAAAGCCCCGCGGAAGGCGGGGCGTAATGCATTGTAGTTACTGGTA
>NZ_AWWI01000058.1 GCF_002760615.1 Puniceibacterium antarcticum | reverse complement strand
GTTCAGCCCCACCGGCCAAGCTGGTTGTCGGCACCGGCCATGGTGGTTGTCGCTCATCAACAAACCCTTTGACCTGCCGCTGATCCATACGATGCGCAACGCGGGATATTCCATGCATGGACCGCGCTAACATACTTTCCGGCGCGGCGTTCCGCTCTGCCGTCTACGGCATGTTCGTCTTTGTCCTATCGCTTTGCGTACTGGGGTTCGCGGCGCATTTCTATATCAAGGACACTCTCGAGGCGGATCTCAGATCCCAGATCGACTCGGCAGTCGCCTCTTTGCGCGCTGAATATGACAGCGAGGGGATGGAGGGGCTGCGCGGCACCGTGACCCGAATTTCACCGACCTTCCGGGAAACCCAGCGGCTTGCCGTTCTCTATGACAAATCCGGGCAAAGGGTGGCGGGCGCACAGGCGGTGACCCCGGATTTTTGGGGTTGGACCATAAGACCGGTAAAGGAGCCCGGCAGCGGTACGGTGGCACAGGAGTATTTTCTGAAAGCGGTCCGAGTTGCAGACCACACGCTGATCGTCGGGCGAGATCTGCAGTTCATCCGCAATGTGGAGGTCGCAATGGCGCGCGCACTTCTGGGTCTCGGAGGCCTCATGACGCTCGTGTCGGTCGGCATCGGATATGTCATGAGCAGACGAACCCAAGCCAAACTGGAACGGGTCGGCCAGACCCTTGAGGATGTGGCACAGGGGGATATGTCTGCGCGCATTGCGCTTTCCTCTGCCAATGATCAGGTTGATCGGATTTCCTGTGTCATGAATGGCCATCTCGACACCCTGTCCGCACTCATGGCTGCATCAAAAACCAGCGCGACAAGCATCGCACACGACCTCAAACGCCCCCTATCCCGGGCCGTTCTCGGCCTCGAAAAGGCGCTCAATCTCGCTGAAAGCGGCGAAAATCCGACGGAAGTGATCTATGCATCTCGCGAAGAGCTTTCAAAGCTGACCGCAACTTTTGAAACGATCCTGCGGATCGCGCGGATCGACGCTGACGAAAGCGCGCCGTTGACCGCAACGGTCGATCTGCCGGCCCTCCTGCACGATCTTGGCGAGACATATACTGTTGTCGCCGAGGAAAGCGGCCAGAACCTGCAGGTTGATCTGCCGTCCGGCGAACCAGTCTGCGTGCCGGGCGATCTTGGCATGATCGCGCAACTGGTGGTGAACCTTCTGCAGAATGCCGTCAGCCACGGCACACTGGGCAATCGCATAACGCTCTCGCTATTGCGCGATGGCAACGGGGCTGTGATCGACGTGGCGGACACCGGCCCCGGCATTCCCGCCCAAGACCGCGAAAAGGTGCTGACGGCCTTCTATCGCAGCGACGCCGCACGCGCGACCGAGGGCAACGGACTCGGTCTTGCACTAGTGAAAAGTATCGCAGATCGACACGGCGCAAGGCTGACCCTGTCGGACAACAAACCAGGGCTTAAGGTCACCATCCGGTTTACCCAGATCCTGAACACCTGATCTGGATCCCGTTCATCGCAAGATGCTGCCCCCTCCCGGGCTTACTCTGGCGGTGGGCGCATAGCCGCTGTGTCAGAAATCATGTCGGCCAAACGGTCTGAAAAGGCACATCGCCCCCCCGGAACCCAGCCAAGCGCGCGAAGCCGATCGGTTGTCATCTCGCTGACCACAGACGTATCGGCAACGGTTGGTAAATGCCCGGTAAAACCTGTGAAAATCGCATAGGTCTTTAGCAGATCATGACGATCGAGGATCAGGTCCGACACGTTGAAGACCCCTGCCCCGCAGGCCTGAGGCAGCGCGGTGAGGACAAGTTGTACCGCCGCCGCAAGGTCATCACCATGCACCTCAGCTGCGACACGCGAATCAACGGTCTGGCCGCTCCGGAACTGGTCGAACAACGCCTGCCACTTGTGCAGCTGTCCCGGGGGCGCGGCGCCGTAAACACCGGTGGCGCGCAGGCTGATAGAGACAGGGCCAGACATCTGTGCCAGCGCGACCTCGGCTTTGTATTTGACCTCTCCATACAGAGTGTCGGGCCTCGGTGTCAGATCCTCGCTCAGGACAGTGCCCGCTGGATAGTCGCCATAGACGGCGCGCGAGGACAGGAAGACGATCCGCTCAAGCTTCTTTGCGGCCTCGAACAGACGCACTGTGCCATCAAGATTGCGGCGCTGAAATCCCTCCGGGTCCTCACCTTCTCCACCCCGATACTTGCCGGGAACGTGCGAAAACGCGGCGTGCACAAGTGCGTCAAAGCCCCTCAGATTTGGCGGCGCGCTTTCAAGATCGTACGGCAAATGCCCTACCCCCTCGACCGCCGCCGGTTGACGACCCATGGCCAGCACCTCATGGCCGTTCGCAACAAGACCCTTCGCGATCCAGTGGCCCACCATGCCCGTCGCTCCGGTCAGCGCGATCTTCAAGCGAGTAACAGCGGATTGGGCAAGGATGCAGCATCCGGCACCGGCCCGCCGCCTGCATAGGCAGCCCACAGCGCGATAAGCGGCGCAAGCTGCGCCTGCCTCGGATGCGGTACCTGCCAAGGTTTTTCATACTGGAAATGCAGGATACGAATGCTCGGCCAGTCCCAGAGCGCAGGCATGTTGAACCAGACGTACTGCAGCGTGTTGTAAACCACAGGCAGCCCATGCCAGTCTGGAAAGAAATGCTGCAAAAACGTCTGGTCTGTTCGCCGCCAGAACGCATCCGTATCATCAAGCTCTTCAAGCATGCGCGCGAAGGTCACTTGGCTTGGTCGCGCCGTTAACACACCCGAATTCATCCGGTGGAAATCTGCAACGCTTTCATAGACATTCGGTGCTGCGCAGAATTCTGGATAGTCAAACAAACTGTCACAATTGCGCAGCATCAGGGTGTCAGCGTCCAGAAACACCACTCTTTCATAGTCCAGCTGCCAAAGGCGCAGCTTTGCAAAGTTGTCCAGAGGCGTGTGGAACGGCGGCTTGCTGCCCTTGGTGAAAGGCGCTGCCCCATGCAGCCTGTCCCGCGCATGTCTGGCATTAAACGCGTCTGATGTCGGCAGCAGATCAATACCTACCAGCCGCGCTCCCAACAGCCTTAGCGGCTCCAGACTGCTGTCGCTGACGGCCCCGGTGTGCATCACGACAACATCAGCCTCAGTCCCGCTCAAGCCAATCGAGCGCACGAGTGCCTTAGCCCCCACTGCGAAATCGGCATTTGTTACAAGCGTGGCATAGGCTTTGCTGCTATCGCGCGGGCGCTCTGGACGCAGACCCTCGGTCATGACACAGATTTCAGGGCCTTCGCTTCGGGGTCATGATTGATCGACCGGGCCAGATCCTTGGTCCACGCAGATACGGCTGGAACGCGGCTGCGATCGATCCGGTGCGCATATTTGCGCGCCACATCCACCATTTCCGACAGGAGACCGTTTGCCAGCGTCGTCGGCTGCAACCCCAGCTTGAGGAACTGTTCGTTACGTACGACCAGATCGTTCTCTTCGGCCTCTTTGCGCGGGTTGGGCAGCATCGTCATCTTTGCCCCAGTCAGATCACAGACGATCTTTGCCAGATCCCTGATCCGATGCGTTTCGGTCATCTGGTTGAAAATCCGCACCTTGTCACTGGATTTCGGGGCATCGCCCAAGGCAAGTTCTATGCATCGCACAGAGTCCTGAATATGGATAAACGCCCGCGTCTGCCCGCCGGTGCCATGCACCGTCAACGGGTAGTCGATTGCCGCCTGGATCAGAAACCGGTTCAGCACGGTGCCATAATCGCCGTCATAATCAAAGCGGTTGATCAGCTGCTCATGCTGGCGGGTCTGGGCGGTATGCGTGCCCCACACGATACCCTGATGCAGATCGGTTATCCGCAGCCCGTCGTTCTGGGCATAGAACTGGAACAGAATCTGATCCAAGCTCTTGGTCATGTGATAGATCGATCCCGGGCGCGTCGGATACAAGATCTCCTGATGGACCTTCTCGCCCTTCAGGTTTTCGACCTCGACATCCAGATACCCTTCGGGAATTGCGGCGCCAACGCTTGAATAGCCGTAAACGCCCATCGTCCCGAGGTGCACCAGATGGGCATCAATGCCAGTCTCTACCATCGCGGCCAGCAAGTTGTGCGTCGCATTGGTGTTGTTGTTGACGGTATATACTTTGTGACGGTCCGACTTCATGGAGTAAGGCGCCGCGCGCTGTTCGGCAAAGTGTATAATCGCGTCGGGCCGTTCCCGCCCAAGCCAACCTTTCAGCCGCTCGTATTCCTTTGCGACGTCCAGCAAATGAAAATGGATTTTGCGACCCGTCAGGTCGCGCCAGATGCGGCATCGTTCCTGAATCGAATCCATTGGAGTCAGGGACTGCACGCCAAGTTCGGTATCGATCCAGCGGCGCGAGAGGTTGTCAATTATATGGACCTCATGGCCCATGTCGGACAGGTGGAGCGTCGAAGGCCAGCCTACAAAGCCATCACCGCCCAGAATCGCTATCTTCATCTCGCCTCACTCGTTTTTTTCTTAACCGCCGCGACAAACGCGAGAACGGCAGAATCTGTTCCAATCTAAATCATGGGCTGTTTGAAACACTTTGGTAACACACACATGACGAATGCAATGGCTGAAAATCGCTCAACGGTCTGACGCGATTTCCGCTGATAATGGCAGGCCTTAGTTGTCAGAGCGATAGTCGGAGCGATGAGGTTGTGCAAGCGCATGCAGCACCGGAACAAAGCCTTTCCGAGGGAAGGTTCTGACCATTGCAAATGTCCGCAGTGTCCTCTTGGCCACCTGCATCGGTCTGTAGATCGGCTGGCGTGAAGCTTTTGGCAGCAGTGCGGTTCTGGGGCTGATCATCATAAGAGGGTTGTGAATGGCAATGCGCCTCAGCCTGCCCGGCAAACACCCCGACGTGATGCGGGCACTATGGGCGGTTGCGCAGCCGCAGGTTGCTTTTGCGCTGCTGACAAAAAACTGGGCGCCACCGCGATCTTTCTGGGCGCTTTGGCGGTGATCATGCTGGCGATCGCTTCCATAATGAGCAGGACTGACGGACCGGCAGCAATCCTTCTGCTGTGGTACGAGGCGGTCTTTGCGCTAGCGCTAAATTTGCAGATGCGGGTATCGCCAGCACAGATCAAGGCTGTCGTGCTATCCTCGGAAACTTGTCAGAAGACTGGCCGATGGATAGGTCCAAGTGGCCACGCTTGATCATCCCGCGCCTCCCTTCCCGCCGCAAGGCCTGAGCTTTCTTTCCAAAAAAGTTGGCTGCCGCCATCTCCCCGATCTTGGCTTGCAGCTCTTTTACCTGATCCTCATCGATTGTCGGTACCTTAAGTCTGCCCCATTCAAACACGCAGGAGGCGCCTTTCAAAATAGTAGTGTCGCCAAGTTTTGATGCCCATTTGCACTTCTCGACTGAACCGCCCCGGCTTTACCGGAGGGTGATTTGTTCAACGACTATGCGACCATATCGATTGTGTTCAGGTTTGCATATAAGGCCTCCTCTGCTTCTGCGGGTGGGATGTATCCGATAGGGCCGAGTAAGCGGCGATTGTTATACCAATCGACCCATTTCAGGGTTTTCCATTCTACCTCGCGCATGGATTTCCACGGCCTGATCTGGTTGATCACCTCGGTTTTGAACAGGCCGATGACGCATTCCAGGGGCCTTGTTGCACAAATCCTGCGTGGGATTCACTAGGTTAATCCAATGTG
>NZ_AWWI01000057.1 GCF_002760615.1 Puniceibacterium antarcticum | reverse complement strand
GCGCCCAGATCCCCCGCCGCTGCCGCCCGCGACATCCGCCGCCGCAGCGGATCAAACGGCGCAAGACGGCGCAAACGCTCCAGCCCCGCAAATTGCCGCCCCATCAGGATCACACCCAGCCCAGCCGCCAGCGCCATCGCGAACACCCCCAGAACCGGCCAGGCCAGCAGCCGCGCCGGGACGGGTGGCACGACCGGCGCAGGCAGCACGCTTTCATCCATCGCCACCCGCTGAGCAGAGATTGTCACCGTCCGCATCACGCGGTTCACCGTGTCGAAATAGTCGAAACTCACCGGCTCCACGATGGCCGAGGTGTCGTTGCCGGGCCGGATCGTCCAGCGCCAGAAGGCGATCCCCACCGGACCCTCGGGTGACAACTGCACAAGCCGCTTTTCCGGATGGGCAAAGATCATCGCCGAGGGCGAGGTCAGCTCGGGCATCGGCGGAATCATGTCGGGATCCACCCCAACCGCCTCGATGCGGATGATGCGCAGCACCCCCTCGCCGGGCTTCAGCTGGTCGGGCGCGTTGGACCAGCTGTCCGACACGGTCAGTTCGCGCGCCGGAAACCACCAGGAGTCGACCGGCGGCGCGGGCAACACCTCGATCGTGACCGGCGCGGACTGGATGTCATGGGCAAACCAGTCATCGCCCTCATCCGTCAGCCGCAGGTGATGGGTAAAGGCGCCGATGCGCAGCATCCCCGCACGATCCGGATAAAGCGCCATCCGCCGCTTGAAATTCTTGACCTTGCGGCCACGTTCCGTCGTGTCGAACCACTGATCGGGCCCCAGCTGCATCCAGTTGAACCCCTCCAGATCCGGCTGTTCCAGCTTTTCCAGCGTGATGTAGCGACGGTACTGGCCGGTGATGGTGATGAGCACCATTTCCTGAACATAAGGCGTCGCCGCACCCGCCTCGACCGTGACAGTCAGGGTCAGCTCTCCGGGAAACACCTCCTGCGTCTGGGCGAGGGCCAGACCTCCACCCAGCAGCCAGAACAGCAGCACAAGCGCTTTCATGACGGATCCTCGGGCGCAGGCGGGGCCAGCCCGGCCTTTTCGCGGTTCTTGTGTTCGAAACGGATCCGCGCGGCCAGATACTCCCCCGGCACATCCTGCAGCGTCGCCAGCCAGCGCCGGTTCGCCACCATGAACTTGTCGTCAAACACCCGCCGCACGCCCAGCGGTCCGTGGCTCTCAAGATCAGGCAGGCCGATCAGCGCCCCGGCATTGCTGGTCTGCGACCCCGTGCCCGCAGCCCGCGCACTGCCCTGCGCGACCGAGGATTTCAGCACTGCGCCCTCTTCCTTTTCCGTTGCCCAGGAAATCGCAGTCTCGGGGTCCAGCGCCAGCCCGGCGTAATAGACGGACAGCAGATCAAAATTCGCGCCCGCCTCAGGGTCCCCGGTCATCCGGCCCGCATCGAACGCCTCCAATGCGGCGGCATATTCGCCCTGCCTCACCCGCGCATTTCCAAGGTTCAGCATGCTGCGCGCGACCCGAAACGCCTCTTCTGCCTGCGCATATGCCCCGGCGCGATAGGCCGCAGCGCCGCGCCAATCGGGATCGCGCAACAGCGGCACCGCCAGCCCCGGCAGGCCTGCCGACATCAGCACCCGGCCCAGCGGCGCACTGCCGCCCAAAAGCGCCGAAAACGCCAGACAGACGGCCGCCACCAGCAAAACCCACCTCATGCCAGACCCTTTTTGCGAAACAACAACAGCACCGGGATCAGTGCGGCCAGCAGCAAAAAACGGCCATAATCCGACCAGAACAACAGCGGATACTCCTGCTTTTCCAGCCGGTCGCGCGCCTGTTCGGACAAAAAGGCGGCAAAGCCCTCGGTCTCGTTCAGCTCAAACACCCGCCCCCGCCCGGTGGCCGCCAGCGCCTGCACCTCTGGTCCCGGACCCTCCGCAGACACCACCGACAGCCGCGCGCCCTGCTCTGCCAGTGCCGCCGCCGCGACCAATGCCTCTGGCCCCAGCCCGCCGCCATCGCTGAATAGGACCACATCCCCCGCCAGCACCTTTGCCTCGCGCAGCATCACTGCCGCCTGCGCCAGCGCGCGCTCTGGCCTGCTGCCCATGTCGGGCACGGTATCACCATCGATCAGCAGCAGCGTCTGCCCCAGCTGGCGCAGATCGCCGGTCATCTCGCTCGCCACATAGGAATCGCCTGCAAACACCACCAGCGCGCCGGGCCGCGACCCCAGCGCCGCAACCCCAAACCGCCCCATGGTCTGCAGCAACGGCCAGCGCGCGCTGCCGGTCATCGAAGGTGAGGCGTCAATGACAAAGACCACCCCATCCAGATTGCGAAACGCCGCCGCATCCC
>NZ_AWWI01000056.1 GCF_002760615.1 Puniceibacterium antarcticum | reverse complement strand
CGTTCAGCCCCACCGGCCAAGCTGGTTGTCGGCACCGGCCATGGTGGTTGTCGCTCATCACCAAGATATCTTTCGCGATCTCATGGAATAAAACAGGTCCGGAGGGTTCAGCGAAGCTGAGCGATCCGGGCCAAATGCGCTTCAATATGGTGGGGTCCGTCTGAAGGTTCGGTCAGCCGGAAGGAGTCCAGTTTCTATCAGAACGATGGACGTCAGCTCCTGATCTGGTGGCAAAAAGAGCCCCCCAATTAATTGGGGGAGCTACCCGGCCCATCCCGTGACACCATGGCCACCATAGACCATGCGCCGGATCATTGGTGCCGTCAGGCTGGCAGAGAACCCGCTTGCCAGCGCAGAGACCTGATCAAGTCTGCTCATCTGGTCGTCGGTGAGCGTCACTTCGGTGGCCGAGATGTTGCCGCTCAATTGCGACACGCTGCGTGCGCCCACCAGGGTTGAGATCACCCCGCGCTGCGCCATGACCCAAGCCAGCGCGATCTGCGCAGGTGTGCGTTCCTGTTCGGCAGCAACCTCGTTCAGGACAGCGAGAATGTCCCAGTTGCGGTCGCTGAACTTGCTGTCGCCAAAGGGGTTGGCACCGCTCAGCCGACCGGTGCCCGAGGTATCGTCGCGCTTGTATTTGCCAGTCAGAAAACCGCCGGCCAGCGGGCTCCAGGGCATCACGCCCATGCCCGCGTCCTGTGCGGCGGGGATATGCTCGGCTTCGACGTCGCGGGCAACAAGGGAGTATTCGACCTGCATCGCAATCGGTCCCGGCACCCGGCGCTCGGTTGCGAGGGTCGCCGCCTTCATGGCCAGCCACGCAGGCATGTCGGAAAAGGCGTAGTGGCGGATCTTGCCGGCCCGCACCAGATCGCCCAGCGTCTGCACGATCTCTTCGACTGGCGTGACGCCATCCCAGATGTGCATCCAGTAAAGATCGATGTAGTCAGTCCTCAGCCGCTTCAGTGAGGCATCCAACGCACGGTGGATGTTCTTCGACCCCGCCCCGCCAGCGTGCGGATTTCCGGCACGGGCCTGATTTGCGGCCAATGGGCTGCGCGAGCCATTGAAGCCGAACTTGGTGGCCAGCACGATCTCGTCGCGCGACCCGGTGTCATTGATGAACTTGCCGACAAACTCTTCGCTGACACCGCCCGTATAGATATCCGCCGTGTCCACGAAATTGCCACCCGCATCGCGGTAGGCGTCGAAAATCGCACGGGACCCAGCCTCATCAACGCCCCAGTCGCCGGGGCCGAAGGTCATGGTGCCGAGGCAGAGGGGGCTGACGACCAGGCCGGATCGGCCAAGGGCACGGTAGTGGGTAAGGGACATGGCATTTCCAATAATTCATAGTGAACGATACGAAATATATCCGCCTCTTGCGAAGCGGTGTCAATGACTTTAGTATCGGTCACTATGAAACATGCTCAGACATCGCGCCGCAAGACTGGTCGTCCCCTCTCATTCGACCGCGAGGAAGTGCTGGAAAAGGCAATGCTGGCGTTCTGGGACAGCGGGTATGAAACAACGTCGATCTCGGATCTGACGGCCGCCATGGGGGTCACGGCCCCCAGCCTCTACGCCGCCTTCGGCAACAAGCAGGAATTGTTTCTCGAAGCGATGCGCCGCTATGCTGGCGATCACACTGCGCTGGAACAGTCGATGGCCGAGGCGCCAACCGCACGCGACGCCATTACCGAGATGCTGCGCGGGGCGGCGATGCTCTACACCGGCGAGACGACACCGCCGGGCTGCCTGCTGGCCAGCGCGGCCGCAACAGGATCGCCAGACGCCCTGGCGGTCCGTGATGCGGTCGCCGCTGAGCGCCGCAGCGTGCGCGACATTATCCTGCGCCGGATCGCGGTGGATATCACGAAGGGACTCCTGCCGCCCGACACCCAGCCTGAAACGCTTGCGGACCTGGCCATCGCCGTCACGCAGGGCATGTCGGTTCTGGCACGTGATGGCGCTGACCGGGAAAGATTGCTGGCCGTTGCAGAAGCAGCGTCAGCGAGTTGGGGCAATCTATGACTTTTGAGCAAGGCGGCAGCTCTCCGCTTCGCTGAAATTGAGGCAATTGGGATCGACAGGACCCTCGTGGTGCTTCGAAGATGAGGGGCACTGGGCTATGACTTTTGAGCAAGGCGGCAGCTCTCCGCTTCGCTGAAATTGAGGCAATTGGGATCGACCGGACCCTCGTGGTGCTTCGAAGATGAGAGGCACTGGGTCGGCAGCTAAGAGACAGACAGGCGACTGGCTGCTTTCGGAATGGCAAATTCTGGCAGCTGCCATTCCGATTTTAAGAGTCTATTCACGTCGGCTCGCGCCTTCCTCCTGTTATGGAATATACCACAGATCGTTAACCAAAGATCCGGCTCAGCTATCGCTACGCATGTCAGTCATGCTTGGAGTGATCCACTCCAATGACATCGTTGGCAAAGGCGACGAGCAGTCTGGCGAGTTCCGCTGGTTGTTCTTGTTGGATCCAGTGACCGGCCCCGTCGATGAGCTGGACTGGGCCGGCAGCTAAGAGACAGACAGGCGACTGGCTGCTTTCGGAATGGCAAATTCTGGCAGCTGCCATTCCGATTTTAAGAGTCTATTCACGTCGGCTCGCGCCTTCCTCCTGTTATGGAATATACCACAGATCGTTAACCAAAGATCCGGCTCAGCTATCGCTACGCATGTCAGTCATGCTTGGAGTGATCCACTCCAATGACATCGTTGGCAAAGGCGACGAGCAGTCTGGCGAGTTCCGCTGGTTGTTCTTGTTGGATCCAGTGACCGGCCCCGTCGATGAGCTGGACGTCACCCATCCGCGTCATCGCCGTCCTCATGCGGTCGAGGGCACCTGCGACATTGGTCACCGAGAGGCAGTGGCGGACGCAGGCGCGGGCTGACCGACATTTTTATACTGCCTGGCGACCATAGGGCGATATCAGTTCGCGTTCGCGGCCTGATTGTTTCCGCTGAACATCCCACCGTCGAAGGCAGGCGCATCCTCGTCCGTGGTGAAGAGCACGAGGTCGGAGCGGTCCTCTGCCTTGATATGCATGACATCCGCTGACAGGATTGCGGCATCGCCCGTGCCAAGCGCAATGCCCCGCACGGTCACCTTGCCATTGAAGACATACAGGAGGCGGGTCAGGTTCCGATCAGGCATATCCGGCAGGGCGTGGTTGCGGCCCGCGTCGAACTGGCCATCTGCAACCCAACTTTGACTGCGCACGGTCAACGGATCCGCGTCATCCGGCCCTGCCAGCAAGCGCCACGTGTTCTTTGAGACCGCAGTTGCGACATCATGGAACTGGACCCGTGGTTCCAACCCGCCGGTCGAGGGACGCAGGAAGATCTGCAGTGCCGTCAGAGTGTCACCGTCCGGGTCGACCAGTTCCTCATGCTGGAACGAAGACCCGGCGTTCATAAGCATCATGCGGGTCGCCGAGATCATTTCAGTCTGGCCGATGGTGTCCTTGTGGGTGACCTTGCCGGAGCGGATATAGGTCAAGATCTCGTCATCCCGGTGGGGGTGCATGGCGACCAGCGTGCCGGGCTGGACGCGGGCATGATCGATCCGTCCAATCGTTCCTATGCCACTGTCGGGATGCCCCAAGGCACTTCCCGGAAACAGAATTTCGATCCGGAAACCACCAGCGCCGTGGCTTTTTTTCGCGCCAATCGCGATTTTTCGCACCGCATTTTGTGTTCTGCTTTGGGTCGTCATGTTTGAACTCCTTCGTTCATCGTGCGGTCGGCCAAGGCCATAAGGTGCCTCACGGTCTCTGCGGGCTGCTCTTCGGGCACGAAATGACCGCTGTCTTCCAGCGTGACCGCCGTGACGATTGTGGCAACTTGCGCCATCATCTGTCCGACCTTGTCGCCCAGACCCTTGCGACCCCCGATCGCAAGAACAGGCGTCGTGATCTTGTTCGCAATCAGTGGTTCGGTCTGGTCGATGCTGTCGAATGCGGCACGATAGAGCCCCATGGCACCCAGCACGCCTTCGGTGCCGTGAAAGGTGCGCAGGACCTCGTTCAGGGCTGCGGGTTCGATCGCCTCGGGATGCGCCATGTGGCGGTGAAACCAGGTCAGAAACGCCCGCTCATTCCCCACGATCAGACGTTCGGGGACATCAGGTGCCAGCGGCAGCAGCCACCACCACATCGACCCTTCGGCCATGTGGGCGCGATCAAAGGTAAAGGCCGCCTTCAACGCAGCGGCGAGCATCACTGGCGCTTCGATATAGGCGAGCGCTGCGATTTCATTGGCATGGTCGGCCGCCCAGATGAGGGCGGGCAGGCCACCCATGTCATGCGCTGCAAGAAGTAGCGGGAGATTCCTGCCAAAGCCGATTGCGGCGGTGAGAGCGCGGGTTTCTTCCATCAGGGATCGCGCGTCGTATCCGGCGGTTCCTTCTGGCTTGTCGCTGTCACCGTAGCCGCGCATGTCCGGGATCAGGACGCGGTATCCGGCGCGGGCCAGATCCGGTGCGACCTTGCGCCAGACGTTTCCTGTGGAGAGAAACCCGTGCCACAGGATCACCGGGCGGCCCCCTTCGGGGCCACCCAGACGATAGTGCAGGCTTACACCATTAACGGTTTCGTTCGCCTGTAGAAACTGGGGCATATCGGCTGACATCCGGTCACTCCGCCGCAATTTCGAGGGTGGGATAATCGGTGTAGCCCACGGGCCCGACGCCATAAAAGGTCGCCGGATCGGGTTTGTTGTAGGCCGCCCCGGTCTTTAGCCGCGTCACAAGGTCGGGATTGGCGATGAACGGAACACCGAATGCCACCAGATCGGCATCTCCCTTGCCAAGTTCCGCGTCGGCCCCGTCGTGATCGAAACCGCCGTTGACGATGATCGGCCCTGCGTAGCGCGCGCGGGTGAAGCCCGGCACATCTTCGATCTGAACGGGACCTGCATCGTAGGAGGCCTTGTTCGGCCGGATGACATGCAGGTAGGCGACGTTCCGGTCGGAAAGCTGGCGGATGACATGGTCGTAGATTTCAGGGCGATCGCTGCTGACGCTGCCGTAATTGATACCGGCGGGCGACAGACGCACGCCTACATGGTCCGCGTCCCAGGCAGCGATCACCGCATCGGTCACCTCAAGGGTCAGGCGCGCCCGGTTCTCGATCGTGCCGCCATAGGCGTCGGTCCTGTGGTTGGAGACATCCTCGAGGAACTGCTGGAGAAGATAGCCATTTGCGGCATGGATCTCGACGCCGTCGAAACCTGCCGCGCGCGCATTGCGGGCGGCCTGAACGAAGTCCTCGACGATGCCCGGCAGTTCGTCGATGCCCAGTTCGCGCGGCACCGTGAAGGGCACGCGCCCCGTGGGCAGGAAGAACTCTCCGGCGGCGGCGATGGGCGACGGCGCGACGGGATCCTTGCCGCCCATGATGTCAGGGTGGGAGGTCCGCCCCGGGTGCCAGATCTGGTTGAAGATCTTGCCGCCTTTTTCATGCACGGCATCGGTGATCTTGCGCCAGGCCGCGATCTGGGCGTCGTCGTGGATGCCCGGCGCCCGGATGATGCCATGCGCGCCTTCGGAGATTTGCGTGCATTCGGTGATGATGAGGCCCGCATCGGCACGCTGTGCGTAGTAGTCGCGCATCAGATCGGTCGGCACAGCATCCTCGGTGGCGCGGGTGCGGGTCATGGGGGCCATGACGATGCGGTTGCGCAGTGTCTGGCCTTTGAGGTCGAATGTGTCAAAAAGATTGGTCATTGTTGCTTTCCTTTGTTCAAATGGAGTGCTCACAGCATCGTAATCCCGCCGTCGACGACGATCGTCTGCCCCGTCACGAAGTCCGCACCGGGCGAGGCGAGGAAAAACACCGTGCCGACGAGGTCTTCGGGAACCTCCTCGCGTTTTATGCTCCGCTGCCCGATCTGGTCGTCCTGAAGCGCCTTGGGCAGGACCTCTCGTGCTTTGGCGGTCAGGGTAAGACCCGGAGCGACGATGTTGGCGGTGATCCCTTCACCGCCGAATTCCCGGGCAAGCGAGCGAGTCATGCCGACGATCCCCGCCTTTGCGGAGGTGTAGTGAACCTGACCGGGCACACCGCCATAGATCGAGCCGGAGCCAATATTGACGATCCGGCCCCAGCGGTGCCCCTTCATCAAAGGCAGCAAGGCGCGGGTCAGCATCGCCGGTGCAACGAGATTGATGTCCAGCACCGTGCGGTAGTCCTGTGCCGTGATCTGCTCGAAGGGCTGAACAGGAAACCAGCCTGCGTTGTTGACCAGAACATCGACCCGGCCAGTTGTCTCTTTTGCAAGCTCTGCAATCCGTGCGATGTCCGCCTCGTCCGTCAGGTCCGCGGTGATCCGATGCAGGCGGCCGGTCTCGTCGCTGAGGGCCAGGAGCCCGTCTTCGCTCATGTCGGTTGCGATCACGGTGTCGCCGTTTTCAAGGAAACGCTCTACAAAGAGCGCGCCCAGTCCGCCTGCGGCACCGGTCACGATCACGGTTCTGTCGCTTTTCATGGCAATGTTCCTTTTCTCATCCAAGAGCTTCATTTATCAGGCTATTTGTTTCATTTGGACAACAATTGAGTTGTCCGAATTCGCCTTTGCATCGCGGAGGGGATCTCAACCCTTCTACTTTTGCCTTCTTCATGGAGGTGGCTCTTTGGGTGCGTGGTGATAAGGGTTAGATCTGGACAACGCTGTTTAACATATGGAACAATGCCGGTGACTGATCTCAATCATCTTCGCATCTTCGAACGGGTTGCGTCACATGGCAGCTTCTCGAATGCGGCGCGCCAGCTAGGTCTGCCCAAATCGAGCGTCAGCCGCGCGGTGTCGAAGCTGGAAGAGGCGTTTGGCACGCGTCTTTTGCAGCGCACCACGCGCGAAGTGACGCTCACCGCCGCTGGTGCGGCGCTTCATTCACGTATCGCGCCGGTCATGAAAGATCTCGATACGGCACTTACCTATGTTGAGACATTGACCGGCGCGCCAGCAGGCACTCTGCGGGTCAGTGCGCCCATTGGGCTTGGGATCAACGCACTTGGGGATCGTCTGCCGGACTTTCTGGCGCGGTACCCCCAAATTGACCTCATCCTGACGCTGGAAGGCGCGCGCGCTGATCTTGTTTCGGACAGCATCGACGTGGCACTCAGGTTCGGTGATCTGCCCGACTCAAGCCTCGTGGCGCAAAGGCTCGGCAGCGTGGCCCGCATGATCTGTGCTTCGCCAACCTACCTCTCAGCCCACGGCACGCCCTCACACCCAAATGATCTACCAGCGCATCGCATCGTGGATATGCCGACGGCCGACGGCCGCCCGCGGCAATGGCGCATGAATGGACCGGACGGACCGATCACCGAAATCATCACCCCCTCGGTGTCAGTCGACGAAATGCTGACGATCCACCGTCTGGTCCGGGGCGGTGCAGGCATCGGCATCGTCCCGGCTTACCTCTGCGAGGCCGAAATTATAAACGGAGACCTCTGTCGGGTGCTGCCGGACTGGTCATTGGAGGCGGTTCCGCTATCCATCGTTTTTCCGAGCCAACGCGAACTTGCCCCCTCAGTCCGAGCATTCATCGATTTTATGCGAGAGATTGAGGGAATGCTGCCATGGTCCACTGCCAGAGTCTGAGGGGCCCATTGCGCAAGAGTGTGGAGTCATAACGCTCATACGCCTCGCCAAGGTTGGCGATGCACAGATCAGGCGGGCCACCGGTGCCACGGAACCCGTGGCTTTTCGGAGATGTCAGGCAATCGCCTTTCATCCCTGCCGAGACATTATTCGCAAGACCTGACGCACGCGCTGTTCACCACCGTCGCCAAGGCCCGGGTCGATGCAGGTCTGATGCCTGCCAAGCTCAAGACAATTCCGCTGGCGGCGGGGAGCTCGGAGCGCGTCATGCCATTGTCAGGCAGCGAAGGCGGCCCGGCTCTGCGCCGATTTGAGATCGCGGATCGGCGGCTGGCCGAACAGGCGGCGATATTCCCGGTTGAACTGCGGGACGCTTTCGTCCCCGACTGCATAGGCGGCATGACTGGCCCCGGCGCCCTCGGCAAACATCATGCGGCGGGCTTCGATCAGGCGAAGCCGCTTGACGAATTGCAAAGGGGTCAACGACGTGATCGCGCGAAAGTGCTGGTGGAAGGCGGAGGGGCTCATGCCTGCCGCCTCGGCGAGTTGCTCTACCCGGAGCGGTGCCTTGTAATTGGACCGGATGACCCCCACGGCCCGGGCGACGCGGCGCGCGTGGCTTTCGACCACTCCGAGGCTGCGCAGCATGTTGCCATGCCTGCCGGCGAGCAACCAGTAGTGCAGCTCCCGCGCCATCTGGTCCTTGAGCACGGGTAGGGCGGAGGGACGTGTGTTCAGTTTCATGAGCCGCAACGCGGCTTCGGCGACCTCGGTTTCGGTTTCGTCGACGAGAACCGGCCTGTGGGAGATCGCCGGAGCGGCCTCCATCTTCTGCACCAGCTCTTCGACAGTGACGATGTCGATCTCGAACACCAGGGAGTAGTAGGGCGTGGCAACGCTTGCCGTCGTGATCTGGCTGATTGTCGGAATATCCGCCGAGATCATGAGCGATTCTCCTGCGCCGAATTCGAGACTCGTGTTGCCGCTGATCACACATTTTCGTCCCTGGAGGATCATCGCCACCAAGGGTCGGTCGATGGAAAAGGTAATCTCGGAGGGCCTCGTTGCGCGGATCGCGAACAGGCCGGGGACAGAGGTGGCGCAGATTCCCTGGGAGTCGAAACTGGAATCGGCATGCCGACGGACGGTGTCGAGCAGGCTTTGGTGTATCAGGGCTGACATGGCGTCTACTCTTGGTTGAAGCTTGCGGCAATTTTACAGGAGGTTTGTGTAACTACATAGCCCGATAACTTTTGTTTTTTTCGGCAATTCGACTTTAGGGGAAGCCGTTCTGTATCTTTAGGCAAAAGTTGTGGAGGATTGGGCAACGGTTCGGCTCTGGTTGCGTCTAGTTAGTTCGTGTCAAACGATCAGAAAGGACAATATCCAATGACCAAGTTAGCTCTCATCACAGGCGAAAACCGTGGCCTCGGTCGAAATGTCGCGACTAGTATCGCCAAGGCCGGCGGCGACGTGATCATCACCCATCCACGCCATCAACAGAGCCACTCGACGTGGCAATTTGCCGGACTTTGCGGTCGTTGGCCATTTGATCCTGTGAGACCTGCCATGCGGATCTACAATGGCCAGACGATCAACAACAGCGGCAGACTGACGACGACCACGATAACCTCGACCAGCAGCCCCAACCTCCAGTAGTCACCGAAGCGGAACCCACCGGGGCCAAGGATCAAGGTGTTGTTCTGATGCCCAATTGGCGTGAGAAAGGCGCAGGACGCACCAATCGCCACGGCCATCAGGAAGCTGTCCGGATTGACGCCAAGTGTGGCGGCAATGCCGAGGGCAATGGGGCAGAGGATGGCTGCGGTGGCGGCGTTGTTCATCACGTCCGACAGAAACATGGTGGTGATCAACACCACAGCGAGTGCGGCGATGGGGCTGCCTTGCGCAATGGTGTCGACCAGAAACCGCGCCAGCAGATCAGCGGCCCCAGTCGTCTGCATCGCGCCTGCAACCGGGATCAGTGCCGCCAACAGCACAATTATGGGCCAATCAATCGTCGTATAGATTTTTCTTAGCGGGACTGTCCGCAAGAGCATCGAGGCCAGAACCCCAAGCGCAAAGCCCACGGGGGCCGGCAGCAGGCCCAGCGTGACGATCCCGATCGCCCCCAGCATGATCGCACCCGCAATAATCGCCATGCGCTTGTCAGGGATGCGCAGCTCGCGCTCACCCAGCGGCACGCAGCCCGTATCGTTGATGAATTCGGCCATCATCTCGGCCGGACCCTGCATCATCAGCAGGTCGCCGGATTTCAGTTTCAGCTTGCGCAGCCGGGCCTGTGGTTGGTGTCCTTCGCGCGACACGGCAAGCAGATTGAGCCCATAGCGCGTGCGCAACCGCAGATCGCTCGCCGAACGCCCGACGATGGTCACGCCCGGCAGAATGGCCAGTTCCTGCAGGATGATATCCTCATCACGGTGATCGCCCTCATCGGCGTTTTCGATGGTGTCATCTTTCGTGACGGCAGTTTCCGCTTTAGCCGCTTGCGTAGTCTTTTCGGACGCCTTGTCTTTACTATCTGCGGCTGATTTCTGCGCCTCAAGCTTGATGTCGAAGACCGATAGCGCTTCGGCCAAGGCGTCGACATCGGCCTGTATCACCAGAACATCCCCCGCGTGAATCTTGCGCGCACCATGCGGCGCGGTCATGCGTACCTCGTTGCGCACCAGCCCGACGATCTGTGCGCCACTGTCCTCGATATCGGCCTCGAAGCCACGCAGGGTCAGGCCGACGGCCTTGCCTTTCTCGGGCACGCGTACCTCGGTCAGGTAGGTGCCCGTGTCAAAATCGGCGCCAGCAGCAGATTTGCGCGCAGGCACCAGGCGCCAGCCGATAATCGCGACAAACAGAACGCCCAAGGTTGCCACCGCAATTCCCACAGGGGCAAAGTCGAACATGGCGAATTGCCCCAGCCCTGACTCTTCCCGGAAGCCGGAAACGATCAAGTTCGGTGGCGTGCCCACCAGTGTGGTCATGCCACCCAGAATAGTCCCGAAGGCGAGCGGCATCAGGACCTGTCCGGGCGTCAGATCCAACCGGTCAGACACCTGCACTGCGATCGGCATCAAAAGCGCCATCGCGCCCACGTTGTTCATGAAGCCAGACAGAGCGGCCCCCAGCCCGATCAGCGTCAGCAGGGTCGTGATCCGTCCGGCATTGCTCGGCAAGAGGCTGCGCGCCAGCCAATCCACGGCACCGGTATTGCGCAGCCCCTGACTGAGCACCAGGACACAGGCCACTGTAATCACCGCCGGATGGCCAAAGCCGGCGAAGGCCACTTCTGACCGAACCAATCCTGAGATGACGCAGGCCAACAGGGCCGCCAACGCAACCACGTCATGGCGAAACCGCCCCCACAGGAACAACCCCATCATGGCAATGAGAATGGCAAAGATCAGGATCTGTGGGGGGGTCAGGGACATATCTTTCGTCGTGGGTTTTTGCCAAAGACGCGTTTCTTGATCAGGTGCTGATCCGGGTGTGTCCTAGTTATCAGGACCGATTGGTTCATCCCTCGAACACAAGCGAAACCGCCCGATCGCTTACGCCTCAGCGCGCTTTGCTCAGTCTGACGACCCGTCTTTTTCATCAGCTTTATTGACGCGGGTTTTGCCGGCGGGGCGTTCGTTTGAGCGCTTCAGCTCATCCTGCGTGCCGATGTCGCGCGGCAGACGCCCACCTGAACGACCTGCCTGAGAGATGGTGCCTTGGGCACCAAGCCCGTGGTCGGAGGTGTCTGGCTTGGGGGTTTTATCTTGGGTCATGATTTTACCTCTATTTTCTCATGTTAAGAAAGGAAGACACCATCGCCCCCGCTTTGTGGGGACGACGGGCCGGGTCGTCAGGACAGGATCATCGAGAAATATCCCCCGAACAGCGCCAGCACGGTCGTGAACGCATATGCACGCAACGCTTCTCGATTTCGGCGGTTTGCGGATATTCATCCTTGTCGATCATGTTCTTGTTGATCGCGTCTGCCATCAACGCCTTGATCTCATCCTCGACCCAGGTCGTGCAAAAGGTCGCGACGTTCTGGCGCGCATTCCGGAATCCCATACTTTGGCAGGCTGTTTTGCGACGCCTCTGTGGCGTAAATGTCCAGAAGGCTGGACTGGTCAGTCAGATCAACGCGGTGAATGGGCATTGATGTATTGCTCCTTTGAATCTCGGTTAATCTGCAGTGAAGAAAGCGCCGCCTCAGTCTGTGAAGGCGCCGCGACAGGTCCTGCCGACGCAAACAGCGGATCGTTTGGAGCGCGCAGCGGACGCGTCGAGCGTTCAGCTTGCCTACGACAGGATAAGAGATCCGGTGTTGATCGAGATTAGCCTTGGTCACGACGAGCCCGCCACTGGCGCAGAAAAGAGATCCTGCCCCATTGCTTCTCATGCTGTCTCGTCGTTCACGCCATCTCTGGCCCGCCCCGCCATCTTTGAGAGCATAGTCGCAGCGACTGCGCGCAGGGCATGATGATCAACATCAGTGCCGCGCCTGTTCAACCTGCTATCCTGAGAGCCTGATGAACAGGAGAGACCGATGGCTGCGCTACCCTTTAACGATGCCCGGATCGAAGAACTGGTGCTGAGGTTCAACGCTGTAATGGCGAAAGAGGGGACAGATATCTCTGACCTCGGCGGAAATTCTTCGGATGACGAGGTGACCGCGACGCTGCAGGAAACCGGTGGCGATCTGAGCCGCGACGAGATCACGCAAGAGATCGAAAGCATGAACGACGAACAACAGGACGCGCTGGTCGCGCTGTTCTGGATCGGCCGTGGCGATGCTGAAACCGAAGATTGGGAGCAGACCAAAACCCTTGCGCGACAACAGCACGAGGGGCTGGTGAGCCGCTATCTGCTCGGCCAGCCGGAAGTCGGAGAGTTCCTTACAGAAGGTCTGGAAAAAATGCTGGACTATGGTGTCGACTGATGTGGGGGAGGTCCCTGTGATCAAGGGACTGTCGGCGCCGCCCGTCGCGCGCACGCATTCCGGCACAACAACTGGTAGCGGTGAGTGCGATGTCGCAGTTTGAGCTTGTCGCAATCCTGCTGGTCCTGACGGCCACATTCAGTTGGGTCAATTTCCGGTTGGCGTTCCTGCCGCACACCATTGGCCTGCTGCTTATGGGACTTGGCGCCTCGCTGGTGGTCATAGGTGCCAACACGGTGATGCCGGGATTGTTCAATTATGAAGGTCTGGCAGCCCTCCTGCGCCAGGTTGATTTTCAGCAAACCGTTCTTGAGGGCATGCTCGCATTTCTCCTGTTTGCGGGCGCGTTGCATGTTGACGTGGTCAGCCTGCGCAGCCGTGCCCTGACCATCGGCACAATGGCAACCTTGGGGGTTGTGGTGTCTACCGCGATTATCGGAGGCGTCGTCTGGGCGGCATCCGACCTTCTGGGTGTTGCGATCTCATTGCCGTGGGCGCTTGTGTTCGGGGCGCTGATCAGCCCGACGGACCCGGTTGCGGTTCTTGCCACGTTGAAAGAGGTCAGGGTCCCCGAGGACCTCAAGATCGTGATGACGGGTGAGACCCTGTTCAACGACGGCGTAGGCGTGGTGTTATTCGCTGTGCTTCTTCAGGTGGCCCTCGGTGACGGGTTTGACGCCTTTCAGGCGGGCGAGATGTTCGTGGTCGAAGCCTTTGGCGGCGCGGTCCTCGGCGCCATGACTGGTTATGTCGCCTACCGCGCCATGCGCGCCATCGACGACTATTCGATCGAGGTGCTGATTTCGCTTGCGCTGGTTGTGGGCACCTATGCGATCGCCTCCAGACTGGGTGTGAGCGGTCCGCTGGCGGTTGTTGTCGCAGGCTTGCTGGTCGGAAGCCGGGGGCCGCGCGATGCGCTGAGCGATCAGACGCAGAGATACCTATTCGGCTTCTGGACGCTGATCGACGAAATGCTGAACTCGGTCCTGTTCCTGCTGATCGGGCTTGAGGTTCTGGTGCTGCGGTTCGAGCCTGCCTTCGGCTGGCTGATGGCGCTTGCGGTGCCGTTGGTGCTGCTCGCCCGGTTGGTGGCCGTCAGCGGTCCCGTCCTTCTGCTGGGCCTGTTGCGCAAATTCGCGCGGGGCACCATTCCGGTGCTAACCTGGGGCGGCTTGCGGGGTGGCATCTCGGTGGCGCTGGCGCTTTCTTTGCCAGAGGTCGCCGAGAAATCGGCGCTTTTGGCCGCAACATATGCCGTCGTCCTGTTCACCCTGATCGTTCAGGGGCTGAGCCTGCGGGCCGTGATCAAGCGAGTGGTATGGTGATCAATGCCAAACGGAGGTTGCTGTCCAGACCGATCAAACTTGGGCCAGAGCAAATAGCTTGTCGGAAACCGACTATGCTGTCAGCACAAATAAATTTTTTCAAAGCAGGGAGTTGATCATGACAGCGTCATTTTCAATAACACGCCTCACAGCGTTCTGGGGACGCCTCAACTCCAGCTTCTGGTTTGTGCCCGCAGTCATGGCTTTGTCGGCTATCGCGCTTTCTTTTGTGCTCATCTCGGTCGATACCCTGCGAGATGTGGCCCAGACGGACAATCCGGCCGCGCTCTATACATTCGGCCCCGAAGGAGCCCGGGCGATGCTGTCGGTGATCGCGAGTTCCATGATCACGGTGGCCAGTCTGATCTTTTCGATCACGATGTTGTCGTTGCAGCTTGCCTCCTCGCAGTTCGGTCCGCGGACATTGGGCAACTTCATGCGGGATCGCAGCAACCAGATCGTCCTGGGAACCTTCATAGCGACCTTTCTATATTGCCTGTTCGTGCTGAGGTCGGTGAGGGGCACCGAGGGCTCCAGCTTCGTTCCCCATCTGGCGGTTGCGTTTGGGGTGCTGATGGGCGCGGCAAGTGTGGCAGTTCTGCTTTACTTCATCCATCACATTGCGACGTCGATCCGGGTGGAAACACTGCTGGAAAAACTCGCCGTCGAGGGCTGCGCCGCCGTCGATCATGTCTTTCCCGAACGATTGGGTGATGGGCGGCCAATCGAAGCTGTCAAGCAGCCTCTACCCGGCGATTTCGAGACTGACAGCAGGCAGATTGCGGCCGATTCAGATGGGTACGTGCAGAGTATCGGCGGTGACGTGCTGATGCGGATCGCCGCCAAGAATGATCTTGTTCTGCGGATTGCAGCGCGCCCCGGCGCGTTCGTCACAAAGGGTGCGTGCGTGATTGCAGCCTATCCGAAGGCCAAGGTTTCAGACAAGATTGACGAGGAACTGCGCGGTGCGGTCGTCATCGGACGGGACCGGACACCTTATCAGGATCTGGAGTTCGCCATCCGCCGTATCGTGGAACTGGCGCAACGATCCCTGTCGCCCGGCATCAACGACCCAACCACCGCGCTCTACTGCATCGACCGGCTGGGCCAGGTTCTTGGCCGATTGGCCGACAGGGACATTCCCTCGCCGATGCGGTTCGACCAGAGCGGCCAGTTGCGTGTCTTGACTGAAGTCATTGATCTGGGGGCTGTAACGCGCCGGGCCGTCGCGGCGATAGCACGATACGGGATGACAGATGCGGATGTCGTCACCCAGCTTGTTGAAACCCTTGCTAAGTTGGAAGAGTCTTTTCCGTTGCCCGCGCGTGTCGTCGTTGCCGAGTTGCGTGAACAGGTCTTGCGCGAAAGTGGGGGGTCAACAATTCATGGCTTTGACCGCAAAATTCTTTTGGATTTGCAGAAGAGCGGAGGGAAAACGCCCTGAAACGGAGCGTATCCTTGCGACTTTTGCACGCGAAGATGCACCCGATCAAGACTTACAGGGCAACAGACTCTTGCGGTCTCGGTTGCGGGCGCAGAAAGATACGCGTCACTTCGGGAGGAGTCTTGCGGACTGTGCCGCCAATCGCGCCGAGCAGACGCTCCAGGTCTCCGGTGAAACCGGGGCGATTCATGACGCCGCCGTTCATTCCTTCGTCTGCAAACATTTCAATCAGGAGCGCGGGTTTTATAGCAGAGAAAACTTCAAGGCCAACCGAGCCCCTGCTCTCGCCGAGTGGTGCCAACTCGGCTTGGCCTAATCTGCAGCTTCATTATCCTTGCAGAGACTGGCTCGAATCCGTCTGACACCACCTCAGAAGATTATCTTGAGGGCGTCGCCGATGCTAAGGTTCTCGCGGGCGTGGGAGAGTTCTCCAAGCGTGATTTTGCCATCTTCGTTCTCATCGGCAGACCTCAGATCGCTCGCGATGCGCTCGTCCCACTCGGCGCGTGTCAACTGCCCGTCGCCGTTTGCGTCGAGAAGACCAAAAAGGTTCTGCAGCAGCTCTCGGTCCGTCTCCTCCGGCACGATGTTGTCCGGCAAGTTCCGTGCGGTGAAGTTGCTCTTGGAAATTGGATCGCCGGCCGCGCCGGCAAGGGCATCATACACCGCATCGCTTTTGGCACGTACGTCGTCCAAAGTGACGTAGAATCCTTCAACGACGTCCGGTGGAAGCTCGAGGGACTGCTGAGCTGACGTGAAGGTGGGAATGGCCAGAACTAAAACCAGCGCAGTCCAAGCGGCGACCGCAGTCAAGTTCATGAAATTCTCCATTGCTGCTTTCGCGGCAACCGCAGCTCAGGATGAGCAATGCATCTCGCACGATTGGTACTCCGCTCACATTACTCCCCAGTACGCAGGCCCGCCCTAACCTAGAGCAGCGCAGAAGGCCTTGTCAGGTTTTTCTGTCAGGACGATACCAAGAACCGCGCCCCGTTCAGGCAGCCATTTCAGCCGCATAGGTGTTCCACCGGCTGAACGCGTCAGCCCGAGATTGGCGCTAGGGTGCTGCGGAAAGGCGGTGCCGTTTTGGACGAAAGATGGTCGCGGCCTGATCGTGGACGGATAGAAAACGCGGCACCTGGCGTGGGGATTTGAAACGACCCATGATTTCTTCTCTTCGTCGTGTGTGTCGATGCGACGCCTCGGATCGGTTGTTCAAACCCTTGTGAGAACGATGATCTATGCTTGGGCAAAGGTCACGGACGGCCACGCCATAGCTGCGCAGTTTGTCCGTCATGAGGACGCGTGGCACACCCCATCGCTGACCGAGGTGCGGCCGCGGTCATCCCGCCACGCCGAAATGCCCAGACATGAAAGCCAACCACCGCCGGTGCCATCGCCAGGAACGATGCATTGCGCGCATCAAAATATCTGGGTCGGGTACTATGGCGGAACTGGAGCGGTTACCACCGCCGGAGTCGCGTCGAGACAAACCCTCTCGGGCAGTGGATGCACTGCGTTAAACTACTCGGCCAACGCTTGATGGTACGGGACTTCGACCGCCAGGTCGCGGAGGTTCAGGCGCGCGTTGCGATCCTGAACGGCTACACCGCCCTTGGCATCCCCGTCACAAGGGCCGTGGGATAAATCCGTCTGGGTTAAGGGGAGAACCGTCCGTCAGCTAATTTGCGCAACAGAGTCCCAAGGCAGATATCGTTGGGGCCAAACAAGTCGGCATGAAAACAATCTGGTTTCTGAACGGCGCATTCTGGCAGGATGATCTTTCTGTACGTGAAGACGCTGAAATCCCGACTTTGCTACCATCCAAAAATTCGTTGAAATGTCTGCTAAAGCGTTTTGCTTTTAATTGGCAGACACCGCGGTGGTGGAAGGATCGCAGGGTCTGGCGAACGGGCTCAGAATTTCGAGTGCCCAAGGGTTTCCCGCGTTTTCGCCACAGAATCGTCGATCAGATTTTGCTCGTCCTCAGAGATCGGTTCCGGTGTCATGTTCAGTCGCGCCGCCGCAGCCGCATCCAGACGGATTGTCGCGGCCATCGGGAAGTGATCCGATCCGATGTAGTCGAGACGCTGGATCGATACGACGGCAATGTCCTCGGTCACGTAAAGCTGATCGATCGGAAACCTGAGATAGAATTTTTCGGCGTCGAAGCTGGCGAAGAACCCCCTTCCGATCCGCGCGTCGAGATATTGGCCGACTTGCTTGAACGTTCGCGACGTGTCCGACCAGGCAACATCGTTGAAATCGCCGGTCACGATCAGCGGGACACCGGATTTGCGCGCAAAACGGGCGGCGTAATATATCTGCGCGTCGCGTTCCTGGGTATTCTGCCCGGGCAGCGGCGGACGCGGGTGAAGGCCGACGAAGCGGAAGGTGGTTCCGTCCGGCGCCGTCATCTGCGCGAAGGCGGACGGCGTGTCGCTTGATGTCAGGCGGACGATTTCGGCTCTGTCGGCCGGAAGGCGCGTGGCGAATACCATGCCGTAATGATTGTCTATCGGTTCACGGATGACCGTGGAATACCGTGCCAGTGCCGGTTCGACGGCATCGATCCAAGCCTGATCTGTTTCCATCAGGAACAGAATATCGGGGTCGAACTTCTCGATCACCTCGAGCAACAGGTCATGGCGGCCATTCTCCATAAGCACGTTGGAGGACAGGACCTTTACCGTGTCGGCGCCCGCTTCGGCCAATTTCATTTCGGCCGTCGCGAGTGGGGTGTAGGGGAAGATCCGCCATAGTTGATAACCGCAGGCGGCGATCATCAGGACCGGCACGATCAGGCGGCCCGACCCGGGCAGAAACAGCGCCGCGATCAGGACGATTCCACCGATGACCGCAATCTGAAGGCGTGGAAAGTCCATTGCCCTGATCCACCAGACATTCGTGTTCGACATCGGCAGAAAGGTCACGACGACCACGAAGGCGGCCAGCGCCCAGCAGATGACGGCAAGCAGTAGTCCTCCAATTCCGTCGAGCTGCATGTCGTCTCCTTGTTTCGGCCGTCAGTGCCGGATTTATCAGACCCCATGCGTCCCGAGGGAACCTTGGCGGGACTTTTCGAATCCCTGCACGTATCTCAGGATATCGCCCTGAACGCCAGACTGTCGCGGCACCACACATTGCCGCCGAGATCTTCTCGACCGCCCCTTGATCTCTTCGCACGACGTCATCAGAAATTCGCGATGCCGGACCGGCGGCGTCGGCGCGTGATGTGGTTGCGGTCAAGCGGCCTTCGCCTCCGCGAAGGTGACGGGCCTGCGCTGCTTCTCGTCCCATAGGTGCCGCCGCACGCCGCCGATGCTTTGCCTCAGCGTGATCCGGGTGACTTCCCCCAACTCCAGATGGTCGCGCAGGACCGTAGAAAGCCTATAGACCGACATTCCCCAAGTGGACTGCCGTTCGAGATCAAGGTGGTCGGATTTAGTCGGTCTGCACCACGAACCGGCCCCGGCAGTGCCGTTCTGGACCATTTTTCGATGTGCCGGAAAGACCTGTCCTGCCGATATCGTTGAGTTTGGGGTCTGGATCGCAGTCATGCGCATAGAGGTGGTACTCGTAGTCGGTGGATCGCGGCGAGGATGTCGATGAGCAGGTGCAGTGGGCCGTTCGCGCCGCGACACGGAACGGGGACCGCAAGCGTCCTTTGGCGTCGCCAGATAGTTCTGAAATCCGGCACAACCCAATCCAGACCTGTCAACCGCAAGAGTCTTTCCACAAAGCCCGTCGTCTGCCGAAGCGCCATTCCGAATTGCACTTTCATGCTCAGGCACGTCTGAATCGCGGCGTCGCTGATCGTCTGCGATCTGGCCCTCTTGCCGGAGGGGTTGGCACCCCACTTCATCTCGGGATCGAATCAGATCGTCAGTGATCCGCGGCGCTTCAGCGCTGCGTTATAATCAGCCCAGTTCGTCGTCTTGTAGGTCGGTGATGTCGGTTTGCTCATGCGGGCCAGCTACCACATTGGATTCACGACACGAATCCCTCACCCGCTTCGTGCAAGAGAGCCGCGTTCCGCCTTTGACCTGAAACACACGCGGGTCGCAGCCAAGCTATGATAAGGGTAAAGCGCGTCCCCGCAAACAGGCCACGGGCCTGTTTCTGCCCTGAACGAGCGGAGTCTTGGGCGTTGTCCCGATCAACGGCGCACCCCATGGGAGGGATCTTTTCTCGGCGCCGCATCGGCCGATCTGGCACCCAGCCACACGCAAACCATACGCATTCCATACGGTTTCCACATCGCCAAAATCACGCTGCCAGCCCGGCCCGTTTTGGGCCGGACTGGCAGGTAGGGTACGGGCTCTTGCCCCCGCCCCTTGGCTCAGAAAGCCATGGTAACGCTGACATTCAGAGCGTTGTACTGGCTGCCCTCCGCCCTCCGGCCAGAATACGAGGCCCCCAGCGATGTCGTCTCTGACAGGGTCATATCAAGGCCGATCTCCAGCGAAAGCGCATCCTTCGCCATCGAAACCCCGGTGCTGGAAAAGGAGGTGCCATTGGCAAACGCCATATCCAGCCCGGGCGTGATATCACCCCAAGCATGTTGCCAGCCCAGCATCCCGCGCAGTTTCGCAGCAGAGCGGCCCAGGCTCAGATCACGCGACGCACGCAAACCAAGCGTCGCCAGGCGCGTCTCAAAATCGCGGCTTCCGGTACTTAACCCCGCCGTGCTTCCGCCTGTTTCCTGAAAGGACTCGCTGTGCTGATGGATGAGCGCCAGGTTGGCAAAAGGTTCGAACGCGCCCTTGGCGGTCGTGATTTCATACCCCAGTTCGCCAAAGGCCTGCAGCGTGGTTGACTCATAATCCGCCTCAAGCGTCTCGTTCACCAGTGGAAAACAAACATCGCGTGTGGTTTCAATGTCATGACGGGTGTAAAACGCCCCGGTCTTGACGTTGAGATTGCCGAATTGTGTGCCGGCATAGGCACCGAAATGCAGGTTTCTGCTGCTGCCGTCCGAACTCCGGTCGCCCACGTCAAACGTCGTGTTGCCAAAGCCCGCAAGCGCCCCGATCCGCCAGTCCCCAAGCATCGTATCCGCACCCAGGAGCAGCCCATTGGTGTCATGCGTGATGCTGGCCGCATCGCCAGAACCGTCGATCTTTCCGGTGGCGCCCAGAACCTTGGCCCACATATTCACACCCTGCATCGGGTTCTGACGCGATGGAATGATACCGTTGGTCGCCACGACCCCGCCTTGCCCGCCAAGGATCGCCTGCAACCGGTCAGAAACGGCACTGCGCAGCAGCCCGCTGTCTTCCAGCAGAACGGTCTTGAGGCTGGCGTGAACCTCTCCGGACAGGGCATTGCCGTAGGGCAGAAGATATTCGTACAGCACCTCGCTCAGAATATCGAATTCCAAGTTCTGCACAAACAGGGCCTGACCATCCTTGGTCATCTTGAACGACAGGCCCTCAACCTCCTGACCACCCTCGATTTTGAGGTTGAAAAGCTCTTCGACCGCACCTGTTGACAGATTGGCGCGATAGACCGATTTGCTGTCCCCATCGGTCGAGAAATACATCCAGCCGTCCTTGATCTTGCCGCCCTGGGCGTTGTCGATCACGGACTCTAGCGGGATGTAGCGGACAAAGGACCAGTCGTTCAGGTCATAAACGGCAATCTTGGTCGAGTTGTTGTAGGCCATGGTATAGCCGACACCGGCGTCGCTATCCACGGCCACCCAGCTTGCAATGTCATCGGTGCCGTCGGGCGTGGTGATTGCATAGGATTTGCCGGTATAGGTCAGATCACTGGCGTTGTAGATGGCGATCACCGGAGTCTGGTAATTCTCACCGCTGACAGGCTCGTCCTTGCTCGAGTCCAACGGCAGGTACAGCAGACCCTTGTCGTAATAGATATCCCCGATGTGGTTGAGCCCGACCACCGCGATATCGGACGGGGTGGCCAGTTCATCGACAATGGCCGAACTGTCCAGCAGGATCGTGTTAAAGTCTGCATCCGTAATCTCAAGCATGTTTTCGCCCGAGAAAATCCAATTCACCCCGTCGGTGGTCAGGCCCTGCGCACGATTGATCGCCGTCGCATAATCGAACGTCGTCTTGTCGACCAGAACCCAGGGCTCATTCGCATGGGCAGGCATCGCAGTCGCGCACAGCAGCCCGGCCAGAGCGGTGGCGCCCAGCAGGCTTTGCCCGGCCAGAACCGGGCGCTTTCGGGAAATCCGGGAGGCGCGCGGCGGCCGGGGACATGCGCAGGTGTTGCGGCGGATCAGGGCGTGTTTCGTCAGGGGCATTGCTAGGGTTTTCCAGGTTTGAGTGTGGGGTGCGCGGGATCGCGGCATCGGGATGCGTGGGGTCGAAAGGTGCGAAGGGGTCGGGCAGCCGTGATCTGCGGCGTGCCTTACCGGTCCCAGTCACCTGCAGCGACAAAGTTAGAAAGTTCGGTTCGAGGTTCTCTGTTGACGGCCGTCGCCGCAGTGCCAATAGTATGATGATTAATGAAAGGTTGTGACAATAGTATGAAGAATGCGACGTTCGAAGCGGCATTGTCGCAGGCAGCCGCCGCCCTGGCGGGGACGGGCACCCGAAAAGGTGAGAGGCTGCACGACCGCATCCTGAACAAGATCGGTCAGAGTATTGTCAGTCGCGAACTGACCCCCGGCGATCAGCTCCCCAATGCCGAGGAATGGAGCGCGGCCCATGGTGTCAGCCGCACCGTTCTGAGAGAGGTGATAAAGGTGCTTGCCGGAAAGGGGCTGGTCGAGGCACGCCCCAGAACCGGGACCTGCGTGCGCCCGCGCAGTTTCTGGAACTTTCTGGATGCCGATGTGCTGCTCTGGCGCTACGGACCCGATACGACGGCCGAAGACGCACGATCGCTGTTTGAACTGCGCCGCGCCATCGAACCCGCCGCAGGCGCACTTGCCGCGCAGCGCGCCACGCCCGAGCAGATCGGGGATATGCGCAAGGCGCTTGAACAGATGCGCGCCTCGGGGGACGACGGGGCACGCTTTGCCGTGCCGGATCTGGTCTTTCATCAGACTCTTCTGCGGATGTCGGGCAATGAACTGATCGGCTCGCTGGCGGCGTTGACCGAAACGGCTCTGCTGATCAGCTTTCGCCTGACGGATGACAATCCCGCCGGGCAGGCGCATTCCGTAGCGCTGCACGAGCAAGTGCTGCACAACATTCTTGCAGCAGATCCTGCCGCGACGAGCGCCGCGCTTGTCGTGTTACTTGATCTGGCAGAAGAGGACGTGCGTCGCTCTCTTGAAGCCAGACTATTAGGTCAAACGGTGTTGTCACATTAATCTGCGAAGCGATACCAATACGATAGCCATGGCAAACTGCGCACGCACCTGGTCGGCTTCATCTTGCGTCGGGGCCATCAGTCCACAGAACTGTCGGCTTTTCCCTTCGGCACTGTCAGGTTGCCGATACCGATCTGTGAGGCTAACGCAGGGAGATGATATTGTCTGTCCCCTCCTCGGCCCTGAAGGGCCATCGCTTTCCGCGCTCGGTTATTGGCTATGCCGTTTCGCCCTCAGCCTGCAGGACGTTGAGGATCTGCTGGCGGAACGCGGCATCACTGTCAGCCATGAGACGGTCCGAGTTTGGGTGGCGAAATTTGGAACACAGATTGCGGCCAAGATCCGGCGTGATCGCCCCCAGCCCGCTGACAAGTGGCATCTGGACGAAGTTGCGATCCCGATCCGCGGGAAGAAGCACTGGCTCTGGCGTGCGGTCGATGGCAACGGCGACACGCTCGAAATCCTAGTGCAATCGCGCCGAAACGCTAAAGCCGCTAAGTGGTTCTTGCGAAAAATTATGAAGCGGTGGGGCATACCTCGGGTCATCATAACGGATAAGTTGCGAAGTTATGGCGTTGATACGCGCGAGCTTTGCCCAGGCGTCGATCACCGATTGAACAAGGGATTGAACAATCGCAGCGAGGCGTCACATCGGCACACCCGTCGCCGAGAAAAGATATTCGACCGGTTCAAATCAGCAAGACAGGCTCAGATGTTTCTGTCCGTCCATGATCAAACCGCTGCCCTCTTTCGCGCGAAAAGCCACCGCATCAACGCAGCCGACTACCGTAGCATACGAACAAATGCCCAGGGCCTTTGGGTTGGCTATGTGGGTGAAATCGTCGCTTGACGCTGCCGCATCTGCTCATCTTCCACGACCCGGAAAATAATCAGACAAAGCCGACAGGGGGCCTGTTCGGGATTCGCAGTTTAACAGTTTTCGTGCATACTGTTAAATATGAGCGAAATGCGCCTCTATGACACCGCCGGAAATCGGCTCTACCTAAATGCTGAAGAGCGGGCTGCCTTCCTGGCCGTGGCCCGGCGCAAGCCTGCCCGAGACCGCACACTCTGCGAGACGCTGCTGTTCACCGGCTGTCGCCCGTCAAAGCTGCTGGAGATCATTCCGGCCCGTGTCGATCTCTCCGGTAGTACCATCGTCCTGCGGTCTCTGAAGAAGCGTAAAGACGCGACAGGAGCGGCGCGAGTGATCTATCGCACACTGCCCGTGCCATCCGAGTATCTCGACACCCTCAACACCGCCCAGGTAAACTGCCTCCAGTGCGGGATCAGTTTACCGCCTCGGCGGCTTGCGCGATCAACTCCGCCACTTCATCGGGGTTCGCCATCGGCAACAGGTGGCCGCCCTCGATCTCGACGATCGTCTCACCGGCGCGCTTTGCCATACGGCGCTGCAGCTCGGGCGCGATGACGTAGTTGACGTTCTAGAACCCGTTCGCGCTGCCGCTCCCGCTCCTGCTCCGTCAAACCCGTGCCAGCACTATCGACATTGCGCTTGATCTCCCTCCCCCGGTCCTGATCGCACCCCGCCCGCGCAGCTTGTAGCCGCTCAAGGGCGGTCTGCGGCGCGTTTCTCCGGATCGGCTTTCTTACCGAACAACTGCTCCAGAAGCCTCTCGGATCTATGCAACCCCTCTTCGGTGAAGGAGACGGGCCGCGCCTTTCCCACCGGATCGCCAATCCATCCTTTCTGATGCAACCGGTCCATGCTGTCCCTATCGAACCCCTTCCAGGCGCGCTGGCCGTCGTGGAGGGTCAGGCGCAAGAGCGCCAGTACGGCCTCGTCAATCTTGTCTTCGTCTAGGTCCATGTCGTCCATATCTTCCTGAATACTCTCGTGCGTCACGCGCCGGGTAGCCGCTTGCCCTGTTCGCGCAGAGTTCCACTGGGATCGGCTGGGCACACATCTTGCTCTCTGGCGAATACAAATGGCTGAAGCCGTAGGTGACACAGCCGACATTTGATACGGCTCACTCGGGCGACGGCAGTGCAGACGAAGTGATCATCCTGCGTTACTTGGGCATATGCTGTTTACAACCTCCCAACCGGCGGGGCCTTTTTCGAAATAGTGCGGCTGGCCATGTTCGCTTTGAAACCAGTGGCCTGTCAAAGTTTCTTATATTCCCTGAAGCACAGCATCATGCCCGACCAATACAACCGTCGGCCCGAAACGTTGAAGCGCTGCGATCTTAGCTAAAAGCGCTTTGTAGCGCTTGAGGACGGCTGACCAAAGTTCTCCATACGTCGGCAGGATTTCCGCGAGCTGTTCTTTACGAGTGATGCAGTATTCGTTCATTGCATCTTTGATATGTTTACCTTCCAAGCTCCCAAAGTCGCACTCAATAAGGTCTCGCTCAACCTGGATGAGAGCCGAACTGTTTGGAAACGCCAGCGTCGCGGTTTCCATTGCACGTTTTAGCGGACTGACCATGACCTTCGAAACAGATAAGTTAGCCAATCTGCGCTCAACTGCGCGCGCCCGCTCTCTGCCCGTTTCGTTCAAAGGAATATCGCTTCGTCCCTGAAAAAACCTGCGCGGTTCCAGTTGACGTTGCCCCCTGCAGCTAATCCAGTTTGAGATAGACTCTGGCCCAACCGAAAGGACCA
>NZ_AWWI01000055.1 GCF_002760615.1 Puniceibacterium antarcticum | reverse complement strand
ACGCGGCAGGGCGCGCGTGGCGGCGATCAGTGGGATTGCCGTCGCGGCCGAGCCCACGGCATAGGCGCCGACCAGCAGCCCCACCTGCGCCTCCGTCCAATGAAGATCAGCGGATATCAGCGGCAGCACGGCTGCGGGCATTGTTTCGGTGAGAATGGCGAGGAAGGCCGCGGTCGAGAGAGCGAGAAGGCTCTCGATCGGGAGCTTCTCGGACGATTCAGGTATGGAGGTCATGGGGCGGTCCTTCTGGGAGGGTGTATCAGGGACATTCGGAGCGGTTCGCACCGGCGGTCTTTTTCGAAGAGGGCAGCGCCAAGCGCCGCGCCACAGGGCTCAGCCCGCCGAGACTTCGAAGGTCTGGCGGCGGGCGATCCATACCACGCAGGCGATGCCGATCATTCCGGCGGCCACGGCCATGACACCCGTCCAACCGGCGACCGGCCAGACCGCTCCGGCAAGGGCCGAGCCGATGGCGCCGCCGATGAAGTTGCTGGTCACAAAGGCCGAGTTGATGCGGCTGCGACGTTCCGCATCGAGGTTGAGGAGCCGCAACTGATTGAGAACGTTGATAGTCTGGATGGCTCCGTCAAGCACGACCACGGCGATCAGGATCACCACGATGGAATGCGCACCTGCCCCGGCCAGCCCAAGCGAGCCAAGCGTGACGACCAGTGCGACGCCCTGCGCCTTCACCGACAGGCCGCCGTCATGCAGGCGCCCGGCGTTCTTCGCGGCAGCGGCGCCGGCAAGACCGGCAAGGCCGACAAGCCCGATCTGAGCGAGCGAATAGTTGTAGGGTGCGCTGCTGAGCAGGAAGGTCAGAGCGGTCCAGAACATCGAGAAGACCGCGAAGACGCAGGCCCCCAGAAGCAGGGTCCCGCGGACCACCGCATGGGTCCGCACACTGTCGTAGATCGACCAGAGCAGGTGACCGTAGGGGACGCCGGGCCGTGCGGGCTCTTCGGGGATGCCACGGCGCATGCAGACCGCCATGACGACCGCCGCAAGGGCTGCGACGCAGAACACGCCTCGCCACCCGAGCACATCCGCGATCAGCCCGCTGAGCGCCCGAGACAGAAGGATCCCGCTAAGCATCCCCGAAACCACGGTTCCGACCACGCGACCGCGCTGCTCGGGCGCGGCAAGGTCGCCGACCAGGGGCGTGATCATCTGGCCCGCCGTCGTGGCCAGCCCTAGCGCAAGAAGCGCTGTCATCAACAGGGGATAACTTGGCGACAGGGCTGCCCCCACCAGGGCAACGGCTGACAGGAACATCGCGGCCGGAATAAGCTTGCGGCGGTTGAGCGTGTCGCCCAGGGGCACGATCAGTAGGATGCCGGTGGCGTAACCCAGCTGGGTCACGGTGACGAGGAGTCCGGCCGAGGTTTCGGTAACGCCGAAGTCTTCGGCAATCACCGCAAGCAGCGGTTGCGACCAGTAAAGGTTGCCGACGGCGATGCCGCCCGCGATGGCGAACAGCAGCGTCAGCAGGGGGGTCATGGTGGCGCGGGCCGGTTGGGCCGCGGTCGTCGAGGCAAGCATTGGACTTCCTTTCCGGTCGCGCAGGTCGCGACACGAAGGTGATCGGCCGGTCTTCGCGTCCGGTCGGCAAGAGGTGGGGGCCAGCAAGAAGTGGCTTCGAGGCTCCCCTGTCATCGACCCCGCGCCTCAGGCTTCGCTGATCCGGTCGATCAGCAGATCTGCGATCTCAAGGGTGTTGGCTCCATCATCGGCGGGTCTCTGTTGCCGGTCAGTCCCGCGTCCGGAAGGTGCAGCATGCTGGCGTTGCCCCCTTTGTTGACCTCTCAGACGATGGGCTGGCTGTGGTCATGGATGCGGCGACATCGGGGACCTCTTGCGCAAGGGCCGGGGCGGTGGCCGGCGGCAGGGCACTGGAAAGCAGGGCCTTCGACGTATCCGTTATGGGATTCTGCTGTTCGGAGCGCCTGTGCGCCTGTGCGCCTGTGCGCTCGGGATCGCTTTGCGTGACGGGTGCCGCCTGCCGTGTGGGAGCTGCAGCGGCTTGCGCCGCTGCAGGACCGGGATCACAACTGTTGGGCCGTCGGGCGGAAGATGACCTCGTTGATGTCGACGTCTTCGGGCTGGCTGATTGCGAAGGCGGCGATGCGTGCGAAGCTGTCCGCCGGGATGCCGACCTGGCCGACATAGTCTGAGTTCGCCGCCTTGACCTCTTCGTCCGAGATGTGCTCGAGCAGCTCGGTCTTGACCGCGCCGGGGCTCAGGATGGTTGTGCGGATGTTGTAGGGTTTCACTTCCTGCCGCAGGCCTTCGCTGATCGCGCGAACGGCGAACTTGGTGCCGGAATACACCGCCGAGGCGGGGAAGATGACGTGACCCGCGACCGACGAGGTGGTGATGATCTGACCGGACTTCTGCGCCTTCATGTGCGGCAGCGCTGCGGCGATGCCATGCAGAACGCCGCGGATGTTCACGTCGATCATCCGGTCCCATTCGTCGATCTTGAGGCTTTCGATGGGGGACAGCGGCATGATGCCCGCGTTGTTGATGATGACGTCGATCCGGCCATAGGCCTCGACCGCCATGTCGACCAGCCTCTTGACATCGTCCGGCTTGGTCACGTCGGTCGCGACGGCAATCGCCTCACCACCTGCGGCGGTGATTTCGTACACTAGCGCATCGAGGCGCTCGGTGCGGCGGGCGCCCATGGCGACCTTGGCACCGAGCGATGCGAGGTGACGTGCTGCCGACTCGCCCATGCCGCTGGAGGCACCGGTGATGACGACGACCTTATCCTGAATATTGTTGCTCATGTTCTTTCTCCGAATGTTATTGCTGGTGGCGGGGCGGTCCCGCCCCCGTGCACCGATGGGTATATAATGCCCCGGCAGCGGCGCGATTAGACCGACCCGATGGGTTGGTCCTATGAAATTCATTCATTGCCGGGCGATCGAAAGGCATGCTGAGGCTAAAATCATTGCCCAACCATGAATCGGGCAAAGCAAACTGTGTAGCCTAGGCTGATCCCTGGCGCGCCATCCGCCTACCGCCGCGCGCGCAACAGTCTGACGCCATAGTGCACCGGGATCGCGGGCAGGCTCAGCACAGCGGCCCAATGCCAGAAGAAGGGCGCGACCGAGGTCGAGAAATCCCAGAACGACAGGCTGGGCCTGAAGGTCAGCTTGCTGCGCAGGTCGAGCGTCGCAACGCTGTCGAAGGCAAGCAGGAAAACGGCCGCCGCAACGGCGCGCAAGGTCCAGGTCCGCAGCGTGTTGGGCGGCGTCAGGCGCAGCATCCCTCGGGTCGTTGCCATGACCCGCGTCCAGTGCAGGCCAAGGTGGGCCCCGACGGCGATCATCACCCAGTAGGCCGTGAACAGATGGACCTGGCGCAGCGCGAAACTTTCGGGCAGGGGAAGCGCCGCCAGCAAGGAGTCCGAGATCGCGACGCTGGCGACCAGAAGAAGGCCCATGCCGACGATTAGCCCGAGGTGAAGTACCACGGACAGCAAGCGCCGGGCATCGTAGCCTCCGCGCAGCAGGCCGGTGAACCAACGCCGGTTGACGCCGATGTGCCAGGCCAGCAG
>NZ_AWWI01000054.1 GCF_002760615.1 Puniceibacterium antarcticum | reverse complement strand
CGCGACGCCAGCCCCGTGGCGCGCCGCCCGGTGCCGCAACTGGCGCCGCATCTGGCGGACCGCGCGCTGGCGCTGGGAACCACCCGTGTGGAAACAACGCTGAACGGCGACCTGCAGGCGCGGCTGGAAACACTGGCACGCACACACATGGCCGGGCGGGACGCGCATCTGTCCATGGCGATCCTGGTGGCCGATCACACCACCGGCGAAATCCTCGCCTCTGTCGGCTCGCCAGACTATGACCGCACGCAGGGACAGGGGTTCATCGACATGACACAGGCGGTCCGCTCGCCAGGATCGACCCTGAAGCCGCTGGTCTACGGGCTGGCCTTTGACCGGGGCCTCGCCCATCCCGAAACCCTGATCTCGGACACGCCGGTGCAGTTCGGATCTTACGCGCCGCAGAACTTTGACCACCTCTTTCGCGGCGACATCCGGGTCAGCGAGGCGCTGCAACTCTCGCTCAACATCCCCGTCGTCCGCCTGACCGAGGCATTGGGCCCCGCCCATCTGATGCAGGCGCTGCGCCGCGCGGGCGCCCATCCCGACCTGCCCAGCGGCACGGCAGGCCTGGCCGTCAGCCTCGGTGGCGTCGGGCTCAAGCTACAGGATCTGGTGCAGCTCTATGCGATGCTGGCGGAAGGCGGGCGCACAACGCCCCTGCGCTGGACCGGTGCTGCTGCGGAAACGCAAACACAGGTCCTCAGCCCCCGCGCGGCATGGCAGATTGGTCATATCCTCGCCGGGATCGTGCCGCCCGCCGCCTCTGGTCCGCGCGGGCGCGTCGCTTTCAAGACAGGCACGTCCTACGGGCACCGTGATGCCTGGGCCATCGGCTATGACGGGCGCTATGTGGCCGGGGTCTGGATCGGGCGACCAGATGGCACGCCGGTGCCCGGTGCCTTTGGCGCCGATACCGCCGCCCCCCTGCTGTTCGAGGTGCTGGGACGTACCCGCAGCACACCGGTCCCCCTGCCGCCGCCGCCCGCCGACACGCTGATGGTGTCCAACGCCGCGCTGCCCCTGCCGCTGCAGCGCTTCGGCGGCCCGCAGGGCACAACGCCCAACTTCTCGATCCGCTTCCCGCCCGAAGGCGCGCGCCTTGAAACACAAAACGACGGCATCATGCTGAAACTGCGCGACGGCACCGCGCCCTTCACCGTCCTGCGCGACGGCGCGGTGATCGCCACAAACCTGCGCCGCCCGGAACTGCTGATCCCCGCCAAAAGCCCCGGATTCACAACGCTTTCGGTGATCGACGCCACCGGCGCCTCAAGCCGCGTGTCGGTAGAACTGCGCTGACAGTCTCCCAGTTTTCATCTGCCCAAAAATATCCCGGGGGAGTCGCCGATCAGGCGACGGGGGCAGCGCCCCCGACCTCAGCGCGCGGGACGGGAGCGAACGTAAAGGTACAGCGGAAGGCCGCAGCTGACCCCAATGCAAAAGATCGCCGGAATACAGATCAACGCCACCCAGTTGCGCCGCACCGCCACCTCGCTCAGAATCCACAGCGTCAAGGCAATGGCCGCAATTGTCAGATCCCAAACTAGGCCCGTGGTCGAGGCGTTCACATACCATGCGTCAATCATCGCTCCGAAATCCCAGCCGTTCTGGCTGAGATATGTCATGAACCAGTACATCGGATGCACAGCACCCCAGGCGGCAAGCGCAAGCCAGAGCCAGCGCAGCATCAGCCCGAAATCCCTATGTTCGCCGTGCCGGTAACGCTCATGGATACGCCGGGTGTCTCGGGCTTTTTCGGTGCAATGGGATCGCCGTCTGCCCCGCATCCGGCGAGCGCGAGAACGCCCAGTATCAAGACAACCTTCATCCCAAAATCTCCTGCCAGCGGGCCACCTGCTCACGCACGCGCATCGGCGCCGTGCCGCCATAGCTCAGACGCGAGGCGACGGAATTGTGCACGCCCAGCACTTCGAACACCGCTTCGGTGATGCCCTCGTGCACGCCCTGCATGTCGTCCAGCGCCAGATCCGGCAAATCGCAGCCCTTTTTCTCTGCCAAAGCCACCAGCGCCCCCGTCACGTGATGCGCCTGACGGAAGGGTAGGTCGAGAATGCGCACAAGCCAATCAGCAAGATCGGTTGCGGTCGAAAAACCGCTCGCCGCCGCCCGTTCGAGCGAGTCGCGGTTGGCGGACATATCCCTGACCATGCCCTCCATCGCGGCCAGCGCCAGCATAAGGTTGTCGGCGGCGTCAAAGACCTGTTCCTTGTCTTCCTGCATGTCCTTGGAATAGGCCAGCGGCAGGCCCTTCATCACCATCATCAGCGCGACATTGGCGCCAAAGATCCGCCCGATCTTGGCGCGGATCAGCTCGGCCGCATCGGGGTTCTTCTTTTGCGGCATGATGCTGGACCCGGTCGAAAACCGGTCCGACAGGGTGACAAAGCGGAACTGGGCCGAGGACCAGATCACCAGCTCTTCGGCAAAGCGGCTCAGGTGCATGGCGCAGATCGACGCGCAGGACAGGAACTCCAGCGCGAAATCACGGTCCGACACGGCATCCAGTGAATTCGCCATGGGCCGGTCAAACCCCAGCGCCTCTGCCGTCATGTGCCGGTCGATGGGGAACGACGTTCCCGCCAGCGCCGCAGCGCCCAGCGGCGATTCATTCATCCGGCGACGCGCATCGCGCACGCGTGACAGATCGCGCGAGAACATTTCGACATAGGCCATCATGTGATGCCCCCATGTCACCGGCTGCGCGGTCTGCAGGTGGGTGAACCCGGGCATGACCCAATCGGCCCCCGCCTCGGCCTGCGTCAAAAGCGCCTTCATCAGCGCGACAAGACCCGCCTCTGTCGCATCCAGCTGATCGCGCACCCAGAGCCTGAAATCGGTCGCCACCTGATCATTGCGCGACCGCGCGGTGTGCAGACGGCCCGCAGGGGTGCCAATCACCTCGGTCAGGCGGGATTCGACATTCATGTGGATGTCTTCCAGCGCGGTCGAAAAGGCGAAGGTGCCGGTCTCGATCTCTGACAAGACCGTGAGAAGGCCTTTCCTGATCGCCTCGACGTCGATAGGACTGACGATGCCCGTGGCGCCCAGCATCGCGGCATGGGCCCGAGAGCCGGCGATATCCTGGGCTGCCATCCGCTGATCGAACCCGATCGAGGCATTAATTGCCTCCATGATCGCGTCCGGTCCGGCGGCAAAGCGGCCGCCCCACATCTGGTTCGAGGTTGTGTCAGACATAAGCAAAGCCCTTCGGAGGCAAAAATGAAACGGTTTCTTTACGCGTTCGTCTATACCGGCCTTGTCGTTCTTGCAAACCCGGCCCTTGCCGATGTTGCCGCCGCCACTGCTGCGCGTGAGGGGGACATGAAAAAGATGAACTTTCACTCTGAGCCCACAGCGGTCGGCACATCCGAATTCACCACCTTTGATGGCGAACCTCTGTCGCTGGCCGATTATCAGGGCAAATGGGTGCTGGTGAACTTCTGGGCAACATGGTGCGCGCCCTGTCGGCACGAAATGCCCATGCTGTCCGAGTTGCAGACCGAACTGGGCGGCGATGATTTCGAAGTGCTGACCATTGCCACCGGGCGCAACCCGCAGACCGCCATGCAGAAATTCTTTGATGAGATCGGGGTGAGCAACCTGCCATTGAACCGCGATCCGAAATCAGAGCTGGCCCGCGAGATGGCGGTTCTGGGTCTGCCGATCACCGTGATCCTGAACCCAGAGGGGCAGGAGGTCGGGCGGCTGCAGGGCGATGCAGAATGGTCATCGGACAGCGCCAAGGCGATGCTGCAGGCGCTGATTGACAGCTGAGGCGAGGATCAGCCCTGCGACGACCGGCTTTGCAGCCAGCGAAACACAAGTGGCGCGACCAGGATCACCATGGTGATCCGCACCACGTGGTGGGTTGCCACATAGGCCACCTCGGCATGCATGGAGAGCGCGACCAGGCTCATCTCGGCCAGTCCCCCCGGGGAATAGGCCAGCAGCACCTGTTCGGTGGTCTGGCCGAACAGGTCGTGAAAGGCGACGGCAAAGGCCACGGTCACCGCGAGCATGATGATCGTCGCCCCGAGGCTGAGCAGCAGGGCATGGCCGATATCGCGCGCCTTTGATCCGACGAACCGGCAGCCGATGATCGTGCCGAGGATCAGCTGTGCAAGCACAACCAGTTCGGACGGGGGCGGATTGCTGGTGAGCCCGGCCAGATGCGCCGCCGCGCTGACCAGCATCGGGCCGATCAGGGTCGGCGCAGGCAGGCGCAAAAGCGGGCCGAGGTAAAAGCCTATGACCCCGCAGATCAGAAGCACCAGAAGATCCTGCAGCGGAATCTCGGAAAAGCTGACGCCGAACTGCGACCTGTCGCCCAGATCATAGCCCGCGATCAGCCGGAACCAGACCGCCACCAGCGAGACGACTATGACGATCCGCGCCGCATGGGCCAGCGCAATCCGCGCATCATCGCCGCCAAAGTCGCGCCCGATCAGGATCATCTCGTTCAGGCCCCCGGGCATGCCTGCGAAATAGGCGGTGACCGTGTCGAAACCCCCGAACCGACGGTAGAACGGCACCACCAGCAGGCAGGAAGCGGCAAGGTAAAGTCCAAGGAAGCTAAAGGACAGCAGCCAGTCCCCGGCCTGAGAGAGGACATCGGGTTTGAACCCCGCGCCCAGCATGACGCCGATCACTACGATCACATAGGGGCGCACCCGCAGCGGTGGGCGGATCGGTGCGTTCAGCACGGCAGCAATGGTGTTGAAGATCATCGGCCCTAGCATCCAGGGCAGCGGCGCACCAAGGGCGCTGAACAGCAATCCCCCGGCCAGACCAAGGGCAAGCGCGAGGGCGATATGCCCCCAAAGCGCGCGGGGCGACAGCGTCTTGAGCTGTTCGTCCTTGTTTCTGGCAACTACCATGCGGGCAATGCCGGTGATCTGCGCCAGGGCTTCTGGGCCATGCTCACCTCATGTCTTTAAACGGTGCGGTGCTGCACCCCGGGCTTTCTTCGACTGGCAGGGCAAGAGTGTCAAGTGTGGCTCAGCGACAATAGGATCCGCTGCGATACCGCGCTGTGTCGAAGTGGAAATGGTCCTTGTGAAACCCGTCAGACCCCGGCCCCAGAACGGTGCCAAAGGGACCACAGGCAGCCTTGTGCAGTTTGCGTAGCAGCAGACCATCCCGGATCGTGTCCCAGTCGTCGAGCACCGTGATGTTGGTCCCGTCGCGCATCTGGAAACCCGAAATGTCGATGGCGTGGCCCTTGGCATGTTCGGAAATCTTGGCGCCGGGCTGGTTGTTGCGCGAGCGGCAGACGTAATGCGCCGCCACATTGATCTGCGTCACACCGCCGCCGCGTACGCCGATGGCGGGGGTCAGGGAGGTGTCGATCCAGCGCTTCAGCGTCTTGGCAGTGGTGCAGTCGATCATCGCGCTCTGGCTGAGCTTGATCCCGTTGACAGACCGCAAGCGCACCGCGTCATCGATGCCGCAGCCGCGACTGCTCCCCGGCACGGGACCGACATGTTCGCCCTGAAGCGCGGGATCGCCGCAAATCGCGCCGCGCGCCACCTTCTGACGCACGACGATTGCCGCCTTGACGACGCTTGCGGGCCGTGACGTAGGGCGCAGTGCCTGGCTGACGGCCAGCGGCGAGGTGTCGGCGGCGCCTGCCTGCTGCAAGGGTGCCTTCGCAGCTGAGTCGGGCGCTGCTTCAGGCGTGGAAATCTGGGGGCGCGGTGCTGGGCGGCTTTCTGCCGAAAGCGCCGCCAAAGGCGACTCCGGCGTTGCGGAAAGGTCAGGGGTAGCCTGACTGACCGGGCGGGCAACGGGATGGAGGGAATGGTCAGGAGCCTTTGCAAAGGCGGGCGTGGCGAGGGTGATGGCCAGCAAGCCTTTGATAAGGTATCGCATTAACGCTCCGTCTTGGCACGCCCAAAGTCCGGGGCATCCGTGTCCTGTCCAGCCTCGATGATACCACGCCGAATGGCCCGGGTGCGGGTAAAATAGGCGTGAAGATGATCGCCGTCCCCGGTGCGGATCGCCCGCTGCAGGGCAAAGAGTTCTTCGGTAAACCGGCCGAGGATCTCAAGCGTCGCCTCTTTGTTGTTCAGGAAAACATCGCGCCACATGGTCGGATCGGATGCGGCGATACGGGTGAAGTCGCGGAAACCGGCAGCGGAATACTTGATGACCTCACTGTCGGTCACGCGGCGCAGATCATCCGCCACGCCCACCATCGTGTAGGCGATCAGGTGCGGCGTGTGGCTGGTCACGGCCAGAACAAGGTCGTGATGTTCGGCATCCATCACCTCGACATTCGCGCCCAGCGCCTGCCAGTAGGTGGTCAGAGTCTCGACCGCCTGCGGATCTGTGCCCTCGACCGGGACGAGAAGGCACCAGCGGTTGTCGAAGAGGCTTGCAAAGCCGGATTCGGGGCCGGAATGTTCCGTCCCGGCCAGCGGGTGGCCGGGCACGAACTGCACACCTTCGGGCAGGTGGGGGGCAACCGCCTCGATCACTGTCTTCTTGACCGATCCGACATCGGTGACGGTGCAGCCGGGTTTCAGATGCGGTCCGATTTCGGCAGCAACCACGCCCATGGCGCCCACGGGGACGCACAGGACCACAAGATCGGCGTCCCTCACCGCCTCGGCCGCGCTGTCGCAGACCGTATCGCACAGCCCGATGCGGCGGGCAGTGTCACGGGTCTGCGCGGAGCGCGCGTACCCGGTGACATGGCCAGCCACGCCTCGGCGCTTCATCGCCCAGAACATAGAAGAGGCGATCAGACCCAGTCCTATCAGGGCGACGCGTGGGTAAACTTGGCTCATCTTTGACCTGCCTTGAACTGCCCCACAGCATGGGCAACCCGGCGGCACGAAGATTCATCGCCCACCGTGATGCGCAGGGCATTGGGCAGCTTGTAGGACCCCACCCGGCGCACGATCAGGCCCTGCGACTGCAGGTAAAGATCGCAGGCCTCTGCCTCTTCGACCGAACCGAAGCGGGCCAGCACAAAATTCGCGGTGGAGGTGTCCGAGGCCACGCCATGTTCGGCGAGGGCCTCGGACAACCAGGCACGCATGCGGGCGTTTTCGGCGCGACACTTGTCAGCATAGGCCTGATCTCTGACCGCCGCCTCGGCCGCGACCATCGCGGTACCGGACAAGTTGAAGGGGCCGCGAATACGGTTCAGCACATCGATGATCGCTTGCGGGCCATAGCCCCAGCCGACGCGCAGCCCCCCGAGGCCGTAGATCTTGGAAAAGGTGCGCGTCATCACGACGTTGTCGCGCGCCTCGGTCAGCTTGGCGCCGCCATCATAGCCATCGACATATTCCGCATAGGCACCGTCCAGAACCAGAATCGCCTGCGGCGGGATGCCTGCGGCGAGGCGTTCGATTTCGGCCATGCCGATCATCGTGCCGGTGGGATTGTTGGGATTGGCAACAAAGACCAGTTTCGTGCGCTCGGAACAGCCGGCCAAGAACGCATCCACATCCGTCACCCGTTCGCTTTCAGGAACCTCGATCGGGGTCGCGCCGGAAGCCAGCGCGCTGATGCGATACATGCCAAAGCCGTGGACCGAGTGTACGACCTCGTCCCCTGGGCCGGCATAACACTGGCAAAGAAAGTGGATGATCTCGTCACTGCCGACACCGCAGATGATGCGGCCCGCATCCAGCCCGTGCACATCGGCGATCGCCTGACGCAGCGGCCCGTGATCGGTGTTGGGATAGCGGTGCAATTCATGGGCAGAGCGGCGGACAGCCTCCATCGCGGCGGGGCTGGGGCCAAAGGGATTCTCGTTCGAGCTGAGCTTGACCACATTGGACACGCCGTCCAGATGCGCGATGCCGCCCTGATACAGAGCGATGTCCATGATACCGGGCTGAGGCGTGATCTGTGTCATATCTGGTCTCCTTGCAGGACCGTCTTTAGCTGCGGAGTGTTTGCAAGAAAAGCGGCAAGTTCGGACGATCGGTTGAAGGCTGCTGACGGGGCTGCAGGAACGCGCCCGGTGCCTGCAGAATGTGGGCCTGCGCGCACGATAGGACTGTCCGGGCGGCCATGAGCGCCCGGACGTGGACGCGTGACGGCGATCACCCCGCGCCTGAGTGCCTGAGTGGCTTACACCACCACTTCGAACGGTTGTTGCGCGCCGACCTCGAACACCCGCTTGTAGCGATCAATTTCGCTCTGTGGTCCCATTGCCTTGTTCGGGTTGTCCGACAGCTTGACCGTAGGGTGGCCGTTCGCCGACACCGCCTTGCAGACAAGGCTGAACGGGGCGAGCCGGTCATCTTTGGTCAGGCCGCGAAAATCGTTGGTCAGCAGGGTGCCCCAGCCGAAACTGACGCGGACCCGGCCCAGAAACTGCTTGTGCAGTTCGACGATCTTGGCCTCGTCCAGACCATCCGAGAAGATCACCAGCTTGGTGCGCGGATCCTCGCCCCGTTCCTGCCACCACCTGATCGCCGTCTCCGCGCCGGTGGCGGGATCGCCGCTGTCGATGCGGATACCGGTCCAGCGGGCCAGCCAGTCCGGCGCGTTGCGCAGAAAACCGTTGGTGCCATAGGTGTCAGGCAGGATGATGCGCAGGTTGCCCTCGTGTTCCTCGTGCCAGTCCGCCAGAACGTCATAGGGTGCCACGGCCAGCGCCGCGTCATCCTTGGCCAGTGCGGCATAGACCATGGGCATTTCATGGGCGTTGGTGCCGATCGCCTCCATATCGCGGTTCTTGGCGATCAGGCAGTTCGACGTGCCGGCGAATCCCGCGCCCAGCCCCTCTTGCATGGCTTGCACGCACCAGTCCTGCCAGAGAAAGGAATGCCGCCGACGGGTGCCAAAATCGGCAATCTTGAGGTCAGGCACCTGACGGAGATGTTCGACCTTTTCCCAGAGCTTGGTCATGGCACGGGCATAAAGCACCTGCAGTTCGAACCGCCCCATGGTGTTCAGAACGGCGCGCCCGCGCAGCTCCATCAGCACCGCAAGGGCGGGAATTTCCCACAGCATGACCTCTGGCCAGCTGCCTTCGAAGGTCAGTTCGTACTGATCGCCGACGCGTTCCAGATGATAGGGCGGCAGGCGCAGCTTTTCGAACCAGTCCATGAAATCGGGGCGGAACATCTGGCGTTTGCCATAAAAGGTGTTGCCGCGCATCCAGGTTGATTCCCCGCGCCGCAAGGACAGCGAGCGGATATGATCCAGCTGTTCACGCAGCTCACCCTCGTCGATCAGATCGGCCAGCGGGATATGGGTCGAGCGGTTGATAAGGCTGAAGGTCACCTGAGTGTCGGGCTTGTTGCGAAATACCGACTGGCACATCAGCAGCTTGTAAAAGTCTGTATCGATCAGCGATCTGACGATCGGATCGATCTTCCACTTGTGGTTCCAGACGCGGGTTGCGATGTCCAATTCGGGGCCTCGTTTGCTTGTCCCTTCCCTGTTACGCGATCCGTCGGGGGCGATCCAAGCGGTTTGTGCACCTTTGGACACCGTGCCAGTGCGGCCAGCAGGTCAGACTTGCGAAGAGGCTTTGTCAGGAAATCATTCATTCCTGCCGCAAAACAGGCTACGCGGTCCGAATCAAAGGCATTGGCCGTCAGCGCGATGATGTAGGGCTGCGGTCCAGAGCCACTGCGAATTTGGACAGTTGCCGAAATGCCATCCAGTTGCGGCATGGAAACATCCATCAACACTACATCCGGCGCGTATTCGCGGGACAGTTCAACCGCCTCGATCCCGTTGGTTGCAAACAAAAGCTGCACCTCAACCTCTGCAAGATACCGTGTGATCAGCAGGCTGTTGGTTCGATTGTCCTCGGCCAGAAGGATTTTGAGCTTACTCAGCTCTGCCAGACCCGGCATCGTTGAGGGCGCCGGACGGGCGCGGCGATCCGCCCCGCCCCCCCCTGCCACAAAGCTGAAGGCAAAGCTGGCACCCGGTTTGTCGTTCGGCACAATGACCAGATCCCCGCCCATGCGCCGTGCCAGCTGGCGCGAAATGGCAAGACCCAGACCGGTGCCGCCGAACTTGCGGGTCGTGGCGACATCCGCCTGTTCGAACTGATCAAAAATGCGCATGGCCTGATCAGATGAAACACCGACCCCGGTGTCCGTCACACTGATCCGCACAGCGTAGCTGGTCCCGGTCCGTTCGGCCCAGGTGCGCAGCGTGACGCCGCCGGTATCGGAAAACTTGATCGCGTTTCCCAGAAGATTGAGCAGCACCTGCCGCACCCGCCCTTCGTCGCCGACAATGACTTCGGGCAGGGCGACATCGTGGCAAATGTCCAGAAACAGACCCTTGTCCCGCGCCGAACTGCGCAAAAGATCCACCGACAGGCGGACACACCGCGCCAGGTTGAAAGGCTCCTCGGCCATGCGCATCTTGCCGGCGTCAAGCTTGGAGTAGTCCAGTATATCATCGATGATCCGCAACAGCGCCTCGGCAGAGGTGTTGATTGCGCTGACATATTCCCGCTGCTCAGGGCCCAGCGCGCTTTCGGACAGCAGATCCGACATGCCAATGATGCCATTCATCGGCGTGCGGATTTCATGGCTCATCGTGGCAAGAAAGGCCGCCTTGGCGCGCACGGCCTCTTCCGCCCTCGCGGTGGCTTGGGTCAGCGTAAGTTCGTGTGTCTTGGCGGCGCTAATGTCGCGTTCGATGGCAACGACCATATCCGTCTGTCCCTGCTCATTACAGATCGGCACAAGATTGCTGTCCACCCAGATCTGGCGCCCGTCTTTGGTGTAGTTCAGGATATTGGTGCGAAACGGCCTGCCAGCCCCCAAAGCTGTCCGAATAGCGCGGACGGTTTCCGCATCGGTTTCAGGGCCGTTGAGCAAATCGCCGACATTGCGGCCAACCGCTTCGGTCAGGGCAAAGCCGGTCATCTGTACGAATGCCTCGTTGACCCAGAGAATGCCGCCCAGTTTGTCGGACATGATCACGCCGTCATTGGCATGGCGCGCGACAAGTGCCAGCTGGCGGGCTTCGCGCTGACTGTCGAACAGATCGCGGTTGCTTTGCTCCAGCGCCTGAGCGCCCTCGATCAGATCCCGACTGAACTGCACTTGATTGCGTTGTGACGCGATGACCAGTTTCAGGAAGATGCGCACAATATAGGCCATCATCAGAACGGCCATCATTTCGTAAGCGTGATAGGATTCCAGCCCGCCTTCCAGAACGACGTCGACAACCATGTAAATCATGCCGGTTGCCGTATAAATCCCGAGGCGGGTCTTTCCCGCAAGGGGATGATATGTCAGCACAAAGCCCGCGTTTGAGACCGCCCCGACCAGAAAGGCGAAAGCAAAAAAACTGATATAGTTTCCTGTGTGGAACGTGAGGGTCAGGAGAATGCAGGCTGCGATGGTCAGCGCCTGAAAGCCGGCGGACACTGTGGTGAGCGCACGCAACCAGCCGAAGGATCGCCCCTGCTCATGCCAGCGCGGCACCTGACGCAGGATCGCACAATCCACCGCTTCGCCCAGCAACGCCAGAACCAGTGCAATCGCTCCCGTCTGGGCCGTTTCCAGAAACACCAGCGACCCCGATCCCATGAGGGTCAGCGCCTGACGCCTCCAGAAATGCCTGACACGTCCCCGCGCATAGCGCAGCAGCAGTCCGATGGGCGAATGTCGCGCTTCGAACGCGATCGCCTGAGCGTCGGAGCCAAGAGAGGAACGCGCCATGCCGGGTGTCCACCAAACCTGTTTGCGGTCGGTGTAGCGCGGGCCGGGTTAAGAAAGCCGCAAGAGCCTTCAGATCAGCGTCACGCCGTCGGCCTGCATCGCGATCTGGGCCGCGCGGGCCGATCCGTCAAAATCGATGGCCCGAGTCGCATCGCGCAGAACCGTCACGTTGTACCCCAACCGGGCCGCATCCACAGCCGAAAATGCCACGCAGAAATCAAAGGCGAGCCCGACCAATGTCAGATCCTTGATCCCGCGGCTGCGCAGATAGCCATCCAGCCCGGTCGGCGTGGTATGATCATTCTCGAAAAAGGCGCTGTAGCTGTCTATCAGACGCCGGTACCCTTTGCGCAGGATCATATCCGCCCGATCAAGGTTCAGATCCGGGTGGAACGAAGCCCCATCAGACCCCTGCACACAGTGATCGGGCCAAAGCACCTGTGGGCCATAGGGCATCTGGATCTGCTCCATCGGAGCCTTTCCTGCATGTTGCGATGCAAAAGAGCTGTGATCGCCCGGATGCCAGTCCTGCGTCAGGATCACTGCATCGAAAGCGGGCATCATGGCGTTGATCTGAGCGACAACAGCATCCCCCGTCGGCACGGCAAGGTTTCCCCCCGGGCAAAAATCATTCTGGACGTCAATCACGATCAGGGCGGACATTGCGGCTCTCTTTCCGGGTTTGGGACGGGATCAGACACCCCGCCCCGGAATTTTCTGGTCGGGGTCACGATCAATCCTTCTGATGCGCTTGTCCAGATCGTGTCGAAGAATTCGGCATGTTCTGCGTGAGCCCCTCAGAACACGCCTGCCGCGGGGCCGGTGCCCGCTGATCTTGTGGCCCGGGCCGATCTGCAAGATCAGCTGCCTCAAATTCCTTCCCCCTCCACATCTCTGCAAACCTCTGTTAGACCACAACCAAATCCCTCTTAACCCTAAGGGTGCGCAACATGACCACGCCGAAACCCGTTGTCCTTACCATCCTCGACGGCTGGGGGCTGCGCGATGACTCCACCGCCAATGCTCCGGCCCTTGCCAAGACGCCGACCATGGACTGGCTCAGTGCCAATTGCCCAAGGGCCAAGCTGATCACCCACGGTCCCGACGTCGGCCTGCCCACCGGCCAGATGGGAAATTCCGAGGTCGGGCACACCAATATCGGCGCCGGGCGGATCGTGGCGATGGACCTTGGCCAGATCGACCTTGCGATCGAGGACGGTTCGTTTTTCAAGAACTCCGCGCTGCAGGACATGATCCAAGCGCTGCAGGACTCGAACGGTACCGCGCATCTTATGGGCGTCGTGTCCAATGGCGGGGTGCATGGCCACCTTAACCACATCTTTGCCGCCGCCAAGGCGATCAGCCAGACCGGCGTTCCCGTCACCATCCATGCCATCACCGACGGTCGCGACGTGGCGCCGAAATCTGCCGCGGGCTTCATCGAAAAGCTGCAGAAACGCCTGCCGCAGAATGTACATGTCGCAACCGTGATAGGCCGCTACTTTGCCATGGACCGTGACAACCGCTGGGACCGGGTTCAAACCGCCTATGAGGCGATGATCCACGGCAAGGGTGAACATGCCGCCAGCGCGAAAGAGGCCGTCGCGCAGGCCTACAGGAATGACACAACGGATGAGTTCATCCCCGCCACGGTGATCGATGGCTATGATGGCGTGCGCGAGGGGGATGCTTTCTTCTGCCTCAACTTCCGCGCCGATCGCGCGCGCGAAATCCTCGCCGCCATCGGCGCCCCCGAGTTCGACGGCTTTGATCGCGGTGAAAAGCCCCAACTGGCCAGCCTGCTTGGCATGGTGGAATATTCCGAAGATCACGCGACCTACATGACGACGGTTTTCCCCAAACGCGAGCTGCACAACACCTTGGGCGAATGGGTGGCCAAGCACGGCAAGAAGCAGTTTCGGCTGGCTGAGACCGAAAAATATCCGCATGTCACCTTCTTCTTCAACGGCGGCAAGGAGACAGCCGAGCCGCATGAGGACCGTTTCATGCCCAAGTCGCCCAATGTGGCAACCTATGATCTGCAACCCGAGATGTCGTCGGCCGAGGTGACCGAGAAGTTCGTCGAGGCGATCGGGCAAGGCTATGATCTGATCATCACCAACTTTGCCAACCCCGACATGGTTGGCCACACTGGTGACCTCAAGGCCGCGATCAAGGCCTGTGAGGCGGTCGATGCCGCCCTTGGCAAGGTGCTTGAGGCGGTGAAAGCTGCCGGCGGCGCGATGATTGTGACCGCCGACCATGGCAATTGCGAAACCATGATCGATCCCGAAACCGGCGGGCCGCATACGGCGCATACGCTGAACCTTGTCCCCGTGATCCTGTTCGGCGGGCCGAAAAAGGCAAAGCTGCGTGACGGGCGGCTGTCAGACCTTGCGCCGACGCTGCTGCAGCTGATGGGGCTGGAACAACCCGAGGAAATGACCGGGAAAAGCCTGATCCTGTGATGATCCGTGCGGCGCTTCTTTTGGTATTGTCCGCCACCCCCCTTGTTGCCCAGTCGGACACGGCGGCGGCGGCAAGGGCCGCGGCGGCCCAGCTTGAGGCGGCAACCGTGCAGCTGGATCGCGCCAGCGGGGCGCGTGACCGAATCAGGGCGCTGACAGACACCGTGCGCGCCTATGAGGCGGGCCTGTCCGCCATGCGTGACGGGCTGCGCGACGCGGCAATCCGCGAAACGGAAATCAACGACACCCTGCGCAGTCGCGAGGATGAGGTCGCGCAATTGCTGGGCGTGCTGCAGGGCATCGGGCGCACGTCCGGGCCGGAAACCCTGCTGCATCCGGCGGGACCGCTGGGCACGGCACGGGCAGGCATGCTGCTGTCCTCGGTCACACCCGGACTTGCTATGCAAGCGGCAGAGCTGCGCGACGATCTGCAAGAGGTCAGAACGCTGCGCCAGTTGCAGCAAGAGGCGGTCCGCACATTGCAACTGGGTCTGGCGGGGGTACAGCAAGCGCGCACCGAGCTCAGTCAGGCCCTTGCCGCGCGCACCGAACTGCCCCTGCGCTTTACCGAAGATCCGGTGCGCACCGCGATCCTGATTTCCGCCACGGAAACGCTTGAAGGCTTTGCCAGCGGTCTGAGCGAGATTACCACAGACGATTCAACCAGTGAGCTGCCGCCGATTGAGGCGCGCAAGGGGGCGCTTCCCCTGCCCGTGAACGGCCAGATCCTGCGCCGGGCGGGAGAGGCCGATGCCGCCGGCGTCGAACGCCCCGGCATCGTGGTGACGACCCTGCCCCGTGCCCTTGTCACCACGCCCTCAGCAGCCACGATCCGGTATCGTGGGCCGCTGCTGGACTACGGGCTGGTGACGATCCTTGAACCGCAGGCGGATCTGCTGTTTGTACTGGCAGGGCTCGACACAGTATTTGGCGAGATTGGCGAGGTCCTGCCCGCAGGTGCGCCCGTAGGTCTGATGGGCGGAACCGAGACGGAAACCGGCGATATCCTGTCAACAATCGGTGAAAGGGCTGGAAACACCCGTACGGAAACGCTCTATATAGAGGTCAGGCAGGGCGATGCGCCTGTGGACCCACTGACCTGGTTCTCAACCGACAAGGGATGACACTATGAAGAAATTCGTCATGGCCGCGATGGGCGGTACGCTCGCCGGCGTGATCGCGACCACGCAGTTCGTGGGGCCGCTGCTGGCGCAGGAGAGTGCCAAGACCACAAGCGTCTATGAACAGCTTGATCTGTTTGGTGACATCTTTGAACGCATCCGCGCCCAATATGTCGAAGAGGTTGACGACAAGAAGCTGATCGAGGCGGCCATCAATGGCATGCTGACTTCGCTTGATCCGCATTCCAGCTACCTTTCCCCGGATGACGCGGACAACATGCGCGTCCAGACGCGCGGTGAATTCGGCGGCTTGGGCATCGAGGTCACGCAGGAAGAAGGCTTTGTCAAAGTCGTCTCGCCCATTGACGGCACCCCCGCCGCCGAAGCCGGGATCGAAGCGGGTGACTTCATCACCCATGTGGACGGAGAATCGGTTCTGGGTCTGACGCTGGACAACGCGGTCGATCTGATGCGCGGCCCAGTCGGGTCGGAAATCGTGATCACCGTGGTGCGCCAGGATCAGCCAGAGCCTTTTGATGTCTCGATCATCCGCGACACCATCAAGCTGCAGGCCGTGCGTTCCCGTACCGAAGGCAGCACCGTCGTTCTGCGCGTGACAACCTTCAACGACCAGACAACATCGGGACTCGAAGCGGGCCTGGCCGAGCAGATCGAAGCTGCAGGTGGGATCGACAAGGTCAATGGCTTTGTCCTTGATTTGCGCAACAACCCCGGTGGCCTGCTGACCCAAGCGATCAGCGTGTCCGATTCCTTCCTTGAAAAAGGCGAGATCGTCTCGACTCGTGGCCGCAACCCTGCGGATGGCGAACGCTACAACGCGACGCCGGGCGATCTGGCAGAGGGAAAACCGATTGTGGTCCTGATCAATGGCGGCTCTGCCTCTGCCTCGGAAATCGTGGCGGGCGCGCTGCAAGACCACCGTCGCGCGATCGTTGTCGGCACCAAGAGCTTTGGCAAAGGATCGGTCCAGACGGTGATGCCGCTGGGCAATGATGGCGCGATGCGTCTGACCACCGCGCGGTATTACACACCGTCGGGCCGGTCGATCCAAAACCTTGGCGTGTCGCCCGACATTGTTGTGCAGCAGCCCCGCCCCGATATCGCATCGGCAGAGGAAGAGCCCGGCACAACCCCGGCCACCCGTTCCGAAGCTGATCTGCGCGGCGCGCTGTCCAATGACAGCCTGACCGAAGATGAGGTCCGCCAGATCGAAGAGGATCGCGCCAAGGCGGATGCCGCAGCTGCGCTGCGCGAAGAGGATTACCAGCTGGCCTATGCCATCGACATCCTCAAGGGTCTGTCGGCACTGGGTCCGAAAGAGTAACGCTTAAGTCGATCAAGCGAAATAAACGCCCCGCCGTTTCGGTGGGGCGTTTGCATTTGGGGTTGTGGATGACAAAGTGCGACTCGGACATCTGCCCTTAAGGCGAACCATAAAAGGCCCTGACATGACCCCCGAAGAGATTGCAAAACTGCCCTACCGCCCCTGCGTCGGCGTGATGCTGGTGAATGATGGGGGCCATGTCTTTGTTGGCCAGAGGATCGACAATGACGCCGCCGCCTGGCAGATGCCGCAGGGTGGGGTGGATGATGGAGAGGCCCCCCGCGATGCCGCCCTGCGCGAGCTGTGGGAAGAGACCGGCCTGAGCGCAGATCTTGTGACCATCGAGGCCGAAACTGAAGATTGGGTCCCCTATGATCTGCCGCACGACCTTGTTCCCAGGATCTGGAAGGGCCGGTTTCGCGGCCAGAAACAAAAATGGTTCCTGCTGCGCTTTCACGGCACCGACGCGGATGTAGAGATTGCCACCGACCATCCGGAATTTTCCGAATGGCGCTGGCTGCCCCATGAAGAGCTGGTCGCCAATATCGTGCCGTTCAAGCGCGCGGTCTACGAAAAGGTGGTCACGGCGTTTGCGGGGCCTCTGAAAGAGATCTCAGCCAAGGCCTGAAGTTCCCTTCGCTCAGCGCAGACGCGTCAGCACTGTGAGCGAGGCATAGCCATCCGGCGCCATGCCGACCGAGCGCTGGAACCTGCGCACCGCCTCGACCGTCATCGGCCCCACACGGCCATCGACACCCTGGGTGTCAAAGCCGCGCGCCGTCAGGCGTTGCTGCATTTCCTGCCGCTCGTCAAAGCTGAGTGCACGATCATCGCGCGGCCAGTCGGCCCGGATCGGTCCGCGCCCGCGAAGCCGATCGCTCAGATGGCCGACGCCCATCACATAGGCATCTGCCGCATTGTAGCGCGCGATGACCGAGAAATTCTTGAACACCAGAAACGCCGCGCCCTTTGACCCGGCCGGCAGCAGCACCGACGCCGATCCGTAGTCCCGCACAGGCGCCCCATCCATGCCAACCACGCCCAGACGCGCCCAGTCGCTGGGCATCTTAACCGTTTTCTTGTTCGCACTGGCGTAATCGAACCCTGCAGGCAACTGCACCTCTACCCCCCAAGGCATTCCCTTGATCCAACCGTAGCGCGCGAGATAGGCGGCAGTCGAAGCCAGCGCATCGGTCGGATCATCCGACCAGATGTCGCGCCGCCCGTCACCGTTGAAATCCACGGCCAGCGCATCATAAGACGTCGGGATGAACTGCGTATGGCCCATCGCCCCGGCCCAGCTGCCCGTCATCGTTTCGGGCGCCGTATCGCCATGTTGCAGGATCTTCAGCGCCGCAATCAGCTGTTCTTCAAAAAACGCACCGCGCCGTCCTTCATAGGCCAGCGTTGCCAGAGAGCTTACGATGTTGAGCGAACCGCGATGGCTGCCATAAGCCGATTCCATGCCCCAGATCGCCACGACAACCTCTTTATCGACGCCGTATGTCGCTTCGATACGGTTCAGAAGCGCTGAATGCTGCTGCAGGGCGAGTCGGCCATTCGCAATCCGGCTGTCTGATGCGGCACTGTCCAGATAGTCCCAGATCGATTTGGTAAATTCGGACTGGTTCGAATCGCGTCGGATCACATCCGGATTGAAATGGGCGTTGCGAAAGGCGCGGTCAAAGACAGCGCCGGTGATCCCGGCGCTCAGAGCACGGGGCCGGAAACCGCGCACCCAGGCATCGAAGCCAGGATCGGAGGCTGCCACCGTCGCCAGCGTGACGGGCGCCTTGGCCGGGCGCAGCGCAGGTCTGACCGAGGTCAATGGCGCATCAGGTTGGATCAGGAACGCCATGACAGCACTTGTCACTTCGGGGCTGGCCGGTCGGGCCGCCGGGCGCAGAGATACCTCTACCGGCGCGGCAAGCGCACCGTTGCACAGAAGGAATGCGGCGACGGCTCCGCGACAGACGTGCTTTTTCATGGTTTGGGCCTGCTGATTTGCCTGTTTTTTCAAGCATACCCTGATTTCAGTCGTTTCGAAAGAAATCAACGGGGCGGGGTGAAGGGATTTTCGGGATTGCGCAGCTGTTCCATATATTCGCGCAGCAGGGAAACTCGATTCGGACGAAAGCTGTCCTGCAAGACCTCAAGCCCGGTCATGCGATCCAGCCGAAAGCTGCGGAAATCCTGACGCAGAAGGCAGCGCGCCAACAGGCAATGGCTCGATTCGAAATAGACAATGCCCAGCGGCTGCACCTCGCGCGTTGTAGCGCTGCCCGCAGCGTCGCGATAGGCAAAGCGCACATGGCTTTCGGCCCAGACCGCGCGGCGCAGCGTACCCGCGTCGATCAATGGCGCCTTGGGTCTGGCAAAACGATGCGCGGACAATACGGCGTGACGCAGCCGGTGTGCCTGACGGTCGGGCAGCCGGGCGCGCAATTTGTCGAGCGCACCTTGCGCCGCCTTGGCCAGGGCAGGATCGCCGACCTGCATCACCTCTCGCAGCCCCAGAACAAGCGCCTCAAGCTCTTCATCCTGAAAGCCCAGCGGCGGCAGGGTGGCGTCTTCGATCAGGGTATAGCCAAAGCCCGCCGCGCCATCGATCACCGCGCCAAGACCACGTAAAGCATCGATATCACGGTAGAGCGTACGTTCGGATACGCCGGTTTCATCGGCCAGCTGCTGGGCAGTGGCCGGTGTCGGCAGGGCACGCAACGCCTGCATCAGCTGGAAAAGGCGATGGGTTCGGGACATGTCCCTGCGATACTGCCACCTGCTGTCAGAAAATGACAGTATCGCGCGGGATCAGCTCGACGAGGTACGGCGCCGCTTGACCTTGGTGCGGACCTTCGCGTTTTTCTTGCCGGCCTTGGCCTGCATGCGCCGGGGACCAGCCGTTGCAGAACCGCGCCGCCGCGGCCCACCGCGGGACGGGCCGCGTGGCATATCCGTCTCTTCCAGGGTCAGAAGATCAAAGGCAAGACCGCCGGTCACCGGCGCTGCTTCGATCAGTTTGACCGTGACGCGCTGGCCGAGAGTGATCACTGTCCCGGTGTCGGCCCCCATCAACGTTGAACTGGCCGCGTCGAAGTGGAAATATTCGTTGCCGAGGTTGCGCATCGGCACGAGCCCGTCCGCACCGGTTTCATCCAGCCTGACGAAGACACCGAACTTGGCAATCCCGCTAATACGGCCAGAAAATTCCGCGCCGATCCGGTCGGACAGAAATGCGGCCAGGTAGCGGTCGGTCGTGTCCCGCTCTGCCATCATCGAACGGCGTTCGGTGGTCGAGATATGTTCGCCCGTCGCCTCCAGCCCTTCGATATCCTGCGGCCGCAGCCCGTCATTGCCCCAGCCATGGGCCGTGATCAGCGCGCGATGCACGATCAGGTCGGAATATCGCCGGATCGGGGAAGTGAAATGTGCATAGGAGCGCAGCGCAAGGCCGAAGTGGCCGAAGTTTGCGGGCGAATAATAGGCCTGAGTCATCGACCGCAGCGTCGCCATGTTGATCAGCTCTGCCTCGTCCCGGCCTGCCGCCTCGTGCAGCAGTTTGTTGAGATGCGCGGTTTTCAGCACCTGACCCTTGGCCATGCTTAGGCCCGCGGATTCCGCAACCTCGCGCAGGGTTTCCAGCTTTGCGGGGGGCGGTTCCTCGTGGACGCGGAACAGCAGGGGTGTTTTTTTCGCGATCAGCGTTTCGGCTGTGGCGACATTGGCCAGGACCATGAACTCCTCGATCAGCTTGTGCGCGTCGAGCCGTACCGAGAAGTTGACAGCCGTCAGCTTGCCCTCTTCAGAGAATTCGATCTTGCGTTCCGGCAGGTCGAGGTCGAGAGGCTGCCGCCGTTCCCGGGCCGCCTTCAGCGCGCCATAGGCGGCATAAAGCGGCTTGAGCACGTCATCGAGCAGCGGTTCAGTCTGCTCATCCGGTGTGCCGTCAATCGCCGCCTGCACCTGTTGATAGGTCAGCGACGCGGGCGAGACCATCAGGCCACGACAGAACGTCTGGCCGGTCTTGTTGCCCTCGGCGTCGATGACCATGCGCACAGCGATACAGGCGCGCGGCACCCCTTCGTGCAGCGAACAGAGGTCCCCCGACAGCACATCGGGCAGCATCGGCACAACGCGGTCCGGGAAATAGCTGGAATTGCCCCGTTTGCGCGCCTCGTGATCCAGCGCAGAACCGGGACGGACGTAATAGGCGACATCGGCAATGGCGACCCAGAGCACATGCCCACCGGGGTTCTTGGGGTCATCATCTGCATGGGCATAGCAGGCGTCGTCATGGTCGCGTGCATCCGAAGGGTCGATGGTGACCAGCGGCAGGTCGCGCAGATCGCGGCGCCCTTCCAGGCCTGCGGGTTCCATTCCGTCCGCCTCGGCAATGACCTCGTCCGGGAAGTCGTCGGGAATGCCGTGCTGGTGGATCGCGATCAGGGACACGGCGCGCGGTTCGGACGGGTCACCCAGACGCAGAGTGATGCGTGCCTTGGGCAGGCCCATGCGGTTGCGGGCCGGACCGACCTGTTCTGCCTCGACCAGTTCGCCCTCTTGCGCGCCACCGGTGGAATCAGGGGCGACGCTCCATTCCTTGTCAGAGCCCTTGTCGATGGGCATGACGCGCCCGCCTTCAGAGCCTTTGCGGAAAATCCCGACGATCTTTTGCGGGTTCGACCCGATGCGCCGGATCAGCCGGGCCTCGTAGTTGTGATCACTGTCCTGCACCAGTTGCAGGCGGGCAAGGATGCGGTCGCCTTCGCCCAAAGCCGGGTCCGAGTCGCGGGGGATGATCAGGACAACCGGTTCGCGGCCTTCGCCATGCCATTCCAGTGGTTTGGCGAACAGATCGCCGTCGGATGTCGGCGCCTTGACCTGCAGCACGCTGACCGGGGGCAGGCGGTCGGGGTCGCGATAGGTCTTGTGGCGCTTTTCCAGATGTCCTTCTTCCTCCAGCTCCTTCAACAGGCGCTTGAGGTCGATGCGGGCCGCGCCTTTGATGCCAAAAGCCTTGGCAATATCGCGCTTCGCGGTGAGTGTCGGGTGCTCGGAGATCCAGCTGAGGATGTCCGATTTTGTTGGCAGAGTGCTCATTCTCATGCCGTATCACGCGCCGGGCTGGACGTCACGAGAGAAGAGGACTGACCGCGCAGATGTGCGGCGCTTCTGGTCAGGCGGGCTGGCGCATTTCCCGGTGCGGAATGCCTGCATCGTCATAAACCGGGCCGGACACCGCAAATCCAAGCTTTTCGTAAAAGGGAATCGCATGGGTTTGCGCCCCCAGAGCGATCTCTTTCACCGCGGTCTGCGCGCGCAGCAGCGTGATTCCCCGCGTCACCAGGGCCGCGCCGACGCCCAGCCCCCGCCCGGTGGTCAGAACACAGATCCGCCCGATCCAGCCGGTGCCGTCCACCGCAAACACACGGGCGGTGCCGATGGGTGTTCCATCTTGCAGCGCCAGCAGGTGCTGCGCCGTGTCATCCACCGCGTCGAATTCCTCGGCCAGCGGTATGTTCTGTTCCTGCACAAACACGGCGATGCGCAGGGCGCGGCAGGCGTCGAAATCCGTCGTTTCTTTGATCAGCAGGGTCATTGTGCAAAGTAATCCCGCAGGATGCGCCCATAGATTGCCTTGAGCTGATGGATCTGCGCCACCTCTACCCGCTCATCGACCTGATGCATCGTCTTGCCCACAAGACCAAATTCCACCACCGGGCAATGATCCTTGACGAACCGCGCATCCGAGGTGCCACCGGTCGTGGACAATTCGGGCGTCACACCGGTTTCGGCCTGCACGGATTTCGCGACAAGATCGGACAGCGGCCCGGGCGGTGTGAGGAAGCTTTCACCGGAAATCTTGATCTTTACCTCGGTCCGGGTGCCGAATTCGCTATCAATGCGCGCCGCCTCGGCCCGCAGCCAGTCGGAGAGGCTTGCGCCGCTGTGGCTGTCGTTAAAGCGGATGTTGAGCGTGGCGCGGGTCTGGGCTGGGATGACGTTGCTGGCCGGATTGCCGGTGTCGATGGTCACCACGGCCAAAGTCGAGGCATCGAAATGCTCGGTCCCAGTGTCTAGTTCGTATGTGGCGAGCCGATCCATCAGCCGCGCCATCGCAGGCATCGGGTTCAGCGCGCGGTGCGGATAGGCGGAATGACCCTGCTGCCCGGTCACGGTGAAAAACGCATTCATCGACCCACGCCGCCCGATCTTCATCATCTGCCCCATGTGGTCGGGGCAGGTGGGTTCGCCCACCAGACAATCGCTCATCTGTTCGCCGGTTTCTGCCATCCAGTCGAGCAAGGCGATGGTACCGTCGGTCGAATCCCCTTCTTCATCTCCGGTGATGGTCAGGATCAGGGCGCCATCTGGCGGCGTGGCGGTGACAAAATCCAGAGCGGCAGCTGCAAAGGCCGCGACGCCGGATTTCATATCCGTCGCGCCGCGCCCGTACATGAAGCCGTCTTTCAGGTCCGCGCCAAAGGGCGACATGGTCCAGTCCGCAGGATCGCCCAACGGCACCACATCAGTATGCCCGTTGAACCCGAATGTCCGGGCGTGCCCCTTGTCGCCCCAACGGGCAAACAGGTTGCAGACCCCGGCCCGGTCAACCCGCGTGCAGGCAAACCCGGCTTCTGTCAGCAGTTTTTGCAACAGCACCAGCGCGCCGCCCTCTTCGGGGGTGACACTGGGGCAACGGATCAAGTCGGCGGTCAGGTCGGCAGGATCAAGGGGCATTTCGGCTCTCCGTCAGGCGTTTGCCCTTTGGGTAGCGCAGCCGCAGAGCAGAGGCAAACCGTGCTTTCAGGCTTTGCCGTCCGGCTTGTCGAAAAACGGTGTGACCTGCGCCACGATCACCGAATTTTCGGCCAGGGCGCGGGCCATCAGCTCGGCCTCATCCTCGTCGATCTCGTGCCCTTCGGCGCGGCGTTCCTCTTCGGTGCCGTAGCCGGTCACATCGAGCGGCGCCATATCCGCCTGTTTCAGGATCGCCACGGTTTCGCGCACGGCCTCCGCCTCGTCTATGCCGCTGGCATAGCACATCAGAGCGGCACCGGTGGCGCCCTTGGGCAGGCCATCGCCGGTCTTGCGACCAACCTCGACCAGCAGCGTATAGACAGCTTGTTTGGATGACTTCGTCATGACTTGCCCCGATGCAACATCTGATCCGCGCAATGCAGGATCAAGGGGCCGTTGTCCAGTCCTGAGGGCTGTAGCCAAGTAAGGTGATTCGGTTTGTCTGAACAGGATCTGGCGTTTTCTATGTGGTTTTCCGCTTTGGTTCCGCCGCCACTGCTTCGGGCATAGGCTGGTAGAAGTAGACGTGATCAGGTCTTGCCCCGTCAAACGATGAGCCTGAACGGCGGCTGTTGTAAAACCCGACACAACGGTCAATCAACACGCGAGCCTCCGAAAGGCTGGCATAGTCCCTCAGTTAGTCCTCCTCGTATTAGATGGTCCGCCCCCAATAAGCGCTCGACGAAGACATTCGTCGCGCCAGACTCCTTCGCCGTCCATGCAGATTTTTTTCTCGCGTGCGGCCAGCACCTTGATGAAATCGGTCGAGGTGAACTGGCTGCCCTGATCCATTGCCCGACACGGTATTGCGAAGCAATGCGCGAGAGGAAGTGTTGAAGATCTGGGGCGCGCCGTGACGCGCGAGCACCTCCTCCACAACCTCGATGCAAAAACCGCCTCCAGTGTGGTCGACACGCGTCACGCCAGAACGGCGGCGAGGTAGATGAAGCCCGGCGTCATGGGAATGTAGGTGAGGTCCATGGCCCAGACTTGGTTAGGCCGAGTGATGGACAATTTGCGCAGCAGAGAAGGGGAGATATTGTGCCGCCATGGCGGGGCCATGCTGCGCATGGACGCGTCGGATTCGAGGTTTCCTGCTTGCGATACAATTCCTCGATGCCCATGCGTTTCATCAGTGTGGCGACGTGTAACCGGCCCAGCTTGAAACCCTCCTGCACGAGCATACCCTGCAACATGCGGCTTATCGATCCTATGCATCAGTTTCAGATCAGCATCCGACACCGGGCGGGGACGGTAACAGACACTGCCCCGGCTGATCCCCAGCACGATGGTCTGGCAGCTGCCGCTGAGCTTCGCTGCGGGATCGATCCTCTTTTTTGCCCTCCCCTCCCGGCAGATTGCATCGTGCCGAAAGCAGGCCTTCGGCGTAACGCAACCGGCTGCCGGGCAACGGGACAAGAGACCCGCTTTGGCGAGCGAGCCGGACAAAAAATCATTCTCAAGTGCCATTGCCCCGGTCTTGGCATGCAGCGTCTTCACGTCGATTACAGGGGTCAGTGCAGCCTTTGGAGTATCGCCAAACATACCGCTCGCACCTTGCAGAATTTGATCGCGCCACTGCTTGATCAGGTTTGGGTGGACTTAAAAATCCTGTGCCAGCTTGATCAGGGTCTTTTCGCTCTTGATCTCGGCTAGCGTCATTTTCGCCATGAAAGGAGGTGGTTCCGGCGCGCTCATCTTTTAATGGTCTTCTCCTCTCTCGCAGCATTATGCTGCTGTTAATCGGAAAATCCACTTATCCAGGCTGCTCAGATCTCCAGAACCACCTCATACGGTGGTGGTTCTGGGGAATCTGAACGACGGCAAGGAAAGCGGGACCAACGATCACAGCATCATTCGCGTCGGGTTCCGCTGTAAACCGGAACCCGCACTCGAAAGTTGAGTTCCGCTCAGGCTCGCCATCAGTGCTAAGTGAAGCGTTGCCAGACCGCTTGCAAACTCCAGCAGTGTGGAGCCCACGCCGGAGTTCAGGATTTCAATCTTGAGGTACGAGCCCAGTGGCGGTGTAAACAATAGCCTTGCGCAGACTTATGACGTTAGCGCGTCGAGCGGAGCAAAGGGTTGGTCCACGCTCGGCGCCCTGCGGTGTCGACGATTGTGATCCTCAGCCACGGAGAGGTGGCGCATCGATCCAACGTTAATGTCGTTCGCGTCATTGACCTGCCATGCCGCACCTGCGCAGCGGAGCCATGCCCTTGGACGATGACCGCAGCGACAGCGCTGCTTTCGACGATCACAGTACCGTCCGTGACCTCGACGTTGTGCAGCTGCGGCCCCTGGCTGGAATAGAAATGCCCGGCCTTGAGCGCGTTCAGCAGCGATTGGGGGTCGAGGGCTTCCGATTTCACCATGACCCAACCGCCGAAGTGGTCAGGCTCAGAGAAATGCGCATCATCTGTGGCCACAATCGTGAGGCAGCGGCCCTCGGAGAGCAGAAGGTCGGCGAACTGGAAACCGTCCGGGCGATCGCAGCCGATAGCACAGCCGTGGTTGTAGATCTCGACCGCATGTGCGGCGCTCAGGCTGCGGGCATCGTCCAGCGTCATGCCGGACCATTGCGGATGAGCGATGGCGACGAAGGCGCCGGCATCCACCGCTCTTTGCGCCAGTTCAGGCCCGGTTTCCTGACCGGCGACAGGGACGAAAGCGGGCGCGTTGGCAGGCGCGAAGTCCGCAGGCAGCCCGACGGCGAGGATGTGCCAGAGCTCGCCGTTTTGCATCGGCCCTGAATGAAGTTCCGCTCCAATAAGCGTGGTGAACGCCTCATCGCGAAACGGGAGGGTGTCGGCGATTGGATATCCGTAGATCCCGATCATGTGGTCGGTGAGGGCGATGAAATCGTACCCCTCCGCCTTGTAGCGGCGGCAAACCTCTGCCGGTGGCAAAATGCCGTCAGACAGGGTCGAATGCGTATGCAGGTTGCCGCGATAAAAGCGCCCGGGCGCTGCGAATGCTGGCAGGATCATGGGGATACCTCAGGAAGGACGAGAACGTCGTCGCGGGTGAACCAGACCTCGGTAGGCGCCCCCGCTACGGGGAGCTTCGCGTCGGCGCGGTTGAACATGTCGATGCTGACGGATTGTCCCGCAACCTCGACCTGGGCTCGAATGACGGAGCCGAGAAAGCTGCTGTGCTGCACCCTGCCCGGCAGGGACAGCTCATCGCCAGGCCTGCGATGCAGGGACAGCGCCTCGGGCCGCAGGGCGACCGTCAACGGAACGCCGGCGTTCAAACCGGCGCGGCGCAGCCCGCTGAATTCCTGACCCCCAAAGGCAAGGCTGTCGGCACCCGCGACTCTGGCATCGAACGTGTTAAGCTTGCCGACGAAACCCGCGACGAAGCGCGTGGTCGGGTGGTTGTAGATCTGTGCCGGGGTGCCGATCTGGTCCGCGCGGCCCTTATACATCACGACGACCCGGTCCGAGATCGACAGCGCCTCCTCCTGGTCATGGGTGACGAAAACGGTGGTGATCCCAAGCTCGCGCTGGATGCGTCGGATATCGTCGCGTAGGGAGGTCCGGATCTGCGCATCCAGGGCCGATAAAGGCTCGTCCAGCAGCAGCAGGTTGGGGCGGGGCGCAAGTGCGCGAGCGAGTGCCACGCGCTGCTGCTGGCCTCCGGAAAGCTGGTACGGATATCTGTCCGCAAGATGCCCGAGCGCGATCAGGTCGAGCATCTCCGCGACCCGCGCGTCGATCTGGGCGCGGGTCATGCCCGCGATCCTGAGACCGAAGGCCACATTGTCGCGCACGGACATGTTGGGGAAGAGCGCGTAGGCCTGAAACACCATGCCGATCTTGCGGCGGCTGGCGGGCAAGGCAGTGACATCGGCGCCGCCGACGCGGATGGTTCCGCCGCTCGGTGTCTCGAATCCCGCGATCATGCGCAGCACGGTGGTCTTGCCGCAGCCCGAAGGGCCGAGGAACGAGACGAATTCGCCCGGTTCCACCGCCAGATCGAAGTCGCGCACGACGGTATTGGCGCCAAAGGACTTATTGATGCCGCTCAGGGTCAGAAAGCTCATGATTTCGCCTTTTCTACGGTGCGTGGGGCACGCCATTGCAGGAGGCGCTGGCCGGGCCTGCGGGTTGCGAAGAGCTCCATCAGCACCATGCAAACCCAAGTGAAGGCAAAGGCCATGATCGCGAGCGCGGCGGGCTGATAGGCGTAGTCCTGCCCCATCTGCACGAGGTAGGGACCGAAGGCCGGACGGTTCAGAAGGCTGGTGATGACAAATTCACCCAGCGAGATCGAGAAGGTCAGGAATGCCCCCGATACGATGGCCGAGCGGATGTTGGGAAAGATCACGAAGGCAATGGTGCGCGGGCGCGATGCGCCGAGGCTTTCGGCGGCTTCGGTCAGAGTGGCGATGTCGATGGCGGCCATGCCATTGTCCACCGCGCGATACATGTAGGGCACGGACAGGACGACATAGCCGATGACCAGCAAGATGTTCGTGCCGGTTTCGGTCATCGTCAGCGGCAGGATCGAGCTTGTGCCGTAGAGGCGCACATAGCCGAAAACCAGCACCACCGGCGGGATGATCAGGGGCATCAAGCTCAGAAATTCGATCAGCGGGCGCATGTGTGGCAGGCGCAGGCGCACCCAATAGGCCGTCGGCACGACGATCAGCGCGCCCAGAGCGATGGCCATCAGCGACGCCACTGTGGAAAAGCCGAGGACGCTGAGGAACGTGTCACTTTCGAAGACAGAGCGGTAGGCGGCAAAGGACAGCTCTCCGCGCGTCATCCGAAGGGAAAAGTTGAAAGTTGCAATCAACGGCACAAGGAAGAATGCAGCGCCGGCGAGTGCGATCAGGATCGACAGGAGCGGCGGGCGGCGGCTCACTTCTGCCACCGCTCGGCCCTGCGGCGCAGGATGAAATAGAGCGTGTTGGACAGGCCCATAATCAGGATCATGCCGACCGCCAGCGCATAGCCGAGGTTCGGATTGTAGAGTACGTTTCCGCGGATCTGCTGAAACAGCACGATGGGCACGACCGGAAAGTTTGCCGATGTCAGGGCATAGATCGTCGCCAGCGTTCCAAAGGCGTTGGCGAACAGCAGCAGGAAGCAGCCCAGAACGGAAGGCGCGAGCAGTGGCAGGGCGACGCGGGTCAGGTATTGCATGCGACTCGCACCAAGACTTTCCGCAGCCTCCCGCCATTCGGGGCGCAGACCCTCAAGCGCGGGTGTAATCATCAGCACCATGAGCGGCAGCTGGAAATAGAGGTAGGTCAAGGCGAGGCCCCAGAAGGAAAACAAGGTAAAGCCCGCAGCGTAGATGTTGATGCCGAGCACGTCTCGCAAGACCAGCGTCACCAGGCCCAGCCGCCCCAGCGTCGCGATGAAGGCAAAGGCCAGCGGAACGCCCGCGAAATTGGAGGCGACACCCGAAAATGTCATGAAAGCGCGGCGCACCCATCCGGGCAGCCCCCCGAGCAGCAACGCATAGCCCAAGGCCAGCCCGAACACCGTGCCCATCGCTGCAGAGGCAAAGCTGAGCTTGATCGACAGCCCGTAGGAGCCAGCGATCTCCGGGGCAGAGAGCGACAGCATCGTCTCAAGCGAATAGGACCCGTCCGGAGTCTGGAAGGCGCCATTGACCAGGTAGAGGACCGGCAGGATCAGGAACATCAGCGCAAAAAGCAGGAAGGGCAGAAGACCCAGCCATGACCAGTTGAGCCGCAATGCGCGGCGCGGCGCGGTTGTGTCCTTCGGGAGAGCAGACCCCGAGGAGTCTGTGGATCCGAATGAAGGTGCGATCTGCGTCAAGTGAGGATCCGTTCGGAGTTGGGGATGGGCGGCAGGCTGGAACCTGCCACCCGGGGATTCGCAGACCGGCGTTACTGGATGCCCATTTCCTTGGCCCAGTTATCGGCAACGGCGGTCTTCGCCTGCGCCTGCTGGTCAAGCGTCGGAAATACTGCCTTGGCGTAGTTTTCGGCCGGGGGCAGCTTGTCCATCAGGTCCTGCGGGATCACGCCGCGATCGGCCATGTCGTTGAACCGGATCGGATGGCAGTATCCCTTGAGCCAGAGCGTCTGACCCTCGTCGGAATAGATGTATTCCATCCAGAGCTTGGCGGCGTTAGGGTGCGGCGCATAGGCGGAAATCGCCTGCACATAGACGCCGGCGACGACGGCATCAGAGGGTACGACAACCTCGACCGGTGGGTTGCCCGCCAGCGTGTCGCGCATTGCAAGCAGGTTGTAATCCCAGTCGAAATAGATCGGTGTGGTTCCCTGTGCGAGGTTCTGCGAGGTGCCGTCGACGGGCACAAAATTGCCGCTGTCTTTGAGGCCCTTGAAATATGCTATGCCCTTGTTCAGCGCATCGCCACCCGCCTCGCCGCCCTTTGCGACACCTGCGGCATAGACCGTCATCATCGTGCTGTTGCCGCTGCGCGGATCACCGGGAATGGCGACGGCATTGGCATAGGCAGCTTCGGTCAGGTCGGCAAAGCTGGTCGGTGCGTCCGCAATGATATCGCTGTTCACGCCGAAGGCCAGAACGCCGTAGTAATCACCGTACCAATATCCTTCGGCGTCCTTGGCATCCGCCGGGATCGAGTCCCAGACCGAAACCTTGTAGGGTTGCAGCAGCCCCTCGTCCTTGGCGGCGGGACCGAAGGACAGGCCCACATCGATGACGTCAGGCGCCTGCGGGCCGGTATTGCCCTTGTTCGCCTTGATTGCTTCCAGCTCGTCTGCGGAGCCCGCATTGGGGTTCAATTCGTTCACGCTCAGCCCATATTTCGCTTTGAAGCCCGCGATCACGTCGCCATAGCCGCACCAGTTGTGCGGCAGGGCAATGGTCGTCAGAGTCCCTTCGGCCTTGGCAGCGTCGATCAATTCCTGGGTCGGTTCGGCAAGGGCGGCGGTCATCGTCAGTGCGGAAACGCCGGCCAGCAAGGGAAGCGCTGTTCGTGTGAAGAATGTCATGGTCGATCTCCGGAGGGGGGGGCATTTGCGCCCCGGCAGGCGACAGGCCTGCGGCAGCGTATCTCTGCGCCGGATCGGTAACGAACAAATGACAGATTCAAGACGGATCTGTGATGGAGAAGCGCGGTGCCATGATCCGCACAGTTTCAGCATAGCGTGCGTCACGGCGTGCTCCTGTGACTGAAAGAGAAGGCTGCAGACTCCACCATGTCCTCCATCGATCCCGCTGGAAGTCAACGGAAGTCTGAAACGCCAATCAACGCCATCATATCTTCTGCGCGGCTGGCTTTTGTCGCAGCATTTTGGCTGCGATCAGGGCGGCGGCCGCCTTCTGACCCTGCTCGCTTCGGATTGCTTCGTCCGGGGTCTGATATATCCGCCCTCAGGATCGCCCGTCGACATCAGAAGCCGCAGGCGATCGAGAAAATCCTGCGCGCATTGCTAGAGCAAGCAGACCGTCGCCTCAGAACGCCGAGCTATCTCGACGACGGCCGCCTCGAACTCGACAACAACACCTGTGAGCGGTCAATCCGCCCCATCGCCCTCGGCCGCAAGACTTACTTGTTCATGGGGTCAATCGGCGGCGGAAAAGCGGCCGCCATCGCCTACACGCTCATTGAGACCGCCAAGATGAACGACGTCGACCCCGAAGCGTGGCTCACATGGGTCCTCCAGCGCCTGCCTGATCACAAGATCAATCGCATCGACGAACTCATGCCGTGGAACTGGCAGACCGAAAAGGGGCCTTGTTGCACAAATCCTGCGTGGGATTCACTAGGTTAATCCAATGTGGTAACTGA
>NZ_AWWI01000053.1 GCF_002760615.1 Puniceibacterium antarcticum | reverse complement strand
TCCTCTATCTCGCCGCCGTTCTGGACTGGTTTACCAGGCGCGTGCTGTCTTGGCGGGTGTCAATCACGCTGGAGGCCGACTTCTGCTGTATTGAGGCCGTCGAAGAGGCGCTGGCCCGGCATGGCAAGCCCGAAATAGTCAATACAGATCAGGGCAGCCAGTTCACATCGACCGACTTCATCAAGGTTCTGGCGAGCCGGGAGATCAAGATCAGCATGCCTCTCGGTGATGGCTCGCAATCACCTGCCGGTAACAGACGGCAAAGGGGCGTGGCGTGACAACGTCTTCGTAGAGCGCCTGTGGCGGACCATCAAATACGAAGAGGTTTACCTGCACGCCTACGCCAGCGTCTCGCAAGCCCGCATCTCCATCGGGCGCTATCTGGGCTTTTACAACAGCCGACGACCTCACTCATCGCTTGACGGCAAAACGCCCGATCAGGCCTACTTCAGTCAGCCGGTGCCAGACGCGGTCGCGGCGTAACCAAGGCGGAAAACCACTTAAAAAACGCCCGGAACCTTGTCAGACAAACCAAATCACATGGTGTGATTGCGGCGGCCGCTCTCCAGTGGCGATGGAGGTCCTGTTATATTGGCCTCATGGAAACAAGCCATGAGGAGAACGACCATGACATATTTTGCCGGACTCGACGTATCACTCAAAGAGGTTTCGATCTGTAATAATGACGACGATGGAGCGCTTGTGGCGCAAGGCACAGCGCCCGCGGATCCGGAAGGGATCGCGGGTTGGCTCAAGACCCGGTCGCTGGCCCCGAAGTGGATCGTGCATGAAAGTGGCCAGCTTTCGATCTGGTTACAGCGCGGAATGGTTCAGCTGGGTTTACCTGCGATCTGCATCGATGCTCGCAAGGCCCATAAGAGTTTGTCTGCGATGTTAAACAAGTCTGACAGCGCCGATGCCGAAGGTGTTGCGCAACTTGCCCGGATGAAATGGTTCACCCCGGTACACATAAGAAGCGAAGAGTCGGACAGGTTGCGTGCGTTGATTGGGGGACGGGAGCGCCTGATCCGGTTGCCCAAGGATTTGGAAGGCCACATCCGCGGCGTCCTCAAGGCGTTTGGCATCCGCATGACCGGTATCGGTCAGGCGCAGCAAAGGCAGGGCTTGAGTGACCAGCTTGCCGCCGCTGGTGAAACCGATCCGGTGCTGCGCACCATCGCTGACGGTTTCATCGCGGCCCACATCACCCTGTGTAAGGCGACGGCTGACTTTGATCTCGCTCTGAAGGCAAAGTCCACAAGCAACCCTGTCACGCGTCGGCTGATGACCATTCCGGGCGTTGGACCGATCGTGTCGCTGAGCTTCGTCGCACTGGTCGATGATCCTGACCGGTTCAGCAAAACCTCGGATGTGGGCGCGTTCCTTGGCTTGACGCCCAGGCGACACCAATCCGGTGAAATGGACGGGTCAGGTCGTGTCTCGAAATGCGGGGATGCCGCAATGCGAGGGGTGCTGTTCGAAGCGGGAGTCTGTGTCATCAGACAGGTGAAGCGCTTCTCGACGTTGAAATCCTAGGCCGTTCGCTTGGCCGGGCGGCGCGGGTTCCGTAAAGCGGCTGTCGCCACCGCACGCAAGATTGCGGTGCTGATGCTGACTCTGTGGAAATCCGAAACCGACTATCAATGAACACAGGAGGCCAAGGCCTGAACTGAGTTTCCGCCGAAGTGGCGGGAAGCGAAGTCCCGACGGGACGGAGGTTGATCGATCTCGTAAAAACGGTTGGAACGTGGCTGTCGCCGCGCAATCCGCAAACCACATCGGAGACGATTCACCACCGAAAACCATCATGAGGCGCACGACGCGACCTCGGAGAGAACCATGCCCCCGGACGGACATATCGCGACCCCGCTGGAAAAGGCCGAATCCAAAGAGCGGTCTTCTTCAAGGTCAACGCAGTCCTGTGGATTAAGACGTGTTTTCCCACAAAAGATTGATGTCTCAGCGCATATTGAATGTCAGCTTTGATTGAGTCATCAATAGATTGCCGGGTTAACCCGGCAGGTCATACAGGCGTTGCAGATGCCAGAGAAAAAGCGTGCCTTCGGGGTCATCGGGCTTGGTAATTTCGGGAGCACCGTTGCCAAAGAACTCTCCCGGTTCGGCAATCATGTGATTGGCATCGACATTGACGAGGCGCGCGTGAGCGCCCATGCGGATGTTCTGGCGCAGGCTTTGATCGTTGATGCCAGGGATGACGCTGCGCTGAAAGAAGCCGGTCTGGGCGAATGTCACGCGGCACTGGTCGCAATGGGATCGGATCTTGAGGCAAGCATCCTGTCGGCCATCAATCTCAAGCTGGTTGGCGTCGAAACCATCTGGGCAAAGGCCCGGACCAAGACCCACCACCGCATTCTCAGTCGGCTGGGAGTTGACCGGATCATCCACCCCGAGGTTGAGGTTGGGCAGCACATTGCTCAGGTGCTGCACAACCCGTTGGTGCGTGATTATGTCAGCCTTGGCAATGGCTATCATGTGGTGAACTTCCGCATTCCCAAGAGCCTTGAAGGCAAGACGCTGTCGGAATTGCCCCACAATGAAAAGTTCAATCTGCGCTGCATCGGCGTCATGCGGGGCACCCAGTACATCGGCAGCGACGGCGAGGGATGCGAGCTGGCCCGCGATGACCTGCTGCTGCTGCTTGGCCAGCGCACGGACCTGCGGAAATTCGCGGCGAGCCTTTAATAGTGGCCGTTTTTGAATTGCCAATGGGGTTACGACGCAAGGCGATGCGCCTCACTCCGCCAGCACTTTTGGCGAGTTTCTACCTCATCCTTGTGATCATCGGCGGCATTACACTATGGCTGCCTTTGTCGCACCACGGAGACGTGCGGTTTCTTGATGCCTTCTTCACTTCAATGTCGGCGGTCACCGTCACGGGGCTGGCCGTTGTCGACACCGGTTCTGCCTATACTGTCTTCGGACAGGTTGTCATAGCCATCCTGATCCAGATGGGCGGGCTGGGGCTTATGACCTTTGCCGTTTTCGTACTGTCTGCCATCGGTATCCCGGTGGGTATCTCACAGCGCCTCATCTTGCGTGAAGACCTCAACCAAAGCTCTCTGGGTGACCTTGCAAAGTTGGTGCGCACGATCTTCGTGGTAGCGGTCGGCTGCGAAGTGATCGGCGCTGTGCTTCTGGCATTTATCTTTGTCCCGGCATCAGGCTGGGCCTACGGGATATGGCAGGCGATATTCCACAGCATCTCGGCCTTCAACAACGCTGGCTTTGCGCTCTGGCCAGACAGCCTGACACGCTGGGTCGACAATCCGCTGATCAATCTGGTGGTTCCGGCGCTTTTTATCACCGGGGGGCTGGGCTTCATCGTTCTGGGCGACCTCTATGCGAAACGTCGCTGGCGTGCCTTATCGCTCCACAGCAAGCTTATGATCAGCGGCACGGTGGCGCTGACACTTTGGTCTTGGGTGATGTTTGGCGCGCTGGAATGGCACAATCCTGGCACCTTGGGCGGCCTCGATTCGATCTGGGCCAAGGTGCAGGCCAGTTGGTTCCAAGCGGTGACGACGCGCACCGCCGGCTTCAATACCGTGGATATCGGGGAACTGCATGATTCCACAGCGCTGATGATGATGACGCTGATGCTGATCGGCGGGGGCAGCACGTCGACCGCTGGGGGCATAAAGGTGACCACCTTCATCGTGCTGCTGCTTGCCACGGTCGCTTTTTTCCGTCGCTCTACCACGCTACATGCTTTTGGCCGTTCGCTCGGCCTGAACGAGGTGATGAAGGTTCTGGCTCTGACCACGGTCAGCATCCTGATTGTCTTTGTAGGTCTTTTTGTGGTGTCGATCAGTCATGACGGATCCTTCATCGCGCTCGCGTTCGAAGTGACCTCGGCTTTTGGCACGGTCGGTCTGTCGATGGGCACCACAACAGAGCTGGATACCATCGGGCGGGTCGTGATCATGTGCGTCATGTTCCTGGGACGGGTCGGACCGCTGACGCTGGGCTTTTTCCTTGCACGGCACACGGTGCCCAAGGTGCGGTATCCGCAGGGGCAGATCTTTCTGGGATGAGGCGTAGCCGCGCAATGACTATTCGGTCGTGGGGCGTTGTGTTGCGCTCTTTGCTATGGGTTCTGCGGTTGCATCCAGAATCCGGGCCAGCGGCACCGCCAGAATGTCATCCTCTGCGCTGTGCAGTTGGTTCAGAAGTTGATGGACCGAGCCGGTTCTGTTTTCCAGCCGACACGCGATGCTGTCTGGTAGATCGGGCGAATGAGATGGGTCAATACTGTAGAGCAAGCCCATATCCCGCACCAAATCGAACAGCGTCGTGCTGTGCAGATCACGTGAAATCGCCACGCGCCCTTGTTCGGTTTCGACGATGTAGCCGGTCGCGCAAAGCAGGACGAGAATATCCTCGCGAGCCTCAAGCGGCACCGCACTGGCCAAGGCTTCTTCGTCCAGAGCGCCGCCCTTCTGGGCCGTCCTGTGCAATCTGGACAGCAGGGTTATGGCTATGCTCAGACGATCCGAAGGAGTCGGCTTGATTCCCAGTGCCGAATCTCTGGATTTCCACCAGTCGGGAAAGGCTGCCGCAAAGACTGCACCAAGGATGATCACCATCCAAGACGTGTATATCCAGATCAGGAACACCGGCACGGCCGCGACGGCCCCATAAATCGTCTCGTAGCTGGAGCCTGAAGTGTAAAACGTGTTAAAACCCCAAGACAGGATCTGAAACGCGACGGCCGCAAAGATTGCTCCGATCAGCGCATGCCGAACACGTACCCGCCTTGCCGGGACCAGTACGAACAGCGCGGTGAAACCGATGATATTTATGCCAATGCGCACTACTGTGCTGAGGATCCATGATCCCTCTGTCCTGATCTCTGCCTCCACGCCGAGCATCATGAGTTGCGTGTGCGTCGCATATTTCATCAAATCTGAGGTAAGTGTGAAGCTGACTCCGATCAATAGGGGGCCTAAAGTCAGTATGGCCCAGAAGATCAGAAACCGCACCATGATCGGGCGGGGGCGGTCTACATGCCAGACCTGATTTAGCGTATCTTCGACCGTGGAGAGCAGTAAAAGCGCGGCCACCGCCAAAGCGATCACACCGACAGCGGTCAGGTTGCTGGCATTCTCTGTGAAGTTCGACAGATATTGCGATACGGCGGTGCCGGCTTCGGGCACGACCGCGTTAAAGAACACCTCCTGCATGCGTCCCTTGACCGCGTCGAAAGCTGGAAAACTTGACAGGATGGCGAAGGCAATCACCAAGAGCGGAACAAGAGCGAGCAGCGTGGAGTATGTCAGAGCTGCCGCTGCGACATTCATCCTGTCCACATAGAACCGGCGCAGGGCAAAATAGATGAAATTTACAATCTGAAAACCGACCCTTAGGGCGCCGGTCTGTCGTATTTGGTCAATGCGTGCGCCCAAGGTTATCATGATTGTTAAGCTAAACCAGTTCTCTGAAAAGATCAGGGCGCGAAAACAATTTCGCGCCCTGTGTCCGTTTTAAGCAACAATTTTGGCGTGTATCGCCGCGCCGTTTACTCCGCCGGAGTCGTCCCAGGCTTGGCAGGGATATCCTTGGCCTGGCCAGCCAGTCGAGCCACCAGCACAAAGAAGAACGGCACCAGCAGAGTCCCCAGAACCGTTGCCGACAGTGTGCCGCCCAGAACGCCAGACCCGATCGCCTGCCGTCCGCCCGAACCCGCGCCGGTGGACAGCACCAAGGGAAGAACTCCGAGCGAGAATGCCATCGAGGTCATCAGGATCGGCCGAAAACGCTGCTTAGCCGCTTCTGTCACCGCCTCATACAGCGGTTTCCCAGATTCTCGCTGTTCGCGGGCGAATTCGACGATCAGAATCGCGTTCTTGCCAGTCAGACCGATCACGGTCAGCAGGCCGACCTGAAAGAACACACCGTTTTCAAAGCCGCCGAGATAAGCACCCAGCAGTGCGCCAAGCACGCCAATGGGCATGGCGAGCATGACCGAGAATGGGATTGACCAGCTTTCGTACAGGGCGGCCAGTGCCAAGAACACGGCGGCAAGGCTAAGAGCATATAGCAGCGGTGCTTGGTTGCCCGATTGCTGTTCTTCCAGGGACAGGCCAGTCCAAGCTACCTCGTAGCCAGGGGGCAGCTGGTCGACCATAGCGTCGATGGCGGCGATTGCCTCACCCGTCGAAACACCCGGAGCAGGAGAGCCCTGAATTTGCATCGACGGCACGCCATTGTAGCGGTTCACACCTTGTGCGCCATAAGTCCAGCTTCCTTCTGCAAAGTTTGAAAACGGCACCAGCCCGCCGCTTGCATTGCGCACCCGCCATTTTTCGATGTCCGAGGGTGTCGCGCGTGAGTCAGCTTCGCCCTGGACATAAACCCGCTTGATACGACCTTGGTCGATGAAGTCGTTCACGTAAAGCCCAGCCCAGGCAACTGACAACAGGTTGCCCACATCCGTCGCCGACACGCCCATCGCACCGGCTTTGCGCCAGTCGATGTCCAGATTGAATTGCGCTGCATCCTCAAGCCCTGAGGGTCGCGCGGAGGCGATCAGATCGCTCTGAGTCAGCATGCCAAGCATCTGGTTGCGCGCTTGCAGTAACTGTTCATGCGTCTGTCCCGCGCGCGCCTGCAAGTAGAAGTCGAAGCCCGACACGTTGCCCAGTTCGATCACCGAGGGCGGAACGATCGGAAATACCATTGCATCCCGGATCTGGCTGAACGCGCCATAAGCACGCCCGGCAAGCGCCTGAACACTCATCGCAGGCGATGTCCGCTCTTTCCAGTCCTTGAGACGTACGAAGGCAAGGCCCATGTTCTGTCCCTGACCGGCAAAGCTGAAGCCGACCACGCCAAACACGGATTCGACCATGTCGCCTTCCTGTTCGAGATAGTAATTCTCGACCTGTTTCACGACCTCCAAAGTGCGGTCGGCAGTCGCGCCGGTGGGTGCCTGGATGAGCGTGAAGAGAATCCCCTGATCTTCGGCCGGAAGGAACCCTTCTGGTGTGCGCATGAAGAGAAAGCCCATAGCGGCAATGATTGCACAGTAGACGATGACCATCCTGAAGGGGCGGCGTATGGTATAGCCGACGCTGCGTCCGTAGCCGTTGATCGTCTTGTCAAACCCACGGTTAAACAGACCAAAAACACCGCGTTTCTTGTCGTGCTTTGGCTTTTTCAGCAGCGTCGCACACAGCGCGGGTGTCAGCGTCAGTGCCACTACAACTGACAGCGCCATGGCGCTGATGATGGTCACTGCGAACTGTTTGTAAATCACGCCGGTGGAGCCTGGGAAAAAGGCCATCGGCACGAAGACAACCGACAAAACCACGGCGATACCGATCAGCGCGCCGGTGATCTGATCCATCGACTTGCGAGTCGCCTCAAGCGGGCCGAGGCCTTCCTGCTCCATGATCCGTTCGACATTTTCCACCACGACAATGGCGTCATCCACGAGCAGGCCAATGGCCAGCACCATGGCAAGCATGGTCAGTGTGTTGATCGAAAACCCAAAGGCAGCCAGAACGCCAAATGTGCCAAGCAGAACTACCGGCACAGCCAGTGTCGGGATCAGCGTCGCGCGGAAGTTCTGAAGGAACAGGAACATCACAAGGAAGACCAGCACGATCGCCTCGACCAGTGTCTTGACCACTTCTTCGATGGAGATGGTAACAAAGGGTGTCGTGTCGTATGGGATCACATAGTCGATGCCTTGGGGAAACAGCTGCGCGAATTCCTCAATGCGCGCCTCTACCAATGTGGCAGTGTCAAGCGCGTTGGCGCCCGGTGCGAGACTGATCGCCATGCCCGAAGAGGGTGCACCATTGTAGCGCGAGATCGTGTTGTAGTTCTCGGCTCCGATTTCGACCCGGGCGACATCGTTCAGAAGCACGAGCCCGCCATCCGTTTCGGCCCGCAGAACGATCTGGCGGAAGTCTTCGGGCGTGCGCAGCAGCGACTGTGCGGTGATCGTAGCGTTCAGTTGCTGACCGTCGACAGCGGGTCGCGACCCGAAGGAGCCAGCCGAAATTTGGGCGTTTTCCGCTGAAACCGCAGACACGACATCTGATGGCGACAGCTCGAAAGCGGCAAGCTTTGAGGGATCCAGCCAGATACGCATAGCGTATTGCGCACCAAACACCTGCACGTTGCCGACGCCTTCGACACGACTGATCTCGTTCACCATATTCGAGACGAGGTAATCTGAAAGGTCGGTGGCATCGTAGGTGCCGTCCTTTGAGATCAGCCCCACCACCATCAGGAACCCGGATGAGGACTTTCGCACAGTGACACCCTGACGTGTCACTGGTTCGGGCAATAGAGCCGTTGCCTGCGCCAGCTTGTTCTGTACCTGAACCTGCGCGATGTCAGGGTCGGTGCCAGTTTCAAAGGTCAGGGTGATGGAGGCGCCCCCGGCAGAGGTCGAACTGGACGATATATAGCGTAGCCCGTCAAGGCCGGTCATCTGCTGTTCGATCACTTGGGTGACGGTATTTGCCACCGTATCCGCCGACGCGCCGGGGTAAGAGGCGCTGATGGATACCGTGGGCGGTGCGATTTGCGGATATTGCGCAATCGGCAGGGTCAGGATCGACAGAACGCCGATCCCCATGATGAAAATCGAAAGAACCCAGGCAAAGATCGGGCGGTCGATAAAAAAGCGGGCCATGGTGTATGCTCCGGATCAGGTCTGAGTCAGGGATGTCAGTTTATTCGGATTTCGGAGCATCGCCTGCGGCGCGTTCCTCAGGGGTCACTGTGGCGCCGGGCTGGATCTTTTGAAGCCCCTCGACGATCACCCTGTCCCCTGCGCCTAGGCCATCGGTCACGATCCAGTCCGAACCCATGTCCTGCGCTATAGTCAGCAGCACCTGCTCGACCACATTGTCCCCGTTCACGATCATTGCGATGGGTTGCCCGCGGCGGTCACGGCTCACGCCTTCTTGCGGAACGCGGAACGCGCCGTTGAGTGGGCGGGTTGGCATTTCGACTTGGACATACATACCTGGGAGAAGCAGCTTTTCAGGATTGGCAAAGCTCATCCGCAGAACGACAACGCCGGTCTGCTCATCCACATCTGGCTCGGCAGCAGTTAGGCTGCCGGTCTGATCGAAGATGCTGCCATCCGCCAGTGTGAGCGCCACCTCGCGGGAGGCATCTCCAAGCCCTTCTACGCCGTTGCCGCGGCGCCATTGCAGCACATCGGCGGCGGATTGGGTAACGTCCACATATATCGGGTCAATGTTGCGGATCACGGCAAGCGGATCTGCTTGGCTGGCGGTCACAAGAGCGCCTTGGCTGGTGAGTGACCGGCCGATTTCGCCGGAAAGCCGTGCGCGGATGCTTGTGCGGTCGAGTTCTATCTGTGCTGCCTGCAACTGCGCCTGGGCGACCTGAAGGCTCGCAGCGGTAGATTCCCGCTGGGCCAGCGCCGCATCATAGGCCTGGTCAGAAGCAACGTTACGCTCGCGCAATTCCACGAGCCGGGTCAGATCCTTTTCAGCGGCTGACAGCTGAGCCTGCGCCTGTGTGACCTGCGCCTGAGCCTGTGCGACATTCGCCTCATAGGTTGCGGCGTCTATGGTGAACAGCACATCTCCAGCCTTGACCGGCCCGCCTTCCGTAAAAAGGCGTTCGGTGATGATCCCTGCCACCTGCGGGCGCACTTCAGCAGCTGCAGAGGCAACCACACGCCCCGGAAGCGTCGAGGTGAGCGTGACGTTTTCAGGCTGGACGGTCACAACTGTCACTGCTGTGGGAGGGGCATCCTGCCCCTGTGCCCCGGCGGGTCCGGACAGGGCGGTCGTCATCAGGACCGCCAGGGTCATGGACAATAGGGAACGGTTCGGGATCATCAGAATTCCTCGCTCAGGCAGCATCGCGCGCAGATTGCGCCGGTTGCGCATAAGAATAGTTCTTGCCGCAGTAAATACCACGTAAACGCTGCATCGCAGCAACTCAGAGGTGTGACAAGCCAATTTAGCCAGATGCACAGTGCCTGTCCTCTGATGCACATCAGTTGCGCGAATTGCCAAGCCTTTGCGTCCCGGCTACTCAGGTCATTGCAGGAGGTGCGCGGCATGGCAAAAAAGACGGCGGGCTGGCGTGGATCAGAGGATCTCTGGCTCGAGGCCGCGTATCAGCTTCTGATCGAGCAGGGGGTTGAGGCAGTCAAGGTGATGCCGCTGGCCAAGCGTGTCGGATTGTCGCGTACCAGCTTTTACGGCCATTTCGACAGTCGCGAGGCCCTGCTGGAGGCGTTGATCGCCCGCTGGCAGGCCAAAAACACTGGCAACATGATCGCACGCACACAAGCTTTTGCCGAAACGATTGCCGAGGCTCTGCTTAATCTCTTTGACTGCTGGCTGCGTTCTGAACTATTCGACGCGCAGCTCGATTTTGCTGTGCGAAACTGGGCTTTGGGTGATGCGTCCTTGCGCGCCGTGCTAGAAGCCACGGATCAGGATCGGATCGCTGCGATCCACGCGATGTTCTTGCGCTTTGGATTTGGCGCAAAAGAGGCGCAAGTGCGGGCGTTTACGGTCTATTACACCCAGATCGGCTATGTCTCTATGATGGTGATCGAGCCATCCGAGGTGCGCATTCCCCGGATGCCGCTTTATGTCGAAACTTTTAGTGGTACCTCTGCGAGCAGCAGTGAACTGGCGCGCTTCGTGTCGCGTCATGGGATGACACTGGACGCGCTTCAACTGTAACGTATTTATATTCCTTAAACTTCGACCTCCAGGCGCCCGATCGGATTGGAACAGCATGCCAGAATGTAGCCGTCGGCGATATCGTCTTCGGAAATACCGCCGTTGTGGACCATATGTGCCTCACCTGACAGCTTCTTGATCTTGCAGGTGCCGCAAACGCCAAAGGTGCAACCGGACGGGATGTTCAGTCCGGACGCCTTGGCAATTGCAAGCACCGTGTCCGTCTCGTGGCAAGGAACGGTTCGGCCAGAGCGCGCAAACACGAGTTCGGCCGCCGCCTTTTCCTGCGGAACGACATCATCGAACTCAGTCATTTCCGCGACGGTTTCCGCTGGGGCGGCAAAGCTCTCCTGATGATAGCGCGTCATGTCATAGCCAAGACTGTTGAGCATGTCGCGCACCGAATCCATGAAGGATTCAGGCCCGCAGCAATAGACATCCCGTTCTAGATAATCCGGTGCCATCAGGCCCAGCATCAGCTGGTTGAACCGTCCGCGATAGCCGGTCCAGACATCATAGGGGTCGTCTTGCGCTACCACAAAATGCAGCTTCAACCCCTGAACCCGGCTCGCCATATGCTCTAGCCGACGGCGAAAGATAAGATCCGTGGGGCGGCGCGCGCAGGAGATCAGCGAGATATCGGGGTCTTCGCCCCGCTCCCATAGAAAAGCGGCCATGGACATCATCGGCGTGACGCCCGACCCGGCCGAGATGAACAAGTACTTTTCATCTGGTTGCGGCGGCAGGTGAAACAGCCCCGCAGGCCCGTAAACCTTTAGCCGCATGCCCGGCTTAAGATTGTCGAGCATCCATCGCGATGCAACGCTGCCTTTCTGTGCCTTCACCGTGACGGTGATATACGCGGTGGCCGCCGGGTTGGACGAGATCGTATAGGTCCGCTGGATATTCCCACCCGGAACAGGCAGGTCCAGCGTCAGGAACTGCCCGGCCTTGTACACGAAGCGCGATCCCGAGGGTGGGCGAAAGACAAAGCTGACCACATCCGGCGCCTCTGGAATGCGCTGTACACATTCCAGAGGTTCGGCATCTGTCCAGACCGGCGAATCCGCTTTCGGCATGGGGATCATGTGCTTATTCTGCCGCCATCAGGGCACGTTTCCCGCGCCCGGTCAGTCGTCCCGTCATGATACGGGCATACCAATCCACGAACTGGATCACGCCGCTTTCGTGATGCGCAGAGTATGGGCCGGGCACGTAGGCGGGTGAATTGATTCCACGCTGGTTTTCCTCGACGATGGCGCGGTCTTCATTGTTTGTCGCGATCCAGACCTCGGTCAGACGCTCCAGATCGTAATCCACGCCTTCCACAGCGTCCTTGTGGACCAGCCAAGTGGTGGTCACCTCGGTCTGAGTCGGGGAAATCGGGGTGACGTGAAAGATAAGCCCCTGATCCGACAGGAAGTGGTTCCACGAATTTGGATAGTGATAGAGCAGACAGCTGCCTGCATCGTCAATCGCCACATCTCCTACACGCCGATTGACCGCAGATTTTCCGTCCATGGTGTAGCTGGTAGCATCACCCAGGAACGGGATGCGGATGAAACGCCACTGCTCATCTGCCGCGATGGACAGATTTGACGGCAACCCAGCCGCCTCGCATTTCGCAATATGCGCCTTGAGCACCGGTGCGCCGCCTTTCTCTGCAGCGGCTCCAAAGATGTTGGGATCTTCAGGGAAGGTCCGGCACAGTGCCGGGTGTGAGCCAGAGCAGTGGTAGCATTCGCGATTGTTCTCTAGCACTAATTTCCAGTTGCCTTGCTCGACAATCGTGCTCTGGAACGCGACCTTGCAGTCCTTCAACCCATGCGGCCCGACATATTTCTCGGACTGCGCCCGCATCGGGGCAAAATCCGGAGCATCCTCGGCTAGGCAGATCATGATCAGGCCCGCAACCTCTTCGCAATGCACCGGCTTCAGGCCAAAATCGGCGGCTTTGAAATCTGGTCCCATGTCACGTGCATAGAGCAGACGACCGTCAAGTTCATAGGTCCACTGGTGATAGGGGCAGACCAGTTTCGGATTGGTGCCCTTTGCCGCAGAGCAAATCCGGCTGCCCCGGTGCCGACAGGAGTTGTGGAAGGACCGCACCACACCATCCGCGCCACGCACGACGATTATCGCGTAATCCCCGATCTGGCGAGTGACATAGCTTCCAGTTTTAGGCAGTTCGGCGCTGACCGCCGTCATCAGCCAGTCCTTGTACCAGATGTGGCGAAGGTCTGCCTCATATAGTCCGGGGTCAGTATAGAAAGGCTGTTCCAGCGAATAGCCGGGCTGGCGGGACAGGAGAAGAGAGAGAACGTCAGCGTCTCTGAGCATGGGAGGAGTCCTGCATTGGCGGGGGTGGGAATCAGGGTCGGTTGAAATGATGTTTGCTGGATTTGAGGCCGTCCGGTTGGTTCATTTGCGGTGTTTCATATGTCGGAACGGACATCGTGAATTTTCGCGCGGTGTTCAGGGCTTTAGCATCATCCCTGTGGAGAGACTCCTCAGGGGTCGGGCAGATGGGGAGTGACCTGAAATCTGTGTATCTGCTCTGGCTCATGCGGTTTTCAGACAGGGTCAAGTATTAAAGCGCTCGTCGAACACGATATCGAATTGATTGCGGAGGGTAGACCAGTCTCTCACATTTCCGCCCGCCTCTCTCGAAGTTGCGGATCTCCAGGTAGATCAGTTTTGTGGCGGCGTGTTCGGTCGGGAATGACCCGCGCGTATTGATCGATTTGCGGATCACGCGGTTCAGACGTTCAATCGCGTTTGTGGTGAAGATGATCTGGTGAATGGGCTGATCGAAGGCAAAGAACGGGATCACCTCTTGCCGGGCCCTGCGCTAAGTCGGGGCGATGGAGGGATATTTGCCTGCCTATTTTTACTCGAACACAACCAGTCCGGTGGCGGCCTGATCAGCAGTTGCAGCGCTGTAAATCCAACGCAGATTGGCAGTCACGATCCTACGGTCTTTCAAGCGCAGAAGTTCAGAAAATGGCGCTCCAGATGAATGATACAGGGTGAGGGGCGTCATGGAATTGCTCAAGTGGGCCAATTCAGCCCAAAACGGGCAGAGTCCCGGCTGCGCGGTTGCGTCCTGAAAGGCCGCTGCGATGGCGTCAGGGAAGCCCTTAGGCCCATCCGTTGCCCTGCAGTGCGTGTTTTTACTGCATGAGAGGGGACGTCGCGGATTTTGACCCGCAGCGCGTCGAAGATCACGATGGGATACATCCGCTGCAATGCCCGGGATTGCCATGCCCTGACTTCGTCACGCACCACATCGCTCCCCCGGCTGATCAGGTCGGGCAGACCTGCAGGTCGCAAACGTCTTCCAGATGGGCGCGGCTGTCACTAACGATGCGACCAGCCGCAGATAAACCCCCTCCCTGCAGAGTGCTTCGCAAGCACCTGCAGGGCAATGGATGATCTTGGTAACCGAGCTAGGTCTTGCCGACCCCACAAGGGCCGGTGACGATCAGGTTGCGCTTGTCGGTGATCCACTTGGCGGTGAGCAGGCTTTGGAACAGCGCCTTATCGAGGCCGCGCCGCGTACGGTACGACATCTTCCGGGCAGGCGCCCACATGGCGCAGCCTGGCGGAGCGCATGCGAGCCTCGAAGCGCTTGGTCTCACGGCTGGCTACCTCGCGGTCCACCAACAGGCCAAGCCATTCAGCGTGGCTGAGATCAGCGGCTGAATCCTGTGCCTGCATTTCGACGAAGACTTCGGCCATACCGTCAAGCCGCAGAGCTTTCAGGTGATCGAGGGTTGGATGGGTAAGCATTGCGTTCCTTTCAATGGAAGTAATCGGCGCGTCCCGCCAGAGGCGGGCCCCCAGATTGCTCGGGCGCACCTTCGGTGCGACGGATGTTGGGGTGGTTGATGGCAGGCTGCTCCGTTGCGCGGGTGCGCGGCCTGCTGTCCAGCCCATTATTCAGAATGGATTGGACCGATGAATAAGAGCGCGCGCTAATTTCGAGCGCCCCTCTGCAGGCGGCATCAAGGCGGTCCCGGCCGAACCTGTGAGCCGGCCGGATCACGCCCAGACAGGTGCGATAGCCTTGTTCGGGATGCTTGCGGTCACGCATGACGACCTCGGCGAAGAGCGCGACGTTCGGCCCGATGCGCGCGGCCCAGGCCTGGATGCGCTGCGGCGTCCAGTCTTCGCGGAACCTGTGGTGCGCGGAACCTGTGGTGCGCGGGCATGTGATCGCGCTGCGTGGAGCGCTGCCCGTTCCCGGAGGTGCGCACATGGGAGGCGACACGCTGCCCGATATGGAAGACTTCGATCGTCCGGGCGGTGATGCGCGCCCACAGCGCCTTCTTCAGCAACTGATGGGGCACCGAGTAATAATGTCTGTCGATCGCGATGTGGTAATCGAGTCCGGCGCGGCACTTCTTCCATTCGGCATAGACATAGGACGCCACCGGCAACGGCTTCAGGGCTGGCCTGTCCAGCTGTTCGAACAGCTGCCTGCGACTGGCGCCGAGATGGCGCGAGACCTTGTCGTTGAGCCGGTCCAGAAGCGGGCGAATAGCAGCGTTCACGTCCTCAAGGCTGAAGAACTGACGGTTGCGCAGCCTCGCCGTCGCACCAAAGGCGCGCCTCAAGCCAAATGGCGCGCTTCCAGCACGACATCCAGCGCTCAACCAGCAAAACCGCGCTCTCGATTTTTGATTCATCCGTTGGTTTGTGCGGTCGCGCAGGCACCACGGCCGTGTCATAATGTGCGGCCAGATCCCCATGGGTCCGGTTGATCACAGGGTCGTAGAAGCACGCTTTGGTGACCACGGCCTTCAAGTTGTCGGATACGATCTGAGCCGTCACACCCCCGAGGAAGCCGAAGGCACGCACATGGCTTGCGACCCAATCCGGCAGCGATTTTGTACAGATCGCCTCCGCAAATGTGTAGCTCGAGGCCCCGAGGGCCGCGACGAACAGCTGTGCCGTGCGCACTTCGCCGGTCATGGGATTGATCACGTCGACCGTGTGCCCTGCATAATCGACAAACAGCCGCTCGCCCGCCGGATGGCGCTGGTGCATCACCGGCGACAGCTTGCCTTCCCACCGCGTGTAAATCTCGCAGAACCGGGAATAGCCGTAGCCATCCGGGTGATCAGCGCGGTATTCTTCCCGCAGCAACGACAGCGTCACGCCCTTGCGGCGCAACTCGCGGTGAACATGTGCCCAGTCAGGCTGGGTCGCGATACGTTTGGTGTTCTGGCAGGCCCGATCAAACAGACGGTGCTCAAGGTCAGTATCCGACATCTCTGGCGGCGGCGGCCAACTCAGGCCCAACTCGGTGGCACGATCAAGATAGCCCCGAACGGTGGTGCGCCCGATCGCAAGGATCGCCGCAATTTGACGGGTCGAAAGATCCTCGGCTGATAGCCGCAACACGTCTTTTACATTTCGCATCGGCAATCTCTTCATCGGCCTTCCTTTGTGCCAAAAGGGCGAAAGTTAGCCGGTTACAGATTGCCTCGCAGCAGCACGTCACAGGGGTGGGCGCATCAAATCGGAATTGGGGGGCGCATCACCCCGGAATACGCATTCTGCTGCAGCAGATTGAGGAAAAAACAGCGCGCATCGACGCGAGGACCAAGAAGGCACATCAGCTTGCTGAAGACGCAGAAACGGCGAAACGCCTGCAAACCCTACCAGGCGTCGGCCCTATCACGGCCTTGGCTTTCGAAGCCTTTGCACCGGACATGAAAACCTTCCGGCGTGGAGGGGACTTCGCTGCATGGCTGGGGCTCGTGCCACGGCAGCATTCCTCAGGTGGCAAAGAGCGATTGGGGCGGATCACGAAAGCAGGTCAGGGGGATATAAGGCGCCTGCTTATCATCGGCGCAATGTCACGGCTTAATCGATTGGGTCGATCACGCATCGCGCAAGGGTCGT
>NZ_AWWI01000052.1 GCF_002760615.1 Puniceibacterium antarcticum | reverse complement strand
CGACGTCGTTAAACACGTGTCTTAGCAAATCATCCGGAAATCAGGCAGGCGGCCACAACGGTGCGGTTACGCTTGTTTCGCCTCGATTGGAGGATTTCCTCAAGAACAACGCTGTGTTGGTCGATTGCGCGCCAGAGCCAGTATGACCGGCCCGCGATCTTCACAACGACTTCTTCCAGATGCCAGACATTGCCAAGGCGCGGCTGGCGTCGCCGCAGGTTGCGCGCAATCAGGGGGCAGAACTTGACGATCCAGCGCCGGATCGTCTCATACGAAACATCCAAGCCACATTCCAGCCTCAGCTCCTCGACCTCGCGCAGGCTCAAGTTGAACCGGATGTAGAGCCAGACAACGTGAGCGATGATCTGAGGCTGAAAGCGGTGGCGCTTGTAGCTGATCCTCTGTGTCTGCATCTATACCGCCTACGCCCAGATCATTGAACCAGCAACCTCTGGCCAGTTAATGTGACAACACCCGTTGAATTTGTGCGGCATTTATAGCCTTCTCAAGAAGGCAGACAGCAGCCAATACCAGTGGAGTGGGGGTCCCTGCAACAACGCCTCGTCGAAACCCGATAGAAAAATCTGCATGATGATGAGGACTCCGTGAACGTAATCCCCAGTTCAGAATCCATCTTGCCCTCACAGGCAAGAGCGACCGTTCACGCCTTCAGTTCCAAACGCGATTCGCCTGGGGCCGAGGGCGTCGCAACAATTAAGGAGATCGTGATCGCCTTGGAATGGCGACCACACACGGTAGAGGGCGTGATGGCTGGGGCGCTAAAGAAAGAGCTCGGGCTGACCATCATCTCCGAAAAGGTGGACGGGCGGGGACGTTGCTATCGTATAGTGGCCTGACCGTTACCGCTTTCTCGCTTTTCGGTCGGCGTAGCGCCGGTCGCGCTCGGCTTTTTGGGCGGCTTCATCATCAACGACGCGAGAGCTACGGTCTTTTTGAAACTTCTCGCGCGTTTCCGCCTCGGCTTTGGCTGCAACATCGGCTGCCAAAGCATCAGTTTGAACACGCTCCTGCTCTTCGAGTTTTATCCGTGCTCGCTTCGTTTGTCGTGCCTCCTTGGCCGCGGCCATCGCCAGACGTTCTTCCTGCCGTGCAATGCGGGTCGGTTCGGCGGCTTCCTTAGCGGCGCGGTGTGATTGAAGCAGGGCAGCCTTTGCATCGGCAGCAGCGCTGCGGCGACCGTTGAAATCGTTCTCTTTCGGGTTTCTCATGATGGGTATTCCGTTGGAAGTGTTGTCGCTCAAAATGTCAGGCCCATGCGACATATTGCAAGAAACCCGGCGCTGCCAGCTTGAAGTGTTCTTCGAAGACCTTTTCCAAACGGACTTGTCGAACCATGTCCGTTCCGTCAGAGCGGCGGCATTCGTGTGCACAACCGCAAACGGTTTCAGCACGGGGCGATGGAACAGAAGCCTGTCAGCATTTGCCGCGCGTCGCCTCCATCAAGGATCTGGGTGACGTCAAGGCCGTAGTTGCGGTCGGACATTCCATCCGAACATGCCATTGGCACGATCACCGCGGTCATGCGGCGGGATTCACCCTGAGCCGATAGCGATCGACGTGGATCTCGGGAAATGGCGTTGTCACGTTAACTCGCCAAGTTTGCAAGTCGGCATGCCGTGGTTGTTCAAGCGACATTTGCCGCGTTTTTCCACGCCTCGAATGCTTCGAGACGATGGTAGCGGATGGTGAGAGCGGAACGATGGCGGGCTGGTACGGAGAAACGATTGCGGGTTGCGGACTGCATAGAGACGAAGCGCTGCAATCCAGCGCACGATGATCGACAGTGTGAGCGACAGTTTCGGCCTCAAGCCCGAACGGCTGATCGCCCTCTCTCGTGACATCGCTGCGCGATGCACTGCCGGGCAGCGGACACCGCCTACGGCACGGGCGAGATGCTGGACTGGCTGGATCAGAAGCGCGGGATCGCGCCGCATATCCCTGTGTTAGACAACTCGGGGCGCCGGGATGGCACTTTCGAACGTGCGGACTTCAGCTATGATGCCGAGCAGGACACCTACACCTGTCCGGGCGGTAAGGAGCTGAAGCAAAACCGGCAGGCCTTCACGAAGGCCAGAGAGCAGAACGTGGACGAGCATGGCATGATCCGCTACAGAGCCAGAAAGGGCGACTGCGATGCCTGTGAATTGAAGACACGTTGTTGTCCTAAAGCGCCTGCCCGCAAGGTGCTCAGATCTATTTACGAGCCATCCCGCGATGGGGCCCGTGCGATCGCCCGGACCACACAATACGCGATCTCCTGTAAGCTGCGAAAGAAGGTTGAAATGCTGTTCGCCCATCTAAAGCGGATCCTGGGCCTGAAGCGTCTTCGATTACGCGGACCTCTCGGCGCACGCGACGAATTTCACCTCGCAGCCACCGCCCAGAACCTCCGCAAGCTCGCAAAGCTCCTGCCGCCACCACAAATCGGCTGCTGAAGAGATGCGAGGCAACGCGCGCTCAATCTCGTGAGCTATTCAACGCGGCTACTGCGGCGAGTTTTTCAACGGAATAATCGTTTTGCAGCAACTTGCTCACGGCAGGCCAAAATAACCTGGCAAAGCCCATAGGAGCATCAATGCATCAACCGCCACTAAAATCAGGTTCGACTTGCGCCACGCAATGTGATGATTGCACCGATGCCTCGCTCACAGCAAAGCTGTTGCCGTGCCAGGCACCAGTGCGACGACGAGCAATACGACCATCATGACGCCGATGAACGGTAGTGTCGCGGCGAAGATCTGCTCGACGGTCACGTTCGGATCGTTCAGCGTGTTGTGGACAGTGAAGACAGAGATCCCGAAGGGCGGCGTCAGCAGTCCGATTTCCACTGCAAGCACCGTGATGATGCCGAAATGACTCAGGTCGATCCCAAGCCCTTGGGCGATGGGTGCCGCAATCGGCACCATGATCAGCAGTATCGAGGTGCTGTCGAGGATCATGCCCATAAGAAGGATGACGACGGAATAGACGCAGAGAAATCCCAATGGCGAAAATCCCCCGGCCTGAACCAGATCGGCGATGGCATTCGGCAGGCCCGCAATGGACAGCATCCGTGAATAATAACTGGCGGCGATCAGCAGCACGAGGATCGCGACCGAGATCGCGCCCGTCTGCTTCATCACCTGCCACATTTTGCCGCCCCCCAGACTGCGCCGAACCAGCGCGATGATTAGCGCACCGAAGGCGCCGATGCCGCCCGCCTCGGTCGGGGTGAAGAAGCCTGAATAGAGGCCACCAAGGACCAGCAGCACAAGCAGCGCGATGGGCACGAGTTTCGCCAGCATGCTGCCGAGCGACATCTTGGGACCGTCGCGGTCCAGCCGCTTGGCGCGGGCCGCTGCGGGGTCGGTATAAACGAAGCCCGGAAACAGCGCCGAGACCCCCATCAACATCACAACGAAACCGACGGCGAGCAGCATACCGGGGATCAGCCCAGCGATGAACATGCCGCCGATCGAGACTTCGGCCAGCACGCCATAGATGATGAGCAGCAGGCTGGGCGGGATCAGCATCCCCAGCACGGAACTGCCGGCGACGGTGCCAGCCGCAAAGGACGCACGATAGCCGTGGCGGGTCATCTCGGGCACCGCGACGCGGGTGAAGACGGCGGCGGAGGCAATGGACACGCCGGTCACTGCAGCAAAAATCGTGTTGGCTGCGACGGTTGCCACGCCGAGACCACACAACACGCGGCGCAGCAGTTCCTCTGCCACTTCGAAGGTGTCGCGTCCGACGTTCGACACGCTGACGAGCAGCCCCATCAGCACAAACAGCGGGATCGTTGCAAAGAGGTAGTCCGCGATGCCGCTGTAGGCTGTCAGCTCCATCATGCGGAAGGCGAGGTCGATGTTCCCCCTGATGATCCAGATGCCAAGAAATCCCACGGCAAGCAGCGCGTAGGCGATCTGCAGCCCCAGCAGGACAAGGCCAACCAACAGGGCGATCAGCAGAAAACCGATGGTCAGGGTGGTCATGCCGCCGCTCCGTTCGGGGTCCGCCACGTGATCGTGGCACGGTAGAGGCAGGCCAGTAGCGCCATGCTGCAGCCGATCACGGTGATGACGCGGAACGGAAAGGTCGGAATGGTAAAGACGCCTTGGACGCCAAAGAAATCGGCCGTCGTCCAGGCCTCCATCATGTTTGGCCATGAGGCCAAGAGGATCATCGCAAACACCAGCGCACCGACCAACGCAAACAGCGTATCAAGGAACCGTGCCATCCCGGGGCTGGCCCGCTGGATACGGCGGATCAGAAAATCCGCGCGGGTCAGGCGGCCCTGCATCACCGCGGCGGCGATTTGCAGAAACACGATTGCGACGACGGACCGGCCCGCGATCTCTGCCACGCCGGTGACCGGCGCGTTAAAGAGGTTGCGCCCGATCACGTCTACCACGATCATAACCATCATCAGCCCGATCCAGACCGTGCCGATGGCAGACAGGGCATTGGCAGCGTTCCCCAGCACGGCGCCCACCGGGGCCGTCGCAAAGGGCGGCACCGTGCCATCATCAGCTTTGATTTCGATATCGTCCGCCATGTGTGCCCCTGCCCCCTTGTAACATCGGCCCGCCCGCTCAGACGGGCCGATGCGTCGTGCTTGCCGTTTCAGCGCCCGGCGTCCCAGTCGCGGCCCGGTGTCACGCCATTGTCGCGCAGCGCCTTGAAGTAGGCGGCCAGCACGACCTTCCCGGCCTCGCCCGTCTGGTCCAGCCAAGGAGAGACGATATCGGGCAGACCATCGACCCATTTGGCTTTTTCCTCAGCCGACAACTCATGCACCTGCAGGCCCGCGGCCTGCATGTCGGTCATCGCCTTGGTCGCCAACTCGGTTACATAGTCGCCGTGCGCAGTTGAGGTGACCTTGGCAGCCGCCATGAACGCCTCTTGTACCGGAGCGGGCAGGCCGTCGTAGAAGTCCATGTTCGCGGCGATCGCGCCGAAATACATCGACCCGATGCCAACGCGGGTCAGGTCAGGCGCGACCTCGTAGACACGGGTCGGCAGGATGCCGGAGGCGAAGGACAGCGTGCCCTCAGTCACGCCGGTCTGGATGTTGGTGTAATAGGTCGTGAGCGCGCCATCGACGGGCGTGGCCCCTGTGCCCTGCAGCCAGTTAGCGGACGTGCCCGGTGCGTTCAGCTTGCGGTTCTGCAGGTCTTCCATCGTGTTGATCTGGAAATTAGCGTAGATGTCATAGCTATCGGTGATCAGCGACGACAGTGGCACCATGTTCTGCGCACTCCAGCTGTCGTGCAGCTCGGGCAGATTTGCCGACAGATCGTCAAAGATTTTGATCAGCAGCTTGTGGTCCTCGGTCGCGAAGGGCGTGAAGTACGTCACGTTCTGCAGCGGCATCGCTGCCCCTTCCCAGACAGTGCCGACCATGCCAACGTCAACAATCCCATCGCTGACTGCGGCGCGGGTATCGGTGAATTTATATAGCGTGCCGCCGTAGGCCTCGTTCCAGTTGATTTGGTATTCGCCAGCTTCCGCAAGGATGCGGTCCACCTCGGGCTGAAACGCGTTCTTCATCGCGTAGACCCAGATATTCGCTTCCGGGTGACTGGACCCGATGTTGACGGTGATGCTTTCCTGCGCCCATGCCGCCGTGCCAGCCAGAAGCGTCAGTGCGGTCGTGGCGAAAAGTGTCCTAATCGTCATTATTTTCCTCCCTTATGGGCCCATCGGCCCGGTTCAGTCCTTTAGCATGCCAAGTCCGCGCAGCACCCGTTCCGGTGTGAACGGCATTGCCATCACCTCCCCCCCGAACGGCCGCAGCGCGTCGTTGATCGCGTTCATCACCGCCGCAGCGGCACCGGCGGTCCCGGCCTCTCCTGCCCCCTTGGCCCCCAGTTCACTTTCCAGCGTCGGCGTCTCGACGTGGGCGATGATCATGTCCGGCATTTCTCCGGCCATCGGCACGAGATAGTCGGCCATAGAGCCGTTCAGCAGTTGGCCTTCGGCGTCGTAATGCAGTTCCTCAAACAGCGCGGCACCCAGCCCCTGTACGATGCCGCCGCGGATCTGTTCGTCGACCAGCTGCGGGTTGATGATGCGGCCGCAATCCTCGACGCACCAATGCTTCAGCAGCTTGACGGCACCAGTGTCCGTGTCGACCTCAACATAGGACGCCTGAACGCCGTTGGTGAAGGCAAAGGGATAGTCAGCGGGCGTGTAATGGCGGGTCTGCACCAATTCACGCGGCAGCCCCTTGGGCAGGGTATCGCCGCGGAAATAGACGATTCGGCCCAGTTCAGACAACGGCATCCGGTCGGTGCCGTCGGCCATGTTGACGACGGCACCATCGCGGATGTCCAGCGTGCCGGAGGGGCATTGCAGCATCGCGCCTGCTACCTCCAGTATGGCACCACGCAGAGCGCGGGCGGCCAGCAAGGCGGCCTCTCCACCGATGCCGGCGCCACGCGACGCCCATGTACCGCCACCGTAGGGGGTGGACTGGGTATCGCCGGTGATGATGCGGACCTGACCAGGCAGGACGCCCACACCTTCAGCGACGATCTGGGACAGCATCGCTTCGGTCCCCTGCCCCTGCTCGGTGACGGATGACGCGGCCACGATGCTGCCGTCCGGATCCATCCGCACGGTGCAACCGTCCTGCGCCGAAATGCGCGCCCCGCCGATGCCATACATGAAGGGCGACGGGTTGGTCAGTTCGATGAAGCTGGCGATACCGATACCCCGCACCACGCCCCGCGACTTTGCTTCGGCCTGATCCGCACGCAGCGCCTCGTAATCCATAAGCTCGACCAGCTTCGTGAGGCTGGCGTGATGCGACAGCCCCTCAAACCGCATCTTGGCGGGCGAGACGGCGGGATAAGCATCATCCGCAAAGAGGTTCCGGCGGCGAATCTCCACCGGATCCATCCCGAGGGCGGCGGCGGCCATGTCTACCAGACCTTCGGTCACGGTCACGGCGATGGGGTGTCCCACGGCGCGATACTGGCTGGTCGGCGTCTTGTTCTGGAACACCACGGTCGTCTTGGCGCGGTAATTCTTAAAGTCGTAGGGTCCGCCGCAAAGGTTCACGACCTGATTGCCCTCGATCGCCGAAGTGCGCGGATAGACTGAATAGGCCCCGATCGCCGTCCAGTCGTCAATGTCGAAGGCAAGGATCTTGCCATCCTCGGTCACCGCGATACGGCCCCAGATTTCATGGTCACGGGCGTGGATATCGGTGGTGAAGCTTTCCAGACGATCCGCGATGAACTTGACGGGGCGCGCCATGATCTTGGCAATCGCGGCGGTCGCAATCTCGTCTGGATAGATATGGACCTTGATGCCGTAGGACCCGCCCACGTCACCGCAGATCACCCGCACCCGCGATTCCGGCAGGCCAAGGTGTTCGGCCAACACGACCTGGATCATGTGGGGCGCCTGGGTTGCATGCCACGCGGTCATCTGACCCTCGCCCGGATTCCAGTCGACGAGGATCGAGCGAGGTTCCAGCGTGACGCCCGTATGCCGCCCGGTCTGGAAATGCGCCGCGATGACGGTGTGGGCGTTGGCAAAGGCTGCATCCACGTCGCCTTCGTCGTGCAACCGCTGAAAGGCAAGGTTATCGCCCATGTCGGTGTGCAGAACGGGTGTGCCTGGTTCGAGTGCGGTCATCATGTCGGTGACCTCGGGCAGTGAATCATAGTCCACCTCGACCAACGCCGCACCATCCTCTGCTGCGGCGCGTGTCGTTGCGACCACAGCCACGACGGGTTCGCCGACCCAGCAGGCACGATCGACAGCCAACGCATGTTCGGGCGGCGATTTCAGCCCCTTGAGGTGCGCCAGGACACCGACCCACGGCGTGCAAACTTCGGCGATGTCCGCGCCCGTAAAGACCCGCAACACCCCCTTGACCTCCAGCGCCGTATCTGCGTCGATCCCCCTGATCCGGGCATGGGCATGGGGGCTGCGGACAAAGACGACGTGCACCATGCGCGGCAGCACCAAGTCGTCAACATAGGATCCGCGCCCCTGTACCAGACGCGCCGCATTCGGGCGCGGCACCGTCTTGCCGATGTAGCTATTGGGCCGGTCGGGGTTGCCGAATGGGGAGTTCATGCCACGCCCTTCTCGCTGCGGGCGAGCGCAACCGTCTGTATCGCGTCGATGATCGCCTCATATCCCGTGCAGCGGCAATAGTTGCCCGACAGATGTTCGCGGATGGTGGCGCGGTCCGGCACGCCGCCCACGGCCAGCAGATCGGCGGCAGCGACCAACATTCCCGGCGTGCAGAACCCGCACTGCAGCGCATTGCGCGCAACGAAGGCCGCCTGCAGGTCGGCCACGGCACCGGTATCGCTGAGGCCTTCGATGGTCCAGACCTCTGCCCCGTCGGCTTGGGCCGCCAACATCAGGCAGCCACGTACAGCCTGCCCGTCGACCCGCACAGTGCAGGCGCCACAAACGCCGTGTTCGCAACTGGTATGGGCTCCGGTGAGCCCGAGGTCCAGTCTTAGGAAATCGACCAGATGCCGCCCCGCAGGTACGCGGGCCTCTACAGATTCTCCGTTCACGGTCAGGGCAATGTCTATGCGGTCGCTGAAGGCGGCGGTCATGCGGTCTCTCCATTCAGGTCTGCGATGGCACGGTGCAGCAGAACACCAACCAGATGGCGGCGGTAGGCAGCCGTCGCCTGCGTATCGGACGGCGGGTCGAGCGCATCGCGCAGGGCCGCAACGGCACCATCCGTATCGCCTGCGTCCAGTCGCGCCATCGCCGCTGTGGCTAGCTCTGGCCTCGGGCCCACAGAGATGCAGACGATCCGGTGCCCCGCCGCACGGCGAACAAGACACACTCCCGCAAGCGCGTAATCGCCGGACCGGCGGGCGAGTTCATGGATCACCTGACGTTCCTCCGCCTCGGCCATCGGCAGGCTGATCGCGGTCAGGATTTCGCCATCGTTGATCGTCGTCACAAACACATCGACGAAGAAATCGCTAGCGGGAATGTCGCGCGGTCCGTCGGGCCCTTCCACATGGATCGTGGCGTCGAGTGCGAGGATGCAGGCCGGAAACTCCGCCGCCGGGTCAGCGTGGGCCAGCGCTCCGCCGATGGTGCCGCGATTGCGTATAGCGGCGTGGGCGATCAGGTCCGTTGCTTTGCGCAGCAAGGGGGCATGCTGAGCCACCAGCGGATCGTTCGCGATTTCGGCGTGACGGGTCAGGGCTCCGATGCGCAGGCGGTTGCCGTCCAGCGACACACCTTTCAGCGCGTCAATGGAGTTGATATCGATCAGCAAGTCGCCAGAACTTAGCCGCATGTTTAGCGCGGCGATCAGGCTTTGCCCCCCTGCCAGCACACGCCCCATGCCATCGCTCGCGGCAAGCAGATCCAACGCATGGCGCAAGTCCGTGGCACGGGCATAGCCGCCAACCGATGCTTTCATCGCATCCCTCCCCCATTGACGTCGCGCCCTCCAGTGCGACAATTGATCAAGTGATCAACCTTATTGATCTTACGATCAACTATTCGCGTAACTTTGCAAGTGATAATTTCAGTCCGAGGCAGTATGGGATAGTCCATGACACCCACCGAACACCCATATCCGCCAGACCGTCGCCGCCTACCGCCGGAAGAGCGGCGGCGACAGATCGTAGAGGGCGCGGTAACCTTCTTTGCCGACGTCGGGCTTGACGGGAATACACGCGATCTCGCCAAGCGGCTGGGTGTGACACAATCCTTGCTGTTCAACTATTTCGCCAGCAAGTCCGATCTGCTGGAGGCGGTCTACGAACACGTTTACCTGAACCGTCTGTCCGACGACTGGCCCGCCTTCTTAACGGATTCTCGTCAGCCGATACGCGACCGTGTCCTGACGTTTTACGAATCCTACAGCAAGCTGATCTTCCAATACGAATGGATGCGGATTTTCATGTTCTCAGGCCTTGCGGGGGCCGCTCTGAACCGGCGTTATCTGGACCATCTGGGAAGGGTGATCCTCGCCCCGCTGCTGGCGCAGATGCAGAACACTGCGACTGGGCCAGATGTTCCCCAGATGGAAGATCTTTGGAATCTGCATGGTGGGATCGTCTATATCGGAATCCGACAGCACATCTATCAGGTGCCTTGCCCGGATGACCCGACCGAGGCGATCACCCGCGCTGTAGATCGCTTTCTAGCTGCATTTAATATGGGGTGATTTTTATTATATCAGTTAGTACCAGCCATAATAGGATCTCTGCCAAGTTTATGAAGTCGAGCGGCTTCCTTGATGGCGTGGGACAAGATACACGAGACGCTGGTTACGGCGAATTGCAACATTAATGAAACCGCCAAGGTTCTGTCGCAAACTTTTGGGGGAAGCGAGATGAGACTTCTGCTGGACGCAACTATCCCGCCAAC
>NZ_AWWI01000051.1 GCF_002760615.1 Puniceibacterium antarcticum | reverse complement strand
GGCGTGGTGGATGCGGGCACGGCAGCGCGGATTGCGCAGGCGGGTCAGGATGCCGGTGCGCTGCTGGGCAATAACGACAGCTACGCGGCGCTGGAGGCGGCGTGCGATCTGCTGACGACCGGGGCGACGGGCACCAATGTGGCCGATGTGCAGGTTTTGCTGATCCGTCCGTGAGGGGGCGTCCGCGAGTCTTTCTTAGAAACGAGCACCCAGCCCGGAATGAAGGCACATAGTGCCGACGGCACGCCTGCGGCGTGGCGGGCTGGCGCTGCCCTCTGTTGAGTATCCTTAGCCGACCGTCCCTTTGCGCCCCGCGAAGGGTTTCAGCGTCACGCCGTCAGCCTCAAGCGCGGCCTTGACCGAGCGCGCGATGTCGAGCGCCGTCTTGCCGTCGCCGTGCAGGCAGATCGTGTCCACCGCCGCCGGAATATGTTTGCCGCTTTCGGTGATGATGGCACCCGACCTGACCATATCGACCATCCGCCGCCCGGCTAGGGCCGCATCGTGGATCACAGCGCCGGGCAGGCTGCGGTCGACCAGCGTCGCGTCGTCATTATAGGCGCGGTCGGCAAAGATTTCGCCCGCCCAGGTGCAGCCCAGATCCTCGGCCGCCTGTTGCTGGGCTGTGGCGGCCAGCACCATGATGATGATGTCTGGGTCCACATCCAGCGCGCCCTGATAACAGGCGCGCGCCATGGCGGCATCAGCAGAGGCCATGTTGGCAAGCATGCCGTGCAGTTTGAGGTGCCGCACCACACCGCCTTCGGCTGCGGCCATGGCCCGCGCGGCGCCGAGCTGATAGCGCACGAGGTTGCGCAAGCTGTCCTGCGGCAAATCCATCCGGCGGCGGCCAAAGCCCTGCAGGTCGGGAAAACCCGGATGCGCGCCGATGCCGGTGCCGTTGGCGACGGCCTCGCGCATGGTTTGGGCCATCACGTCCCAGTCGCCGGCATGAAAGCCGCAGGCGATGTTGGCCGAGGTGATGACGCGCAGCAGATCGGCGTCCGATCCCATCACCCAAGGGCCAAAGCTTTCGCCCATATCGGCGTTCAGATCGACGGTCCTGGTCATGTCATGTCTCCTTCTGGGTCATACCCCGTCGTCACGCCGCTGATCAGCTGATAAGACAGCAGGTCGCGGATGTCGTGCGGGTTGCGGACGAGCGGTTTGATCTGGGTCGGCAGCGCCTTGATCTCGGCGCGGAAGCGGCGTTCGGCCTCCAAAGCTTCGTCCATGGTGACAAAGCGGAAGTCCAGCGTGGCCCCCGCCGGGGCCTGTGCGACGCGGGGCAGATCGCAGGGCAGAACAGTGCCGATGCGGGGATAGCCGCCGGTGGTCTGGCTTTCGGCCATCAGCACAAAGGGGGCGCCGTCGCCTGTCACCTGAATATCGCCCGGCACGATCAGTTCGGACACTACCGACAAGCCGCCCGAGACGCTGAAACCTTCGCCCTCGCTGGCCAGGCGCACGCCCATGCGGTTGGCGCGGGTGTCGCGACTGAAGCGGGTCGCGGTGAACCTGTCGCGCTGATCCTGTGGGAAGAGATCGGTTTGCAGGCTGGGCACGACGCGGATCGTGCCGCCGTTGAAGCGATCACTTTGCGGCAGGTGCAGGCCTGTGTCGCCGCCTGTATCCGTGCCCAGCGGCAGCTGATCGCCCGTGGCCAGCACCTTTCCCAGACCAGCGGCAAGGTGGGTGGATCGCGCGCCAAGGATCTGCGGCAGGTCGATGCCGCCGCCCACATGCAGATAGCCATAGGCGCCCGCCGTGACCGGGCCGATGTCGAGGATCGCGCCCCGGGGCAGCAGGTGCGACGCCCCCCAGGCGAGTTTGGCCCCGTCGATGGTGGCGCGCATGGTGGCGCCTGTCAGGGCGATGCGCAGATCGCGGCCCGCCTCGAACCGCCCGCCCATGCCAGCCATTTCCAGAACGGCGAGGTCGGCGGATTGGCCGAGCAGTGCGGCGCCTTCGGCCAGTGCCAGACGGTCCATCGCGCCACCGCGCGAGAGGCCATAGGCCAGCGTGCCGCTGCGGCCCATGTCCTGCACGGTGACGCCGGGGCCAATGCTGAGGACGGTGAGCGTGCTCATCGGATCACCTCGGACGTGGCGCCGCCGTCGGGGTCGGTGTCCATATTGGCGAGCTGATCAGGGGCTGTGGGGATGAACTGCGCCTCGTCCCCCGGGCGCAGCACAAAGGGCGTGTCGCTGTCGGGGCGGAACAGGCGGAAGGCGGTCTGCCCGATGTGACGCCAGCCGGTGGGGGTGGTGACGGAAAACAGGACAAGCTGACGGATCGCCACCACCAGCGCGCCCATGGGCACGGTGGGGGTCAGCGCACTTTGGCGGGGAATATCCCAGACCTCGGGCAATTCGCCCAGATAGGGCTGACCGGGGGCAAAGCCGATGGTGGTGACGCGGACGCGGGCGTTTGAGATCGAGTCGATGGCCTGTTCGACGCTCAGCCCGGCAACCTCTGCCGCCTCGGCCAGTTGCGGGGCGCGGTCGGTGCCGTAGACGGTGGGGATGCGGAAGAAACGCCGCCCTTGGGGGAGGTCGGCGTCTGTCCAGGTTTTCTCGGCCAGCAGGGTTTCGAGCTGCGGGCGGATGGAGTCCGCACCCGGGCCAAGGGGGTCGAAGCGCAGATAGGTCGAGACGAGGGAGGTCGAGGTTTCCTCGACCCCCGCCCAGCCGGCGCGGTCCACGGCGGCGCGAAAGGCAAGCGCCGCGCGGTTGGCGGGTTCTGACAGACGCTCGCCAAAGCTGACCAGCAGACCGTCTGTGCCGGCGCTGCGGATGCGGGGGAAGGTCGGGTCATCGGTCATAAAGGCGCCTTAGTAGAATGGGCGTGAGGTACATGGGGATCTGGTAGCAGCCGATGAACAGCAGCAAGGGGTCGGTGACGCCGGCAGGCAGTGCCACCAGAAACAGCGCGATGTTGCGGTTGCCCGCGATGATCGAGACGGGGACGGCCCAGCCCTCGCCGCTCCAGCGTCTGCGCATGAGGGCAAAGCTGGCCAGTTGCAGGCCGAAATTTACCGCCATGACGGCCAGCAGCCAGAGCGTGAGGCGGGTTGGATCGCTGCGCAGCAAGGGGCCGATCGCGGACATCAGGCCGACGACGATCACCGCCAGAGCGAGGGCGGATATCCCGTCGAGCGCGCGGATCTGCGCATCGCTCGGGCGGGGCAGCAGAATGGTGCGGCAGGCGAAGCCCCCGGCGACGGCGAGCATGGTGATTGCGATCAGCCAGACCACCGCCCGCAGCGCAGCCCCCGTGCCGCCCAGTTGCGGCAGCATGAGCAGCAGCGGCAGCACGGTCAGCGGGAAGAGCAGAGTGCCCAGCACCAGCACCCGCATCGCAGGCGCCGGGTCCTGCCCCGCCATGATCGCGAAATTCGGCGCGCCGGTGACCGAGGGTGCGGCCAGCATCAGCAGCACGGCGAGGCCAAAGGGGGTGTCGAGCACGCCGAAGAGGGCAAAGAGGAGAAGGGCCGTCAGCGGCAGTGCCACCTGCAGCACCAGCACCACCGACAGCGACCGCCGCCCCAGCGCCAGACCGCCCAACGCCGCCCGGGGTCCGACGCGCAACGCGGTGAGGAACAGCAAGAGCGCGACCAGTTCGGGCAGCCAAGGGCGCATCGCGCGCGCCACATCCGGCAGGGCCAGACCAGCCAGCAGCCCCAGAACAAGGCAGAGCCGCGCGTGGCGGGCAAGGATGTGCAGCGGGGCCAAGGATCATCGCACCTTTTGGGTCAGCTCGGGTTTAGACAGCGCGGGCCGCCGGGGCGGGGCCGCAGTGTGATTGGGGCAGTGTGTTCGGGGCAGATCATGTCACGCTCAGCCCCGCATGCAACACCCCGGTGGCGGCGCGTTCAGGCAAACCGCCCCGGCCGATAGGGGGTAAGGTCGGTGTTGGACGGTCGCCCGGTCAAAAGCCCCGCCAGCAGACGCCCGGTCTTTGGCCCGGCGGTCAGGCCGATGTGGTGATGGCCAAAGGCGGTATAGACGCCAGTGTCACGGATCTGCCCGATCAGCGGCAGGCTGTCAGAGGGCGCGGGGCGGTGGCCCATCCATTCAACCTCTTGCCCATGCGTGAGCCCCGGAAAGGCGCGTTTCACCTGACGGCGCAGCAGATCGAAGGGCGCGCGCGACGGGGCGGCGTCCAGCCCGCCGAATTCGATGATCCCGGCGCAGCGCAGCCCGGCATCCATCGGCGTTGCGACAAATTTGCCCGCCTGAATCATGAAGGGCACCCGGGGGCCGTTCTGCGCGCCGGTGAACACGATGTGATAGCCACGTTCGGATTCCATCGGCACCTTCAGCCCCAGTTTTTGCATCAGCGGCCCGGACCAGACCCCGCCCGCGATCACCGCACGGCTGCAGGGAATCGCGCCGTCCCGGGTCAGCAAGGCGGTGATGCGCCCGTCGGTCAGAGTGACATCCTGCACGTCCGTCTGACGGATCACCCCGCCCATCGCCACAAAATCCCGCGCCAGGGCTTTGACATAGCCACCGGGGTCGCGGACATGGCCATGATCCCTGAGCACGGCAAGGCAGCTGATCGAGGGGCCGAGGGTCGGTTCATAGTCGCGCACCGCGTCGCCTTCGATAACCTCGGGCAGAAAGCCGTGTTCGGCGCGCAGGCCCCAAGACCGCGCCTCGGAGTCGAAATCCGCGCGGTTGGCATAGGCATAGACATAATCGCCGGGCGTCACAAAGGACCGCGCCGCCAGCCCGTCGGTAAGCGCCATGTGCTGATCGACGCTGTCCGCAACAAGGGGCGACAAGCCGTCAGCGATGCGGCGGGTGTCAGCGCTGTTGGCGTTTGAGAGGTATTTCAGCAGCCAGGGCATCAGGCGCGGCAGATAGGCCCATTTCAGGAACAGCGGTGCATTGGGGTCCAGCAGCATGCCCGGCGCCTTCTGGATCAGGCCGGGGGCGGTGACCGGCAGCATGGCGCAGGCGGCGAGCACACCGCCATTGCCATGTGATGTGCCCTCGCCCGGTGCGGCGCGGTCGAGCAATATGACCTCGGCCCCGAAGCGGCGCAGCCAGAGGGCGGTGGAGACGCCGACAATCCCGGCGCCGATCACGACGATGGGTTGGGTGTCAGCGGGCATGTGGGAAATCTGTCATAGCGTCAATCCATTGCGGCAGTTCCGGGGTATCCCGACCGCAGGTGAACAGGGCAGCTGCGGGGAATTGCCGGGACAGTAGGATCAGGCCGCGCGGGCCGCAATGACCGACTGCCCCGCGGCGTCCAGTGATGCGCGGCAGCACTGCCAGAAAGGCCGCAAATAAGGGAGTGAAGTCTGTCGCGAACCGCTTTAAAGCGGTTTGCCTTTGACCGGAAACACACTCATCGCTTTTCGCTTTGGGGGCGCAGCCGACAGGCAGCAAACAAGCGATGAGTGTGAGGCAGGACGCTTTAGTGCGGCTTGTCCGGTGTTTCGGACGCATTCAGCACCGCATCCAGTGCGGCTTCGATATCATCCGGATCGTCAGACGGCAGCGCGTAGCTGCCGGTCATCCATTTGGCCAGATCCACATCCGCGCAGCGTTTTGAGCAGAAGGGACGATAGGCCGGATCGGTCTTGCGTTTGCAGATCGGACAGCTCACGCCAGCACCTGTGACAGGGCGATCCGATCTCTTTTACGCTGCAGTTCGAGATTGCCCATCGGGGTCCAGCCCACGAGGGTCGTTTCGATGGTGCAGAGTTTCAGTGCGGCGCGCAGGGCGGATTCTATGGTGCGGCGGTCCTTTTTCGGGACCGGTGCCATGTCGATGGTGATTTGACCGCCCAGACCGCGCAGGCGCAGCTGACGGGGCAGATCCTTCATCGCGGCCATGTTGACCTTGAGACCCGCCGCCGGGGTGGTGTCGCCGCCGGTGTTGATGTCCACTGCGACCAGCGCGCGGGTGGGTTCGATATACATCGACCCCTCGCCCAGCGAGACTTTGGGGCCGCGCAATTCCTCAAGCGCGTCCAGAACGCCCTGATTTTCAAAGCTGCCCTCGTCTGTGTCGACGCTGGCCTCTTCGGTCCATTCGCGCCAGGCGATGGCATGGGGGCTGTCGCCCTCGACCAAGGTTTCGGCGTCGCCTGTCAGGTCCTGCATCACCGTGGTGGCAAGGTCAGACATCGCGCGGATGTCTTCGGCAATTTCATCCGCATCGGCGCCCGCACAGGAGGAGCGCAGGATCAGGCCATTTGTACCCTCTTCCATCACCTCATGCGCCAGTTCAGTCAGGCGCAGGCGCTCTTCCTCATCCCGGATCGAGCGTGAGACGTTGAACCCCGGCGCGTCGGGGGTGACAATGGCATAGCGGCTTTTGAACAGGATCTTGGTGGTGACGGGAATCGCCTTGCCCGCCTCGGCGTAGCCTGTGACCTGAACCAGCAGCGGCTGACCGGCGGCCAACCCCTTGATCTGGCGCAGATAACAGGGTCCGTCTGGCGAACTCAGGAACATGCCGCCCTGCCCCTTCATCGGGCGCATGGCGATGGCGCGGTAGACCGTGCCGGGGCGCGGCAGATCGGTGTCGACCAACAGGTCCTGAAGCACGCCGTCCACCATGAGTGCGGCAGCTTCCTGCCCGTTCAGATGGTCAAGCGCGATGGTGCGGCCTTTCATGGCTGCTCCTTCCAAAGGGGATATCCGGCGGCGCGCAAAAGATGCGCGGCCTCAGTCAGCGGCAGGCCGACAACGGCGGTGAACGACCCGGAAATCCACGGGATGAACGCCCCCGCAGGCCCCTGAATGCCGTAACCGCCGGCCTTGCCCTGCCAGTCATTGGTGGCGAGATAGGCGTTGAGTTCCTCGTCCGACAGCGGCTTCATCTTGACCGCTGTCACGACGTCGCGTTCCCAGATCCGGGAGCCGCGCCGCACGGCCATCGCCGTGATGACCCGGTGACGCCGTCCGGACAGGGCCAGCAGAAACTGCGCCGCCTCGCCTGCATTTTGTGGTTTGCCCATGATGCGACGGCCCAGCGCGACGGTGGTGTCGGCAGAGAGGACGATGTCATCGTCATCCGCCTGCACGGCCAGAGCCTTTTCCCGCGCGAGGCGCACGCAATAGGGGCGCGGCAGTTCGCGGGGATGGGGATCTTCGTCAATATCGGGGGGGCGGATGTCATCCGCCACGACCCCCAGCTGGGCCAGCAGTTCACGACGGCGCGGACTGCCAGAGCCGAGGATCAGCTTCACGCCTGCCCCGGCGCGCGTTTCAGCCTGGCCTTGCGGCCATATGACGGGACAGCGGTCATCATGCGCTTACTTGAAGCGATAGTTGATCCGACCCTTGGTCAGATCGTAGGGGGTCATTTCGACCTGTACTTTGTCGCCTGCGAGGACACGGATGCGGTTCTTGCGCATCTTTCCTGCCGTATGTGCGATGATCTCATGGCCGTTTTCAAGCTCGACCCGGAACGTCGCATTCGGCAGGAGTTCCTTCACGACACCGGGAAATTCGAGCGTATCTTCCTTGGCCATGGTCTCTCCTGAGTTACCGACTCTGTCTATCTGCAGAGCGCAGCACTAAATGGGCGCATTCCGTCAGATTTTCAAGGCCCAAATCAGCCCAATTGCACGATGGGCGCAGGGACATCGCGGCCCAGCTGTTCGATCCAGTGCTGACGGTTCAGAACGACACCATTGGCGCGCACATCTGCGACATGGGCGATGTCGACCTCGGCGTAGGTCCAGCCCGGCTGGTTCAGCGTGCCCTCAGCGATGACGCCGGTGGCAGGAAATCCGGTGTCGGGCGGTCCAAAGATGCCGCCCATGCCCACACTGGTATCCACCGCCTCTGACCAGCTGGCGGCACCAACGGTCGAGGACATGACCGTCACGCATTGCTGTTCCAGCGCGCGGGCCATCGACCCGATGCGCACGCGCCAGTAGCCGCTCAAGGCTTCGGTGCAGGACGGCACGAGGATCAGATCGGCCTCTGACAGGGCGCGCGCCAGCAGGGGATATTCGCTGTCGTAACAGATCAGAATGCCAAGTTTACCAAGGGCTGTGTCGAACAGGGTCAGCGGGTGGCCTGCGACAACGCCCCAGACCTCGCGTTCGAACCGGGTCATGATCTGCTTGTCCTGCCAGCCATTGGCGCCGCTGGGCGCAAAAAGGCGGGCGCGGTTCACCGGGCGCGGGCCGATGTTGGGATCAAACACCGGGGCAGAGGCGGCCACGATATGCACGCCATATTCCCGTGCGAGCCGGGCGTGCAGCACGTCAGCGTCCGGCACACGGTCCGAAACGGCGTGCAGCGACGCCTCAAGATCACCAGCGACATCCGCCCCGGCCAGCGTGGCAAGCTCCATCGAGCCGTATTCCGGAAACAGCAGCAGATCCGCGCCATTGCCCGCCGCCTCGGCCACCCAGGATGTGATCTTGGCGGCGTAAGCGTCCCAGTCGGGCAGAAAGTCCATCGGATAGGCGGCTGTGGCGATTTTCATCTGGGGTTCCTGTGCTCAGAAGGCGGGTTCGGAGATCATGGTTGCGAAGTGAGCCGTTTGCCCCAGAATTGCAAGGGCTTGGCGGTTTCCTCTGGCTGATCCACATCCTTCCAGCGGAACTGCGCGATCACACCATCCAGCGGCGCATAGCCGCGTTTGCGCCAGAAGGCGTCCAGCGGGGAATAGTGCGCGGGCCTCAGCGGATGATCCGCCGGGCGCTGGACGGAACAGAAGGCGGCAAAGTCAAAGCCGAGTTTCCGCGCATGGTCTTCGCGCAGATCAAAGAAGCGGTGCCCGACCCCCTGCCCCCGGCATTCGGGCAGCAGCACCGATTCGGCGCAATAGAAGACATCCGTTATGGCAAGCGGGCTGGCGTCAAAGGCGGTGGCGAAATCCTCGGCATGTTCGCTCATCGGGGCACCGGTTGAGGCACCGACCAGCCGGTCGCCGTCAAATGCGCCCACAAGAACTGCGCGCGCGCTGTCGCGGTAGGTTTGCAGGTAGCTGCGCTCATATTCCAGGTCGCCGTCATAGAGGTAGGGCCAGCTGCGAAAAACCTCGATCCGCAGCCGCGCCACATCGTCCAGCGCCGCGACCAGCGCGGCGCCTGTCAGAACCTCGACCCGCATCACGAGACCTGTTTGATCCAGTCCGCCAGATTGTAATAGGTCACCACGCGGGTGATTTTGCCATCGACGAGGGAAAAGAACGACCCGGCAGGCAGGCGATAGGACTGGTTTTTCGCCTCTGGCAGGCCCGCGTCGGTTTCAAGGTAGGTGCCGTTGACCATGAATTCCGCCGCACCGCGCGCGCCATCCTCGGCCTCGAACAGCACGAGTTCGGTCAGCTTTTCATCATAACAGCGGTCCATATGGGCGCAGAATTCGGCAAAAGCCTCGCGCCCCATGCGCACCTGACCCTCGTTCACATAATGCGCCACATCTTCGGACAGACAGTCGAGCATACCCGCCGTGTCCCCCCGGTTGAAGGAATCGAAATACCGCGCCAAAGTCGCCTTGCCCATCACTGTCCCCATTTTCCTTTGAGTTGGTCAAAAATCTGATCCCGCGTCTGCCGGTAGGCGTTCAGCTTGGCCTCGCGGCATTCACCGATGCCGGTGGGATCCATGATCGGCCAGTATTCGACCGACAGATGAAACAGCCGCGTCAGATCCAGCGCCTTGCGCTGGGACGCGGGTGACATGGCGACGATCAGATCAAAGCCTGACAGCGTCTCGCCATAGTGTTCGAGATCGTCGAAATTGCGCGCCCGGTGGCGCGACAACTCGACCTCGATCTCCTTGCAGGCGGCGATGGCAAAGCCGTCGACATCCAGATCGTTCAGCACCCCCACGGATTGCACATAGGTGTCGAAACCGTAAAGCTTTTTCATGATGCCTTCGGCCATGGGCGAGCGGACGGCGTTGTGGTCGCAACAAAACAGGACGGATTGTGGCAGCGTGCGTGGCACCCGTCAGCCCCCGAAATGCAAAACACAGACCAGGGTGAACAAACGCCGGGCAGTGTCATCGTCGATCGTCACCTTGCCCTCCAGCCGTTCCTGCAAAACACGCGCCCCTTCGTTATGGATGCCGCGCCGGGCCATGTCTATGGTTTCGATCTGGCTGGGCGGCAGGTTCTTGACCGCTTCGAAGTAGCTTTTACAGATCTGAAAGTAATCTTTGACCACCTGCCGGAAGGGCGACAGCGACAGATGGAATTCCGCCGCCTTTTCGTGGGCTTCTGTCACGACATCGAACACCAGCCGCTTTTCGCGGATCGACAGACCCACATTATAGGGGCCAGACGGCACGATGCGGTCATCCCGCTGCGGCAGAACAAAGGAATTATGCTCCATCAGATCGAACATCGCGACGCGGCGTTCCTGTTCGATCTCGGGCGTGGGCGGCGGCAAATTGGCGTCGTCCAGTTCGATATGTGCGATATGGCTCATGGACGGACCCCCTTGCCTGCGATCCCGGTTAATAATGCGTAACCTGTTCTGACCCACTGGGCAATTGCGCCGTTTGGCGGGGGGGCCGTTTTGGCGGTGTCTGCCCCCTGCCCCCGGGGTTATGCCCCGGGATCGTTCAGCTTTTGCAGCCGTGCGCTGACAGACAATCCGTGCGCCTCAAGGCTTTCCGACGTGGCCAGCCGTTCGGCTGCGGGGCCGATGGCGCGCAGGGCCTCGGGTGTCATGCGCGCCAGCGTGGTGCGTTTGACGAAATCGAGCACCGAGAGGCCCGAGGAGAAGCGGGCAGAGCGCGCCGTGGGCAGCACGTGGTTCGGCCCGCCCACATAGTCGCCAATCGCTTCGGGCGTCCATTGACCCAGGAAAATCGCCCCGGCATGGGTGACGGTCTGGCTGAGGCCTTCAGGATCGGCGACACAAAGTTCGAGGTGTTCGGGGGCAATACGGTCGGACAGCGCGGCCGCCTCGGCCAGATCGCGCACGGTGATCACCGCGCCGAAGTCACGCCAGCTGATCCCGGCGATCTTGCGGCGTTCCAGCGTTTCCAGCCGTTTTTCCACCGCCCGCGCCACGGCCTGACCAAAGGCGGCGTCGGTGGTGATCAGGATGGACTGCGCGCTTTCGTCATGTTCGGCCTGGCTGAGCAGATCAAGCGCGATCCAGTCGGGATCGTTGTCCGCATCGGCAATGACAAGGATTTCCGACGGGCCGGCGATCATGTCGATGCCGACCTTGCCAAAGACGCGGCGTTTGGCAGCGGCGACAAAGGCATTGCCGGGGCCGGTGATCTTGTCCACCGCCGGGATCGTTTCGGTGCCATAGGCGAGTGCTGCAATCGCCTGTGCCCCGCCGATGCGATAGATTTCATCAACGCCGCTGATCCGCGCCGCCAGAAGCACCAGCGGGTTGATCACCCCGTCCGGCGTCGGCACGGTGATGCAGAGGCGCGGCACGCCTGCCACCTTGGCGGGAATCGCGTTCATCAGAACAGAGGACGGATAGCTTGCCAGCCCACCGGGCACATACAGGCCCGCCGCCGCCACCGGCGTCCAGCGCCAGCCCAGCGTCGCGCCGTCGGGATCGGTCCATTGCGCATCTTCGGGCATCTGGCGCACGTGATAGGCGCGGATGCGCTGCGCGGCGAGTTCCAGCGCGGCGCGGTCTTCGGGCGAAACCTTGGCGATTTCGGCGTCAACCTCTTCGCGGCCAAAGGCGAGGGTCTGGGGCGTCAGCTGCAGACGGTCGAATTTCGCCGTCAGATCCAGCACGGCGGCATCGCCGCGCTTGCGCACATCGGCGATGATTGCGGCAACGATATCATCCACATCCGGGCTGTCCTCGCGCTTGGCGCTGAGCAGCTGTTTGAAGGATGCCTCGAAATCGGGCTGGGTGGTGTCGAGAAAGACCGGCATGGCAGACCCCTTTGCTTTGCGCCGACATAGCCCGTGGGGCGGCAGGCCTCAAGCGGCGGGTTGCGGTGCGTTTTGGGATGCGTCGCACCGGGGGGGCCAGCCCCCCCCACCCCCCCCCGGGATATTTAGGGGCAGATGAAACGGGGTTTCACAAAATGGGGGCTGGAGTGCGGGATTATTGCGGGTGCTGCGGCACCTTGCCAGAGGGGGCGACGTAGGGGCGGGTCACATCCCGGAGCGAGACTTCGAGCGCCTCGACCTCGGCCCGCAATGCGCCATCCCCGGCAAGGGTCAGCAGCACGTTGCCAGAGGCATCCGGGCCCGGCTCGAACGTCACCGACATCAGCGACAGGACGGTGTCACGGTCCGACCGGTCCACACCCTGACTGCCGACGCCCAGCACGTTTTCGATCACCAGCAGCGACTGCACCCGTTCCGGCGGGCGGGTCGCGACGGTCTGATCCTCCCACCGCATGCGGTTGATCAGCAGCGCGAGACGGCGGTGTTTCGGCTGCCAGGTCATTTCGGACACCGGAAACACCGCATCCTGCGCAAGCGCCGACAGAACGGCGAGGTCTTCGATATCCATCGCGCCAAGGTTCAGCGGACGGGTTGTGCCGTCTTCAAAGCGTGCATCTTCGGTCATTGGCCTTTTACCCTCTCGATTTTGGCCCCCACGCTGGACAGCTTACGCACCACATGTTCATAGCCGCGGTCCAGATGATAGACGCGATTCACCGTGGTTTCCCCTTCAGCCGCGAGGCCCGCGAGGATAAGTGAGACCGAGGCGCGCAAATCGGTCGCCATGACCGGCGCGCCCTTGAGCTTTGCAACACCCGTGACGGTGGCATGGCCGCCGTGCACGTCGATTCTGGCCCCCATGCGCATCAGCTCCGGCGCATGCATGAAACGATTCTCAAAGATCTTCTCTTCAAGCACCGAGGTGCCTTCGGCGGTGCAGAGCAGCGCCATCATCTGTGCCTGCAGATCGGTGGGAAAGCCCGGGAAGGGTTCGGTCGTCACATCCACTGCCTGAATGCGGCCATTCTTGCGCGCAACCGTCAGGCCCTCGGGCGTTTCGGTGACGCTGATGCCCGCCGCGTCGAGTTTTTCACAGAAGGCGGCCAGCAGATCGATTCGCCCGCCCAGCAACGTCACCTCTCCGCCGCAGATCGCCGGGGCCAGCATATAGGTGCCCAGCTCGATGCGGTCGGTGACCACACGGTGCGTCGCCCCGCCCAGACGGTCGACCCCCTGAATGGTGATCGTCGATGTGCCTTCGCCCTCGATCTGCGCGCCCATCTTGCGCAGGCACTGGGCCAGATCGACAATCTCGGGTTCGCGCGCAGCATTGCGGATCTCAGTTGTACCCTTGGCCAGTGTCGCTGCCATCAGCGCATTCTCCGTCGCCCCGACCGAGGCAATGGGGAAATCAACGATACCCCCGCGCAACCCCCCGGCAGGCGCCTTGGCATGCACATAACCGTCGCGCAGCTCCAGCTCGGCCCCCATCGCCTCAAGCGCCTTGAGGTGCAGATCGACGGGGCGCGCCCCAATGGCACAGCCGCCGGGCAGCGACACCACCGCATGACCGTCGCGCGCCAGCATCGGGCCCAGCACAAGGATCGAGGCGCGCATCTTGCGCACGATGTCATAATCGGCGGTGTGGTTGTGGATATTGTGGCTCGACAGGGCCAGCACCTGACCGTCCTGCAGGCTCTGCACCTCGGCACCCAGCGATTGCAGCAGGGTGGTCATGGTGCGGATGTCCGACAGGCGCGGCGCATTGGTCAGCGTCAGCGGCTCGTCGCTGAGCAGCGTCGCGGGCATCAGGGTGAGGCAGGCGTTTTTCGCGCCTGCAATGGGGATCTGGCCGGACAGCGGCCCGCCCCCCGTGACGATAATCGAATCCATGCCTGTTATCCTTTGTTCTTTTCTGCGCCCTCTGCGGGCGGCGTGTCGCCCGTCCGGGCCCGGGCCTGCGCCTTGCGACGCGACAGATTCGCCTTGAGCGCGGCCTTGAGCCGGGCTTCGCGGTGATCTTTGGGTGTTTTCGGCGGGCTTGGTTTCTGCTCCATGCGCCCTCTGTAACGCAGAGGGTAAAAAGCGTCCAGATTGCCCTTGCACCGAATGAGAATTGCGTCTAATCACCCGCCACGCCAGTCAGGCGACGGTTGCTGTGGTAGCTCAGTGGTAGAGCACACCCTTGGTAAGGGTGAGGTCGGGAGTTCAATCCTCCCTCACAGCACCAGTTTTATTCTTCAAGATCAATGCGATTGCGGCGACGCGCCTGTGCGCGCGATAAGCCCCGCGCCCGGTGGCATAAACTTTGGCCAGCTGTGCGGTCTGTTACAATCGTGAATTGAACCTCTGTGCCCTCTCGGGGTAGAACTGCCCGAGGCAGGGATGCGTGAAACATGGGGGCAAGCCCCGGGCAGGCATCCGGGAATTTGGGCAGATCAGGGGCGGGACAGATGCGGATACTCTGTGGGGCGGTGGCGCTGGCGATACTGGCGGGATGCGGTGGACAGCGGGCACCAGACAATTACGGGCGGGTGACCACGTTTTCCTCGGGTCCGGTCAACACGGCTTGCATGACCTCGGATCGCAAGGCGCGCAATTCGCAGCTGTGTGGCTGCATTCAGACCGTTGCGAACCGAGAGTTGAGCCGTCAGGACCAGCGCATCGCCGTGACGTTTTTCAAGGACCCGCACCGCGCGCAGGAAATCCGCCAGTCTGACCGGCCCAATCACGAAAACTTCTGGAAGCGGTACAAAGCCTTCAGCGCTCAGGCTGAACAAAGCTGCCGCGGCTACTGAGACCTGCGGTCGCGGCGAGCCTCTGACCGCCGCTCACGACAATACCGGAACCGCCGGTTCCGGTGTCCCAGGTCGATCTGGTCTCTGAACGGCCAAGACACGGGGGAGCTCACAACTCCGGCCCGATCAGCCGCGCATCGGCGGTCAGGGCATGCCCCTCCATCCCCTCGGCCCGGCTGATCACGGCGGTGGCGCGGGCAAGATCCGGCAGGGCAGCGCCGGTGACACGCTGCCAGGTGACGGTTTTCAGGAATTTATGCACAGACAATCCCCCGGTATAGCGCGCCGCGCGTCCGGTGGGCAGGACATGGTTCGGCCCTGCCGCCTTGTCCCCAAAGGCCACTGTGGTTTGCGCGCCAAGGAAAAGTGAGCCGTACGCGGTCAGCCGGCCCCGCCACCAATCAAGGTCAGCGGCCTGCACATGCAGATGTTCGGGCGCATAGAGGTCGGCGGTCTGTGCCATCTCTTCGCGGTTTTCACAGAGCAGGATTTCGCCCAGAGCGCCCCATGCGGCACTGGCCGCGCTGCGGTTGGGTTCGGGCAGGCGGGCAAGGGTTTGTGGCATCAGGCGCGCGACGGCATTGGCCAGCGGCGCGTGGTCGGTGGCAAGCCAGACCGGAGAATTGGCGCCATGTTCGGCCTGTCCGGCAAGGTCCAGCGCCACCAGTGCGGGGTCGGCTGTCGCATCCGCCAGGATCATGCTGTCGGTGGGCCCGGCCACCATGTCGATGCCGGTGGGGCCGAACAGCTGGCGCTTGGCCTCGGCCACATAGGCATTGCCGGGACCGGTCAGGATATCGGCGGCGGGACCGTAACAGCCCTGCGCCAGCGCGGCGATGGCCTGCACCCCGCCAAGGGCCAGCACGCTGTCCGCCCCGGCCAGATGCATGGCGTAGAGGATGGCCGGGGGGATGCCGCCGGCGCGGGGCGGTGAGCAGGCGATGACATGGCGCACGCCCGCGGCCTTGGCCGTGGTGATGGTCATCAGGGCCGAGGCGATATGCGCATAGCGCCCGCCCGGCACATAGGCGCCCGCGCAGCTGACCGGGATCACCCGCTGCCCGGCGATCAGACCGGGGCGCAGCTCCAGTTCGAACTCTGTCAGGCTGCCGCGCTGGGCCAGCGCAAAGGCGCGGATATTGGCATGGGCGTACTCAATGGCGGCGCGCAGATCGTTGGGAATGCGTGCCGCAGCCCCGGCAAGCGTTTCGGGCGCAACCACGATATCCCCCTGCCAGCCATCCAGCTGATGGGCATAGTCGCGCACTGCCGCATCGCCCTGCATGGCGATACGGGCAAGCATGATCTGCACCGTGTCGGCGGTATCGCGCGAGGTTTGCGGCGGCAGGCCGGGGGCGGATTTGATCTGGCGCGGGGGCATGGGGCTGGTCCTGTTCCGGGTATTCCCGATTGACGCTGGGCAAAGAGAGTTTCACAAAAGGTGAATGTGGCACCGGGACGGATCCGCGTGCAAAAGGATCTGGCCAAAGGATCGGGGGGGGGGCGGCGGTATGCTCAAAGGGGTGACCCTGCGCGGGCTTGAGGTGTTCGAGGCGCTCGCCGCCAGCGGATCGGTCGCGCAGGCGGCCGAGGTGACGGGGCTGAGCCAGCCCGCCGTCAGCCAGCAGATGCGCAATCTGGAAACTGCTCTGGGCGCCGATCTGATGGATCACGCCAGACGGCCCATGGTGCTGACCCCGGCGGGGCGGTCGTTCCTGACCCGCACCCAAAGCATTCTGGGCCAGCTGCGGCTGGCGCAGAATGAACTCACCGTGATGGATCTGAGCCATCTGAGCACGCTCAACCTCGGTATGATCGACGATTTCGACAATGATCTGACCCCGCGACTGGTCACACTTCTGGCCGAAAGCCTGACTCGCTGCCGATTCAAGCTGATCAGCGCCCCCAGTCACGAAATCACCGCCGCGATGCAGGCGCGCCACCTGCACATCGCCGTGGCCGCCAGCAATGGCGCGCAGATGACGGGGATTGCCGAATATCCGTTGGTGCGCGACCCGTTTCTGCTGGTCTGCCCGCGCGGCGCGGCGCAGGACGCAGGCTCGGTCGAAGGCATGATGCAGACGCTGCCGCTGCTGCGCCACGACCGCGACCAGTTCATCGGCCGCCAGGTCGAGGCGCATCTGATGAGGCTCAAGCTGGACTTTCCCGGGCGATTCGAGATCGGCACCCATCTGACGCTGATGACGCTGGTGGCGCGCGGGCTGGGCTGGGCGATCACCACCCCGCTGGGCTACATGCGCGCCCACCGCCTGCAGGATCAGATCGAGGCGCACCCCCTGCCCTTCAAACCCTTTGCACGCCGGATTTCGCTGTTTGCCAGTGTGGACTGGGCGGAAAACGTGCCGCGCGACGTGGCGCGCACCATGCGCCATCTGGTGCAGGACGGCGTGATCACCCCCGCGCTGCAGCAGATGCCTTGGCTGCAGGACGGCTTTCGCATCGAGGACTGATCCGCTGGGCGTATGACAGGCCATGCTTTGCCTCCTTTGAGGCAGAGCATGAAACGGCGCGCCCGGCAGGCCAAGGGGGGCGGGCCCCCTTTACCAAGTTCGATCAGCAGTTTTCAGAAAACAAAATCTGCGGCGGATCAGGGCAGAGCGGCAAAATCCAGGAAGGCGCGCACAGACGCCTCGAAATCGCGGGGCTTTTCGGCATGCAGATAATGGGTCGTGCCGGGAATCTTGGCAAAACGCGCCTTGGGGAACAGCGCGCGGATCGCGGGGCGATGGTCCGCCTGCACATAATCGGAGTCGGCCCCCGACAGAAACAGCGTGGGATGATCAAACTGCGCGTCGATCTGCGGAAAATCCAGGATCCCTGGCATCTCCTGCGCCAGCAGGTCCAGGTTCAGCTTCCAGCGCTTGTCCTTCACATCCAGCGACTGGGTGAAAAACGCCTGCAGCGCCGGGTCCGCCACATGCTCCGCCAGCTGCGCCACAGCGTCCGAGCGGCGCTCTACCTGCGACAGATCCACCGCCTGCATGGCGCGCACGTGCTGGATCTGGCTGTGATCATAGGCCACCGGCGCGATATCCGCGACGATCAGGCGGCTGACCGCATCGGGATGGGTCAGCGCCAGCACCATCGCCGCCTTGCCCCCCATGGAATGCCCCATGACATCGGCCCGCCCGCCATGGGCGGCAATCACCTCGGCCAGGTCATCGGCCATGTCGCGGTAGCTGTGACTGTCGGTCCAGGGGCTGTCGCCATGGTTGCGCAGATCGACGGCGATCACCTGCCTGTCGTCGGACAGACGTTTGGCGATGACACCCCAGTTGCGCGCAGAACCGTAAAGCCCGTGCACGATAAGAAGCGGAGGCTGCCCGGTGGGCGTGCCGTGAAGGATCTGATTGAGCATACCGTCGTCTTACTGCGCCAGCGGGCGTGGTGCCAGTGGCAAGGTGGGATTTGCGTATTTGGGAAAGAGAAGAAGCGGGGTGTTTCCCGCATCAACGAAAGGGATGACCGTCAGTCTGCAGGTGGGGCGGAATACTCAGCCTCGCTCACCTGCTCCAGCCAGTCGGCGGCAGAGCCGTCCTTGGCCTCTTGCAGGGCAAGGTGGCACAGGGCGCTGTCGGGCGCTGCGCCGTGCCAGTGCCGCTCACCCGGGGCAAAGAACAGCGTATCGCCGGGGTTCAGCGCCTGCACCGGGCCGCCGTCCGTCTGCGCGCGACCCAGCCCCGACAGGATCACCAGCGTCTGACCATAGGGATGGGTGTGCCAGGCGGTGCGCGCACCGGGCTGAAAGGTGACGCGCGCGGCATTGACCCGGGAGGGGGCGCCGGGCGTCGGCACGGGTTCGATTGTCACCTCTCCGGTGAAATATGCGGCCGGTCCGGGGTTTGTGGCCTGCGCGCCTGCACGGGTGATCTGCATCTGCATCTCCTTTGGTTGGGGGCAGGTAAACATGGATGGGCAGGGGATGCCATGGGGTTGGCGACAGATGCGACACCCGTCAGGCGGCGCTCACCCTACCATCCCCCGCGCGGGAATGTCCGCGAATGTCCCGGCTATTCCCGCCACGCAGCTCAGCCACCTTGACCACCCATGAAATCCGCATCATATCCCGAACCATGACCCAGCTTTCGCACATCCGCAACTTCTCCATCGTCGCCCATATCGACCACGGGAAATCCACCCTGGCCGACCGGTTGATCCAGTCCACAAACACCGTCACCGAACGGGAGATGAAGGAACAGCTTCTCGACTCGATGGATATCGAGCGCGAGCGTGGAATCACGATCAAGGCCAACACTGTCCGCATCGAATACATCGCGGAAGATGGGGAAACCTACATCCTCAACCTGATCGACACGCCCGGCCACGTGGACTTTGCCTATGAGGTCTCCCGCTCCATGCGCGCGGTCGAAGGCTCGCTTCTGGTGGTGGACGCAACCCAAGGGGTCGAGGCGCAGACGCTGGCCAACGTCTATACAGCCATCGACGCGGATCACGAGATTGTCCCGGTGCTGAACAAGATCGACCTGCCCGCGGCAGAGGTCGAGCGGGTCAAGGAACAGATCGAAGATGTCATTGGCATCGATGCCTCGCAATCGTGCCTGATCTCGGCCAAGACCGGCGTCGGCATCCCGTCGGTGCTGGAAGCAATCGTCAAACGCCTGCCCCCGCCGAAAGAGGGTGACCCGAACAAGCCGCTGCGCGTGATGCTGGTGGATTCGAAATACGACGCCTATCTGGGCGTTGTGGTCATCGTGCGCGTCATCGACGGTGTGCTGAAAAAAGGCCAACGCATCAAGATGATGAAGACCGGCGGCACCTATGACATCGACCGCATCGGCGTCTACCGCCCCGCGATGTTCGAGGTAAAGGAGTTGGGCCCGGGCGAGATCGGCTATATCACCGCGCAGATCAAGCAAGTGCGCGACACCCGCGTCGGCGACACGATCACCACCGAAAAGAAGGGCTGCGAGGTCGCACTCCCCGGCTTCAAGCCGTCGATCCCCGTGGTGTTCTGCGGCCTCTTCCCCGTGGATGCCAATGATTTCGAAGATCTGCGTGATGCGATGGAAAAGCTGGCGTTGAACGACGCCTCCTTCTCGTTCGAAATGGAAACCTCTGCCGCGCTTGGCTTTGGCTTTCGCTGCGGCTTCCTCGGCCTGCTGCACCTCGAAGTGGTGCGCGACCGGCTGGAACGCGAATACGACATCGACCTGATCACCACAGCGCCCTCGGTCATCTACAAGATCTTTTTGCGCGACGGGTCTGAGGTCGAGTTGCACAACCCCTCTGACATGCCCGACCCGTCCACCATCGACCATATCGAAGAACCGCGCATCAAGGCGTCGATCCTTGTGCCAGACGAATATCTTGGCGATGTGCTCAAGCTCTGTCAGGACCGGCGCGGCGAACAGATGGATCTGACCTATGTCGGCTCGCGCGCCATGGCTGTCTATGATCTGCCACTGAACGAGGTGGTGTTCGACTTCTACGACCGGCTCAAATCGGTGACCAAGGGCTATGCCTCGTTCGATTACCAGATCACCGGCTACCGCGAAGATTACCTCGTCAAGATGCAGATCCTGGTAAACGACGAACCGGTTGATGCGCTGTCCACCATGGTCCACCGCGACCGGGCGGAAATGCGGGGCCGCGCGATGGTTGAAAAGCTCAAGGATCTGATCCCGCGCCACATGTTCAAGATCCCGATCCAAGCGGCCATCGGCGGCAAGGTGATCGCGCGTGAAACCCTTGCCGCGATGCGCAAGGATGTGACGGCGAAATGTTACGGCGGCGACGCCAGCCGCAAGAAAAAGCTGCTGGAAAAGCAGAAAGCCGGGAAAAAGCGGATGCGCCAGTTCGGCAAGGTCGACATCCCGCAAGAGGCGTTCATTTCCGCCCTCAAGATGGACAGCTGAGAACAGCGCGGGGCGGGGATTTCCCCGCCCTGAACCGTTGCGACCCACAGCTGTCCCACGCCAATGTGACGGCCTGCCCCTGCCCAAACCGCGCTTGATCCGCTATTCTGGTGAAAAAACACCCGAGCAGGAGTTCACATGCGCCCTTTTCTGACAGCCCTTATCGTTGCGGCCCCGATGCTTGCCGCCCAATCCGCCACCGCCGCCGTCTGTGATTACCGCCCCAGCATTGTCGCGGGCAAGATCGGCTCGGCCGCGGGCAAGGCCACCGGCGCGGTCGCCGGGGCGGCGGGCAGCGGTGTGCGTGC
>NZ_AWWI01000050.1 GCF_002760615.1 Puniceibacterium antarcticum | reverse complement strand
CATTACCCACAGACTTATCCACAACACCAACCAACAGAACACACAACACAGGAGGGAAAACCCGCCCGACTCAACCAAACACACGAATCCTCACACCAAAAATCGGCAAAAACGCTCTCCACAGGATTCGGGAGCAAGGCTGCCCGAAATCGGCCAATCTGGTGTGCGATCTGGCGCAACACGGCTTTTGGACATCGTTTGAGCGAAACTCCTGCCATAAAGAACGCTCTGCGCTTTTCAAATGTCCAAGCCGTCCCCAGACTAAAACGGAAAACACCACAGACAGAGACCCCTGCCATGATTGCCTCTCCTTATATACCTGCCCCCCGGACTGATCACTGCCACTCCAGAATGCAGACGATTGAGCCCCGTATACTTCGCCCCGTATATATCGTCATGCGGGGTCTGCGATGACCTCTGACGGCAACCTCTGGCGCCACTCCTGTCGGGAGGAGGTCGAAACGCATCCCCTGGCCGCAGATGCCAGTGCGGACATCGTGATCATCGGCGCTGGTTTCACGGGCTGTTCTGCCGCGCTTGAGGCAAGTCAAAGAGGCGCTTCTGTCATTCTGCTGGAAGCGAACACGATCGCCCACGGTGGATCAGGGCGCAATGTCGGGCTGGTGAACGCAGGTCTCTGGTTGCCGCCAGATGATGTACTGGCCCAAATGGGCGAGGCAGACGGCAGCCGCCTGATCGACATATTGGGCAAAGGCCCGCAGATGGTCTTTGACCGGGTGAAAACCTACGGGATCGACTGTGAGGCGACACAGAGTGGCACGCTCCATCTGGCTCATGCTCCGGCTGGCATGCGCGATCTTGAAAACCGTTTCCGGCAGGGCAATCGTCACGGGGCTCCGCTGCAACTGCTGGATGCCAAGGAAAGCCGGACCCGCACCGGAAGTGCACAGTTTCATGGCGCGCTTCTGGACCCACGGGCAGGAACGATTCAGCCACTGGCCTATTGTAGCGGCCTTGCGCGCGCGTCCCTGAACCTTGGCGCGCGGGTACATGAGAAGTCCCCTGTGAGCGCCATTGAATCCACCGCCGGTGGCTGGATCGTTCATGCAAACGGGCACAAGATCCGTGCGGGCGGCCTGCTGCTGGCCACCAATGCGTATCATGAGAAGATTGCCGGGGCTCAGACACCGCACTACGTCACAGTCAGCTACAGCCAGTTCGCGACAGAGCCGCTTTCCCCCGAGCAAATTGCAACGGTTCTTCCCGGACAGGAAGGTTGCTGGGACACAGCGCTGGTCATGTCCTCGATCCGCATAGACAAGGCCGGACGACTGATCGTCGGCGCGATGGGCGACGCGATGGGGCCAGGTGCCATGATCCACACCGCATGGGCGCGCCGCAAGCTGCGCCAGCTTTATCCGGCGCTGGCCGATGTGCCGTTCCGGTATCAATGGCGCGGGCGTATCGCGATGACGCGCGACCACATTCCCAAGGTGGTGGCATTCGGCCCCTCAGCCTATGCCGTCTTTGGCTATTCGGGACGAGGGATTGCGCCCGGAACGGTCTTTGGAACGGCGGCCGCCGAGGCGTTATGCGAAAACCGCCCGGACGCCTTCCCGGTGCCGGTACGCCAGACCTATTCGGAACGGTTCAAAGGCGTGTTGTCCGCCTACTACGAATTTGGCGCTGTGATGACCCACGCACTGCGGCCCGGCCCGATGGGATAAGGCCGAAAGCCCCCCCCTGCCCCGTCCTGGGGGGGGGTGCGGTTGCCGGTCCAGCGCCTATTTTCGCCAAAGACCTAGAACCCGCCGCCAATCAGGCCGCGCGGCAAGAGGCGCTTGGCAACACTGTCACTCATCACATGGCGCTGTATGCCTGAGACAAAACCGAAAGCCTGTCCGCGGCGCGGGCGATCCGCCCTGGGCAGGCGTCGTCGCAGGCACGCTCTTGAACACTGCAATGTCTCAACCAACTCCCGATGTTCCGGCACCGATGCACCAGAAACCCAAAAATCTCCGGCGCACACGCAGGAATATTAAAATAAAAAATCAAACTCGTGCGGGAAAACCCTTAACATGACGCGCGGATATGCGTCTTGAAGTCAGAAATACAGGGAGCAAAGCGGGCGAACCTCGCGAAGCCGCATCCTGATCAGAGTACCGGAACAAATCAAGCACGTCTTGACCCTGACGGCACGAACTGATCCTGTCGGGTTCCACTTACATGAGTCTGGTCAATGTCCGACGTCCCCCACTGCAGTCTAAATGATGATCCCCGGCAGCAGATTGCGATCAGGGCGAAATGCACCGCAAAGGTTAATTTTGCCTCCGCACAGAATGATGTGGCGGTGCTGCAGTCTCTGGTGATCGCAAATCTCGGAAAGGATCCAATTCAGGGAATCGCAGTGACGGCGCATTCCGAACCACCTGTTCTGGGCCGGACAACCTGGAACATTGACCGGATTGCCGGTCAGTCGGAAATTGCAGTGACGGATCTGGCAACGAAGCTTGATATCACCCGGCTGGCAGGGTTGAACGAAGCGGAAACCGGTGAGCTGATCCTGACCGTCACGGTCGATGACGCTCAGATGGCCGAGCAACGCCAGCAGCTCGAACTGCTTGCCCGGGATGAATGGGGCGGTGTCGGCGAAATGGCGCATCTTCTTGCGGCCTTCATCTCTCCGAATGATCCGGTTGTCGCATCGATCCTGAAAGAAGCCTCGCGCCTACTGGAGCGTGCAGGCCATGATGGCGCGATTGATGGATATCAGTCGCAGGATCCCGGTCGTGCCTGGCTTCTGGCTGGGGCGATCTGGTCCGCAACAACGGGCATGGGGCTGAGTTATGCCGTGCCGCCTGCCTCTTTCGAACGACAGGGGCAAAAGGTCCGCAGCCCGGGGCGCATCAGGTCGGAAGGTTTGGCAACCTGCCTCGACACCTCACTTCTGCTTGCCGCAGCGTTCGAGGCGGCAGGCCTGAACCCCGCAGTTCTGTTCGCGGACGGGCATGCCTGGGTTGGTGTCTGGCTCACCAAACGTGACTTCGGACATGTGACCGAACCGGATGTGATCACTGTGCGAAAAGCCGCGCAGGCGCGGGAATTTGTCCCCATCGAAACCACGCTGCTGACCAAACGCCCCTCGATCGGTTTCGAGCAGGCTGTCGACGAAGGGCGTCGCAGGCTGTCCGAAGATCGTGAAAGCGAATTCATCATGGCGGTCGATGTCACGCGCGCCAGGGCTGCCCGCATCCGCCCGCTGGCACGCCATGAGCCATCCACCGAAACCGCCGAAAGCACACAGGAAGACGCATCACCCGCAGCGCTTCCCAAACCGCTGCCTTTCGATTTTCTGCCCGGCGAGATCCGTGAAGAAGCCCCCGATACCCCCTTCGGGCGGATCGAGAGATGGCAGCGCAAGCTTCTGGATCTGTCACTGCGCAATCGCCTGCTGAATTTCACGGATACAAAACAATCCCTGCCCTTCCTGTGCCCGGATGTCTCGGCGCTGGAGGACGCTCTGGCGGAGGGCAGAAAGTACTCGATGTTGGCGCTGCGAGAAGATGATCCCATCGGCAATCGCACGCTGACACCCGAAGACCGTCAGCGCATAGAAGAAGACGTGTCGCGCGACACGTTCGAGCGGCGCCAGATCGCGGTGCCGCTCACCGGGCGCGAAATGAACAACCGGCTTCTGACGCTCTACCGCAAAGCCAAGAGCGATATGCAGGAGGGTGGCACCAACACGCTGTTCCTGGCCACCGGCTTCCTGCGCTGGAAAAAGACCGAGGGCGACACCCGCAGCTATCGCGCGCCTTTGCTGCTGATCCCGGTCAAGCTTGAACGCAAATCCGCGCAGTCGGAATTCAAGATTGTGCATCACGAGGATGATGTGCAGATCAACTCTACCCTCTTCCAGTTCCTGAAACGCGACTTCGACCTGCGCGTGCCAGAGCTTGAGGGCGATCTGCCGACAGATGACAGCGGCATCGACATGGCGCGGGTTTTCGAAATCATGCGCCAGAAGGTCCGTGATGTTGCCGGCTTTGAGGTCGTCGAAGAACTGGCGCTGTCGACGTTTTCCTTTGCGAAATACCTGATGTGGAAAGATCTGGTGGATCGCACCGACCAGCTTCGGGAAAACCCGCTGGTGCGTCACCTTGTCGACAACCCGAGCGAGACCTTTGAAACCCGGGGCGAAAGCGTCTTGCCTCGCGATCTGGACCGGCGGCTTTCCCCAAATGAACTTCTGACGCCGCTTCCGGCAGACAGCTCGCAACTCGCCGCTGTGGTGGCTGCAGCCGAGGGTCAGGATTTTGTTCTGATCGGTCCGCCGGGCACGGGCAAAAGCCAGACCATCGCCAACATCATCTCGCAATGCATTGCCAACGGCAGGACCGTTCTGTTCGTCGCCGAAAAGGCAGCGGCGCTGGATGTTGTTCATCGGCGGCTGGCGGCGAATGGGTTGGGCGATGCCTGTCTTGAACTCCACTCGAACAAAACCGATCGAAAGTCGGTTCTTGATCAGCTGGGGCGCAGCTGGGACAGGGATATCACAAGCCGCGAAGCGGACTGGGTTGAGGTAAACGAACACCTGCGCCTGACCCGCGATCAGCTGAACGCCTATGTCGAGGCTTTGCACCGCACAGGGACGCAGGGTTTCAGCGTGTTTCAGGCCATCGGCAAGGCGGCAGAGGGCAAGGCCGGGCCGCGCCTCAGCTTTGCATCCAAAGATGCGCACGATCAGCAAACCTACAATCATCTCGTCCAGCTTGCCGCAGATCTGGAACGCACACATGACGTGGTTGCAGGTGTCTCCGCGCTCGATCTCATCGCCAGCGACGACTGGTCTTTCGCCTGGGAGGACCGGCTGATCACCGCGACAGAGAGCCTTCGCTCCTCGACCGCCTTGGTGCAGACCGCAGTCCGCCGCCTGTCGGAACGGTTGGGGCTGAGCGATGATCTTTCAGGACAGTCCGAGCGCATCGCAGCACTGAGCGCGCTCCTGCCACGACTGGCACCGGACGCGCGCAATCTGTCCCGGGTGCCAAAGCTGCCGCTGGACGAGATTGAAGGCCACAGGGCGAAATTTCGCGCACATCATGCCACAATTGAAGACGCAAAGCGGGACATGGCGGCCAGCTATGACGCGCCATCCATCGCCCGCATGCCGTTGGATCAGTTCGACGCCGATTGGCGCGCGGCCCAGATCAAGGTCTGGCCTTTCTCTGCTCTGGCCTGCCGCAGGCTGCGCAAGCTGTTGCAAACCTACGCCGAAACCGGCGCCGCTGATCCAGCCCGCGACATCAAGGCGTTGCTTGAGGCGAAAGCAGCTTATGCTGCCCTGAAGGAAAACCCGCTGGCATCTGTTGTGGACGGTGACGACATTGCCGTGCTTGATACGCTGCTCGCGCAGCATGCAGAGTTCCGCACCAGCCTCGACCGGCTGAAACCCATGGTCGAACGACCAGAGGTTTTTGGCGCAGCGATGGCAGAATTGGCGGACCGAAGCGGTCAGGATATGCGCGCCTCGCTCGAATTACTTCGTGACGGCATTGATCGGCATAAAACGGCGCTCGACGCCTTCAGGGCTGTGGCGCAGTCAGAAGTGGATGCCATGCCCCTGCGTGATCTCGCGCAGGCGCTTGATCGGATTATCGAAAACCGGGCACGTCTTTCAGACTGGACGCGCTGGATCCAGGCACGCGATGCCGCTGAGGCTCAGGGTCTTACTCCCCTCGTCGATTCAATGGCGCAGCAAAGCCTGACAGAGCCTGCGCAAAAAGCCTTTGAGCGGGCCTATGCCGCATGGTGGTTGCCGCTGGCCATGGATGCAAGTGACGAACTCCGACGGTTCGCGCATTGGGAACAGGATCACCGGATTCAGACCTTCCGCGCCCTCGACGCAAAGGCCGCTGATCTTGCACCGCGCGAGATCATGCGTCGTATTGCGCACGGTCTGCCTGCCCGCGATGAGGTGCCGCGCAATTCCGAGCTTGGCACCCTGCGCCACCAGCTTGGCCTGAAACGGCCTTCGATGCCGATCCGCGCGCTTATCGGCGAAATGCCTGTATCCTTTGCCCGCCTCGCGCCCTGCGTGCTGATGTCGCCGCTTTCCGTCGCGCAGTATCTTCCTGCAGGTCAGCAAGCGTTTGATGTGGTGGTGTTTGACGAAGCGTCTCAGATCACGACCTGGGATGCCATTGGCGCGATTGCGCGTGCCAAGCAGGCGATCATCGTGGGCGATCCAAAACAGCTGCCCCCGACCAATTTTTTTGGTCGTGCAGACGACGGAGAGGAGGACCTGCCCGAACTGGAACGGGACATGCCCTCAATCCTTGATGAAGTCTGCGCCGCCGGGATCCCTACGCGGCGTCTCGACTGGCATTACCGAAGCCGGGACGAAGCGCTGATCGCGTTTTCCAACCACCATTACTATGGCGGTGGCCTTGTCACATTTCCTGCGCCCGCGACCAACTCTGAGGCGCTGCAGTTCCATCCTGTGAAGGGCGTTTATGCCCGTGGCAAGGGCCGCACCAATGCCGCAGAGGCGACGGCAATCACCGAAGTGATCCGCACCAGACTGACATCCTGGCTCGACCTGCCAGAGGGGGACAGGCCCACACTGGGCGTCATCACCTTCAACGGCGAACAGCAGTCGCTGATCCTTGATATGCTCGACGCGCTTCGCCGCAGCGATGAACGGCTTGAATGGTTCTTCGCGGACGAGAGGGAAGAGGCCGTCATCGTCAAGAACCTTGAAAACATCCAAGGGGACGAGCGCGACGTAATGCTGTTTTCCATCACCTTCGGCCCTGACCTTGCCGGAAAAATGACGATGAACTTCGGCGCCCTCAACAGCGAGGGCGGAGAAAAGCGGCTGAACGTGGCCGTGACCCGGGCACGTCGCGAATTGCACGTCTTTGCGTCGCTCCATGCCGACGAAATTGACCTTGGACGCACACGCGCAACCGGTGTCAATCACCTCAAGGCTTTCCTTGACTATGCAGAGCGCGGCAGCATCGCCCTGCCCGCGCAAGACATGGGATCGCTTGGCGCCGCCGAGAATATCTTTGAACAGGCCGTGGCTGATGCCATCTCTGCCAAGGGATGGGAGGTCAGAACGCAGATTGGCGTTTCGGGGTTCCGGGTCGATCTTGGCGTCGTGCACCCTGATTTCGCGGGCGCCTATCTTGCCGGGGTCGAATGTGACGGGGCGCAGTACCACTCCTCGGCCACTGCGCGGGATCGCGACAAGGTCCGTCAGGCGGTGCTCGAAGGGCTTGGATGGAACATCCTCCGAATCTGGTCCACTGACTGGTTCCGAAACCCGGGATCCGTCGTTGCGCGTATTCACGACTCCCTCACTGTCCTGCTGGACGACGACCGGACAAGGCGTGCGGCGCAAACCAAGAAGGATGTCGGACAAGACGGCGAAGAGCCGATGAAGCTGCTGGCCGCGCCGGATGGCCGCTGAACACTCTGCATCCCAAATCAGGGCTTTTGGCCAATGTGCGCAACTTGGCAAAAACGAGGCGTTTGCGGTTCAGTGACCCGTGGCGCGCGCCTCGACAGGCCCACCTCGCGCAGGATCACGCCACAGCACTGCCAGAAAAGACTTGTGATATGGCAGAACCAAAACACCGGACATGGGGACGGCAAACATCGCCCCGCCAAACAAATTTCATCATAAATTCATAGTTTTGCGCAATGTGAACGGAACCATTGGCATTACAAAGAGTTATAGCATGTTATCCGACACACATATGTTGCCGGACAGAAACCAAAACCCAAGGAAATCAGCTATATGCTAAAAAGGTTTTTCCTAGGCATTCTGGCCGTGGCGTTCATCGCTGCGGTCGGTTTCGGTGTCTATACCTACAAACCCGCAATCGCCCCCGTTACCGCAGATCAGCATGCAGAGTTCGATCCTGCCGTCGTGGAAAAAGGCCGCATTCTGGCCGCGGCCGGGTATTGCGCAACCTGTCACACCTCGGCAGACGGGGCGCCCTATGCGGGCAATTATGCCATGGAGACAGGCTTTGGCACGATCTATTCGACCAACCTGACCCCGGATATGGAGACCGGCATCGGGTCCTATTCGCAGGCAGCCTTTCGCCGCGCCATGCACGAAGGCGTCGACCGTGAGGGGCGTCACCTTTTCCCCGCATTTCCCTACGATCATTTCACCAAGATGAGCGATGAGGATGTCGACGCGATCTATGCCTATATCATGACAAAGGTCGCCCCGGTCGCGTCAGAGCAGACAGCGAACGAACTGCCCTTTCCGCTGGATCAACGCGTTCTTCAGTCGGGTTGGAAGCTGCTTTTTGCCGATTTCGGCCCGTATGAACCCGACGCGGAACATTCTGACGCGTGGAACCGCGGCGCCTATCTTGCTGAGGGTGTGACACACTGCGGCGCATGCCACACACCCCGAAACGCGCTTGGTGCAGAGAAATCCGGCGAGCAATATGCCGGGGCTGAAATCGACCGCTGGATCGCACCGGCGCTGACCTCTGCCAATGCCTCCGCTGTGCCTTGGACAGCCGCCGAGTTCAAATCCTACCTCGAAAACGGCGCGGCCACCTATCACGGCATCGCGGCCGGCCCGATGGGCCCCGTGGTCCATGCCGGTGTGCGCGAACTGCCAGAGGATGACATCAGCGCGCTGAGCATCTATCTTGCTGACAAGGTCGGCGCGACCGAGGATGATCCCGCGCAAAGCGAAGTTGTTCTGGCCAGCCTGCGCAACAACCGCCCCGATCCGCAGTACCGTCGCGAGCTTGGCGAACGGCTCTATGCGACGGCCTGTGCCTCCTGCCACTATAATGCCGAACAGATCGAACAGGGTCGCCCCGATCTTGGCATCAACTCGGCCACGAACCTCGACGATCCGACCAACCTCATCCACGTCATGCTGGACGGGGTGAATGCCCCCGAGGGGATCGCGGGTGTGGTCATGCCGGGCTTTCGCCATGCGCTGAACGACACCCAAATCACCGCGATAGCCGCCTATCTGCGCGACAAGCGCGCTGGCAAACCGGCATGGCCGGATCTGGCGAATTCCGTCGCCACCATCCGGGCAGAAGCCCCTGTCGCGCACTGACATCCTGAGGAAACGCAAAATGATACAGTTCAAGATCAACGGGCGAGACGTCAGCCTGGACGCAGACCCGCAAACACCGCTGCTGTGGGCCATCCGTGATGAAATCGGCCTGACAGGCACAAAATTCGGCTGTGGCATCGGCATGTGCGGTGCCTGCACCGTGCATGTGGGCGGGCGCGCGACGCGGTCCTGCATCACGCCGATATCCGACGTGGCAGGCACTGAAATCACCACGATCGAGGGGCTCGACACCGACTCGAACCATCCGGTGCAGGAAGCCTGGCGTAATCTGCGCGTGCCACAATGCGGCTACTGCCAGTCAGGCCAGATCATGCAGGCTGTCGCACTGTTGCAGGACATCCCGAACCCCAGCGACCAAGACATCGACGCCGTGATGACAGGCAATCTGTGCCGCTGCATGACCTATCCACGCATCCGTCAGGCCGTCCGCGACGCTGCAACCGCAATGAACGGAGCACAGGACAATGGGTAACAAACTTATTTCACGCATGAACAATACGACCAGAAGTGGCGACATGACACGCCGCGGCTTTCTCGTCTCCATGACCGCAACCGGTGTTGCCTTTGGTTTTCCACGCGCCTCCTCTGCCGCGATGGATCCGGCAGCCTCCAACGGCATACCGATCGAAGCGACGGGTGACCCGTTCGAACCCACCCTGTGGTACTGGATCGACAGCGATGGCCGGGTGAACGTCAACATCATCCGCGCTGAAATGGGTCAGCATGTCGGCACTGCAATCGCCCGCATCCTTGCTGATGAGCTTGAGGTCGCATGGGACAGCGTCCACATCACCCATGTCGACACGGCCGAAAAATGGGGCACCATGGTCACCGGCGGCAGCTGGTCGGTCTGGCAAAGCTGGCCGGTTTACCGCCAGGCGGGTGCCGCAGGCCGCACCGCGCTGATCGAGGCGGCTGCCAGCCAATGGGGTGTGGACCCCGCCACCTGCACCGCGCGCGACGGATCCGTGAGCGATGGCAGCAATACCATCAGCTACGGTGACCTTGTCGCCGCTGGGATCGAACGCTCTTTTACAGAGGACGAACTGCAGGCTCTGCCACTGAAGCCGCATTCCGAATTGCGGCTGGTGGGCAAGGATGTGACCGCGCTCGACATCGCAAACAAGACCAACGGCAAGGCGATCTATGGCCTTGATGCCAAGGTTGACGGCATGGTCTACGGCGTCCCCCTGTTGCCTCCGACGCGCCTCGGATCCAAGGTTTCGGCTGTGGATGACAGCGGCGCAAAGGATGTGAAGGGGTATCTGCAAACCCTCACGCTCGACGATCCGTCCGGCACCGTGCCCGGCTGGGTTGTGGTTCTGGGTGAAACTCTGATGGCCGCAAAATGGGCGTCCGCGAAGATCAAGGTAACTTGGGCGGCTGGCGAAACCGCAGGCGTGTCAGAGGCGGATATCAATGACCGCTCACGCCAGCTGATTGCCGATGGCACCACTGGCGCGATCCTGCCGACCGAAACGCCCGACACAAGCGCCGCTTTTGACGCTGCCGCCAATGTTCTTGAGGCGGAATATGTGACCCAGACCGTGTTGCATTTCCAGCTTGAGCCGGTGAATGCGACCGTCTTTCAGAATGCCGAAGGCATGTGGGAAATCCACACAGGCAACCAGTGGCAATCGCTGATCCTGCCGACACTGTCGACCGCGCTGGATACCCCGGCGGATCAGATCGTGATGCGCACTTATATGCTGGGCGGTGGCTTTGGCCGTCGCCTGAACGGGGATTACACCGTTCCGGCAGCGCTTGCCTCCAAGGCGCTGGGTGGCAAGCCGATCAAGCTGGTGTTCTTCCGCGAAGATGACGCCCAGTTCGACAGCCCCCGCTCGCCCAGCGTGCAGAAGATGCGCATGGCGTTTGACGGCGACAACAAGGTCATCGGGATGGAACACCACGCTGCGGCGGGTTGGCCAACCGGAGTGGTGGTGCCGTCCTTCATGCCCAAGGGGGTGAACGATGAACCCTATGATCCCTTTGCCATCGACGGGGCCGATCACTGGTACACCGTCGGCGCGCACAAGGTCCGGGCGATTACAAACGATCTGGCGAACAAGACGTTCCGCCCCGGCTGGCTGCGTTCGGTCGGACCCGGCTGGACCAACTTTGCGGTCGAAAGCTTTATGGACGAAGCCGCCCACAAGATCGGGACCGATCCGCTGGAGTTCCGCCTGCAACACCTCAAGGCCGAAGGGTATAACGCCGGCTCTGCGCCAAATGCCGTAGGCGGTGCGTCCCGTCAGGCGGCTGTGCTGCGCCGTGTCGCGGAAATGTCCGGCTATGGGGCAACGGACCTGCCCGCCGACACGGCCATCGGCATCGCCACCACCTTCGGTCAGTCGCGCAGCATGCCAACCTGGACGGCAGGCGCCGTGCAGCTGCATGTGGACCGCAAAACCGGCCAGATCGACGTGCAAAAGATGTGGCTCGCGTTCGATTGCGGCACGGTGGTCGACCCGGACGGCGCGCTGGCGCAGTGCGAAGGCGCAGCGCTCTGGGGTCTGTCGATGGCGCTTTACGAAGGCACCTCTTTTGAGAATGGGAATGTCAGCGATCTCAACCTCGGCAGCTATACCCCGTTGCGGATGATCGACACGCCCGAGATGGAGATTGCCTTTGTCGAAAGCACCGAGGTGCCGGTGGGCCTGGGTGAACCCGGAACCACGGTGATCGCCCCGGCCATCGCAAACGCGATCCACGCGGCGGTCGGCGCCCGTCTGCGGCATCTGCCGATCCGGCCCGACGATATCCTTGCCGCGCTCAACGCCTGACATGACAACAGGCGCCCGAAACATCGGGCGCCTGTCTGTTTTCGGAACGGGTGGCACATCTCGGGCAACTCAGACTGAGTCAAACCCCGCCGCGTTCAGTCCCGGACAACCTGTTACGTCCGCTCAGCGACGTCTGACGGAGTTTCCGCCGTCAATGATCCGGTTGATCAGGTCAGCAACGCCTTCGTGCATCTCTGCTTGCCCGTCTTCCCCAGCATCATGAGCATGTGCAGCTGCGGCATCTCGCAGGATTCCGACGATTTCGTTTTCCGGAAGGATGTTGTGATCGTTGAGTGCCAGCAAAAGCGACTCGCAAATAGACAGTGCGGCAGCTCCTGACAAATCAGGTTTGGGAAGATGCCTGCCGGAGGCTGGCTTGGGCGGTTCATAGCTGGACATATTTGAAATTCTTTCATTTATCGGCCCAATGCGGCGCGCCGTAGACAAGGGGCATCGCTATAGTCGCAGATTTCCTATAACCGTTACTGATCCACGGCAGGATTGCCGGGACGGTTACCCGATACTCGGTAATTGTCAGAAGCCACTCCACTCGGGGCAGGCAACCTAAAAGGGTTTTCTATGCATAGCGCTCAAAGCCCTCTCGCCTTGAAGTTGAGCAATTTCGTCGCTCTTACAGCTCCTGAGCTGCATGTCCTCGATGGGTTGCATCGACGAAGACGCAACTTTGTCGCCAGTCGTGATCTTGTGCATCAGGGACAGACGCATGCCGCCGCCTATATCCTCGCTGATGGTTGGGTTTGTTCCTACAAGCTGCTGCGCGACGGAACGCGGCAGATCGTCGATTTCCAGATCCCAGGCGATTTTCTGGGTCTGCGCTCGGTGCTCTTCCGCACAGCTGATCACAATATCGAACCGGTAACCCCGGTCGAGGCCTCTGAAGTGATGAAATCCGATCTCTTGCTGGCCTTTGAGGCAACCCCCCGGCTGGCCACGGCCGTTCTTTGGGCCGCCTCGCGCGACGAGGCGATGGTGGTCGAGCATCTGGTCGGCCTCGGGCGCCGCGACGCTGTCGAGCGAACGGCGCATTTCATGCTCGAACTCACGGCACGACTGATCCTTGTCGGGCGCGGCAGCCGCGCCGGATTCGCCTGTCCGCTGACGCAATACCATCTGGCCGACGCACTGGGGCTCAGTTCTGTGCATGTCAATCGAGTGCTGCGTCAACTGCGCGAGGATGGACTGCTGACCTTCCATAAGGGGCTGGTGACCATCCATAACTTCGACAAGCTGGTCGAACTGGCCGAATTCGACCAGGCTTATCTGGATCACGACGGCCCGCTTCTGCTTTAGCGGCCGGAATCATCCGCCTTTCCTCACCGATCAGGCAGGCAGAGGGCGACAGGTCAGACACACCTGTAGCCAGAGCGAATTCCTTGGCCGAAATGCCCGGCAGGACTCTTAGAAAAGCCACAAGCGCCCAGAGCTGATCATCGGTCTTGAGCGGACCAAAAGCGGCCTTTTCCGTCGCCCTGATGTCATTTTGAACGAAGCTGAATGTCTCATGCACGTCCGGCTCTCGGCCGGCACGGAACAGATCCGGCGGCGCACGGTTCAGATCGCGCGCAAGGGACGTCTGCGCCATACCCGGACGACCATGACAAATCGTGCAGTTTTCCAGAAACAGCTTGCCGCCTTTGGCGATCATTTGTGGCGTACCAAGATCATCCGGTACAGTGTCACAACCCCGACGATGGATTGCTGAATGATCCGCCGTCTGATGTGTGAGCGGTTGAAAGAGCGACGTGTCCGGCGTTATGGCAGAAACGTCGTAGAGTCCCGATTTGTCAAAGGCATATGTCCCGACCGTATTGACGATGGGCGCCGCCACGAGGGCGCTCAGCACAAGCAGTGGCGTTTTCATCGGGTGTCTCGTTTCTGCATCTGGATGCGGGGGTGGTGCTGGGGCGACAGCAGCTTCAAGTTGCGCAGGTCTTGCCGGGTTCGAAACAGACCAGAGCATTCGTCGGCCTGCGGCAGTCCGATACCGCCCGCGCGAAAGGCACCTTCGGATTTGATATCAGCATAGGGCGTGTGGCGGTTCTCCGAATGGGTGTTCTGGAAAGGCTTCAGTCCACCGACACCATACGGTCGGGGCTTAGGGCGACGTGGGCTCGGTCAAGGCTGGTAGCCGGATAGAAACCGTCGCTAATCTGCTTGAACCATGACGGGTAAAAATGTGCCGCGCACTGATCCACATTGGTGGTCTGGCATGAATTATGCGGTTTTGATCTGTCAGTGCCTTTGGCGCGGGCTCCGTTGATCGCTGACCCACAGGTCTGCAAAGATCTTTCCGCGTCCCGGTATCGCTTCTGAGATCGGCAGTTGCGGTCCCGCCCAAGACACGAGAGGCCGCGATAGCCGATACACTGTTCAATCGAAACGCTGTACGCCCAAGACAGCCGCATGGCACCGGCCTCATTCCCGCCACAGGCCCGACCCGAGGACCCCCAATGGACGCCATCGCCATCTCCCTTACATTGCTGCTGATCGTCGTGCTCAGCGGTTTTGTCGGGCGCAGCCTGATCCGGGTGCCGCTTCCGTTGGTGCAGATTGCGTTCGGCGCCATCGCAGGCCTCGCACCGCAGCTGGAAATCGATCTTAATCCAGAGGTGTTCTTTCTGCTGCTCGTGCCGCCGCTGCTGTTCATCGACGGCTGGCGCATCCCGACAGATGAGCTTGTCCGCGACCGATGGAATATCCTGCACATGGCACTTGGGTTGGTTGTTGCCACAGTGGTGCTGGTTGGTGCCTTCATCGCATGGCTTGTCCCCGGTTTCCCACTTGGCGCGGCGCTGGCACTGGCGGCGGCGCTTGCCCCGACAGACCCGATCGCGGTCACCTCCATCGCCCGTCGCGTACCCATCCCGCGCCGCGTGATGAACCTTCTCGAAGCTGAATCCCTGTTGAACGATGCAACTGGCCTCATCTGTCTGCGCTTTGCGGTGGCTTTTCTGCTGACAGGCAGCTTTTCCGCCCTGTCGGCTTCGGCCACCTTTTTCTGGGTGGCGGGCGCGGGTCTGGGCGTCGGATTTGTGATCACCTTCGCGATTGTCAAAGCCAAGACCTGGATCGCGGCTCGCATCGGCGAAGATCCCGGATCGCAGATTGTCGTCAGCCTGCTGATCCCCTTCGTGGCCTACCTCCTGGCCGAGGCGGTTTCGGCCTCCGGCCTTTTTGCCGCCGTCGCCGCCGGGGTCACCATGGCGCGGGCCGAAGCCACAGGTGCAGCCCTTGGTGCCACACGCATCCAGCGCAGCGCGGTCTGGGATTCGGTTCAGTTCGTTGCCAACGGCATTGTCTTTGTGCTGCTGGGCGAGCAGTTACCGCTGATCCTGACAAAGGCACAGTCGACGGTGGCCGATACGGGCCATCACAGCCTGTGGTGGCCGCTGATGCTGATCGTCGCGATCTACGCCGTCATGTTTGCCTTGCGGCTGGTCTGGGTCTGGGTCAGCGTGATCGTGTCGCGCCGTGGCGCGCAGCGCGACACCGCAAGAGAATGGCGCCTGATCGCCGCGACGGCGCTGGCAGGCTCGCGTGGCGCCATCACATTCGCGGGTATCCTGACCCTGCCTGTGGCCCTGTCGGACGGCGCGCCGTTTGTGCAGCGCGATCTTGTCATCCTGATCGCCATGGGGGTGATTGTGCTGTCGCTGATCACCGCAGCAATCGGCCTGCCGCTGCTGCTGAGTTCCGCTGCAGGCTTGCCGCCGCAGGACCGCTCACAAGAGCGTGCCGCAAGAACCGCAGCGGCGACAGCCGCGTTGAGCGAAATCGCCCGGATCAGCGCCCTGCACATCGCACCGGATACCGAAGCTGACGCATACGGAGCAGCGGCGAGCCTGGTCTCAAAACTCTATCTGCAACGTCTCGAAGCCCTTGGTCGCCAGACAGAGGGAGAGGCAACAGCCCGGCCGGACACGCGGGTGCTGCGCGAGGTGCAGCTTGCCGCCGTACGTGCAGAGCGCAAGTCGGTCTTTCTGATGCGCCGACAGAAATCCATCGGCGCCATAACAGCGCGCAGACTGGTGCGCGAACTCGACCTGCTTGAGGCGCATTACGAAATCTGATCGCATCCTGGCGGTCTGTCGCGCTGCGACGTTTCAGACCACCAGAACAGCAGCCCATCAACCGATCGGCTTCCCCCATCTGGCTGACGCTCAGCAGGGCGTGATGCGGTTCAGGACGGCACCACCTCGACATGCTGAAGCGATGGCTTGGTTTCGACGGGGCCGGCAAAGTCGATCACGACCCGTGAGGCAACCTTGCCATGTTCCAGCCGGTCAAAGACGTCGTTGATCGCGCTCAAGGGCTGCAATTCGATATCCGCCCGAACCTTGCCATCGGCGGCAAAGGCCAGCGCCTCGGCCATGTCCTGACGGGTGCCGACGAAAGAGCCGCGGATGGTGATGCAGTTTGCCACCACATCGAACAGCGGCACGGGAAAATCACCCTTGGGCAGGCCGACCAGCGCACAGGTGCCCCGCTTGCGGGTCATGGCAATGCCCTGATGAAAGGCCGACAACGACGGCGCCGTGATCAGCACGCCATGCGCACCGCCATCCGTGCCCTTGCGGACCGCTTCGACTGCGCCTTCGTCCTTGGCATTCACCACCAGATCCGCGCCCAGCTTCGTCGCATGCGCAAGCTTGCCTGCGTCGATGTCGACGGCACAGACCTGCAGGCCCATCGCCTTGGCATACTGGATCGCAAGATGCCCAAGCCCGCCTGCACCCGAAATGACGACCCAGTCACCGGGGCGTGCTTCGGTCACCTTGAGACCCTTGTAGGTGGTGATACCGGCGCAGATCAGCGGTGCGGCCTCCTGCGGGGTCAGACCTGCCGGGATGTGCGCGACATAATTCGGATCGGCGATGATGTATTCTGCAAAACCGCCGTTGCGGGTATAGCCGCCAAATTCGGCCTCAGCGCAGACAGTTTCCCAGGCGGACAGGCAATGTTCGCAATGCCCGCAGGCGGAATAGAGCCAGGGCACACCGACGCGGTCACCCAGTTTGACGATTGTCACGCCTGCCCCCAGGCCGACAACAAGACCGATGCCTTCATGGCCCGGAACGAAGGGCGGTGTCGGCTTGACCGGCCAGTCACCGTTTGCGGCGTGCAGGTCGGTGTGACAGACGCCGCAGGCCTCGGTCTTGACGAGGATCTGGCCCGGACCGGGGGTCGGAATGTTGACCTCGCGCAATTCAAGTGGCTTGCCAAAGGCGGTGACGAAGGCAGCTTGCATCGTTTTGGTCATGTGTTGTTTTCCTTCAGTGAAATATCTGCGCAGTTTACGCCGCAGCTTTGCCAAGGCCGCGCACGGCCTCGATCATCTGGGTCAGCACGGCAGCGGCATCGCCGTAAACCATGTTGCAATTATCCTTGTAAAACAGTTCATTGACGATCCCGGCATAGCCTTTTCCCTCGCCGCGCTTGATGACGTAGACCTGTTTCGCCATGTCCGCGTTCAGGATCGGCATGCCCCAGATCGGAGAGGATTTGTCGCTCCGCGCCGCCGGGTTGACCACGTCATTGGCCCCGATCACCAGCGCGACATCGGCGGTTTCAAACTCGGGATTGATGTCCTCAAGCTGGAAGATCAGATCGTAGGGCACGCCCGCCTCGGCCAGCAGCACATCCATCTGGCCCGGCATACGCCCCGCCACCGGGTGGATCGCGAATTTGACCGTGACTTCTGCCGCTTGCAGCAGTTTGACCAGTTCATAAAGCTTTTGCTGACCCTGCGCTGCGGCGAGACCGTAGCCAGGCACGATGATGACCTCCTTGGCATAGCGCATGAAGATCCCGGCGTCGCCCGCGCCGACCGGCTTCAGCTCGCCCTCGATCTTGCTGTGCTTGTGCTTGGGGGCAACGCCGAAATTGGTGAACAGGATGTTGGACACTGACCGGTTCATCGCGCGTGCCATCAACAGCGTCAGCATAAGGCCTGCCGCGCCGACCACCATGCCCGCGATCATCAACGCCGGGTTCTGCAGGGAATATCCCTCTAGCCCGACGGCAAGCCCGGTGAAGGCGTTGTAGACCGAGATCACAACCGGCATGTCGGCCCCGCCGATGGGCAGCGTCATCAAAACGCCAAACAGCAGCGACAGTGCAAAGAAGATCGCAATCACTGTGGGCATCGCCAACAAAGGCTCGGTGCCACTCAGCACGCAAAAGCCGATATAGCCGCCAGTGATCAACGTCACGAGGAAGGCCGCGCCGTTCACGATCTGCTGCCCCTTGAAGCGCAGCGGCTGCTTGAGCAGACCGTCAAGTTTGCCCCATGCAATCAGCGACCCGGACAGCGAGATCGACCCGATCAGCGCGCCCGCCAATGTCACCACCAGCGCCGCAGGGGCAGAAACGCCGCCCAGCAGGACGATGGCCGCAATCGCTGCCGCAGCCCCGCCGCCCGCGCCATTCAGCAGCGCCACCATCTGCGGCATGGCCGTCAGCGCCGCCTTGCTGCCACTGCGCCAGGCCAGCCCGCCGCCGATGGCAAGGGCTAGCAACGCGAGCCCGATGTTGACCCAAAGGTGCGCCTGCGCCTCGGGTCCGACGGACAGGGCGTATAGAAAGCTAGCCAGCACGGCGACAACCATGCCGATCCCGGCATAAGCAATGCCCGAAGGGGCTGTCACGGGCGACGACATCCGCTTGAGCCCGAAGAGAAACAGAAAGGCTGCGGCAAGGTCGGCCACCACGATGGCCATTGAGGGAAGGAGCGCCAGCATGATCTCAGCCCTTCCGTTTGTGTTTGCGCGCAGGTTTGGCCGGATGCGAGGTCTGGAACATCGCCAGCATCCGCGCCGTCACCACATAGCCGCCTGCCGCATTCGCAGCCCCCAGTGCCACGGCCAGAAAGCCGATCATTTGTTCGCTCAATGTGGATGCGTTCAGCAGGGCAAAGATGCCGCCGACCACGACGATGCCGTGAACAAAGTTAGATCCCGACATCAGCGGTGTGTGCAGGATCGCAGGCACATGGCCGATGATGACCCAGCCGGCAAAGCCCGCCAGAAGAAAGATGTAGAGTGCCGCAAGACCGGCGATGGAGATGTCCATGGGAAGACCTTTCAAGCCGTTGAGAGCCTTTATTACGCGTTTTCGGACGGTGAACCGGCAGCCACTTCGCCTGAAAACGCTGTTGCGGCGGGTTCTGCGGTTTTCGGTGCGGCCAGCGCGGGGGCATTCATCCGCTCGCCGTCATGGGTCAGCACGCAGGCCGACAGAATCTCATCCGTCAGATCCACGGTCAGGATATTGTCGTGCAGCATCAGGCCCAGCAGATTGGCAAGGTTCTTGGCGTAAAGCTTGCTCGCATCCTCTGCCAGCATCGACGGCACGTTGAGCGGCGCAAGGATCGTGACCGGACCCACCCGCGTGGTTTCGCCCGGAACCGTGTCGTCACAATTGCCCCCGCCCCCAGCCGCCAGATCGACAATCACCGCCCCCTGCTTCATCCCCGCAACCTGCGCCGAAGAGATCAGCTTGGGTGAAGGTTTGCCGGGAATCGCTGCGGTGGTGATGATCAGATCTGCCGCCTGAATATGTGTCGTCAGCACCTTGGCGACCTTGGCCTGTTCTTCGGCGCTCAGCGCGCGGGCATAGCCGCCCTTTCCCGTCGCATCGACGCCCGTGTCGACAAAGGTGGCCCCCAGCGACAGCGCCTGTTCGCGGGTTTCGGGGCGCACGTCATAGCCGATCGTCACAGCCCCAAGCCGATGCGCGGTGGCCAGTGCCTCGAGCCCCGCAACGCCCAGTCCCATCACCAGCACATGTGACGGGCCGATGGTTCCGGCGGCGGTGGTGACTTTGGGCAGCACGCGCGCCAGACCCATGGCGCCCAGCATGACGGCAGAATATCCCGCCAGAGCCGCCTGTGACGACAGCGCGTCCATGCTTTGCGCGCGGGTGATGCGGGGCAGTTTTTCGATGGCAAAGCAGGTGATCCTGCGGGCAATCAGCAGCTTGACGAGGGTCGGCTCTGCATCGGCATAGATATAGCTGATCAGCACCGCGCCGGGCTTCATTGCATTCACCACGGCAAGCGCGGGGGGCTGAACACACAGCACAACATCGGCATCCGCCACCAGCTCAGCGCGGTCGGCAATCACAGAAACCTCTGGAAAATCTGCTTCGCTGAGACCAAGGTTTTCGGCGGCTCCGGCTTCAAGATGCAACCGCGCCCCAAGTTTCATCAGGCCGGATATGACCCCCGGCACAAGGGCCAGACGCCTCTCCCCCAGGGTGGTTTCTTTCAGAACGGCAATATTGACGTACATGGGCAGTCTCCGGCTGAGGGGCAAAGGGGCGGCGGAGGATTTTTCGCCGCCCAAGGCTGGAACCTCAGACCGGGGCGTCAGCCTTGACGTAGCGGACCAGCTTCTTGTTCACGAACTGCTGGATGCCCATGTCGCCAAGCTCGCGGCCATAACCCGAGGCCTTGATGCCGCCAAAAGGCAGATCGGCATCCGACCAGCTGATGTTGTTGATGAACATCATGCCGGTATCGACCGCACTGGCGACGCGCTTGCCCGCCTCAAGATCAGCCGTAAAGACCGACCCGCCCAGGCCAAAGTCGCTGTCGTTGGCCAGCGCGATTGCCGCGGCCTCGTCCTTGACCCGAAAGACCATGGCCACCGGGCCAAAGAATTCGTCACGAAAGGCGGGGTTGTCCGGGGCAACATCCGTCAGGATCGTCGGCTGCATGTAGCTGCCCGCACGGTTGAGCCGCTTGCCACCCATGACAACCGTCGCGCCGTGCTTCACAGCCACATCCACCTGTTTCAGCAGATCCACCAGCGCCTGTTCGCTTGAAAGCGGGCCAAGCGTGGTCGCCTCGTCTAGCGGATCGCCAGCTTCCAAAGCGCTCAGAGCAGCCTCAAATTTGGTCAGGAACTGATCCGCAACTTTTTCGGCGATGATGAACCGTTTCGCAGCGCAACAGGTCTGCCCGGTGTTGTACATCCGGCCCCAGACCGCCCATTTCAGCGCATGCTCCATATCGGCATCTTCCAGCACGATAAAGGCATCCGCCCCGCCCAGTTCCATCGACGATGGTTTGAGTGCCGCGCCAGCGCTGGCGGCAAGGCTGCGTCCGGCCGCCACGCTGCCGGTCAGCGCAACGCCTTTGATCCGCGGGTCAGCGACGATCTTGTCGGACTGATCATGCGAAACCATGAGGTTGGTATACAGCCCCTCGGGCGCGCCGGCATCGGTCAGGATCTTCTCAAACGCAATGGCGCATTGCGGCACGCAACCGGCATGTTTGATAACCAGCGTATTGCCCGCCATCAGATGCGGACCGGCGACCCGCGCCAGCTGATAATAGGGAAAATTCCACGGCTCGACGCCAAAGACGACACCGATGGGGCTGCTTTCCATATGCCCGATGCCCTGTTCCGGGTTCAGCGGGGTGTCGGCCAGAAACTTTTCGGCGTTCTTGGCGTAATAGGCCATGATTTTGGCTGAAAACTCGACCTCACCGCGCGCCTCGTCGATGCGCTTGCCCATCTCAAGGGTCATGGTCTTGGCCAGTTCTTCAACACGTTCGTGCAGCAGCTCACCCGCCTTGGCGATGATTGCGGCACGTTCGGCAAACGATGTCTTCTTCCACTGCGCAAAGCAATCTGCGGCCTTGGCGAGTTTGGCTTCAAGCTGCGCGTCCGTAAGCTCTTCGAACTTTTTGAGCAGTTTGCCTGTGGCGGGATTGAAGCTTTGATAGGTCATGGTCTTCTCCTTGACGTCATCGTGCTGCGATGGAACTCGGCTGTGCCGAAGCTGTTTGAAACTGGCTAGGACTGTGGGCGTGCGGCACAATCCGGCCCCGCGTTGAAACGCAAGGAATCGGCTAGCGTCGCTCGGGCACAAGAGCCACCGGGTCAGTCTGGTGACTGGCTGATCAAACTATGGCCCTGTGCACAGAGGCTCATACTGATGCACATCTGTCTTAACGAAAGATTTACCACTACCGCCCGCAGCAGGTGCGCGCAGGCCCGATCTTTTCGAGACAGAAAATAAGGAGATGGAGCGGTGCCGCAAAAGCGCGGCGAGCAGGTGGAAGAGGGTCGCCGCCCCCCGCCCAGTTTCAACTACGTTGCGCGTACCCCGCACAAAGGCGGGATACGCGCGTCAAAGCGATCTGGACCTTAGGCCCTAAAGGCCTAGACCTTGTCCCAGTCCCGATCCCCGTCCGCATCCCTGACGCGTGTGGGCAGACCGATCTTGTCGAGCAGGGAAAACAGCGGCTTGGGGTCAAGTTCTTCGACGTTCATCATGGTTCCGTGGTCATATGTCCCATCGGCAATCAGCATGGCCATCGCGACCGGCGGCACACCGGCGGTGTAAGAGATGCCCTGGCTGCCGACCTCGTTATAGGCGTCCTTGTGATCCGCGATGTTGTAGACAAAGACCTCCACATCCTTGCCGTCCTTCGTGCCTTTGACCAGATCACCGATGCAGGTCTTGCCGGTATAGTTCGGCGCAAGTGTCGACGGATCGGGCAACACGGCCTTGACCAGCTTCAAGGGCACCACTTCCAGACCTTCAGCTGTCGTCACGGGCTGTTCGGACAACAGACCCAGATTTTGCAGCACCGTGAAGACGTTGATGTAATGGTCACCAAATCCCATCCAGAACCGGATATCAGCTTGCGGATAGTTCGCGGCCAGCGAATGCACTTCGTCATGCCCCGACAGATAAGCCTTTTGCATGCCGACCACGGGAAGATCCCATTCGCGGCCCACTTCGAACATCTTGTTGCTTTGCCAATCCCCTTGCTGCCAGCTGTAAACCGTGCCGGTGAATTCGCGAAAGTTGATCTCGGGGTCAAAGTTGGTCGAAAAGTATTTGCCATGTGAGCCGGCGTTGATATCGACGATGTCGATGGATGTGACCTCGTCCATAAAGGTATCGACAGCATAGCGCGCAAAGGCGTTGACCATGCCCGGGTCAAAGCCCGCACCAAGGATCGCGGTAACGCCTGCCTTGGCGCAATCCTCGCGGCGCTTCCATTCGTAATTTCCATACCAGGGCGGTGTTTCGCAAATCTTGCTCGGGTCTTCGTGAATGGCCGTGTCGATATAGGCAACACCGGTTCTGATGCAGGCCTCAAGCACGGTCATGTTCACAAAAGGCGATCCCACGTTGATCACGATCTGCGCGCCGGTCTTTTGCAGCAGCTTGACCACGGCGTCGCTGTCCATGGCATCAACCGTATGCGCCTCGAACACACCGTCCTGTTTCATGGCAGTCTTGTCATGCACGCTTTGGATGATCGCCGCACATTTCGACACTGTACGGCTGGCGATATGCAGATCCCCAAGGACGTCGTTGTTTTGCGCGCATTTATGCGCGACGACCTGCGCGACGCCACCGGCACCGATGATAAGAACGTTTCGTTTCATGTAACCAAGAGACCTCTTGTCGTCGTAAATTTCAGGAAAGGGCGGCGGCGAAATCGTCATAGTCGAAATCGCGCACCATTTTCAGGGTTCCGTCCAGTTCCCGGATCGCAATGCCGGGCATCTTCACACCGTTGAACCAGTTTTTCTTGACCATGGTGTACCCCGCAGCGTCCTGGAACGAAATCCGGTCGCCCGGCTTCAACGCAGCGTCAAAGCGGAATTCGCCAAAGATATCGCCTGCAAGGCAGGATTTTCCGCAGATCATCCAGTCATGATCGCCCGTATCGGGGCTGATTTTTGCAGGTTCGCGGTAGATCAGCAGATCCAGCATATGCGCCTCGATCGAGCTGTCGACGATGGCGAGGTTCTTGCCGTTGAACATCGTGTCCAGCACCGTCACTTCCAGAGTTGCGGCACCGGTGATGGCGGCCTCACCCGGCTCAAGATAGACCTGCACACCGAAGGTTTCGGAAAATGTCTTCAGCCGTGCGGCCAGGCGCTCCAGCGGATACCCCTCGCCTGTAAAGTGGATGCCGCCGCCCAGGCTGACCCATGTCATCTTGTGCAGGGTCGCACCAAAGGTGTCTTCGATCAGCGCCAGCATCTCATCGAACCGCGCAAAGCTGGCATTTTCGCAATTGTTGTGGAACATCAGTCCACTGAGCTGATCCGCGACCGCCGCAACCCGGTCCGGATCGCTTTCGCCCAGACGGCTGAACGGCCGCGCCGGATCAGCAAGGTCAAAGCCAGAGGTCGAAACACCCGGGTTGACCCGCAATCCCCGCACATGCCCTTCGGACTCTGCGGCAAATTTGGTCAGCTGGCCAATCGAGTTGAAGATGATCTTGTCGCAATTTGCCAGAACTTCCGCAATCTCGTGATCCGCATAAGCAACGGAATAGGCATGTGTCTCGCCTGGAAACTTGTCGCGGCCCAGCTTGACTTCGTAGAGAGAGGAGGATGTCGTGCCATCCATATACTGGGCCATGAAGTCGAACACCGACCATGTGGCAAAGCATTTGAGCGCCAGCAGTGACTTTGCCCCCGATGCATCCCGCAGCCAGGCGATCTTTTCCATGTTGGGCAAAAGACGCGACTTATCGATAAGGTAATAAGGTGTTTGCAAGGCAAAGTCCTCTTCGTGGGCCATCCGGATCATGGTCGTCCCGATTAGGTCAAATCGCCGGTCAAGGCAAACGATGAGTGGTCAGTCACAACCTTCTGGCCTTTTCGCACCAAACCTTACCGGTTGGCTCAACCCTCGTTCTGGCCTGTTCGCATGACAGCAGTGTGACCCAGCTCTGCACGTCAGCTTGCGGTACTGACCCAAAATCGGACGCAACGCTTGGCCGCCACAGGTCTGGCGCGACGAGGCTCAGGCGCCACAAGCGGCGTGCCCAGAAACACACCTCAAAGCCCGCCACAGAACGCGCTACAGAACGCGCCCCGGCTGCCCCAGAATTTGACGCGGTCACCGACGTAGTCAAACCCGATCACCTTTTCATCGGTGTGATAGCCTTTGGTGATGATCCTCAGATCCTCCATCGCGAACCCCTCGGTTCCCAATGTCTTGACCGCGTCTTCCGCAGCGGCGTGGTCGGGAAAGATGGCAATGGCGTGGCTGGTATGTTTCACAGGATCGCCCTTTGAACGAAGAAGGGCCGCGACCCCAGGTCGCGGCATTGGACCCACCCCGGCGCATCAGATGGGGTGAACCGTGGGGCGCATCACGAACTGCGGGGCTGAGCAATGGTACCCTGCCTGCACCGAACCCCACCACACCGCGCTTTTCGGGGATCGGCATCCGTCTTGAGCGGCCCTGATCTGCGTCAATACCGGACGGCACGATCCCGGCTAAGCTCCCGCAGTCGGACACAGGCCCGCAACACCGGCAGGAACGCGCTGCAACATGCGCCACATCGGGTCAGGACAGGATCTCACAATGGCGAATTCCACGACACAGCTCACCCGCGATCCGGCATTTGATCGCTTTCTCGGCGCAGCCGTCGGCGAAGACAGGCACGGCACAAACGTCACGGTCCTGTCGATGTTCGCGCGGCTTGGGATAGACCCCTGGGATGAAGCATCGGATCTGGCTGGAATGGCGGACGTCCCGGCGCGCAAAAGGCTGCAGGCCTTGTTGTCCCGGTTCAAGGACGTGCCAGCACTTGTTGCCAACAGCGGCGAGGTTGTTGCGCGCCTGCTGGCTTTCCTGCCCGAAGCATCCGCATCGCCACGGCGGGCCCCGGACGGCACCACGGCAGGATTAGCGCTGCCACGTCTGGGCGCACCGATCCACTGGATCATTGCGACCGTTCTGCTGCTTGTCTGGCTCGCTGTTATGGCGCAGGGCTGATGCAAGCTGTACAGTGCTGACACGGAAAAAGGTCGGCGGACACGCCAGGCCTGAAAGGAACTCACCATGACCACCGAAGCCACCCTCTGGGATCAGGAAGAACACTTTTGGACCCAGGGTGCCCAAAGCGCCCGCAACATGACGGCCAAGAACGCCGTCTTCGTCTTTCCCTACCCGGCTGGAATCCTGCAGGGCGATTCACTCTGGAGAGAGGCAGACGTCGCCCAGCGCTGGCGCTCGGTCGTGATGAGCGACCGCTTTCTGTCGCAACAGGGTAACGTTGCCGCTCTCGCCTATCGTGTGTCCGCAGAACGCGGCGATCTGCCGGTCTATGACGCGCTCTGCACCTCGACCTACGTGAAAGATGACGACACATGGCTGCGCCTGTCGCACCAGCAGACCCCGTCTGAGTGATCGGGGCCACGCGTGAGGGCGACTTTGTCTCGCCTCGCGCGGCCCCTCCCCCGTCGCGCCCCGCGCGGCCCCTCTCCTGTCGCGCCAGAGAATTCCGTGGCCCCCCTGATCTGCATCAGCCTGACGACAGAAAAGCGCGACTAGCATCACCTTAACCAGTCTGCGCCGCTTCATGGCCGGACAGGAAAAGGACAACGCCATGCCCCCAATCCCAGCACCGCCGGAAACCGCAAAGCGGTTCCGGTTCCCTTCGGCCTATACGATCCTCTTTGCACTGATCCTCGTCGTCGCGGCCCTGACCTGGATCATCCCGGCAGGCCAGTATGCGCGCGTCGCGTCAGAGACACTGGGCAAAGAGGTCCCCGTTGCGGGAACCTACGCGACAACCACAGCCAATCCGCAGGGCGTGTTCGACATCATTCTTGCCCCGATCGCCGGGTTCTACGATCCCTCCAGCTATGCGGCCAATGCCATCGACGTCGCATTGTTCGTATTGATGATCGGCGGGTTCATCGGTGTGGTGACGGCCACGGGTGCCATAGACGCGGGTATCAAGCGCGCAATGACGCGGCTGAAGGGGCGCGAAAAATGGATGATCCCGATCCTCATGGGCCTTTTTGCCCTTGGCGGCACGACCGAAGGCATGGCCGAAGAAACGCTCGCCTTCTATGTCCTGCTGACGCCGGTGATGATCGCCGCCGGATATGACGCGCTGACGGCTGTGGCGGTGATCTTGCTCGGCGCGGGTGTTGGCGTGCTCGGATCAACCGTAAATGCATTTTCGACCGTGATCGCGTCAGATGCCGCAGGCGTGCCGTTTACCGACGGGCTGGTCCTGCGGCTGGTCCTGCTCGGCGTGACCTTTGCCGCGACAGTGGCCTACGTCATGCGCTACGCCGAACGGGTCAAGGCGGATCCCTCCCGCTCGCTGGTCTTTGACCTCAAGGCCGCGAACGAGGCGCATTTCGGCACGGACACACAAACCAGCACAGACTTCAGCGGCCTGCACAAGATTGTCCTGCTGCTGTTCGGTGCGACCTTTGCGGTGATGATCTGGGGTGTGTCGCTGGGCGGCTGGTGGATGGCCGAGATGAGCGGGCTGTTCCTGTTTGCCGGCATCGGCATCGGTCTGGTCGGACGTCTGGGTGAAAAGGGTCTGGTGGACGCCTTTGTCGGCGGCGCGCGCGATCTGCTGGGTGTGGCGCTGATCATCGGGCTGGCGCGCGGCATCGTCGTCATAATGGACGCCGGGCACATCACCGATACGATCCTGCACTGGGCCGAAGGCACTGTCACCGGTCTGAACCGCATCCTCTTTATCAACGTCATGTACTGGATCGAGGTGGCGCTGTCCTTCTTCGTGCCCTCCACCTCGGGCCTTGCGGTGCTGTCGATGCCGATCCTCGCCCCTGTCGCTGACTTTGCCGGGGTCGCGCGCAGCCTTGTCGTCACCGCGTTCCAGTCGGCCGAGGGCGTCGTAAACCTTGTCACCCCCACATCTGCCGTCGTCATGGGCGGACTCGCCATTGCCCGTGTGCCCTATGAACGCTGGCTGCGCTTTGTCTGGCCCGTGCTTCTGGGTCTCACCCTCATCATCATGGCCGTCCTCAGTATCGGCGTCCTTCTGCAAGGAACCCCCACATGACCCTCACCTATGGCGTTCATTCCGAGGCGGGCAAACTGCGCCGCGTTCTGGTGCACAAACCCGGCGCGGCCATGGCCCGCCTGACCCCCGCCAACTGCGCCGAACTGCTGTTCGACGATGTGATCTGGGTCAAGCAGGCCCGGGTCGAGCACATGACCTTTGTCGATGCCATGCGCAATCGTGGGGTCGAGGTGGTTTACATGCGCCAGTTGCTGGCTGAGACGATGGCCAACCCCGAGGCGCGGCGCTGGCTGCTGGAGGCGCGGATCAGTGACAACACCGTCGGCGTCGGTCTTGCCGATGATCTGCTTGCACATCTGATGGAGGTGAGCGGCGATCTTCTGTCCACCATCCTCATCGGGGGCATGAGCCGTGCTGAGCTGCCGGTTGCGGCCAGTGGCGTGCTGGCCCCGATGCTGGAGCCTGCGGATTTCATCCTGCCGCCGCTGCCCAACCAAATCTTTACCCGTGACACGACCTGCTGGATCTATGGCGGCGTCACGCTGAACCCGATGCACTGGCCCGCGCGGCGGTTGGAAACCCTGAACCTCGCCGCGATCTACCGCTTTCATCCGGATTTCAAAGATGCGGGTTTTCCGATCTGGTGGGGCGACCCGATGCAGGATCACGGCCCCGCCACGGTCGAGGGCGGTGATGTCATGCCCATCGGCAACGGATGTGTGTTGATCGGCATGGGCGAACGCACCACACCACAGGCTGTCGGCCAGATCGCGCGCGGGTTGTTTGCCGGGGGTGGTGCGACACGGGTCATCGCCTGCCAATTCCCCAAATCGCGCAGCGCCATGCACCTTGATACGGTCTTCACCTTTTGTGACCGCGACCTTGTCACCGTCTTTGCCGAAGTGGCGGATGCCATCCGCTGCACCAGCCTGCGCCCCGGTGACGGTGACAGCATCGCGGTCGAGGTCGAAAGCAAACCGTTCCTTGAGGTCGTCGCTGATGCCCTTGGCCTCAAGGTGCTGCGCACCATTCCGACCGGCGGCGATGCCTATGAATCCGCCCGCGAACAATGGGACGACGCCAACAACCTGCTCTGCCTCGAACCCGGCGTCGTGGTCGGATACGAACGCAACACCTATTCCAACACCCTTCTGCGCAAAGCCGGAGTCGAGGTCATCACCATTCCCGGATCGGAACTGGGCCGCGGACGCGGCGGCTCCCATTGCATGACCTGCCCTCTGATCCGCGACGCGATTTAAAACCTGTCACCCAAGGTCGGCACCCGGTCTTGGGACAGACGGCACACACAAGGAATATCCCATGCCACAGAACCTGCGCGGACGCAGCTTTCTGAAACTGCTCGACTTCACCCCGAACGAACTCCGCCACCTGCTCAGCCTCGCCGCCAGCCTCAAGGCCGCCAAGCAAAGCGGCACCGAAAGGCCCCTTCTGAGCGGCAAGAACATCGCCCTGATCTTCGAAAAGGACAGCACCCGCACCCGCAGCGGGTTCGAGGTGGCCGCCTACGATCAGGGCGCGCATGTCACCTACCTCGGCCCCACGGGCAGCCACATCGGCCACAAGGAATCGATGAAGGACACCGCCCGCGTTCTGGGCCGGTTCTATGACGGCATCGAATACCGCGGCTTTGGCCAGAAGGATGCAGAGGTGCTGGCCGCGTTTTCCGGTGTGCCGGTGTTCAACGGACTGACAGACGATTTCCACCCGACCCAGATCCTTGCTGACCTCATGACAATGCGGGAATTCACGCACAAACATCTCTCGGACATCGCCTTTTGCTTCATGGGCGACGCCGGGAACAACATGGGCTCATCGCTGATGATCGGTGCCGCGCTGATCGGCATGGACCTGCGCCTGTGCGGCCCGCAAAGCTGCTGGCCAGACCCCGACCTTGTCACCCAGTGCCGCAGCATCGCGGAAACAACGGGCGCCCGGATCACCCTGACCGAAAAACATGCCGAAGGCCTCGAAGGCGCCGATTTTGTCTATACCGACGTCTGGGTGTCCATGGGCGAGCCGGACTCTGTCTGGGAAGAACGCATCGCGCTGCTGTCCCCCTATCAGGTGACAACGGCGGTGATGGAAAAGACCGGCAATCCCAATGCCAAATTCCTGCATTGCCTGCCTGCCTTCCACAACCGCGACACCGAAGTGGGCGAAGCCAACTTCCAGAAGTTCGGAATCAACTGCATGGAGGTGACGGAGGAGGTCTTTGAATCCCGCGCCTCGGTGGTGTTTGATCAGGCCGAAAACCGGATGCACACGATCAAGGCGGTTCTTGTCGCCACGATGGGGCCGTAAGATGCGCATCGTTGTGGCCCTTGGCGGCAATGCCCTGCTGCGGCGGGGCGAGCCGATGACCGCCTCTGCCCAGCACACGAATGTGCGCATCGCAGCGACGGCCCTCGCGGATCTGGCGCGCGATCATCAGATCGTCGTGGCCCATGGCAACGGCCCGCAGGTCGGCCTTCTGGCGCTTCAGGGGGCCTCCTATGATCCCGACAAACCCTGGCCGCTGGATGTGCTCGGGGCCGAGACGGAAGGCATGATCGGCTATCTGATCGAACAGGAACTGATGAATGCCCTCCCCGAAGGGGCCAGATGCGCCACCCTGCTCAGCCGGGTGGAGGTGGACGCAGACGACCCCGCCTTTGCCAACCCAAGCAAGCCGATCGGACCGGTCTATTCCACGACCGAAGCTGCGCAGGTGGCCCGCGATCATGGCTGGGACATGGTGCGCGAATCCTCCGGCGGATCGCGCCGTGTTGTCCCCTCCCCGCTGCCGCTCAGGCTTCTGGGGCTGGATGCGATAAAGCTGCTTTTGGACTCGGGGCACTGCGTGATCTGCGCCGGTGGCGGCGGTATTCCCGTCAGGCGCAATGCGTCCGGGGACATGGAGGGGGTCGAGGCCGTGATCGACAAGGATCGCACGGCCGCGCTGCTGGCCCGGGATATCAACGCAGACGCCCTTCTGATGCTGACCGATGTCTCTGCCGTTTTTCGGGACTGGGGCCGCGCCGATCAGCAAGAGATCACCAGCACCACACCATCAGCTCTGGGCACACTGGACCTTGCGCCGGGTTCCATGGGACCAAAAGTCGCCGCAGCCGCAGACTTTGTCAAAGGCGGCGGTGCGCTGGCAGGTATCGGCCAGCTGTCGGATGCCCGTGCAATTCTGGAAGGTCAGGCAGGCACCCGCATCCGGCCGGACCCAACCTGACGCGCATGACGCCCCCAGCCGGACCGGAAATTTCGACTTTTCGCACCGCAGACTGATCCAGATCAGTGCAACCCTGAAAACACGGTGCGATCCTTCGAAGTGTTCGCTGAAATCCGGCGAGCCTCTACTGCGTGGTGAGCAAGTCAGAAACGCACGGGATAGGATGGAACGCCCTCCGAACCGCCCTATCCCGCGTGTTTCTCGCTCACGATCCACAATAGAAACGACACGGCGCCCTGCGTGTGACATGACCGCCGAAAGATCTGGCGACACGCTTGGCAGCCGCGAACGTCCTCCCAATGCCCCCCGACCCCTTCTCAAAAAAGACGCTTCCGGAAAATACTGGAGATCACACCGATGTCGCTCGGCACTATCCTTGTCGTCTTGCTCATCATCTTTCTGCTTGGCGGTTTCAGCGGGCGCTTCGGCGGATATGGATACGGCTATGGCCACACCGGCGTCGGTGTGCTGGGCGCGGTCCTGATCATCCTTGTCGTTCTGATGCTGCTGGGCCGGATTTAAATCTTCGCTCACGCGGCTCCGGAACATGGACCCTGTCCAGGCCCCTTCAGGGCGTGAACAGTGTCTCAGTCCACCGCAAACGCGTCTGAAAGCGCCTCACATGACCCCCTTTCAAAATGACCGGCTGAAAACCTTTCTCCTTGCGCTCGCGGCACTTGGCCTGATCGCCGGGATCGCTCTTTTCTATGCCGGCCAGCCTGAACTGGCGGCTCTGGCATGGTCTGCCGGTGTGCTGCCCGTCCTTGCCGCCCTTGTGGTCGAAATCCTGCGCAGCCTGCTGAAAGGCGAGGCCGGGCTCGACATCGTCGCGGCGCTGTCGATGTCAGCAGCGCTTCTGTTCGGTGAACCTCTTGCCGCTTCGGTTGTCGCGCTGATGTATTCGGGTGGCACCTTTCTGGAAAGCTTTGCCGAAGGCCGCGCCCGGCGCGAAATGAGTGATCTGCTCTCGCGTGTACCGCGCACGGCGACCCGGCATCATGACGGGACGCTGGAGGAGGTGCCGCTGGGCGATATCGCGCCGGGCGATCTTCTTCTGATCCGGCAGGGTGATGTAGCGCCGGTAGATGGCACAATCGACGCCGAAACGGCGATGCTCGACCAGTCCGCCCTGACAGGCGAAGCCATGCCCGTCCGCCTGAGCCGCGGCGACGAGGTGATGAGCGGCGCCACCAATGCCGGTGAAGCCTTTGACCTTAGGGTTGCGCGCCGTGCCGATGACAGCACCTATGCCGGCATTGTCCGTCTGGTCGAAACGGCGCAGGCGTCAAAGGCGCCGATGGCCCGGCTTGCCGATCGCTATTCCGTTCTGTTCCTTGTTGTGACCGTTGTGTTGGCGACAGCCGCGTGGTGGTTCACCGGGGATCCCATCCGCGCCGTTGCGGTTCTGGTCGTCGCAACACCCTGCCCGCTTATTCTGGCGGTGCCGGTCGCGCTGGTGGCAGGCCTGTCCCGCGCCGCGCATTTCGGCGTGTTGATCAAGGGCGCCAAACCCCTGGAATCGCTGGCGCGCATCCAGACGCTGATCCTCGACAAGACCGGCACGCTGACCGATGGCCGCCCACAGATTGTGTCAATCACTGTCACAGGTGATCTCTCCGAAGACGAGGTACTGTATTTTGCCGCCGCTCTGGATCAGGCGTCGAAACATCCCATCGCTCAGGCAATCGTTGCGGCGACCCATCTCCGCGGCGTAACCTTGCCAGTGCCCCAGGACGTGATCGAAACCCCCGGCGAAGGTGTGACCGGGCGGATCGATGGTCACAAGGTGGTTGTCGGCGGCGTGGACTTTGTCGCGGCACAGATCGGGGCTGGCGCAAATGACAGCGCGCTTGCGGGCGCCGGGTCAGTTGTGGTGTCGCTGGGCATCGACGGCGTTTTGATGGGGCACATCGTGATGGCCGATGCCCTGCGTTCCGGCACGGCCGACCTGCTGGCCAGCCTGCGCCGTCTTGGAATAACGCGCATTCTTCTGGCGACGGGCGATCGACGCGCGGTGGCAGATGCCGTGACCAAGGGGCTGGGGCTGGACGCCGTCCGTGCTGACCTGACACCCGATCAGAAGGTGCTTCTGGTGCTCAGCGAACGCAAGGACGGCCCGGTCATGATGGTCGGCGACGGGATCAACGACGCGCCCGCGCTTGCCGCTGCCGACATTGGGGTCGCCATGGGTGCGCGCGGCGCTGCGGCCTCTGCCGAGGCGGCGGATGTTGTCCTGCTGGTCGATCAGCTTGACCGCCTTTTGCCCGGAATCGAAATCGCGCAACGCGCGCGCCGGATCGCGTTCCAAAGTGTCGTGGCCGGGATCGGACTGTCGGTGCTGGGCATGATTGCCGCCGCACTCGGTTACCTGACACCTGTGCAGGGTGCGCTTTTGCAGGAAGTGATTGATGTGGCCGTGATCCTGAACGCCCTGCGCGCTTTGCGGATCGTGCCGCGACACCACAAACAGATAAGCAGCCCGTCTGACAGCGCGACCGCAACCGGAGCTTAAAGCGTTTCGGGTTCAACATCAGACAACGAGCATCGGATTTCGCGTTCCACCAAAGGGAGAGACCACAAATATCCGATCCAAGTTTAACCTGACATGCTTTAAAAACCTGCGCACAAGGACAGAATCCCCCGATCACGCCTGCCGAGGTTTGCGCAGTTCAGGCCCTGACCCGCAAACCTCACCCTTTTATGCAGAGCATCGCGCTGTGGTCATGCCACCACACCAAAGAGCATCCCAACCCCTGCAGTCGCCGCCATCGCCAAAGCCCCCCAGAAGGTCACGCGCAGGGCCCCCTTGAAAACACCCGCCCCACCGGCAGAGGCGCCAAGACCCCCAAGAACAGACAGCGCGACAAGCGTGGTCAGCGCCACAACCAGCGTGATCTGCGCCACCGGTGCCAGCATCGCGATGAGCAGCGGCACAACAGCGCCCAGCGCAAAGGTGACGGCAGACACCAGTGCGGCCTGAACCGGATGGGCGGTCACCGTCTCGGATATGCCAAGCTCGTCACGCGCATGCGCGCCCAGCGCATCTTTTTTCGTCAGCTGGATCGCCACCTGCCGGGCAAGGGTTTCGTCCAGCCCGCGCGCCACATAGATGCCTGTCAGTTCGTCCAGCTCAGCCTCCGGCATCTCCTCCAGCTCTTTTGTCTCGCGCGCGAGGTCGGCCTGTTCCGCATCGGTCTGCGAACTGACCGAAACATATTCACCGGCAGCCATCGACATCGCGCCGGCCACCAGCCCGGCAAGACCCGCGATCAGGATCTCGGGGCGGGCAGATCCCGCTGCCGCCACCCCCACAACAAGGCTCGCGGTCGAGACAAGGCCATCGTTCGCCCCAAGGACGGCGGCGCGCAGCCAGCCGATGCGATGGACCATGTGGGTTTCGGAATGCGTCATGCGGCTCATGTGGGATGTCCTGTCACTTGATTGGGTGCGGCACCGCGTCATACGCAGTTTCCAGAGCCGTCGGATGCTGTCTATCATGCCTGCCGGGCGGCATATGTTGCCCATGTTGGTGCGCCCTGACGCCTGGGCCCATTTGGCCCCTGCGGCTCAGACGGGATCGGGTACAGCGGCATCGCCAAACAACCGCCCGACACCGATACTTCGCACACCCCCGACGCCATCGCGCAGCAGAAACAGCGCGTCAAGCCCCCGTTCCCGCGCCAGTGTCCCACCCGCCTCGACACCCAGCACCATCAGCGCAGTCGCCCAGGCGTCGGCCTCTGCACAGCTGCGCGCCACGACGGTGACCGATGCAGGCGCATCCACCAAAGGTGCCCCCCGCGCCGGGCTCATCGTATGCGACAGGCGTCGCCCCTGCACCTCGACCCAGTGGCGATAATCGCCCGAGGTTGCCACAGCCGCCTCTTCCAGCGCCAGCACGGAATGGGGGGCACGGCGGTCGGCATCCGGCGCCTCAACCGCAATGGCCCAGGGCGTGCCATCCGGCCTCAGCCCCATTCCGCGCATCTCTCCGTCGATGCCGACAAGGGCCGCGCCGATCCCGAAACCGGCCAGCGTTTCGGCCAGCCGATCAGTGCCATAGCCCTTGGCGATCCCGTTGAGGTCAAGCGCAACCGGCGCGCGTTTGCAGACCCGGCCCAGCACGGTGTCCAGATCCAGAACCTCATGCGCAGGCTTGCGCGCCGTGGCCATGGCGGCCCGGATGGCGTCGGGCATGGCGGCCTGCGGCCCGAATCCCCAGGCGGTCACGACATCCCCCATGGTGATGTCAAATGCCCCACCCGACGCCCTGCCGATGTCCAGGCCCAGCCGCAGGACCTCCATCAACAGCGGTGGCACACTAACCCACTCTCCAACCGGTGCCCCATTCAGACGCATCAGATCACTGTTGGCGTTCCAGGTGGACATCTGTGCATCCACCTCATCCACCGCCGCCTGAAGAGCCATTTCTACCGGCGCGGGGTCAAACTGTGGCGCGGCAAAAATCATCGCCGACCACCGCGTTCCCATCGTTGCCCCGTTCAGCGCGTGGCGCACAAGATCAGTAGACATCTTCGACATACCGTCCCTCTGCTTTCAGTGTCATGGGCGAAAGCCCCATGGGGCTCAGAATATCGGCCAGCGCATCAGCGACCCCGGCGGCCATGTCACGGCCACCGCAAACCATCACCCGCGCCCCGCCCCGGATCAGCGCCACAACCTGTGCCCGCTCACCGCGCAGCGCGTCCTGCACGTAATGGGGGCTGGTCCCGCGCGACACCGCCGTCGCCAGCTTGCAAAGCCGCCCGCTGGCCTGCCAGTCGATCATATCCGCGCCATACAGAAAGTCACTTTCGGGGCGGCGCATCCCAAAGAACAGATGGATGGGCCGCCGCTGCCCATTGGCCCGGATAAAGCCCGCCAGCGGGCCGATGCCCGTCCCCGCGCCGATCAGGATCAGTGGCGCACGCCCGCGACCCGCGTGAAAGCTGGGATTGGGACGGCAAAAGGCAGGTACCGTATCCCCAGCTTCCAGCGCCATAAGCTGCCCGGAACACAGACCACCCACGTGTTTTCTGACCACGATCTCAACAAAGCCGTCCCGCCTGGCCGAGGCCAGCGAATAGAACCGTGGCACGGCAGACCCTTCGGGCAGAATGCCCAGCAAATCACCCGCCTGGAACCGCCCGAACCCGCGTCCCGTCAGGCGCTGCCAAAGCGATACCTTCGGAACCGCGAAACGCAGGATGGCAGTGGGGGCCTGCACATCGGCACCATAATCGCGACGCGAGACAAGCGTCAGCGCCCGCGCCTGCGGCAGAACCGGCTGGTGGGATAGCAACAACGTGATCCCCATCGCCTGCCCAAGCGCATGGCCCCAGCGCGCAAAATCCTGCGGCGACTGGCGATCCACGGTGTCATAGGGCACCAGCGGCGCCCACCCCCTCGACACGGCAACATCTGAAACCGCCTGCGCATAGGCGCAATAATCGGGAAAACTGCGGTCCCCGAACCCCAGCACCGAAAGCGACATTGCGCCAACAGCCTCAAGGCGCGAAAGCCGGTCAACAAAACCCTTGGCCGAGGCTGGCGCATCGCCATCGCCATAGGTGGCGGCCAGAACAATGATCCGCTCTGCACTGGAATACCGGTCCGGATCAAAGGCCGACATGGCCGCCACATGGGCGCTCTGTCCCGCGTCGCTCAGTGCCTTGTGCAGCGTCGCGGCAAAACTCCAGGTGCTGCCGCCCTCGCTTCCGACAAGAAGGATGGTGCGCGCGCGCGACGCTGCCTGATTATGGGGGATCCTGGGCCGACCCTGCCTGCGCATCCACCACATCAAAACCCCTGTGACCCCCATCACCGGCACGCCCAGCGCCATCAGCCCCAGCACCAGCCCCAGCGTGGCGGCGCCCTGCCCGGTGTGCAGCATGTAGATGGTTTCCGAAACGCTCTCCCATCCCGTCAGATCGGCCCAGCCCAGCAACGCGCCGGTGCCCTGATCCAGATACCCGGTCCCGCGGTCGATGCTCAGCGTGAACACATCCGATGCATCCCCCGGATAGGGAAAGCTCAGCGCGCGCAGCTCGGCCACCGGGGTCTGAACCAGGGTCTGGCTTGCCGCAAAGACCAGACCGGTTTGCCCGCTCACCTCTGCCGGCATGGCCGCAACAGAGGTCTCGGCAGGCAAAAGATCAAAGGTCGACGCCGTCATCCAAAGCGCCGTAACCGAAGACAGGGCAAGACCCACAACAGCCACGCGGGCAATCTCGACATGCAGCCGTGCGGACAGCGGGCCGCGCAGGGGCGCAAACCAGCGCCGCACACCACCGGCGCGGCGCGCAACAAGCAGTGCGCCCGACAGCGCCAGAACCAGCATCGCCGCCGCACCCACCGCCATGACGATCCGTCCGGTATCGTCCAGAAACAGCGACCGGTGCAGGTTTGTCAGCCAGCGTTCGATCTGGTTCGGATCTGCCGACCCCACGCCCTGTCCCGTCGCGGGATCAATGACCGCAGACCCAGGCGTGCCAGCGTCGAACCAGTAGGCGGTGATTTTTCCCGACGGCGCGCGCTTGATCTGCTCGACCCCCGGATAGGTGTTTTCGATGCGCTTGGCGAGGTCGGCCACACTCAGCCCGGCCTCGGCCTGCGGCGCCGACAGGCGTTCTGCCATCGGAAAGACCGACAGCGCCGCGCCGCTGAGCGCAAGCACGGTCACAATGACCAGAGCCAGAAGACCCGGCCAGCGATGAAGAGCACGGATCATGGCCCTGTCTCCTTACATTTTATAGGTGAAATCAGCGATGTAGCGGCGCCCGGCGACCGGAGTGCCCGCACCGGCGGTGCTCAGCGGTACGGCAACCTCGTTCGGGCTTTCGCGCATATCTTCGACTGCGGCGTCGATATGCAGGGTATAACCTGCATCAAACAGCGCATCGGCCAGATCCAGCGTGATGTTCAGCGTGCGCCCCGCGCCAACACTGGCACCCGTGATGCCGTTGACCTGGGCGGTGTCACCGCCGGTTGCCCGATACCAGTCGGTCATGTGCTTGTAATATTTTGATTTTCCCCCGGCCATCCACAGGCTTCCGGCATAGGCCCCGGTCGGGTCGGTCACGTAAAGCGCAAGGTAAGCGCCATCGCCGCCGTAGTTGGTCAATGTCGTGGTCATCGTGACGGGCCGCGCCATGGCAATGGCGGGCAGGGTCAGCGCAGTGGTCATCGCGAGGGCTGCAAGTATGGATTTCATGTCGGTTTCCTTAAGAGGAGGGCTGGGCTGGAGGATATGCCGCGGCGAAGCAGTCTGCGCCGCAGCAGGTTGGTATTCAGTTCACCTGGACCTTTGGCGGCGCACCATTGCCGAAAAGACCGTTCTGCGGCGGGGCGACCGTTCCTGCCGGGGCAGGATTGCTTGCCCCGTTGCAACCGCCGTCATCCTCTTCGCAATCGTCGTCTTCCTCGTCGTCGTCGTCGTCACCAAAACGGAAAAAGCCGCGCGATTCGTGGTCATCGTCACCACTGGCCAGGACCATCGGCGCCGCGTCCCGGTTCATTTCGAACACGGAGGCAAAGAGGCGGCTGCCCTCATCGCCCACAGCGTCTGTGGCGCTCCACGCGGGCAGGCCCATGCCTGCTGCTAACGCGGTCGAGGCGACAAGACGGGTCAAAGTCTTTCTCATGGCAGGGTCTCCTTTTTTTCTGCTGGGGCTTATCTGCGCCTGCGACCTGATGCCTTCCTGACAGTACGGCGCGCGTCTCTTCAGCCTGCCGTAAGGAAAAAAAGGCCCCGCCGTTTCGGGCGGGGCCAGTGCAGCCGAAGGGACATTTTCGGCCGGGGGGGAAACTCAGGCTCGCGCGAAGGCGACAATTGGACTCTGCGCAACATCAACACAGACGGGCGATGACACTCTGTCTGTGCCCTCTGGCAATCGCTTTTCGGGCAATGTTGCCTGCCCAATTGCAACCGGACGGCCAGCCTGGCCTCTGAACTTTTGCACACAACGATCGCGGCGGCGCCAACCTGCGTCAGTCCTCATATTCGATCTCGATCACCTGAAGCGTTGCGGGTTGCACCGTCACCTCGATCCGGCGCCCTGACGCGTCTCGGCCATCAATCTGATAGCAGCCGTCGTCGATCTTGATCCGGCGCACCGACCAGCCCTGCTCTGCGGCAAGGCGCGCGACGGCCTCCCGTGGTTGCCAGTTCGCCATCGGGACAAAACAGTCTTCTTCCGCCTGCGCCGCCCCCGTCTGAAGGGCCAGGAGAAAGGCGAGCATTGTCAGTGTCTTCTTCATACGCCAAACTCCGGAGTGCGATTATCTTGCACAGACCTTGCACGTCAAAGCTGACAGCAGCCTGAAGCGCGCCCTGCAAAGGCGTCAGCAAGAGGTCAGAAAAAGCGAACAAGAGATGTCCCCGCAACCAAGGGAATAAAGACGCCATGCGCATACTGCTGATCGAGGATGACACGGTACTGGGCGCTGCGGTGCGCGACCAGATCGCCGGGGACGGCCAGTCCGTCGACTGGGTCACGCGGCTGGATGCGGCGGGGGATGCCATGCATGGCACATCCTACGATCTTGTTCTGCTGGATCTCATGCTGCCGGATGGCCGGGGCATCGGGTTTCTGAAAACCCTGCGCGCGCGGGGCGACGTGACGCCGGTGATCATCCTGACCGCACTGGACCAGATCTCGGACCGGATCGAAGGGCTGAATGCCGGCGCCGACGACTATCTCGTGAAACCGTTTGACCTCGCCGAACTGTCTGCGCGGATAGGATCGGTCGCGCGCCGGTATTCCGGCAATCCCAACCCGATCATCAGCCACGGCGCGCTTGACATCGACATCGCCTCGCGCTCGATCCACCGCGACGGCAAACCGGTGCAGCTGACCGCCCGCGAATGGGCCCTGTTTGACGCCTTCCTGTCGCGTCCCGGCCAGCTTCTGTCCAAGGCCCAGCTTGAAGAAAAACTTTACGCCTTCGGCTCCGAGATCGAAAGCAACACGATCGAGGTGCATGTCAGCCGCCTGCGCAAGAAACTGGGGGCCCCGGTGATCGAAACCGAACGCGGCATGGGCTACCGCCTGGGCACACCATGAGGCTGCCGCGCAGCCTTCAGGTCCGGCTTGGCCTGTCCCTGGGCCTGCTGCTGACGCTGCTGTGGATCACCGCCGCCTCTGTCACCGCCGTCATCCTGCGCCATGAAATGGACGAGGTGTTCGATTCCGCCCTGCAGGAAACCGCGCAACGCATCCTGCCACTTGCTGTTGTGGACATTGTCGGACGTGATCAGGATGGTACAAACCAGCGGCTCGGCGCGCTGCGCGATCACAAGGAATTCTTCACCTACATCGTGCGCGACGCGCAGGAACGCATTCTGCTGCAATCGCATTCCGCGGACCCGACGGTATTCCCGGCCTATGACGGGCCCGGTTTTCGACAGACAGCGACCCACAGGCTCTATAATGACGACGCGGTACAAGGCAGCATCCGCATCACGATTGCCGAACCGCTGGAGCATCGGGCAGAGGTCGCCCGCGACATCCAGATCGGGCTTGGCTTGCCGCTTCTCTTCGTGATTCCTGTGACTCTTCTGGCCATCGTGCTTGCGGTGCGTGCCAGCCTTGCCTCTCTGCGGCGCTTTCGCGAAAGGCTAGAGGCGCGCAATGCCCGCGATCTGTCGCCCGTTCCGGCCGAGGATATCCCACTCGAAATTGTTCCTGTCGCCGCGACCCTGAACCGGCTGCTGGGCGGGTTGAACGCCGCGTTCGAGGCCGAGCGTACCTTTGCCGCCAATGCCGCGCACGAATTGCGCACCCCGCTTGCCGGCGCCATCGCACAGGCCCAGCGCCTGCAGTCCGAAACCGCAGACCCCGCCGCCCGCGCCCGTGCGCGTGATATCGAGGCGACGCTCAAACGGCTCACGCGCCTGTCCGAACGCCTGATGCAGCTTGCCCGCGCCGAAGGTGCCCGCCTGCGTCTGGACCGGACTTCAGACCTGCGCCCCGTGATCCGGCTTGTCATCGACGACATGACCCGCACCACGGCGCCAGGACGCATCGCGCTGACGCTGCCGGACCGCCCCGTGATGTCCGACCTTGATCCGGACGCATTTGGCATCCTGTGCCGCAATCTTGTCGACAACGCGCTGCGACACGGCCTGGACGACACCGCGACAGAGGTGGCGCTGGGCGAAGACGGGACATTGCGCGTCTCAAACGACGGCCCGGTGATCCCTCCCGAAACGCTCGCCAACCTGACCGCCCGGTTTGAACGCGCCGGATCGCGCGCAGGGGGCAGCGGGCTTGGCCTTGCCATCGTCGCTGCGATTGCCGAACGCATCGGATCCCCGCTGCTTCTGAAATCCCCACGCTCCAACGCCACCTCGGGCTTTGAAGCGGTCATCTCCCTCCCGACAGAACAACAGGATACACTGCCTGCGCATGCACTCCCGCCGGGGCCCTGACCCCGCAGAACACTCCAGGGGCGCTTGACACCACTCACATATATCCATAATTCTGGATATATGGATAAGATGACCGCCCTCAGCGCCTTTGCCGCCCTCAGCCAGCCGACCCGGCTTGATGTGTTCCGCCTGCTGATCAAGGCCGGCGATGTTGGGATGTCTGCCGGGGACATCAGTCAATCGCTTGATGTGCGTCAGAACACGATGTCTGCCAACCTCTCGATCCTGAATCGCGCCGGTCTGATTCGTAACGCGAGGGAAGGCCGCAGCATCCGCTACTATGCCAATATGGACGGCATGCGCGGCTTGCTCGCCTTCCTGATGGAAGATTGTTGCGGCGGGCGGCCAGAATTGTGCCAGCCCGTCATAAATGAACTCGCCTGTGCCTGTTAGGACGTCATCATGACCGATACCTCACCTCCCGCCGCGGCAGGCCTTGGAACCTTTGAACGCTGGCTTTCCCTCTGGGTCGCGCTTGCCATCGGCGCGGGGCTTTTGCTTGGCAATCTGCTCCCCGGGCTGTTCGCCGCCCTAGCCGCGCTGGAAATCGCTTCGGTCAACCTGCCGGTCGCGGTGCTGATCTGGGCGATGGTCTATCCGATGATGGTGGGTGTGGATTTCGGCGCCCTCCGTCAGGTCGGTGACAAACCCAAGGGGCTCGTCGTGACGGTTGTCGTGAACTGGCTGATCAAGCCTTTCACCATGGCCGCTTTAGGCGTGCTCTTCTTCAACTACGTTTTCGCAGGCCTGATTCCCCGGGACGATGCTCAGGCCTATCTCGCGGGCGTGATCCTGCTCGGCGCGGCGCCCTGCACGGCGATGGTGTTCATCTGGTCCAACCTCACGCGGGGCGATGCGACCTATACGCTGGTTCAGGTCAGCCTGAATGATGTCATCATGATCTTCGCCTTTGCGCCCATCGTGGCCTTTCTGCTGGGCGTGACGGATATCGTCGTGCCCTGGGACACGCTGATGATTTCAGTCGGCCTGTACGTCATGCTGCCCCTGCTGGCCGGATATCTGACACGCCGCACCTTGATCACAAACGGCGGCGAGCGGGCAGTCGACGCCTTCAAATCCCGCGTACAGCCGTTTTCTGTCATCGGGCTGCTGGTGACCGTGGTGCTGCTCTTCGGCTTTCAGGGCGAGGTTATCCTGAACAACCCTTTGATCATTGCGCTGATCGCCGTTCCCTTGCTGATCCAGTCCTACGGCATCTTCTTCCTCGCCTATGGCGCGGCGCGGGCCTGGGGCATCCCGTTCAATATCGCGGCCCCCTGCGCACTGATCGGCACCTCCAACTTCTTTGAACTGGCCGTCGCCGTCGCGATCAGCCTGTTTGGGCTCGGTTCGGGCGCGGCGCTTGCAACCGTTGTCGGAGTTCTGGTCGAAGTACCGGTAATGCTGTCCCTCGTCGCCTTTGCCAACCGAACACAACACTGGTTTCCCGACCACAGAGGTTCCTCATGACCATCGTCATTCACCACAACCCGGGCTGCGGCACCTCGCGCAACGTGCTTGCGATCATCGCCGCGTCCGGCGAGACGCCTGTGGTCATCGACTATCTGCAAACCGGCTGGACGCGCCCGCAGCTGCTGGCCCTGTTCGCCGCCGCCGGACTGACGCCCCGCACAGCGTTGCGGACGACAAAATCCCCAGCCGAAGAACTTGGCCTCCTCGATGCGTCGGTGGATGATGAGACGCTGCTTGCCGCCATGCTCGACCACCCCGTTCTGGTCAACCGCCCCATCGTCTGTTCGCCCAAGGGCGTCAGGCTCTGCCGCCCCAGCGAATTGGTGCTGGATCTTCTCGACAACCTGCCGCCGGGTCCTATGGCCAAAGAGGATGGCACACCCCTGATCGACACAAAAGGAAACCGCATTGGCTGATACCCCGAATCTTGATCAGGCGCATTTCAGGCCGATCGACACGAACCAACTTTTGTCGCCTGTGCGGGCCACACATGCCCCGCGCATCCTGCTGCTTTACGGCTCGTTGCGCGAACGCTCTTTCAGTCGGCTCATGACCGAAGAAGCAGCGCGCATCCTCACGCAGTTTGGCGCGCAAACCCGCACCTTCAGCCCCTCTGGCCTGCCCCTGCCCGATGACGCGGACGCCGATCACCCCAAGGTGCAGGAGCTGCGCGATCTGGTCACATGGTCCGAAGGCATGGTCTGGTGCTCGCCCGAACGCCACGGTGCCATGACCGGCATCATGAAGACCCAGATCGACTGGATTCCCCTGTCCCTCGGCGGCGTGCGCCCGACACAGGGCAAGACGCTGGCGGTGATGCAGGTCAGCGGCGGATCACAAAGCTTCAACGCCGTGAACCAGCTGCGCATCCTGGGGCGCTGGATGCGTCTTCTGACCATCCCGAACCAGTCCTCCACCCCAAAGGCGTTTCTGGAATTCGACGATGCAGGCCGGATGAAACCCTCGCCCTTTTACGATCGGATGGTGGATGTCATGGAGGAACTGATGAAATTCACCCTGCTCACCCGAGACAACAAGGCCTGCCTGCTGGACCGCTACAGCGAACGGAAAGAAAACGCCGCAGAGCTGTCGGAAAGGGTAAATCAGACATCGATATGATCGCGGTCCCGGGTGCAACACCGTTTGGTTTCAGGCGGCCTCAGCGGCCTGCCTGCAACCGCGCTGACATAGTCAAATATTGCGCAGTCCGACGCCAACGCGACGAGACACGCACCAAAGCCTCCCCATCGCCAGCATCAAGGATCGCGGCGGATTCGCAGCACAAACAGGTGTCATCCCCGCCTTTACAGGATGACCAACCGGGGCCCGCAGACACAGCACTCGACAATCCCCGGCATTTTCCGTGTTTTGGCCGCCAGAGCCTTACAATTTGGTAAGAACCCGGGATCTAATGTTCTGGCTCATTTACAGATGGCCCCACCTTACCGTACCAGCCAAGTGATCCCGCATCCCTGAATGGGCCGAGGCCAGGATAATGACACTGCCAGATTTGAATACTCTCCGGCGCATCTTGCCAATCGCCCTTGGTGTCGCCCTGTTCGGGCTAGGTGTTTTCGCACTCGTTCACCTGATGCACAGCCTCGATCCCGCCACGGTCCTCGCTCAGATGAAATCGACCCCACCAAACGCCTTGCTGCTGGCCGTCGCAGCAACCGCTGTCGGTTATGCCGCTCTGGTCGGATATGACGCTCTGGCGCTGCAGTTTATCGCAAAACCGCTTCCGGCGCGCATCGTCGCCCTTGGCGGCTTTCTGGGGTATGCCTTTGGCAACACCATCGGGGTCAGCATCGTTTCCGGCGGCGCGATCCGATACCGGATCTATTCGGCCTTCGGGCTCGATGCCTTTCAGGTGGCCGCCGTTTCGGGCTACATCGCCGCCGCTCTGGGCACGGGACTGACCCTGATCGGCCTTGGCGCGCTCAGCCTGCATCCCTGGGTCGTGTCGCAGCTGGTCCCCTTTTCCCCGGGTCAGGTGCGCTTTGGCGCGCTGGCGCTCCTGTTTGGCGCGCTTGGCCTGATCCTGTTTCTGTCTGTCGGGCGGCACCGCCTGCGCCTGTGGCGCATGGATCTGCATCTGCCGGGACCGCGCAGCCTGGCCGCGCAGCTTGTCATCACCCTGATCGATGTGGCGGCGGCCGCCTTTGCGCTCTGGATCCTGATGCCTGCGGGGACCCCCCCTTTCGCATCCTTTATCGCGATCTATGCCATCGCCACGATGGTTGGCATCCTGTCGCACGTGCCGGGCGGCATCGGTGTCTTTGAAACCGTCGTGATCGGGACCCTGCCGCAAGGCATCGCTGTCAGCGATGCAGCGGCGGCGCTGGTCCTGTTCCGCATCCTCTATTACCTGCTGCCCTTTGCTCTCGGCTTCATCATCGTCTCGGTGAACGAGGCCCGCCTTGCCGGCGGCATGATGAGCCGCATCGCAGGCCGCATTCCGGCCTCTTCTCGCCCCGCGATCGAGGCGGTGCATGGCTTTGCCCCCTCTATTGCGGCGCTGGTGACATTCGGGTTCGGGGCCTATCTGCTTCTTGTGTCTCTGATCCCCTCGGTGCGCGAAAGCGCGATGGTCGAAGGTGAATTCGTCGCCGCCCTGCTGATCGAAGGCGGCACTCTGCTCTCGGCAATGCTTGGTGTCGTGCTTCTGATCCTGTCGCATGGTCTGGCGCGCCGGATCAGGGCGGCATTCCTGCTGACGCTTGCGGCGCTGGCGGGCGGCGCCTGCGCGGCACTTCTGAACAATCTCGATCTTGAAACTGCGACACTGCTTCTGGCGGGTGCACTGCTCTTGCTGCCCTTCGCACGCGGTTTCCCACGGCAGGCCAAGCTGACAGATGCGGTCTTCAGCCCGGGCTGGTTTATCCTCGTGCTGGGTGTTGTTCTGGCCGCTTTGACCTTCTTTCTCATGTATCGCACCACGCCCTATTCCAACGATCTCTGGACGGAAATTGCCCATGGCGCCAACACGCCGCGTGCCCTGCGTGCGGGGCTTCTTGCCTCCGCCCTGCTGCTGATCTTTGCCGTTTTCAACGCCTTGCGTCCGGTGCGGCGCAAACCGGTCTCCGCGCAAGAGGACGGTGTGCTAGAGCAGGTCAGCACAATCCTGAACAAGTCGGGGCATCCTCATGCCTGTGTGGCGCTTTCGGGCGACAAACAGTTCCTGTTCTCCGAATCAGGCGCGTCCTTCCTGATGTATGCGGTAAAGGGCGGGCGCTGGGTCGCACTCTCTGATCCCGTGGGCGACACGGCCGAATTTACGGATCTGTGCTGGTCCTTCATCGACCTCGCGCGCGGGGCAAGCGCGCAGCCCGTGTTTTATGAGGTCAGCGCTGACAATCTGGCGATCTATGTCGAACTGGGACTGGGCCTGCACAAGATCGGTGAAGAGGCCGTTGTCGCACTCGACACCTTCAGCCTGAGCGGATCGAGCTTCAAGTCGATGCGTGCGGCCCATAACAAGCGCCAGCGCGAGGGATTGTCGATGACCATCGCCCTGCCCCCCCATGATGACGCCGTGATGCGTGACCTGCAGGCGGTGTCCCAAAGCTGGCTTGGCGGGAAGTCGGGGTTTGAAAAAGGCTTTTCTGTCGGGCGGTTCGATCCGGCCTATCTGGACCGTTTCCCGATTGCGCTGGTGCGCCGCGACGGGCGCATCCTGGCCTTTGCAAGTATCCTCGCACCGGGCGACGGCAGCCGCGTTGCCATCGACCTCATGCGCTACCTGCCGGACGAAGCGTCGGGCATGATGGAATTCCTGTTCCTGTCCCTGATCGAACATTATCGAGATGCGGGTGCCTTGGAACTCAGCCTTGGCGTGGCGCCGCTGGCGGGCCTCTCGTCACGCTCCGTCGGCCGGATGTGGAGCAGGGTCGGACGCTTCATCTACCGCCACGGCGGCGCCTTTTACAATTTCGAAGGCCTGCGCGCCTTCAAGCAGAAATTCCGCCCAGACTGGCGGCCCAGGTACATCGTTGTCGCCCCCGGCCTGTCGCCCACACGCGCCATGGCCGACGTCGCCCTGCTCATCGCGGGCGGACCGCGCGGATTGATCGGAAAATAGACAAAGCGCGGTCACGAATGCTCAGACCTTTCCCCAACCGCTCAGCACCACTGACGCGGCTGCCCAGAGCATGCCTTGCGCACAGGCCAAAACCAGAGCGCAGCCATACGAAAACCATACGGTTTCCATACGCCTTACATATCGCTAATAAAGCGTGCCGCCATTGATGAATTCGATGTAACGCGACACGCTCCAGCCTCTGCCTTGACCCTGCAATACAGTCATTTTGTTTTCCTTTGACGGCGCCAACGACAGGCCGAAAACACGCACTCCAAAGCCAGACCATCAACCTTTCATCTGGCCTGACCCTACGCAACGGCAAAAGCCGCGCTATCTGTACTGCGAAATGTAACTGGAGTTCGCTATGATCCTCTACGCCCTCACCGCCGTCATTTTCCTTGTCATTGATGCGGTCATGCTGACCCTCGTGATGAAGCCGCTCTTTACCCGCCATCTGGGTGACGCGATGCGTGACAGTCCGATGATGGCCCCGGCAGGTCTGTTTTATCTGGCCTATGTTGCCGGCCTGGTGTTCCTCGTCTCAGCGCCCGCGCTGCGCGACGCGGCGCCGGGACGGGCGGCGCTGCACGGCGCGGTTATCGGGGCAATGGCTTATGGCACCTATGAATTCACCTCGATGTCAATCATGAAGAACTGGTCTTGGGCGATGGTTGTCACCGACACGACCTGGGGCGCGGTGCTGACAGGCTTCGCCGCTTGGGCGGGTGTCATGCTGATGATCCGCTTCCAAGGCTGATGCACCTGTCAGACTGACGGCACTGCTGCAATTCGGGCTTGTCACTCCATCGGGCTTTACAAAAGGCTTGATGAACAAAAAAGCGGCCGCCGGGGAAAAACTGCTTCAGGAGTGGGCCTCGCAGCTCACAAACCCGCCCTGAACGCTGCGAGGTCAGGAATACTGTCCAACTCCTCAAAGAGGCTGTGCAACAATATCTTTCAAATGGCGGAACAAACACACAGCTCAGCGCGTTAGGCAGCATGACTTAAACAGGAGACCGCTATGACCAGCCGCCTGACTCGCATTATTGCCCTTATGATGTTGCTGCCCGTCGTCTCCGGTTGCGCCGCAGCCGCAGTAGGTGCTGCCGGAGCCATCGTTGCCGACGAAGTAGCAGAAGATAACGGCAACGACCTGTTCTGATGCACGCAGCGATACGCATCGTTCTCGCCCTTACCCTGCTGGCAGGCTTGACCGCCTGTGAGGCAGGCAAAGGCTTCGTTCAGGACAGCGAGAACTTGGGCCAAGCAGTTTCAAAAGAACTGAACAACTGAATCTTGGCCGGGATTGAATCCCCACGCTGCCGCGAGGCTGGGTTCTCAATCTGACTACCCGCAATATAAATACTTTCATTGCCGCATGTGATCTGCCCTCCTGATGGCACAACATGTGGCTTTGAACTTCTTTTCACTGGCTAGAAAAACCTGTGCCAATGCACATGAAACGATTGGCTTTCTGCAGCTATCGCGCGTTATTCTTGGCGCGTTCTGCCCCGCGACCCCGCTGGTCCAGACCAAAGTTAATCCCGAAAGCGGCCAGTCTTTCAGTGCTCTAGAGAGGGACGAACGCAGCTGCGCAGGATGGGGCGGACATCCGTTAAAGACTATGTTAACCGATTGCAGCAATACTTGCGCTCAATCCAGGACAACTCTCCATGACACTCCCAAATCGTGTTCTTGACCACGCTCGCATTCCAGAGCTCAGCAATCCCTATTTTGGAAAGGTGCGTGACTGTTACGACCTGCCCGGAAACCGCCGCATTCTCATCGCCTCTGACAGAATATCCGCATTCGATCGCATCCTAGCCTCCATTCCGTTCAAAGGGCAGGTCCTGACCCAGACCGCGCGATTCTGGTTTGAGCGCACCGCTGATATTTGCCAGAACCATGTACTCGACTATCCAGACCCCAACGTCGTGCTCGCCAAGAAGCTTGAGATCCTCCCGGTCGAAATCGTGGTGCGCGGATATCTTGCGGGGTCCACCAGCACCTCTATCCTGACACGCTACAAGGCTGGCGAACGGACACTGTACGGTCACAGCTTTCCGGATGGCTTGCGCGACAACGCAAAGCTGCCAACCCCGATCATCACCCCGACCACAAAGGCCTTTGACGGCGGACATGACGCCCCCCTGACCGCAGAAGAAATCCTCTCTCAGGGGCTTCTGACACAAGGCCAGTGGGACAAAGTATCCGCGATATCCTTGGCTCTGTTTGCCCGTGGCCAAGAGATCGCAGCCCAGCGTGGGCTGATCCTTGCGGACACCAAATACGAATTTGGCACGGATGAAGATGGCACAATTGTTCTGGCGGATGAGATTCACACGCCGGACAGTTCCCGCTTCTGGCTGCAGGATGGCTACGAGAAAGCCTTTCAGGATGGCACCCGCCCGCCGTCCTTTGACAAGGATGTCATACGCACCTGGGTCGATGCCAGATGTGATCCCTATCACGACGAACTGCCCGTCATCCCTGCCGATCTGATCGACACGACGGCGCAGGTCTATGTCAAAGCCTTCCAGACAATCACCGGGCAACCTTTTGAACCCGATATCTCTGGTGACACGCCCCTGTCCCGCATCAGAACCAACCTGAGCCGCTATTTCTCCACCCCAGAAGGCTCTGTTGCAAAACTCGGGTGATGGCTGCGGTTTACCTGTCCCCGATGGACTTGTCCCACAGTGTCAGTGACGGGTAACCGTCCACTTCTGCGCCAAGCATTCATCGGGGCAACCCTGAACATCCGCCAAAGTGGGCTGAGACCAAACTGACAGTTCCGAAGCGATAAGGCTGTCTTTTCTAAATGCCACAGCGCGGGCCGCACGATGATCCGGCCGGATGTTCCCGCCCTGCAAGCGCGTTTCCAACTGTCCATCTTATGCCGCACGCGACCAAAGATACGGTGCCGATGTCTGACCCTCAGTGACGTTGGCGCTCTATCCTCTTGACCCGAGCAGTCGGTCAAGTTCGCTTTGCATGCCGTCCACCAGCAAACGGGACTCCGCAGCGCCCGGTGCGCCATTTTCCGGACCATGCAGCCGTGTATCGGCAAGAGGAGAGACGGGCCGGCCGTCCACATGGATTTCATAGTGCAGATGCGGCGCCGTTGAGGTGCCTGTCGATCCCGCACGGCCAATCTCTGCTCCGGCGACCACGCCTTGGCCAACGTGCAAATCTTCGTTCAGAGCACTCAGATGGGCGTAAAGGGTGCTGAGGCCGCCTTCATGCTCCAGCTCGACCAGAAGGCCATAACCGCTGCGCTCGCCCATGAACGCGATCGTGCCGGATTGTGTCGCACTGACGACCGCCCCCTGTTCGGCTGCGAAATCCACGCCGCTGTGCATCCGAACATAGCCATGAATGGGATGCATCCGCGGTCCAAAGGCCGAGCTGAGGCGCGCGCCCCTTATCGGCTGATCGAAGGTCTGAACAAGCAGGCCGTCCTTGAAAATTCTGGTCTGCCGGGACTCGTCATCCGGCCACAGGATTTCATAGCGCCCGTCGGCCAGATCAAGCTGCGCGAAATCTATGGTCGGCTCACCGACCACACGGTCGCCGAACCGGTGTTCCCGCCACAGCAGACGAATGTGCTCACCCCCGACAAGGGCCGTGCGCAGATCGAATGTCCCGGCAAGGATGAGTTCGAGGTCGGTGGCGAATCTGGTCGGAATGCCAGCACCTTCTAATGCCGCATAAATGGAACTTCCGATTTTCGCTTCACCCGCCCGGCGGACGCTGTCGAGGTCGGGCGCCAGCCGCTGGACTGAGGGGGTGGCGCCGAACCTGGCCAGAATGCGGGTGCCCCCTGCGATCTCAAGCGTGGCGGTGCGCGGCACCCCATCGGGGGATGTGGCCAGGGTCAGTCTGTGACCCGGTTTCAGATGGCGCAGGTCAAATTCAGAGCCGATCGCTGCGGTCAAGTCGCGGCTGACGTCCGTATCAAGGCCGGCCTTGGCCAGAAGCTTTGACAGGCTGTCTCCCGCACCCACGACCTGCGTCCAGATCACGGAATCGTCGCTCGGGGCTTGCAGCTCCGCAGGGGGCGCGATTGCGCCGGTTGCGGTTTCGGCAAAAAGATCATCGTCCCCGGATTCGGTGCCTGTCAAGCTGCTGCCACTCTGCGGCTCCGCCGCCGTGCTGTCAGCCGTGGCGATCTGATCTTTTGGTTGGCTGTCCCAGTGCGACGCGACGCCAAGCGCAATGCCGCCAAGGACCAAGAGGGCTGTCCAGTATCTCAGCCTCATCTTTTTCCAACGTCTCTCATTTTATACATCTTCAGACTTGCCTCAACATGCGCACTCCAGAGCTTTGTGGTGTGCAAAGCCGGAATTTGCAACGCAGCTCGATCAACGTCGGCATTTCCTCGCGCTGTCACTCTAACTGAGCTACTCCTCATTTGTTGGGCAGGATCTGACGTGATTTGAGCTATTTTTTGGATCTGCTGATCGACGGGGCTGTGTTACGCAAACCCTGCAGAGAATTCCTTTTGGGAATCCAGCAGGATAGCTGATGCGCATGAGCAGGCCCACACCCACGACCGACAAGACTTCAAACTGGCCCGCCTATAACGACGCCCTTGAGCCTCGGGGCTAATTGAGGATCTGGTTCGATCCCGAGATGTGCTGGGACGCTGCGCCCACTGGCAAGCGCGATCGCCAGCAGACCTTGAGCGATGCCGCCGTCCAGAAATGCCTGAAGATGAGAGTAATTTTCGGCATGGCATTGCGCCAAACGGCTGCCTTCGTTGATAGGCTGGTACGGAGGGCTTCGTCAACCATACCTTCTAAGAGCATGGATGCACGGTGTGAATCCTTCGCGGCAAGAGTTCTGCGACAACGCCCCTCAGCGCACAGCTTACCAAGCTGACGGCCCCAGAACTAAATGCCTCCATCGCGACGACACAAGATGGCAACGGGCTGAAGAACTCCAGCACCTGCGCTCGCCGCAGCTTCATACGCAAGATCGCTCGACCTGCACCGTCAGCTCTTAGAACCTGAAACAGACTCTTCGCCAGATCGAGACCCACCGTGAGAATCTGCGACATGACAGTCCTCCTTGGTGGATCGATTATGTCGGGGGCGGTCACATCATAAATTCCTGACCAGTCAAATGACAGCACGTGCCAAACGGGCTGCACGTCCTCAGGGCAGCAGTCAATCAGCCAACGCGGCGCAGAAAGGCCTTCGTGCGGTCGTCCTGCGGAAGATCCAACAGCTGCGCGGGCGGTCCCTGCTCAACAATATGCCCATCCGCCATGAAAATGATCCGGTCTGCGATCTCTCGCGCGAATTGCATTTCATGGGTGACAATCAGCATGGTCTGACGCTCTTCGGCCACACGGCGCATGAGATCAAGCACCTCTCCGACCCATTCTGGATCAAGCGCAGAGGTCGGCTCGTCAAACAGCATCAGCTCGGCATCCAAGGCCATCGCACGCCCTATTCCCACCCGCTGTTGCTGCCCTCCGGACAGCGCTGCCGGATAGACGTCGGCCTTATCGGCCAGTCCGGTTTCGCGCAGGATCGCATCTGCGCGGGCATTCGCCTCGGATCTTGAAAGGCTTTTCACGGTGATCAGCGCCTGGCTGATGTTTTCGCGCGCCGTCTTGTTGGCGAAGAGCGCGTAGTTCTGAAACACGAAGGATGTGCGTCGCCGAAGCGCCAGAATGTCGGCGCCGCTCGCAGTTTTTGCATCGATTCTCAGGTCACCCACCCGGATGGTGCCGCTGTCCGGACGGTCGAGGAAATTGAGACAGCGCAACAAGGTCGATTTGCCCGTGCCGGACGGACCGATCACGACGACCCGTTCGCCCGGAGCGATATCGATCGAGATATCCTTGAGAACGGTCGTGGTCCCAAAGACCTTGGTGAGGCCGGAAACGGAAATGCCGGATGAAGAAGTCATCGTGCATGCGCCTTGTTCAGATAGGTTTCGAGATGGCGTTGGGCAAAGGCAAGAACCTCGACCATGATCCAGTAAATCGCGGCGACGACCAGAAACGCCTCGAAATATAAAAAGCTGCCGGCGGCTTCTTTTTGCGTCGCGCCCATCAGTTCTGTAACGCCCAGTGTGAATGCCAGAGATGTTCCCTTGATCATGTCAATGAAGTAGTTGACCAGCGTGGGGGCGGCGACGCGGGCGGCCTGCGGCAGGATGATCTGGGACATCATCTGGACCTGCGTCATGCCAACCGCCTGCGACGCCTCCCACTGGCTGCGGTCCACGCCAAGGATGGCTGCACGGATGCTTTCCGCCATATAGGCGGAAAAATGCAGCGTCAGCCCCATGATCGTGGCGGTCACGCCATTGATGTTGGTCATGACCGACAGGACCTGCGGCAGGCCGTAGTAGAACAGGAACAGTTGCACCAGCAGCGGCGTGCCGCGAAAGAAGCTGATGAACAACCGTACGAAAATGTCGAGGAGCGGCACACGAAACACCCGCTCCACCGCCATGAGCGAGGCAAGGACCAGCGCGCAGACCATGCCAACCAGAGCCATGAACAGCGTCAGCGGAACGTATCCCAGCAAGACGGGCACCAGACCCCACATATATTCCAGATCAAGTGCCCGCATGTTGCTTACTCTACTACTGTGATGTCAGTTCCAAACCACTTTTCGGAAATCTCGCTCAGTGTTCCGTTTTCCTTCAGTGTGGTGATGGCGGTGTCGATCCGGTCGCGCAGGGCTTCGCCTGCATCGTCATTGCGGAAGGGCAGCGCGTTGCGGATTTCGCTGAACGGCTTGCCTGCCAGCGCCAAAGGCAGCGGACTTTCGGCGATCAGCTGCGCCGAGGACACGCGGTCCATGACAAAGGCATCGACACGACCCAGGGCCGTGTCCTGTGCGATGTTGCTTTCGTAGGTGCGGACGTTGATCTGATCGGCATTGGGCAGTTCGTTCAACAGCGTTTCAAAGTTGGACCCAAGGTTCACGGCAACGGTCTTGCCGCTCAGATCCTCTACTCCGGTGATCGTACCTTCATTGCCAGCCTTGACCACGACCTGCGCACCATCAAAGACATAGGGCTGTGAAAAGGCGAATTTCGCCTCACGCTCGGGCGTGATGGTGATCTGGTTTGCAATTGTGTCAATCCGCCCCGCTTCCAAGGCGCCGATCAGCCCGGAAAAGGACATGGTGACGAAATTCACGTCATCCCCAGTTTCGGCCGCAACGGCGTTGATGAAGTCTACTTCAAATCCCTGCAGCTTGTCGAATTTTACAAAGGTGAAGGGGAAGTAGCCGCCAGACATGCCAACGTTCAGTGTGTCCGCTCCTGCCGCGCTGAAGGTGGCTGCGAGGGCAAATGCCGCGATTGCGAGTGTTTTCTTCATGATACTCTCCATACGTTTGCAGGGCACTTAACATCGCTGAACAGAGCTTCAATGGGCAGCGCTGCGTCAGGTCTGCTGTGGTGAAACTCTTGGCGCCATTGGAATATTGTTCTGTCGAAGGGGTATTTCGCGGGACGAGTTCAATCAGGCCTCCTTCCGCCTTTTCTGGAAGGGGCGGAGGCAATCGTAAAATTCGCCGCAGCCCTGCAAGTCTCAATGGGGCTTGATTTCCCTTGACTGAACCAACGCCGGAGTTTGAACGCGATCTGCAAGACACTCTCCGCCTTGATCCGCATCAAGGCATGCTGGTCTCCCTCATGTCAGATTGAGTGAGGTTCATGCGGCAAGCCGCACAGTAACATCATCGACGATCAGAGGGGATTCGAATTGGAAAAATCTTCCGTCGACGGGAAAAACCCGCAAACGCATCCTGCGGCATCTGGCGACGCTTACAGCTTCGTGTCCTCCGCCCCGACCTTGGCCGCTTGGAGCGAACTCTTGACGCTAGGTAACAAGACCATGGCCGACGCTATCCAACAGGTGATGGAGGCACAAAAGGCCTTGTTCGCGTGCAGGACAGCGCAGGACGTGATGGTGCTGCAGTCGCAATTCATGCGGAACGCCATTGAGCAATACATGTCACAGGCCAAAAGATTGACCGAAAAGACGTCCGCCACAACGAAACAAACGCTGGGTGCTCAGGAAATCGGCCATAAGCGGAAATTTGACGACGTCCCTCTGTAAGCAAGCCGCTTACCTTATCCCTTGATGGACGGCTCACCGCCGTCAGAGCGGATTTGCGGACTGACAAGCACGACTGCGGGGCGTTCTGACCCGCCCCGCAGCGCGTCCTTATTCTGCAGGTGCCGTCGCGCGGCCAGGTTCGGGATGGTGATGATGTGCCTTCACCGGACGGAGCAGAAGATTGGCAAAGAATGCCGCCACCAGCAGCGCCGCCATGCAGTACATGGTGGTATTATAGAGGCTGGGCGTAGGGTCGACCGTGCCCTGTGGAGCGATTTCCATCAGACGAGAGATTGTCACGGTCTTGGCCGCCACCAACTGGTCGATCTGGGCAAGTGGTGCGCCGAATTTTTCGGCAAATGCCGCAGGGTCGACCCGCGACGCCAGATCAGAAATTGCCCGCCCCACCGACATCTCGCGCAGCGACGTGATTGCCAGCGGTCCAAGGACACCTGCCGTTGACCAAGCGGTCAGAAGGCGGCCGTGAATGCCCCCCACATGCATCGTGCCGAACATGTCGGCCAGATAGGCCGGGATCGTCGCGAATCCACCGCCATACATCGAGAAGATGATCATCGTCGCGACATAGAAGCCCACGAGGTAGAACATCGACGGGCTAGCTGCGCCTGCCGTGGCGAAATACGGGATCGAGAGATATAGCAGCGTCCCGAGCACAAAAAAGCAATGATAAGTGTTTTTACGCCCGATATAGTCCGACGTAGAGGCCCAGAAGAAACGCCCGACCATGTTGAACACAGAAATCATCAGAACATAGGTCGAAGCAAAGGCCGCAGTGACGATCAGCGGCATGGTTGTGCCGTAGATTTCGGACATCATCGTCCTGGCGACGCCGATCACGCCGATGCCTGCAGTCACGTTGAAGCACAGCATGACCCAGAGCTGCCAGAATTGCGGAGTCTTGAGCGCTTGATCGATGTTCACATTGTTGCGCGTGATCATTCCGTTCGATTCGGCCGCGGGCTTTGGCTGCCAGCCTTCTGGTTTCCAGCCTTCGGCGGGGACACGATAGCTGAAGGCGGCGATGAGCATGACGATGAAATAGACGATGCCCAGCGTCATGAAGGTGGACGCAGCCCCGGTATTGCCGGTGCCGACCACATAGACGCCCGCAGCGCCACCGCCGGGCAGGCTGGTAGCCTGTGCGGCAGAGGCCACCACGACCTCAATCCTGCCGGAAGCGGTTTGGGCAAATAGCCTGCCCGCCTCGGTCATCGTCGCAATAGCATCAGTTGCACCAAGGTATTCCGGAGCCTTGGCATAGATCGACAGCAACCAGACCTTGACCGGCGCCGCGATCATCGCGCCGCCTCCAAAACCCATGATGGCCATGCCCGTCGCCATGCCGCGCCGGTCCGGAAACCAGCGGATCAGTGTGGAAACCGGCGAGACATAGCCAAGCCCCAGACCGCAGCCGCCCAGTACGCCATACCCAAAGTAGATCAGCCAGAGCTCGTGGCCGGCGATCCCAAGCGATCCGATGACAAAGCCACCGCCCCAAAGAATTGCGGCGACGACGCCCACCATGCGGGGGCCAACCTTTTCAAGCCATTTTCCGGCAAATGCGGCGGACAGGCCCAGAAACACGATAGCGACGGAAAATATCCAGACGACCGAACTCAGGCTCCAGTCGTCTGCTGCGGGGGCCACAACACCCAGTTCGCGCGTCAGCGCCGGGTTGAACACCGACCACGCATAGACTGAACCGATACAGAGGTGGATGGCAATGGATGCCGGTGGCACGAGCCAGCGGTTGAAACCGGGTCTGGCGACGATGTTGTCCTTCATCAGGAAACTCAGCGCTCCACCGGAATGGGCGTTACTCATGGTTCACTCCTCCCTTTAACGTATTATCGTCCGGTCCCGGCGATACAGGTCTCCTCCCACGGCGCGACCAGCTTTCTGCACGTTTTGCGTGCTGTCACATCTCTCGTGGGGCACCTTGATTTGTCAATATTTTTATACAATATTATCAAAGTATTAACTGTAAATTCTGTCCACTACGAACTGTGCCTCAGCGGTAATTTGGGACATTCTGTCTGCTAGATGGGAAGGGAACCCCAATATCTGGGACATTCTGTCCATTTTAAATCGTTTTAACCTCGGGCAGGCTGACCGTGAACCGGCTGCCCTTGCCCTGTGTCGAGCGGGCCGTGATGCGCCCCCCCGCCCTGCTGATGAGAGTCTGGCTGATGGATAGTCCAAGGCCAGTGCCCCGCCCATGTTTTGTGGTAAAGAACGCGTCGAAGATGCGGCCCAGCGTTTCGGGCGAGATGCCGTCACCGGTATCTTCTACTTCAATCTCGACACTGTCTTCGCCGGGACGCACCAAAAGGGAAAGGATGCCGCCGTCCGGCATGGCCTGAACGGCATTGAGAATGAGATTAACGAGCACCTGTTGCAGTTCGGTCCGAGAGATCAGAACACAGGGTTCGGGGGCAAGATCGCAGCGCAGCTCGATGTCCTGCGCTTCAATGTGATGGCTGGTCAAGACGAGGCAGTCGCGCACCACTTGGGCCGGAAAGAGGATATTGGCGGCACCAGAATAGTCCTCTGGTCGCGCGAACTGTAGCAGCCGGGACACGATTGAACTGATCCGGTAGACCTGATCGTCGATCAGATCGAATTCGGTCCGCACATCCTCGGTTGCCGGCCCCAGAATCTCGCGCGCGACGTCCAGATTGCCTTGTATTACAGCGATCGGGTTGTTGATCTCATGCGCGACCCCGGCGGTGATCTCGCCCACGGCGGCAAGTTTTTCCGTGCTGATCAAGCGTTCTGTAGCTTGTTCCAGCTTCTGGTTGCTTTCCCGCAGATCGCGGGTACGTTCCTCTACCTTCTGGTTCAGCTGCTCTCCCCACTCGCGCAATTGGCGGTCGCGTTCCTGCACCTTGTCCAGCAGGTCGTCCAGATGCCCGGCGACCTGCGCGATCTCATTGTCATCCGCTTGTGGCGCGTTGCGCGCCTGCAAATCCCCTGCTTCGACCCGCAGCATGGTCTGGCTCATCCGCTCCAGCGGCAGAAAGATACGCCCGGCCCAACGCAGAAAGATAGGGACCGACAGCGCAGCAACCAGCAGGAACAACAGAGTGAGGGTCAGCACGGATCTGATCTTGGCCTGCTGGAACGGTGTTTCCAGAAAGCCGACATACAGCATGCCCACGGCATCGCCGCGACTGTCGGTGATCGGCTCATAGGCCGAAATATACCAGTCGTTGACAACAAAGGCGCGGTCGAGCCAAGTCTTGCCATCGTTCAACACCTGATTGCGCACCTCTGTCGAAACTCGAGTGCCAAGCGCCCGCACGTTCTCGAACAGGCGGACATTGGTTGAAACACGCAGATCCTCCAAAAACAGGGTTGCTGTGCCCTGACTGCCTTCGGGCAGGCTGTTGTCCTGATAGACCAGCGCGTTGATGGTATCGATGAAATCGAGGTTCCGGTTCAGCAGCAGCCCGCCCACAAGCGCGCCCGCGCGCCCGTCGGATAGGGTCACCGGGGCGGCGGAATGGATGATCAAGCCGCGATCCTCGATCTTGCTGCTTGTTGGAATGGCAGCGCGCGTTTCAACCAATGGGATCGCGGCGCGGGCGGCCAAACCGGGGTGAAGCGCGTCGAGCTCCGCGGGTTTCAGAATATCCACTGCACTTTGCCAGCGCCCGTCGATGGCTTTTTGCACCACCGGCCAGCCCGCTACATCAAAACCATCGGGTCCCTCGGTTCCATCCGTCAGGTACAGGAAATCAAGCTTCAGCGACTGCCGACGCTCTTCGATGAACGACTCTGGCGCAGCTGCCAGCGCGTCGCGCAGCGCGACCGATTTGGCCAGTGCATCCAGCCGTTCGCCTGAGTTTTCCAGCAGGCGCGCCAGATATTGATCCGCGATGGTCAGATCCCCGTTGACCTTGGTGATCAGGATCCCGTCGATCTTGCCTGACCAGCGCATCATCGTGCTGCCCAGCATCAGCGGAAGCAAAACCAGCATCGGCAGCAGCGCAATCACCAGAAGCCGCACCCTGACCGAGCGGAAGAAGCGCCGTACCGCCGTCACCCGTCACAATCCCCAAGCGGCGCATTTGCGGTCGATCGTCTTGCGCGAAATGCCCAGGCGCCGCGCCGCTTCGGAACGATTGCCTCGGACCGCCTCCAGCGCTCGCAGGATTTCGCGCCGCTCGACCTGATCAAGCGGTTCGATGCGCCCATTCACAATTTGCGGCGATGACATTGTATCAATGGGAAAGCGACCGAAGATGAGCGAGCGTTCGATGAAGTTGCGCAACTCGCGGATGTTGCCAGGCCAGTCGTGGCGCAGCATGGCCGCGCGCGTGACAGGGTCTATTTCCAACGCTGGCAAGCCCAGACGCCGGGAAATATCGTTCAGGAAAAGGTCCGCCAAAACGATAACATCTGTGTCGCGCTGACCCAGAGGCGGCATAGCAATTTCCAGAACGTTGATGCGAAACAACAGATCTTCGCGGAACCGCCCCTCTGCCACCTCCTGCGTCAGCGAGCTACTGGTCGCCAGCACAAATCGCAGATCAAGCTGGATATCGCGTTCGGTACCAACGGGACGGACCAGCCCATCCTCGATCACCCGCAGCAGCGCCGATTGTGCAGAAGGATCAAGTGCTGCGACCTCATCCAGAAAGACGGTGCCGCCGCGGGCCGACGGCAAAAGGCCCTCGCGCGATGACACCGCCCCCGGAAATGCGCCCACGACATGGCCGAACAATTCGATTTCGATCATTTCGGCCGGTATTGTTGCGCAGTTGATCGCGACAAAGGGCATGTCCGCCCGGCATGAGGACATATGGAGTTGTCTTGCGGCCACCTCCTTGCCCGATCCTGACGCACCGGTGATCAGTACAGGAGTCGCCACGTTTCTGACCCGGTCAAGTGTCTCGCGCACTGCCGAAATCGCGGCCGAACTGCCGATCAGCCTGTCACGCTGTTTGCGACCAATATCGCTTGTGTCGAGTTCGCGCCGCAGCAGCATGTTCTCGCGGCGCAGCTGCGTCATCTGGATACAGCGTCGCACCGCGTTCAGGATTTGGTTTGAGCGAAATGGTTTCAGCACGAAATCCGCCGCCCCCGCGCGCATGGCCTGAATGGCGGTATCAAGGTCGGCATAGGCGGTGATCATGATGGTATCGGTAAACCCGCCCCGGCTGCGCTGATCGGCCAGCCAGTCGATACCTTTCCTGTCGGGCATGATATTGTCGAGGATCATCACATCAAAGTGGCGTTGGGCGAGCAGCGCATTGGCGCTCTCCGCGTCCTTTGCCTCGGCTACCGACTTGCAATAGGGGCTAAGCGTCTTGACCATGAAATTGCGCATGCCCGGTTCGTCATCGACGACCAGAATGTTGGCCTCACTCAACCTTGCGGTCAGGTCGGCTTTGTCGACGTCACTGACTTCGCTCACCGGGTTGCGCCCATTTGCTCCACTCCGGTACAGAGTGACGCAGAATGCGCGCCGATGCCACCATCCGTTTTATTCGGCGGGCATCCGGACATGGGCGCAGGCGTCCAGGGCCAAAGGTGACAGACCCTGCCCGCCGGAAGCGACATGCTCTGAAAGCTGTATGCGCATACGAGGTTCCCAGAAGTCGTTGATATGATCGGCCACGTGTTCCGCTTGATCTGTGCCCGGCTGAGTCTTGAAATATGTGGCGATCTGGTTGGCCATCATGACCATCTTGTCAGGCTGCATTGAAGGCTCCGCTCTGGATACGTTCGGGATGGGAATAGACGTCGAAACCGCCGCCCCGGGCAAAGGCCGCCAGCGTCAGCCTCGCGCCGAGAGCGAGGCGCAGTGCGTGAGCCGTCGGGGCCGACACCGCGATCAATACGGGACATCCGGCGATCACGGTCTTCTGCACCATTTCCACCGACACCCGGCTGGTCAGAACGATGGCACCCTGTGCCGCATCCCGCCCGGACAGCGCCATCGCGCCGATCAACTTGTCCAGCGCATTGTGCCTCCCGACATCCTCGCGCGCCAGAACAATGCCGTGGCCCGGAAGCAGAAACCCCGCCGCGTGAACGGCATGGGTCTGGTCGTGAAGCGGCTGGTGATCGCGCAATGCATCGGTGGCTGTCGCGACCTCGGCCCGCGCAAATATCGCGCCAGTGGTGGTCAGGACCGGAAGCGGACGGATGGCCTGCTCAAGGCTGTCGATCCCACAGAGACCGCAGCCGACGGGGCCAAGCATGTTGCGTCGCCGTGCGTTCATCGCGGCGGCCCGCTCTGCACTGATCCAGAAGCGCGCCTCGATTCCTGCGGGATGCTGCACGATCTCGAACCCCTCTACCTGATCTGGGGCGTCGATGAACCCTTCGGTCAGCGCGAAACCAAAGGCGAAATCCCTCAGGTCATCGGGGGTTGCCATCATCACAGCGGCGGTGGTTCCGTTGAATACGATGGCAACCGGGGTTTCTTCAGGCAGGCTGCGCGTGACCTCGCGCATGCTGTCACGCTGAACGGACAGGCCCGCCATGCTGCGTATGGGCTGCGCCGCCATGTTTATTCCGCCGCCGGAAGGATACGGCGCGCCTGTACGGCCTGCGCATTATATTCCTCCTGCCAGTTGGTTGGGCCGTTCGACGGGCTGACCTGCACGGCTGTCACCTTGTATTCCGGGCAGTTGGTGGCCCAATCGGAAAAGTCGGTAGTGATGACATTCGCTTGCGTGTCGGGATGGTGGAAGGTCGTATAAACCACCCCAGGCGATACGCGATCAGTGATCTTTGCCCGCAGGGCGGTTTCGCCAGCACGAGAGGCCAACCGGATGAAATCGCCATCGTTCACGCCGCGCACCTCAGCGTCGTGCGGGTGGATTTCAAGCACGTCCTGATCGTGCCAAGCCACGTTGGCGGTGCGCCGGGTCTGCGCGCCAACATTGTACTGGGACAGAATGCGCCCAGTGGTCAGCAGCAGCGGGAAACGCGGCCCGGTCTTTTCGTCGGTGGCCACATATTCGGTGACGATGAACCGCCCCTTGCCGCGCATGAAGCCATCGACATGCATGAGCGGCGTGCCGTCCGGATGCTCCTCGTTGCAGGGCCACTGGACCGAGCCTTTTTCCTCAAGCACCTCGTAGGAGACACCGGCAAAGCTGGGCGTCGTCGCGGCGATCTCGTCCATGATCTGGGTCGGATGGGTGTAATGCCAGTTCGCGCCCATGGCGTTGGCCAAAAGCTGCGTCACCTCCCAGTCACCATAGCCGTTGCGCGGAGCCATCACCTTGCGCACCCGGTTTATGCGGCGTTCAGCGTTGGTGAATGTGCCGTCCTTTTCCAGAAATGTCGATCCGGGCAGGAAAACGTGCGCATAGTTCGCTGTCTCGTTAAGGAAGAGGTCATGTACTATTACGCATTCCATCGCTGCCAGCCCTGCCGCGACGTGATGGGTGTCGGGGTCGGATTGCAGGATATCTTCGCCCTGACAATAAAGGCCTTTGAACGTGCCCTCGACCGCCGCGTCCAGCATGTTGGGGATGCGCAGACCGGGTTCCGGGTCGATGGTGACCCCCCAAGCTTTTTCGAAGATCTCGCGGACCTCCGGGCCTTTGACATGTCGGTAGCCGGGCAGTTCGTGCGGGAACGACCCCATGTCGCAGGCCCCCTGCACGTTGTTCTGGCCGCGGAGTGGGTTCACACCCACACCCTTGCGACCGATGTTGCCGGTCAGCATGGCAAGGTTGGCGATGGCGATCACAGTGGTGGATCCTTGGCTGTGTTCCGTCACCCCGAGGCCGTAATAGATTGATCCCTTGCCACCGGTGGCGAACAGACGGGCCGCGGCGCGCAGATCCTGCGAGGGCACGCCCGTCAGCAGTTCGGTCGCTTCGGGGCTGTGACGCGGGTCGCTGATGAAATCGGCATAGTCCTGGAATTCATCCCAGTCGCACCGCTCGCGGATATAGGCCTCGTCCATCAACCCTTCGGTCACGATGACATGCGACAGGGCAGAGACGACGGCGACATTCGTGCCGGGCCGCAGTGGCAGATGATGCGAGGCCGCGATATGGGCAGATTTCACAAGGTCGATGCGGCGCGGGTCGATCACGATCAGCTTGGCGCCCTGACGCAGGCGCTTTTTCAGGCGGCTGGCAAAGACCGGGTGCCCGTCGGTCGGGTTGGCCCCGATCACGATCACCACGTCGGTATGTTCGACGGAATCGAAATCCTGCGTGCCCGCGCTGGTGCCAAAGGTCTGGCCCAGCCCGTAGCCGGTGGGCGAATGGCAGACCCGCGCGCAGGTGTCGGTGTTGTTATTCATGAACACGCCACGGGCGAGCTTTTGCACCAGATAGGTTTCTTCGTTGGTGCAGCGACTTGATGTGATCACCCCGATCGACCGGCGGCCGTATTTTTCCTGAAGTCTACGCATCCGGTCCGCGGCAAAGCGCAGCGCCTCGTCCCAGCTGACTTCTTGCCAAGGCTGATCGACGCTGTCGCGGATCATCGGGTTCAGGATGCGGTCGGAATGGGTGGCATAGCCATAGGCGAACCGGCCCTTGACGCAGGAATGGCCCCGGTTGGCCTTGCCATGTTTGTAGGGCACCATGCGGACCAGATCATCACCGTTGAGCTCTGCCTTGAAAGAGCAGCCCACACCGCAATAGGCGCAGGTGGTGATGACCGAGCGTTCCGGCGTACCAAGTTCGATGATGGATTTTTCCTGTAGCGTCGCTGTCGGGCAGGCCTGCACGCAGGCGCCGCAGCTGACACAATCCGACGCCATGGCATTGTCGGTCTTGGCGCCAAAGGACACGCGGCTGTCGAAACCGCGCCCCTCGATGGTCAGCGCAAAGGTGCCCTGCACCTCTTCGCAGGCCCGCACGCAGCGGGAACAGACAATGCATTTTGCCGGGTCATAGGTGAAGTAGGGGTTGGATTCGTCCTTCGGGATGTAGTTGGGATTTCCTAGATCCCCAACCGACGTACGGCTTCCGGCGCGCGCGCGGGCATCGCCCTGCGCCAGCGTTCCATTGCCCAAGGCATCATAGTGGTTCACCCCGGCCTGATAGCGCACGTCGCGCAGACCGACCATGCCGGCCATGTCCTGCAGTTCGCAGTCCCCATTGGCGGCACAGGTGAGGCAATCCAGCGGGTGATCAGATATGTAAAGCTCCATCACACCTTTGCGGATTTTCTTGACCTTGCTCGATTGGGTACGCACCTCCATGCCCTCGGCCACCGGAGTCGTGCAGGAGGCGGGCGTGCCGCGCCGTCCCTCAATCTCGACCACGCAAAGACGACAGGAACCGAACGCCTCAATGCTGTCGGTGGCGCATAGTTTCGGGATCTGCAGACCCGCCTCGGCCGCGGCGCGCATGACAGAAGTGCCTTCCGGCACCGTCACGGAAAAGCCGTCGATGGTCAGCGTTACAGGCTTGCCCACCTTGGCAGGTGTGCCCATGTCGCGATCATCCGGGATGATGAAATCTTTCATTCGGCGGCCTCCTTTTGGGTGGCGAAATCGTCCGGGAAATGGGTCAGCGCGGACATGACAGGAAACGGTGTGAACCCTCCAAGAGCGCAGAGCGATCCGTCCTTCATCGTCTCGCACAGGTCCGTCAGGATCGGGATTGCGTCGGCATCCCCGCGGCGGATCCGGTCTATCGTCTCGACCCCACGCACTGCACCGATGCGGCAGGGGGTGCATTTGCCGCAGGATTCAACGGCGCAGAACTCCATGGCAAACCGGGCCATCTTGAGCATGTCGGTGCTATCGTCAAAAACCACGATCCCCGCATGGCCGATCAGACCGCCGCGCTTGTCGAATTCCTCGTACCCAAAAGGCGTGTCAAATTTGGACTGCGGCATGTAGGCTCCAAGTGGTCCGCCCACCTGCACCGCCTTGACTGGACGACCCGAGGCAGTGCCACCCGCAACATCGTTCACCAGTTCGCCCAGTGGCATACCGAACGCCGTTTCGAACAGCCCGCCAAACTTTACGTTCCCTGCGATCTGAACCGGCATCGTGCCTCGAGACCGGCCGAGGCCAAAATCGGCATAGTGCTTGGCGCCACGCTCAAAGATCACTGGCACCGTGGCGAGGCTGATGACGTTGTTGACCACTGTCGGCTTGCCAAGAAAACCCTCCAAGGCAGGCAGTGGTGGTTTGGCCCGCACCACACCGCGCTTGCCTTCAAGCGAGTTCAGCAGCGATGTTTCCTCGCCGCAGACATAGGCCCCGGCGCCGACACGTATTTCCATATCAAAGGCCCGGCCCGAGTCGAGCACATCCTGCCCCAGCACCCCCGCTGCGCGCGCAATGTCCACGGCAGTATTCATCACCTTTATGGCATCGGGGTATTCCGAGCGCAGATAGACATAGCCCTTTGTCGCCCCCACGCCGATCCCGGCAATCAACATGCCCTCGATCAGGGTAAATGGGTCGCCTTCCATTATCATACGGTCGGCGAATGTGCCGCTGTCGCCCTCATCCGCGTTGCAGACGATGTATTTCTGGTCCGCCTTCGCGCCCAGAACCGTGTTCCACTTGATCCCCGTTGGGAAACCAGCCCCACCGCGACCGCGCAAGCCGCTCTCGGTCACCTCGCTCACTATCTCTTCAGCACTCATGGACAGCGCGCGGCGCAGACCGCACAGCCCACCATGCGCCTCGTAATCGCTTAGAGAGACAGGGTCGATCACACCGCAGCGGGCAAAGGTCAGCCGGGTCTGGCGAGCAAAGAAGGGGATGTCCTCGACCCTGCCAAGGCCCTCTAACGTACCATCTAGCAGGGCGGGCACATCGGCAACCGTTACCGGGCCAAAGGCCTGCCGCCCCGATCCACCATCAACTTCAACCAGCGGCTCAAGCCAGATCATTCCACGTGTTCCGTTGCGCACCAGCTCTATGGTCAGACCGCGGCGTGTCGCCTCAGCACGGATCTTCGCGGCAACCTCATCGGCACCCAGCGCCTTTGCAGCGCTGTCCATCGGAACATAGATCTTCATGCGCCTGCCTCCTTCATCAGCGCGGTCATGTGTGCGCGGTCGACGCGCCCAACCACCCGGTCATCGACCATTGCGGCGGGACCACAGGCGCAAAGACCAAGGCAATAGACAGGTTCGATCGTCACGGCGCCGTTCGGCGTCGTGCCATGCCACGCGATACCCAATTCGGCGAGAGTCGCGTCAGCGAGCGCATCCGCACCCACTGCCTGGCAGGCCTCGGCTCTGCAGATCCGCACGACGTGCCGACCCGCAGGCACCTCGCGGAAATCGTGGTAGAACGACATGACACCGTGCACTTCGGCCTTGGTGATGTTGAGTGCCTCAGCGAGGAGGGGGATGGCGCGGGCAGGCACATGCCCAAATGCAGATTGAAGCGCATGCAGAATTGGTAAAAGCGGGCCTTCGAGATTAAGGTGCCTTTCGATCAACTTGGCTATTTCAGCATCCGTGGTGGCTGGCGACGGGTTTTGCATGGCTGGCCTTCTGGTTCTATGGGCATAGAACTCATACTGTGCCAGATTATTCCGGATCAATTTCGGTTCCCCGTCAAGTGATTGATAATATCAATCAAGCCATGGGGCACACACTTTCTTTGTTCGCAAAGATGAAGCTGCAGTGCGTTACTGCACGAATGCTTCTTAGGTGTTTGGGGGGCTCTATTGATGGCGTGGATGCCCCTCCTGACGGCATCGCAATGTGCCATTGTGGTGAG
>NZ_AWWI01000049.1 GCF_002760615.1 Puniceibacterium antarcticum | reverse complement strand
CACTCACCACAATGGCACATTGCGATGCCGTCAGGAGGGGCATCCACGCCATCAACAAAGCCAATCAAATTCATCAAAGAGTTCTTGCGAGGAGAGGGCCGTCCACATATGGCACATCAATGCCGACGGGGGGGCAATCACATCATCGATGCCCATCAGAGCCGGCAAGATATGATGGAGGTGTGCAATTGCGGTCACCGGTAGTTGTGTCTATACAGACTGGGTGCATGTATTGGCTGTGACAACTTAAGCTTATCACAACATTAGAAAAATCCTACTCAGTCGATGCTAGGAGGCATGGGACATGAAGATTGCAATTGCAGGCCTCGGCTATGTCGGCCTTTCGAACGCCGTCCTTCTGGCGCAGAACCATCCCGTGATGGCGGTAGATATCTCCGAAGCCAGGGTGAAGATGGTCAATGTCGGCAAGTCCCCCATCGTGGATAGCGAGCTTGAGGATTTTTTGGCCAACCGTCCTTTGCAGCTCAAAGCCACAACAGACGCCGCATCAGCCTATGCCGACGCCGAATACGTGATCGTAGCAACGCCCACAAACTATGATTCACAGAACAATTATTTTGACACATCCAGCGTCGAGACGGTGATCTCGGATGTGATGGCCGTCAACCCAAAGGCCACCATCGTCATCAAATCGACGATCCCCGTCGGCTATGTCCGCCACATCAGACGGGAAATGGAGACGGATCAGGTGATCTTCAGCCCGGAATTCCTGCGCGAGGGCCGTGCGCTCTATGACAATCTGCATCCCTCGCGGATCATAGTGGGCGAGCGTTCCGAACGGGCCCGGATCTTTGCCGATCTCTTGCTCGAAGGGTCCGAAAAGACGGATGTGAATGTGCTGTTCACGGATCCGGACGAGGCCGAGGCCATCAAGCTGTTCGCCAACACCTATCTCGCGATGCGGGTGGCGTTCTTCAACGAGCTGGACAGCTATGCGATGGCTGGCGGAATGAATTCACGCCAGATCATCGACGGTATCAGCCTCGATCCCCGCATCGGCGGGCATTACAACAACCCCTCCTTCGGCTATGGCGGCTACTGCCTGCCCAAGGACACCAAGCAGCTTCTGGCGAATTACGATCAGGTGCCGCAGAACCTCATCCGCGCCATTGTCGATGCGAACCGCACGCGCAAAGACTTTCTGTCCGACCAGATCCTGCTGCGCAGCCCCAAGGTTGTGGGCATCTATCGGCTGGTGATGAAGGCGGGGTCAGACAACTTTCGCCAAAGCTCCATTCAGGGAATCATGAAGCGCCTGAAAGCCAAAGGCATCGAAGTCATCGTCTATGAACCGGTGCTTGAGGAGACAGAGTTTTTCAAATCGCGCGTGATCGCGGATCTCGCGGCCTTCAAGGCCGAGGCGGATCTGATCGTGGCCAACCGGTTGACCGACGACATTGCAGACGTAAAAGACAAAGTCTTCACCCGCGATCTGTTCGGCGGGGATTGAGGGATTTGACCATGCAGACAGTGCTTGTCACCGGATCCGCAGGCTTCATTGGATATCATTTCTGCAAGAGACTGCTGGCGGATGGTTTTCGCGTTGTCGGCCTGGATGCACTGACTGATTATTACGATATCTCGCTCAAGGAGGCGCGGCACGCCATGCTCGCAGGTGAAGCGTTCACTCCGGTGATCGGGCGTGTCGAAGAGCCGGGGCTAGTCATGAGCCTGTTCGAGGAACATCGGCCGGATTACGTCGTACACCTCGCGGCGCAGGCGGGGGTGCGGTATTCGATCGAAAATCCGCGCTCCTATCTGGAAAGCAACATCACCGGTGCCTTCGAAATCCTCGAAGCGGCCCGGGCCTATCCGCCCACACACATGCTGCTGGCCTCGACCTCTTCGGCTTACGGCGCCAACACGCAGATGCCCTACAGAGAAACCGACAAGGCGGACCACCAGATGTCCTTCTACGCCGCCACCAAGAAAGCAATGGAGAACATGGCGCACAGCTATGCGCATCTATTTGATCTCCCGATCACGATGTTCCGTTTTTTCACCGTCTACGGGCCCTGGGGGCGTCCGGACATGGCCCTGTTCAAGTTCACCAAGGCGGTGCTCGAAGGCAAGCCGATTGATGTCTACAACCACGGCGACATGAAGCGGGATTTCACCTATATCGACGATCTGGTGCATGCGATCCGGCTGCTGATGAACGCGGTTCCCGAGCGGCCCCAGGATGGCATCGTGCCCGACGGCGACAGCCTCTCTCCCGTAGCACCGCACCGTGTCGTCAACATCGGAAATTCCAATGCTGTGCAGCTGCTGGATTTTATTGCCGCAATCGAGGCCGCGACTGGCATGTCGGCGACTCGCAATTTGATGCCCATGCAGCCGGGGGATGTGCCCGCCACTTGGGCGGATGCAACGCTTCTGCAAACGCTGACGGACTATAGACCCGGCACGGATGTGGCGGAGGGCGTGGCCAAGTTCGTCGCTTGGTACCGCGACTATTACCGCCCGAACGAGGCGGGCGCTTCGTCGTAAGGCGTACCAGCGCTTACAGGCTCCAGCACAAGCTCATGTACGCATGCGGATGACCTTGGCAGGGATTCCAGCCGCAATGGCCCCTGCAGGCACATCTTTGGTCACCACCGACCCCGCGCCGATCACGCAGCCATCGCCCAGCGTAACGCCAGCCGTGATGACCGCCTTTGTTCCGATCCAGCAGTCCGCACCGATGATCACGTCCCGTTCGACCATGTCCTGATCCGTGATCCGCTGATCTGCCGCCAGCCCATAATCGGCAGCGGTTATGAAACACCCCGGACCAAAGGTCGTGCGGGCCCCCACGCGGATCCAGCTGCTGCTGCGTCCGGCCCAGAGGGCGCAGTATTCCCCCACCTGTACCTTTTCACCAAGCGCGATCCTTTCACCGTTGCGAAAAGAGCTGTTTGGCGCCAGCCGCACATCCCGGCCCATCGTCAAGCGAGGACGCTGAAGCGCATGGCTGTAGCCGTAGTAATGCAGTATCCGGAAGGGATGGATCAGTACTTGGGGATGGACGAAAGACCGTAGGACACGCCCCAGCCGCGTCATCAGGCCATTTTTTTCCAATGCCATATCCCCGTCCCTGTTTTCGGCTCAGTCGTGATAACCGTAACCGTATTCCTGACCCATATAACGGCATTTATTCAGAATCACGCCCATCACGTTCGTCTGGCTGGCCAGTTCACGTTCGCACAGATCGATTTCCTTTATTGTGGTCGTCTCGGCCGCCGCGACAAGAAGCACGCAGTCGACCTGACCGACAAAGGCCATCGTATCGTCGGTCATCAGCATTGGCGGCATGTCAAAGATCGTCAGCGTCGGATCATAGCGCGCTTCGATCTCAGCCAGCACCTCTGCCACATGCGGGCCATTCAGCAGTTCGGCCGGATTGCGGCTGGGGCCAGGATTGGTCGCAATCGCGAGATTGTCGCCATGACGCATCGCGTTCTTCTCGAACGGCTCCGTCCCTTCCAGCACCGCTGCAAAGCTGATGTCACGTCTCACGTCCAAGGTGCTGCCAAGCCTGGGCCGCCGCAGATCAAGTTCGAGCAGTAGTGTATGCAGATCGGGCTGACGCGCTAGGCTGAAGGCCAAGTTGAGCGCCACCGTACTTTTGCCGCAGCCCGCAGAAGGCGAGGTGATGGCCAGTCGGCGCCAGTTGTTGGCCCGCATCTGCTGCAGCACACGCGTGCGCATCATGTCGACATCTGTCGCTGTGCTACCGCCCCGGAAGGCGACAATACGTTTTCGTTCCATCTGATCGCCGCTCAGCGTCAGCCCGGGCAGCGCCTGCCAGGCGGCCCTGACATCCCCAGAGGGTTCCCGTGGTGGCTCCGATGCTCGACTGCCAGAGGACGGGGCGTTCCCGCGGGCGGCACGTGCCTTTGCGATGGCGCTTTGTATCTTGTCCATATCTTCCCCTCAGGCCTGCGCAGCCGACGTTGGCAAAGCGAGATTTGCCAGACCGATACGCCGTCCAACAGCATTCAGAAGCTGGTCCAGCGGCATATACCATGTGTCCACCGCCCAGAGCGTAATGGGAATTCCTATCAGAAAGGTACCCAGGATGATAATGATCAGACTGCGGCGGCGCAGCACCTCATGGCGAGTGCGGTAGTAAGGCAGCGTCGCAAAGGCCTGGATCCCCAACTTTGCGGTCAGATCGGCAGGTCGGCGGATCCCTGCATTCAACAGTTCCAGCAGCACCACCATACCCAGACCCAACGCAATGCCACCACCAACCCCGCCGGCCGCGATCATGGCACGGTTGGGGCGTTCGGGTTCCTGTGGGACCACCGCCTGCTCGATGACTGAAATCCGCTGCCCCTTGGACAGCGCCTCGATCACGTCACCGGTTTCAGCGCGGGCCTTGTTTGCCACAGCCTGATCATATTGCGTGCGCACGTTGGCATAGTCGCGTTCGAGCGTATCGAGTGTGATCGCATTTCCCGGCGTTGCCTCGATCGAGTTGGCAAGATCTGCAAGCGTTGCCTCCACTTGGGCCCTTTGTGCAGCGTTGAAATCAAGCTGGCCGTCTATATCCGCCAATTCGACATCATACAGGCTCATCGGCGCGCCGTCACCAGACACCCCGGCACGGGCAATCTGGTTCTCGACCACCGCCTCTACCGCGGCGATGCGCGTTTCAAGCAGTTTGATCTTGGGGTTTTCGGAGGACAAAACCGCCCTGAGTCCGGACAGTTCGTCCCGAAGGCTTTGCAGCTGCCTTTGTTCAGGACTCTGGTCCTGAAACGGGGTGGTGCCTTGCATGGAGTTGGTCGTTTCGCGCAGGCTGACAACGCGGCTGCGACGGTCTTTCAGAGACGCGGCCTCCCGTTCAAGCTGGAGCAGACGCTCCTGGCTGGCAGCTTGCTGCGTACGCCGGAAATCAAGACTGTCGGGCAGGGCCTCCTGGTTTTTCTCCTTGAAGGACAGGATCGTGGCGCCACGCTGCGCAAGTTCCTTGTCCAGACGTGCCACTTCCTGCTCGAAGAATTCCAGCGTCTGGCGGGCGACACGCGTCCGCATGGCCACATCCTCGCGCAGGATCTGTGTGACAAGCTCGTTGGTAACGCTGGCAGCCAGGCTTGCTGAGGGCGCCTCGAAACTGACGGCAACCAAGGTTGCGCGCGCCGGGCCGCGCGCAACCGTTCCTCCTGTGGTAACAATCGAAATCCGCTTACGCATGTCTTCGACCAGGCTGTCGGCATCCAAAGCCTGCTGCGACTGTCCCGACTGGGGCGCATAGACCTGCAGGCGGTTGGCCATCTCGAGCAGCGTGTCCCGGGTCAGGATCCTTTGCTGGATGATTTCAAGCTGTTCGGTGGCTTCGGTCTTGACGGTCGAAGCCGCCAGATCATCGGGGATCTGTTCGGATTCCACCAGCAGCCGCGCCTTGGCGACGTAAACCGGCGGCAGAACCTTGGCGAGGGTCAGACCGATGGTAGAGCCAATCACCAGAAACAGCAGGAACCAGTGCAGGCGTCGCAGAAACAGGGAAAGATAGAACTTCAGGTCCATGATTTACTCGTCCGCCTTTATCTTCTGATGCTGTTCCAGAACCAGCACTGCCGCCGTTGTCTGGCTGGGGAAAAACACGCCGTCATCCAGCACCTGCTGCACCGTCACCGCTGTCACCTTCTGTTCGTCCCGGGTGAAAGCATAGACCATCGCAAGATCGCACAGCTGGTTGATCAGCCGCGGCACGCCACCCGTCGCCGCGACGATCAGCACGCAGGCCTCAGGGGTAAAGATCTCTGTTTTGGCTCCGGCCACCATCAGCCGATGGATGATGTATTTCTGCACCGTGTCCGCATCCATCGTCGACAGATGAAAGGCCGACGACACCCGCTGTGCAAACTGACGTAGGTCTGGGCGATGTATCATGTCGCGCAGTTCCGGCTGCCCCACCAGCACCAGCTGCAGCAGCTCATCCTTGTTGGCGTTTATGTTGGTGAACATCCGCAGCTCTTCCAGCGATTCGCGCGACATGTTCTGCGCTTCGTCGAAAATCAAAATGACCCGCCGTCCCGCAGCATATTCAGCGATCAGGAAGGTCTGGAACCGTCCGAACAGATCGACATAGCTATCCTGCGCCCCGGCTGGCTGGTCCAGCGATTGCAGCACCCAGCGCAGCAACTCGCCCCGATCACCATGGGCATTGGCGATCAGCCCTATGCGCACATCTTCACCGATTGAGCGCAGCAAATGGTGCAACAACGTGGTCTTGCCCGCTCCAACCTCTCCAGTGATCAGAGTGATCGGGGCACGGGTCATTATACCATATTCAAGCATGGCATAGGCCCGCTTGTGCTGATCAGACCAGAACAGGAAGTCCGGATCCGGTACCAGCGAAAAGGGTCTTTCCGAAAGCTTGAAGTAGGCGGTGTAAATGTCGAGAGTGCTGTTCATGCCAAGCCTGAAATCTGTCGCAGAACCTTATACCTCAGTGAACGCGTTAAACTGTGACCGTAACTTAAGACCAAACAGGGTTTGTTTCACCTACCTTGTATAATACCTCCGGACAAGCGCGAGACGCAGCCTGCGACCGCATAATCCAGATATCTGGAATCAGAGCGCAACGGGAAGCAGAAATCGCATCAAACCTGGACGCTAAAAACTGCAAAGCCGTATGATTTCTCTTCATTTTTAGCGGCATATGTTTACCATCCGCCAAGGAAAGCAGCCCCCATTTCTAATGTGACGCGCGAACTCTAACTCTGTTTTTATCGTTAACCCGCCCCAGGTCTGGATATGCGCTTGAAACATGCAGGCAGCAGCTCCTGTGGTCCTGTAGCGCCCAGATCAAAAAGGCTGGAAGGGATTGCGCCTTCCATCAACAATGCAACTCTAGCAGCGTTCGCGGACCTCACTTAGCAGCGCGCGCCAGTTGCATTTCGTCTTGGGGCCGACCTCATATTTTGGTGGGGCTGCAGTGCAGCCGATCATTTTTCAGGCAGATGCGAAGGAAAGCCGCCTCGCCTCGGGGCCAGATGGCTCCGCCGACAGAGGCGGCGTCATGATCCGCGAATCACCCACTTCGGGCCTAATCCTGCGTGACGAGTCTCTGAACAAGCGAACAGCCGTGGAAACTGCTGTGGCGCGACATGCTCTTTTGCCGAACGGCGTCCGATGCACTGCTGCCAGACGGAACTCCGCCCCGAGACCAAGATCTATGAGCATCTGAAACTTGGCCTAGCAAGCGCAGACGCGCAATGAACAGCTCTGGCGCCGCCAGCCCGGGGTCACATCATTATGAATATCCGCAGACCCTTGCGACACTTTTCCAATTCAGTATTTCCCAGAAAGCATTTAAGGCTAGACGTACAGATAATGTATTGTTCCAAGTTCCCTGAAACACAGTAATTGAGTGACATGAGTACCAATATAAAGCGCTTCCGTTCTATTCCTCTCCTTTTTGTCCTGTGCAGCAGTCTGTTTCTGGCAGCCTGTGAAAGCTCCGAGGAGAAGGCGCAGCGCTATTTCCAGTCTGGCATGGCCTTGCTGGAAGCAGGTGATGAAGACCGCGCGCTGATCGAATTCCGCAACGTTTTCAAATATGATGGCTCTCACAAAGAAGCCCGCAAGACCTATGCCGACATCCTGGTCAAGCAAGGCAAGCTGCAGGAGGCCTACAGCCAGTATTTGCGGCTGATCGAACAATATCCCGACACCGCCGAAGTGCGTCGCACCCTTGCCGAAATGTCCATTCAGAACGGCAACTGGGACGAAGCGGAACGCCACGGAAAGGCCGCACTCGCGCTGACGCCCGACGATCCTCAGACCCGGGCCATCGGACTGGCGCTGGACTACCGGCAGGCTTCGGTAGACCAAGACAAGTCCGCCCGCGACCGGATCGCGGCTGAGGCTGCAGATCTGCTGGCCAGCCTGCGGGAAGGGAACGGGCCGGACAACATGGCGCTGGTGCGTATCGTGATCGACAATCTCGGTTCGGGCGAAGATCCGACCGCAGCCCTGCCCGCCATTGACGCCGCCCTGTCCCGCTCGCCCGAGGCGCTGGACCTGAACGTCATGAAGGCCCAGATTCTGGCGCAGTCCGGTGACACCGAGGCCACCGGTGCACAGCTGCAGCGCATGATCGAGATGTTCCCGGACAACCGCGAAATCCAGCAGGCACAGATAAACTGGTACATGGCGCAGAATGATATCGACGGCGCAGAGGCCTTTCTGCGCCAACTTGCCGGCGAGGACACCAGCGATACCACGGCCCATTTGAATGTGGTCCAGTTGCTGCAGACTGCCCGTGGCGACGATGCGGCACGCGCCGAACTGACCCGCCTGATCGCAGCCAATGGCGAGACGGATAATGCGCGGCTTTATACGGCGATGCTGGCCTCGATGAATTTCCAGACCGGTCAGACCGAGGGCGCAGTTGCAGCCATGCGCACAGCCCTCAAGGGGGCGGAACCCAGCGCACAGACCCGGCAGTTGCAGGTGATTCTGGCGCGCATGCTGCTCGCCACCGGTGCGCCTGCCGAGGCAGACACACTGCTGAACCAAGTTCTTTCAGAAGATGCAAGCAATGTGGCGGCACTCAAGCTGCGGGCCGGACAGTTGATCGACGCTGACAAGCCAGGTGAGGCAATCATCGCCCTGCGCACGGCGCTGAACCAGAATCCGCAGGATGCCGAAACTCTGACATTGATGGCCATGGCGCATGAACGCGACGGCGATACGGAGCTTGTGGGCGAACGTCTAGCTCTGGCGGTTCAGGTGTCGGACTCCGCGCCAGAGGAGGCCCTGCGCTACGCCCGGTTCCTGCTGAAACAGGGGCGCGATCAGGTGGCCATCTCCGTGCTAGAGGACGCCCGCCAGCGCGCGCCACAGAACCTTGAGGTGCTTATGCTGCTGGCGGAGGTTCACCTGCGCGCCCGTTCCTGGCCTGAGGCGCAGGGCATCGTGGACGCCTTGCGTGTAATCAACACACCCGAGGCACGGCAGGCAGCGCCGACGCTTCAAGCCGCAATCCTGCAGGGCCAGAACCGCACAGAGGACAGCTTGGCCGTGCTGCAGGCAGAGGTCGGCGAAAACGTCTCGGCCGCAGACCGGCAGGCCACCCGGTCCGTGGTGCAGATCGTTCAGACCCAGATCCGGGGTGGCAAGATCGAGGAAGCGCGTGCCTATCTGAACGGAATTCTGGAAAAATCCCCCGACAATCCGGACCTGCAACTGCTTGATGCCAACCTGCATGCCCTGATGGGTGATATGGACCAGGCAGAGGCTGGCTATCGCGCCCTGATCGACCGTTTTCCGCAGAATGACCTGCCGGTGCGCCTGCTGCTGGGGGTGCTGTCAGCCACCGGACGCCAGGATCAGATCTCTGAAGTGCTGCAGGCAGCACTTCAGCGGATGCCGGAGGCCGCCAACCTGCTCTGGATAGAGGCCAGTCTTCTGGAGCGTGACGGCGATTTCGACGGCGCGATCAAAGTCTACGAGATGCTCTATGCCCGCGACAGCAGCAATATCGTGATCGCCAACAACCTCGCCAGCCTGATCACGGCGCACCGCGACGATCCGCAAAGCCTTGAGCGGGGGTTTACCATCGCCCGGCGCCTGCGTGACACCAAGGTGCCGGCCTTCCAGGACACCTATGGCTGGATCGAATATCTGCGCGGCAATTTCGAGGAAGCGCTGAGTTATCTCGAACCGGCCGCGGCAGGGCTTTCCACCGACCCGATGGCCCAGTACCATCTGGGCATGGTCTATGCCAAGCTTGGACGCGATGCGGATGCGATCACGGCCCTGACCCGAACGCTGGACATGGCGGGCGGCAGCCCGTTGCCGCAGTTCGAGCAGGCGCGAAAGACTCTGGCCGAACTTTCAGGGCCTGCGACACCGCCCAACCCCTGATTTTTCTATTCAGATTGTTGCCCCCTCGGCACAATCGGGACAGGATCAGGGGGTCTGGGACGCCCTATGTCGGAATTCCTTTGAACTTATCGACACATACACCTTAAAATTTAGCTTATAACTCAAGAGGGCGCAGGCCCCGGGGAGACGGATCAGAATGACCTTTCTTAAATCGGTTCTGACAGGCCGCGCCACACGCACCCTGCTGCTCGCACTGGGGATTGCCGTGTTAACCACCGCGGAACTTGCCAAGGCGCAGGGCTACGGCGTTCAGCCCGGCGATACGTTGCGTATTGAGGTTCTGGAGGATCCCAGCCTCAACCGGACGGTGCTGGTGGGCCCGGACGGGCGTATCTCCATGCCTCAGGCCGGCAATCTGAATGCCTCTGGTCGCACGGTCGATGCGATTCAGGGCGAGCTGACAAGCCGTCTGTCTGGCGCCTTTGCCGCAACGCCCAATGTCTATGTCTCACTTGAACAGCTGGCTCCCAGGCTTGCCCCGTCCGTGCAATCTCCGACTGATGAGCTCATCGGCGTCTATGTGATGGGCGAAGCGAACACGCTTGGCCGGATCGAGGTCGAGCCCGGCACCAATGTGCTGCAGATGTTCGCGATGATGGGTGGTTTCACCAAATTTGCCGCAACCAAGCGGGTCCAGCTGCGCCGCACTGATCCCATCAGCGGCAAGGAAATGATCTACAAGCTGAACTACTCGGCGATCGAGTCTGGCACCGGCGGGAACGGGCTTACCACCCTGTTGGATGGCGATGTGATCGTCGTGCCCCAGCGCCACCTGTTCGAGTGACGCAGCAACCGGCCCCTCTGCAGGGACCGTGCCAGAAAATCAGGGAGTTCCGGGTGATGCAGTCTCCCATCAAGATGTTCGCACTGCCCCTCGCGCTGATTGCGGCAGGAGGCCTGAATCTGTCGGTTTCCGCCCAGTCCTATGACACGGGTGAAGTTTTCGACACGGGCGGGATCGAGCTGACCACCGGAGTCGAGCTGAGCGTCTCGTCCGAAGACAATCGCGCGCTGGAGACCACAAGCGCGGGGAACAGTACCGAAGCGCAGGCACGTCTGTCGTTCGGGCTGCTTCGCGAAACACAGGTCTCCCGCCTTGCTCTGGATTTAAGCGGAACCCTGCGCGCGATCGACACACCCGATGATACGTCGCAAAACAATGGCTTTGACACCCCGGGCGTGTCCCTCTCCTATGGACGCAGCAGCGCCAGTGCCCGCCTGGGCCTCAGCGCCTCTCTGCGCGAGTCAGAGCTGTCGCAGGATTATTTGGATGCAGATGGGCTCGATTATGTCACCGGCACCGCCACCCGTCGTCTGACAAATGCCGAAGCCAGCCTGAACTGGGGCGAGGACAGCTCCTTGGGCTTCGGTACCTTCGCCCGGATCGCCACGACCACTTATCGCGATGGCACCGCCAGCGGGCTGGACGGTGCGGCTCTGGATGACAGCACACGCCGCACCTTGGGCGCCACGTCCCGCATGGATCTGGATGCGGCGCGGCGCCTTGATCTGGGCCTGACATGGAGCGATTTCGAACAGGACACCATCCCCGACCGCCGCGAAACGCTGTCGCTGAACAGCACCTTGACGCAGGAGCTTGTTCGTGGCGCCCTGACCCTCGGGCTTAACGCCACCAGCACCGAAGAGGGAGAGCGTTACGGCGCCACCCTGGGCCGGTCGCTTGAAATGCCATCGGGACAGGTCTCCGGACAGATCGGCCTGAACAGCAGCGTCAGCGGCAACACCTACCTGAGTGGCGGGCTGGATCTGAGCCGCGATCTGGCACGCGGCAAACTGACGTTCGGTCTGTCCCGTGCCGTCTCCTCCAGCGACACGGATGACACCGAAGTGCTGCGCACCCAGGCCTCGATGGGACTGACGCAGGAATTGACGCCCATCTCAGGGATACGCTTTGGTCTAAACCTCAGCAAATCTGAAGAAACCGACAACGGCGCTCAGTCATCAAACGCGAATTTTGGCGTAACCTACAACCGCGAACTCCCCAGCGACTGGACCTTCGCAACAGGTTATAATCACCGCATCCGCGAAGATGACGCCGGCGATACAGCCCGTTCAAACCGGGTCTTCCTGCAGATGCAGCGCAGCTTCGTCACCCGTTTCTGACCGGCCCTGCGGGCTGCGCAACCTGTCTCTGCCGCACGCCCCATCGGGTCCTGACGCTATTGCGCCTTGCGGCCCATCTTCGCAAAGATCCGCTCATATGCTGCCAGCAGCCTAGGCGTGGTATGTGCCCAAGACAGGTCGTTCAGCACCCGGGCACGTCCCTGCGCCCCCATCCGGGCGCGCCGGTTTGGATCCTCGATAAGCTCAGCGATCTTGGTGGCGAAATCCATCGGATCATTGGCCCGGGCATAAAGCGACGCCTCGCCTGCGGAAACGCGCCCCTCGGTCAGGTCGAACTGCACCACCGGCTTTTCCAAGGTCATGTATTCCATGACCTTGTTCATGGTCGAAATGTCGTTCATCGGGTTCTTGGGATCCGGCGACACGCCAATATCGATCACGTTCAGCGCTGCCAGCAGATCAGGGCCATAAAGTGCGCCAGTAAAGGTGAAATAAGCGTCTAACCCCCGGTTGGTCACGTCCTGCTTGACCTCTTCCAGCGTCGGGCCAAAGCCGACGATGATGAAATGCACATCCGTTTTGCCCAGAGTGTGTATCAGGTGTTCGCCCGCCTGCACCAGAAGGTCCATCCCCTCCTGCTGGCCGATTACACCGACATAGCCCATCACCGCCCCGGCACCGCGGCGCATCTCGGCATTGCCGGGACCGGGCGTGAACGTCTCGATCTTCGGAGCAGAGCGGACGACAAACACATCCTCGGGTGCCATGCCGCCGCGCCGGATCGCGATGTCGCGGAAACTGCCGTTGGTGGCCATAGACACGGTGGCGGTCTTGAAGGTCAGCCATTCCCAGACCCGCATCACACCGTACAGCAGGCCGCGCTTGCCGAACTTGGCCTCGAACAGTTCGGGGCAGACGTCGTGATGGTCGAACATGTAGCGCACGCCCCAGAGCCGGTACCAGAGCGCCAGAACAAAGATCAGGTCCGGCGGATTGCAGCCTTGGATCACGTCGAATTTCTGCGTGTTCCAGACCTGCCGCGCCAGCCGGAACCAGTGCCAGACCGCCTGCCCCCATTCGCGCGCATAAGCCAGGGCGCCGGAATGGGCCTCAGGGGGTTCGAGGTGGCGGTAGATGTTCACCCCCTCGATCACCTCAAAGGGCTTGGTCCAGCCCCGCCCCATGGGCGAGATCACCGACACGTCGTAGCCCGCGTTGACGAGCGTGGTCGCCTCCAGCCAGACACGGCGATCCAGCGGAACCGGCAGATTCTCGACGACAATCAGAATATGGCGGGCTTTGGTCGCTGTCATCGGGTTTCCTGAAATCATAAAAGGGGTGAACTAGCTCTACCCCAATCAGTAAAAGACTGGGTTTCAGGATGAAAGCGCTTTCGCACCTGCAGCCTGCGCTGGGCGGGGTTCTGGGCAGACTTATGGCATCATCTGCGCCCTGACAGCCAGAATGATGGCGATCCAAGGATCGGCCAATGATCAGGCTTGACCGCTGCCCGAACGGACCCCCCTCAGAGCCGACCCAAAAGCGCAGAGACCCATAGCGCGATGGTGCTTGCATGGTTCTGACGATAGAGACCCAGCCGCGCAAGGCCGGACAGGCGCCCCCAGAGACCAGAATTATGCACCTTGGCAAAGCGTTCCAGCCGGGCGCGGTTCTGCGGCGTCAGCCGATGGGCAGAGGCGGTGAGCGCGGCGATATTGATCCGGTTCCACTTGCGGAAATCGCCTCGCAACAGCTGATATATCCGCCAGAGGCGCGCCCAAGTTGTGTCATTGGCGCCGATCTGATTCACCCCATGCTGACGATAGAGCAGCGACGGCGCATCGTCATGCGCCACCCAGCCCCCTGCACCGGTGACGATCTGATAAAGCCACCAGTCATGCACCACGACCTCCTTGACCTCAGCCGCCGCCGCACGAACCAGCGCCGCAGCGGCTGGGTTCAGCAGGATCGTGTTGCCCGAAGCGATATTCTGGACCAGCGCGTTGCGAAACCCCGTCGGACGCGGACGCGGCCTCGACAGACGGCGTGTGGTCAGCGTCTCGTCGGTGATCCAGGTCCGGCTACAATAGAGCCCCGGGCGCCCTTTGGGCAGATCGTACAGTGCGGCCACGCCACGCGACAACTTATCGGGGAGCCAAACGTCATCCTGATCGCAAAAGGAGATCCAGGCACCCTCGAGCAGGTGATCCCCGGCGCGGCGGATCAGTGACAGGAAATTGTCGGCAGAGTTGCCCCGACGTGGGCCCTCCATGCGGGTCAGCTGATGTGCCACGGCAAAGCGGTCGAGTTCAGAGTCGCTGCCATCTGTCGATCCGTCGTCGCTCGCAAGCACCTGCCAGTCCCTGTGGTCCTGAAGGGCGATGCTATCGAGCTGTTCGCGCAGATGGCGCCCACCGTTGTAGACCGCCATCAGAATACCGATATGCGGCGCCCCATCCGTCATACAATGATCAGGGCTGCCTGCGGCTCTGAGCCGGCAGACTGGCAAGGTAAGCGCCGTAGTCATTCTTGGAAAACAGCGCTGCCCGCTCCATCAGCGCCGCCTCGTCAATCCAGCCTTGGGCAAAGGCGATCTCGTCCAGGCAACCGACCTGCTGGCCTTGCCGAGTTTGCAGCGTGCGCACGAAATTGCCCGCATCCAGCAAGCTGCCATGGGTGCCGGTATCGAGCCAAGCATAGCCGCGGCCCATCAGTTCCACCGAGAGCGTGCCGTCATGCAGATACATTTCCAGCAGGGTAGTGATCTCAAGCTCTCCGCGCGCCGAGGGCGTGACCTGACGGGCCCGTGCCGGGGCTTCGCCGTCGAGGAAATAGAGCCCGGTCACAGCATAGTTCGACGCAGGCGCCTTGGGCTTTTCCACGATCGACACGGCGCGGCCATCCGCGTCGAAATCCACCACGCCATAGCGTTCGGGATCGGCCACTCGGTAGCCAAAGACGGTTCCGCCCACCGTCTTGGCATCTGCCGCCGCCAGCTGCTCGGGCAGGCCATGGCCGTAAAAGATGTTGTCCCCCAGAACGAGCGCGGAGGGAGCACCATCAAGAAAGTCCTCGGCCAGAAGATAGGCCTGAGCAAGGCCATCGGGCGAAGGCTGCACCACATAACTGAAGTCCAGCCCCCATTGGGAACCATCCCCCAGAACGCGGCAAAACTGGTCCTGATCCTGCGGCGTGGTGATGATGCAGATTTCGCGAATGCCGGCCAGCATTAGCGCCGAGATCGGATAGTGGATCATCGGCTTGTCATAGACCGGCAGCAGTTGTTTCGACAAACCCATGGTCACGGGATAGAGCCGCGTGCCCGAGCCGCCGGCCAGGATGATGCCCTTGCGGGGTTTGCTCATGTCGTTCTCTCCAGCTCTTTCAGCACCCGGTCCAGCCCGGCCTGCCAGTCCGGCGCGTCGATGCGGAAAGCCGTCTTGACCGCGCCACAGTTCAGCCGGGAATTGAGCGGCCGTGCCGCCGGTGTCGGATAGTCGCGTGTGGGGATGCCACTCACCCGCACGCTCCGCCCGGCCCGTTCAAACACCGCGCGGGCAAACTCCGCCCAGCTAACCCCAGGCTGGCCACCGAAGTGGTAGATGCCAGATTTTGATGCATCCTGCTGCAACTGTGCCGCGATGCTCAGGCAGGCGGCAGCGATGGCCTCCGCAGGGGTCGGCCCGCCGATCTGGTCGTCCACCACGTTCAGCGCATCACGGGTCTCTGACAGGCACAGCATGGTTTTCACAAAATTCGTGCCATGGGCCGAAAACACCCAGGAGGTGCGCAGGATCGCATAGGTCCCACCCGCCGCCACGATCTCCTCCTCACCCGCCAGCTTGGTGCGGCCATAGGCGTTCTGCGGGGACACAGTGTCCGTTTCCCGCCAAGGCGCTGTGCCAGAGCCGTCAAAGACGTAATCAGTCGAGATATGCACAAAAGGAATACCCAGATCGGCACAGGCCCGCGCCATGGCACCGGGGGCGTCGCCGTTGATCACACCTGCGGCGACCTCTTCCGCCTCAGCGCGATCAACGGCGGTCCAGGCGGCAGCGTTGATCACCGCATCAGGTCGGTGCGCAGCAATCGCGGCGGCGCAGGCGGCGGGGTCGGACAGATCGGCGCTGTCACGCCCCAACGCGATGATATCGGCCTGGCGCTGCACCTCGCTCGCCACCTGACCGGTCTTGCCAAACATCAGGATCTTCATGCCGTGCCCAGCCGCTGGCCCACGCCGGCGCGGTCCTGCAAGGCGCGCCACCAAAGCTCATTTTCGAGATACCATTGCACGGTCTTCTCCAGCCCCTCCTCGACTGTCACCGAGGGCTGCCAGCCAAGTTCGTTGCGGATGCGGCTCGGATCGATTGCATAGCGCGCATCATGGCCCGGGCGGTCTGCGACAAAGGTGATAAGATCACTGTAGGGTCCTCTGTCGCGCGGGCGCTTGGCATCGAGCAGCGTGCAGATCGTGCGCACGAGATCGAGATTGCTGCGCTCGTTCTCTCCACCGATATTGTAGCTTTCGCCCAGAATGCCCTTTTCCAGCACCAGCAGCAGGGCATCGGCATGGTCCTCGACATAAAGCCAGTCGCGCACGTTCAGACCCGCACCGTAGATCGGGATGTCCTTGCCCGCCAGCGCGTTCAGGATCACCACTGGCACCAGCTTTTCAGGGAAATGATAGGGGCCGTAATTGTTGGAACAATTGGTCAGCACCACCGGCAGGCCATAGGTTTCCCCCCAGGCGCGCACCAGATGGTCGGATGAGGCTTTGGACGCTGAATAGGGACTGCGCGGGTCATAAGGCGTGGTTTCGCTGAACTGCCCGGTGGGACCCAGAGAGCCGAACACCTCATCGGTAGATATATGGTGAAAGCGGAAATCCTTCGGCCTGTCGCGGCCCACCCAATATGCGCGCGCCGCCTCAAGCAGGTGAAAGGTGCCCAGAACGTTGGTTTCGATAAAGGTGCCCGGACCGTCAATCGACCGGTCCACATGGGATTCCGCGGCCAGATGCATCACCGCGTCGGGCTGATGCTGCACAAACACCGCATCCAGCGCCGCGCGGTCGCAGATGTCGGCCTGCACGAAGGCATAGTTTGGGCTGTCCGCCACCGAGGCGACGTTGTCGAGACAGGCGGCATAGGTCAGCGCATCAAGGTTCACGACCTCATAGCCGCGCGCGATGGCCAAACGCACCACTGCGGATCCGATGAACCCGGCACCGCCGGTGACCAGAAGCTTCATTGCTCAGCCCTCCCAGACAAAGGGTGACTCGAAATCCGCAAGCGCGGGGGCGCGGGCGTCCTTGTCCGACAGGACAGGCATTTCCTCAAAACCCCAGTCGATGCCGCAGCTGTCCCAGCGCACCGCGCCGTCACAATCAGGCGCATAATAATCGGTGCATTTATAGACGATTTCGGTATCCGCCGCCCGTGTGATGAAACCATGCAGGAAACCTGCGGGAATCAGCAGCTGTCGGCCAGTCTGAAAACTCAGCTCGACCCCGACCCACTGCCCGTAGGTGGGCGATCCGCGTCGGATGTCCACCGCCACATCGAACAGCACGCCGCGCCCGCAGCGCACCAGTTTCGCCTGGGCATGGGGCGGCGCCTGAAAATGCAGCCCGCGCACCGTGCCGCCCTGGGCCGACAGCGAATGATTGTCCTGCACAAAGGCATAGTCCAGACCTGCCTCGGCCATGCGCTGCGCATTCCAGCTTTCGGAAAAGAAGCCACGTGCATCGCCATGGCGGGCGGGGGTCAGAATAACGACACCGGAAAGGGAGGTCTGTTCAATCTGCAATGGAGCCTCTTACGGGTTACTGTTTACTTATGGGCAAGTGTTGCCAAAAACTGTTCTCCGCCACCAGTGCCAAAGGACAGACACTGCGCAAGTGTTACCCTGACAGCACCTGTTCCAGCTCCCGCACGAGCGCGGCACGCAGGCGTTCGCGTTCATCCAAAAGGGCGGCGGTGCTGGCGAAAAGCGTAGCAAGCCTCTCTTGCGTTAAGAGATGTGCCTGAAGCCGGTCATCGGTCAGAGTGAAATTGGCAATTCTGCCGACCGCTTTCTCCGCGCCCAGACCGTAAAGATTGAGGAAGCTCGCCTCCGGCACCACATCACTTACCCGGTGGGTGGGACCGCCAATGTAAAGCGGTCCCACCCCGGGCGCAAAGGCATCAAAGATTTTTTCCGAGACAGAATTGTCTTGGTGGGTTTTCTCTATCGCCGAGTGAGGTGCTCCCTATTCCTTGGACAGGATCTGGCGATTTTTAAGCTTTGATCTGCTCCTGCTGATCGGGTTGCGTCGCTTCGACTTGCAGTGAGTAAACCACCGCTGGTGGCTGGACGCCAAGGGCTTTGTGCGGTCGGCGCTGATTATAGAACTCCATCCACTTTCGAACACCGGCGGGGGCTTGAGATCCGGGCTACAAAGCGTGCAGATAAACGCACTCGTATTTCAGGGTGCGCCACAAACGCTCGATGAAGATGTTGTCCAGGTAACGACCCTTCCCGTCCATACATGAGAGGGGAGATGCCGACGCCGGACCGACGCAGACAGTCAGTCCAGACAAATGACGTGAACTGAGATCCCTGATCGCTGTTTATGATGTCCGGCGGTCCGAACCGATAGATGGCTTCGTTCAGCGCGTCGACGCAGAAGTGCGCGTCCAGCGTGTTCGAGATCCGCCATGACAGGACCATTTCGGGTGTGCCAGTCCATGATCGCCACCAAATAGAGGAACCCGCGACGCATCGGCAAGTATGTAATATCCACGCACCAGACCTGATTGGGCCGGTCCACCCGCAGCCCGCGCAGGAGGTAAGGGTAGGTCTTGTGCCATTTCGTCGGCTTGCTGGTGTTCGGCTTCTGATAGATCAGCATGAGTCCCATCAGGCGCATGAGCCGACGGATGCGTTTTTCGTTTACCGCATGGCCCTCGTTGCGCAGGTGCCATGTCATCTGACGAACGCCAAAAAAGGGCGTTTCCAAAAACTGCACGTCGATCAACCGCATCAGCGCGAGGTTTTGGTCCGTCTCACCCTGCGGCGCGTAGTAGAACGAAGACCGAGGGATCTTTAGCAACGCACACTGCTGACCGATAGACAGGTCCGGATGGCCGCGCTCAATCATACCACGCCTCACTTCCCGCCCCAGGGCTTGAGCTTTCTTTCCAAAAAAGAGTAGGCTACCGCCAGCTCCCCGATCTTGGCGTGCAGGTCCCTGACTTGGTCTTCATCGATAACCGGTGCCTTGCGGCTGCCGCGCTCGAAAACGCCGGATGCGCCCTCTAGCAGCGCGCGTTTCCACTGATTGATCATCGTCGGATGCACGCCGAACCGGCTCGCCAACTCCGACACCGTCTCCTCGCCTTTCAGCGCCTCCAGCGCCACCTTCGCCTTGAATTCACGGGCGTGCTGCTTTCGTTTCGACATCTTCGATCTCCTTCGTGTGAAGATCACCAGACAGCAAATCAGAGCTTACGTCAGTGTCCAGCTTTCGGGGGCACCTCAGATCAAAAAGCGCCTCCGTGGACACCACGGGTTCGCCAAGCTCGAAACTCTGACATGCTGAAGCACCCAGAATCGAGGCGGGTGCAAGGATCGCAATACCTGAATCGCGCTCAAGACCGACATGTTGTCCATCACCGCGATTGAGGGTCCGGAAAACCTTCACATCCGCGCCAAAATAGGCATGCCATGAATAATGAACCCAATAAACCTGCCCGACATGGGCAGAATGAACGGGAACTGGCCATCACACGCAAGAACAGCTTCTTCGCCGGGTCGGACGGTGGTGGCCGGATATGGGCCACAATCGCGACGCGGCTACAGACCTGTAAAATGAACGACGTCGACCCTGTCGCCTGGCTGACCCTGGCCTTGGGGAGCATAGCCAACCAGTGGCCCAGTGCGGAAATCGATGCTCTCATACCATGGAACTACAACGCCTAAACGGCCATGCCTTCCCGCTTACGGAACATCTGTGCCCCACCGCCACATGTCTCACGCCTCAGCTGCGCGCGTAGACGTCTTCATAGCGAATGATGTCATCCTCGCCGAAATAGGAGCCTGTCTGCACCTCGATCAGCACCATCGGAACCTTGCCGGGGTTTTCCATCCGGTGCACAGCGCCCAGCGGGATATAGACCGACTGGTTTTCGGTCACGAGCTTCACGGTCTCGTTCACGGTCACCTTTGCCGTGCCTTCGACCACGATCCAGTGTTCCGACCGGTGGTGGTGGCTTTGCAAGCTCAGCGCAGCACCGGGATGCACGACGATGCGCTTGACCTGAAACCGGTTGCCGATGGCCAAGCTTTCATACCAGCCCCAGGGGCGATAATCGCGCGGTAGCTGCACCGCCTGAACCACTCCTTTGGCCTTGAGCGCTGTGACCGCCTCTTTCACCCGCTGGGCTTCGGATTTATGCGCCACGAGAACGGCATCATCCATGGCCACCACGATGATGTCCTTGAGTCCTATTCCCACCACCTGCAGGCGCTCGGATTCCGAGCGCAGCAGCGTGTCGCAACAGCCGATCGCCGTTGCGCGATCAGCTGCGACATTGCCCTCTGCATCAGGGCCGGATCCCAGCCAGACTGCATCCCAGCCACCCAGATCCGACCAACCCGCGCGATAGGGCATCACGGCAAGGTTGTCGGCCTTTTCCATGATCGCGTAATCGACTGAGATATCCGCAATCTTCCCCCACGGATCCGGCGCAAGTCGGGTAAAGCCAAGATCGATCATTGCCCCGTCTAGGGCGGCGCGCACACCCGTGACCAGTTCAGGCGCATGTTTTTCATAAGCGGCGCAAATGGTCGCCGCCGTGAACAGAAAGATCCCCGCGTTCCAGAGAAAGTTGCCAGCGGCCATCATCTCGGCCGCTCGGGCCGCGTCAGGTTTCTCGACAAAGTGTGCAAGCTTCTGTGGCGCATCGGCCTCGGCGCTCGCCCCCGCGGCCAGTTCAAGATAGCCATAACCGGTCTCTGGTCGGTCCGGGCTGATGCCGAAGGTGATCAGATCGCCGCCTTTAGCACGCGGCACGGCGGCCATCACGGCAGCGCGAAAAGCAGACTCATCCGGGATGACGTGATCCGAGGGTGCCACCAGCATCAGCGCCTCTGGATCCTGCGATTCGAGAAACAGCGCGGCGGCCAGAATCGCGGGCGCGGTATTGCGCCCTTCGGGTTCGATCATAATGACCGACGCCGCCTGTTTGATCGCCGCCAGCTGCTCGGTCACGATAAAGCGGAAGGGATCGCCTGTCACCACCATGGGCGCGGTGAACCCCTCGCCGGACAGACGTTTGGCAGAAGCCTGAAACAGGCTTTCATCGCCCATGAGCTTGGCAAATTGCTTGGGGTAGGATTTGCGAGACAGCGGCCAGAGACGCGTGCCGGAGCCTCCACAAAGCAGAATGGGAGTGATCATCTGCGAGCCTTTCTCAATGAGATGTGACCTTACATCTAATTTTCTGTTGCCAAGATAGAAACTCAAGTCCTGTCATTGTCAGCCATCTGCATCGTGATGGCAACGATACCAGATCCCCCAATGCCTTGCCTGATCGGCCCCGGATAAACGCCGCCCCGGGCCATCAGGGCCCAGACGATGCACGCCATTTTTTTCGCGAGCGCCACCTGTACCAGCATTGGCGCCTTGCGTGACAACATCTCGGCAAAGCATTGCGGCACGCAATGTCCCGAGAGGGTCGTCGTGGCCTCACGCCAGAGGCGTGTTTTCAGCACAACGCCGCAAAATCCCGGGCCTTGCGGAAGGTCTCGGGCGGCGGCGCAAGGGTCTCGATGGCCGTCGCGATCAGCGGGCCGATACCGGGCACCGTCATCAGCCGCCGCGCCAATTCGTTCTCCTTGGCACGAAGGGCGATCTCGGTGTCAAGCTTGCCGATCTCTGCCTCCAACTGCGCCAGTGCTGCGACCAGAACCTTGGGCGTAGGGTTGGCGTCGGCAGGCAGATCGCATTTTGGATCTTCGATGATTGCAATCAGCTTCGTCGCGTTGGCCCCCGCTTATGGTACGACCTGTCCGAACTCGCTCAAATGCCCTCGTAGTGAATTGATGGCCTGGGTCCGCTGCCGGATCAGAAGCTCGCGCACGCGAAACACAATCGCCGCGCCTTGGGTTTTCTCGCTGCGCGAACGGCTTGAATCCTCACAGATCGCCTCGGCATCGGCCGCATCGTTTTCCCGGCCCACCTCACTCTGGCGCTTCACGAAGGATTTGACGTAGGCGGGTGGCGGCGCCGTAGGGTCGCAGTTTGTCCGTAATGTTCCTCTTGGGCACGAAGCCCAAGCGTTTCATCAGCTTGACCAAAAGCCGCTTTGCGGCGCGCTTGTCTCGCCTCGATTGAAGTATTTGTTCAATAAAAAAAAGTTTTGGTCGACTTCGTGCCAGATCCAGTATGACCCGCCCGCAATCGTCACTACGTCTTCGTGTAGGTGCTAGACGTCGCCAGCGCACGGCTCGCGTTGCCTTAGAACGTGGGCGATCAGGGGGCCTAATTTGACGGTCCAACGCCGGATCGTCTCCTACGAAATGTCTACGCCCAGATCAATGAACCGGCAACTTCAGGCGCGTTAACGTGACAACACCCCTGTTGAGTGCCATCACTTTCACGAAGTCAACAGGCAGGCCCAAAGCGAGGTTAGAGCGTGTCGCCCCTGATCGGATTCTGGATTCCCATTGCGATCCTCCTGTGATTCCATGCCTGGAGGCAGATATGGGGGTCAGAGATGGGTAAACCGCATCCTGTTGAGTTGCGTGAACGGGCCGTTTCGCTTGTCGAGCAGGGCAACACGCACACCGAGACGGCGCGCCGGTTGTGTGTTTCGATCAAGTTCGTCAACGACATGGTGCGCCTCAGGCGCGAGACCGGGTCGCTTGCGCCGAAGCGGCAGGGCAATCCCGGACGCGGTAAGCTGACAGGTGTCACGGATTGGGTGCAGAACAGGATCACGGCGCAGCCCGATCTGACAATTGACGAGGTGGCGGCGGAACTGGCCGCAGAGCACGGGGTGAAGGTGCATCGCTCGTCCGTCGGTCGGCTATTGCTCAGGCTCGGGCTGTCACACAAAAAAAGACTTGCAAGCGCTTGAGTAGAAGCGCAGTGACGTGGCCGACCTGCGCCGCATCTGGATCGGCAAACGCCAGTCCTTCATGGCCAACCATCTGGAAAGACTGGCCTTCATCGACGAAACTTCTATGAAGACCAACATGGCCAAGACCACCGGCTGGGCTCCGCGCGGGCAGCGCCTGGTCGATCACGCACCGTTCGGACATTGGCGCACCCAGACGTTCATCGGCGCCCTGCGCCATGACCGGCTCGATGCCCCCTGGGTGATCGACGGCGCGATGAACGGCGAGATGTTCGACCTCTATATCAAAACCCAGTTGATCCCGACGCTGCGCGAAGGCGACGTAGTCATCCTCGACAACCTGTCGAGCCACAAAAGCCCCGCTGCCTCCAAAGCATTGCGCGACATCGGCGCGTGGTTCCTGTTCCTGCCGCCCTACAGCCCCGACCTCAACCCCATCGAAATGGCATTCTCGAAGCTCAAGGCCTTGATCAGAAAAGCTGCCGCCCGAACCTACAATGAGCTTTGGCAGGCGGTCGGTCATGTGTGCGACCTCTTCAGCGACGAGGAATGCTACAACTTCTTCAAAGCCGCGGGATACCAAACCAATTAAACGCGACGCGCTCTAGCGCGAGGATTTTTCCCGCGCCCTTACCCAGCCGAGGAAAGCCGCATCGGCATTGCCCAGCCGCGGGCGCCCGGTGTTAACCCACCACTCCTGCCAGACCGCCTGCAGCATATAGACATCCGCACCGGGAGCGAGTTCGCGTGCGGCCTCAAGCGTGTCGGGTTTCAGCACCGGCGCGCCGCGGGTCTCTGTCACCGCACCGGCGCGTTCGAACAGGATCAGATCGCCGTCCTTTTCCGTCATGGTGTAATCGGGCAGATGGGCATCCTGGATCATGCGACGGATCGCAGCGCGAAACACCCGCACCGGCGCAGTGGATCCGGATTTCTTGTGCAGCACCGCCACAGACACCGTCCAGCCGGACTGGCGGCCGCAATGCTTGCGGGCGAGTTCATAGACCCGCCGTTCCAGCGGTTTGCGCAGGTGAAAATACACCCTGCTGAGCGTCAGCACCGAGCGGCCCAGCACCGCGCGGAACAGCCAGTCCGACAGGGTAACAGTCACGCTGATCATCCGCCCGCCACGTGAGCGACGCACAATCTCCCAACTCTCAATCAGACCAAAACCGCGCGTCGTCTCCTGGCCGCCGGTGGTGATATTGGTGGTGATGCGCGTACCGGCCAGCCGCTCAAAGGCTTCCTTGAGCCGGGTATAGGCATCACCGGATGTGTCGCGGTTGGTGGCCACCAGAAGGTCATGCGCTTTCAGGTTCAGCGTGCGGCTGATCGCGCGGCCCGCGTTCAGCCCGGCCATCAGCTGGCTCACGCAATAGATCAGCACATCCTTGTCATGGATTGTGGCGCGGCCCTTGACCGACGGGGTGACCTCGATCTGCAAGCCATTGTGCTCATAACTAAGCACCCGCCTGTCGGGCCTGGTGCTCAGCGAAAAGATCGGATGCTCCATCGAGCCGAGGTCATCCTTGGGGCTCGCCCCAAACATGTCGCAGACAAAGAAGTCTTCTGCCGGATACCGGTCAGGCAAAAGACTGCCCCCGTCCGCACCCGGGATCATATCTGATCCGGCCATCTGCCTGCCCTCGTCTGTCCTACGACTGCTCTGCCGCTGTGCCTGCCCCCGGTTATTCGCGCTATTCCGCTATCGGGGTTTCAGTGACACCTACCCTAGAGTTATCCACATCATGCGTCCAGCGCAGGGTGCGCTGCGATCCATGTATCAGAGTCGCCTTGTCGGGGGATCAGAGTCAGCCTAACGGGGGATCAGAGTCACCAATGATGGCTAAATTTTTCTCAAGCCTTTGAAAATAGGGATTTAGTAAGAGCACAATTTTTCTCGTAACATATATACTAACAAAAAATAACTTGGCTCTTCCGAAAAGGGGCCTGACATGTTGGCATCTGACAAGATTTTATCATTGAATTTGCTTGAAAAATTACAGCGTATGCGGGTTTTTCTTTAATGTAAGCCTTTTTATGGTATCAGAACATAAAGGGCGTACATTCTCCAAAAAACACTCAGACTTGGGCAAAGATACCTCAGGATTTATAAGGACCTGCAGTGATGAAATCCAACGCGCGGGGGCAGCTGCCTCCCTATTTCAACATCGATCCGGACGCTGCCCTGAGCCATCTGGGTGAGCCTGCCTCAACCAAGGGGTTCGGTGCTATCGCTCGGGCATGTGAGGCCGGGCGGTCTGATCTCGCTTCGCGCGGTCTTGAGGGCGGCGGCGGGCGTAGCCTGCGACTGTTCTCGACTTGGGAAATCACCCGCTATCTCATACCCGTGGCCACAGGACATTTCCGCCGGGTGCTAAAACAACACCCCGACCTGCCACAAGGGCGCAGCGAAACAGATGGCGGTGCCAAGTGGTTCACACTCGACGAGGTGCTGCGCCTGCGCGCACATTTCGGCATCGAAGGTTCCAAGGCCAAGGAGTATCTTCCTTACCGTCCCAAGGGCCTGCCGGCCAAGATGGTGGCTGTGGCCAACTTCAAGGGGGGCGTGGGCAAGACGAGTACCGCCGCACATCTCGCGATGTCCGCCGCCCTCGATGGCTACAAAGTGCTGGTGATCGACCTCGACTCACAAGGTTCGATGACCTCGATCTTTGGCGGTAAAGTGCGCGACGAATGGCAAACCGTCTTCCCGCTGCTCGCGCGCCATTACGCGCTGCACCTGCGCGGGGAAAACCAGCGCAGGCTTGACCGGGGCGAGGCACCGCTGCCGCTGGATGACACGCTTTCGGATGCTCTAGAGGTCAAGGCGCAGAGCCTCATTCATAAAACCCACTGGCCGAATATCGACCTGATCGGCGCGCAGCTGAACCTCTACTGGGCCGAGTTCCAGATTCCCGTCTGGCGCATGTCCGGACGTGGCTGGAAGCTTTGGGATGCCCTGACCGAGATGCTGGATGCGGACGGGATCCTCGATCAGTACGATGTGGTCTTTCTCGACACGCCGCCCGCGCTTGGATATCTCACCATCAACGGGCTGGCGGCGGCGGATATCCTGCTAGTGCCGCTGGGGGCATCGTTCCTTGAATTTGACTCCACCGGACGGTTCTTTGACATGTTGCATTCGACTTTTTCCAGTATTGAAGAGGCCGAAAACATAGCCGCTCGGGCGCTGGGGCGCGACGAGTTGTCGTTTCAGTGGGACGCGGTGCGGGCCGTGGTCACGCGCTATGACGGCAGCCAGCAGGCCGAGCTTGCCGCGCTGATGCAGGCGTACCTCGGCCAGACCCTGTCGCCGCACCGGCAGGATTTCACCGCACTGATCGGACAGGCCAGCGAGCAAGTGCAGGGCATCTACGAGGCGGATTACCGCGACTTCAACCGAGAGACCTATGTGCGCGGTCGCGAAACATTTGACGCGACCTATGCCGCCTTCAAGCAGTTGCTGATCGGGGCTTGGCGGCGCGATGCGCTCAGCGCTGAGGAGGCTGCAGAATGAGCCCCCTGCACCACCAGATACAAGGAGCCCTGTGATGGCCAAGCGCAAACGCCTGACCCCGGCAAACCCTGTCTATATGGAGGATCCCGCGGCGCAAGTGGCAGGCATGTTCACCCGGTCAGCCCCGATCGCTGATGTGGCCCGCGCGGCCTCCAACTCGGCCGCCTTCGAGGAGATGGCCGATACTCTGACCCGGGCACGCACAGAGGGCCGCATGGTCCTGAGCCTGCCGCTGGAGGGGATCGACATCGGCTATCTGGTGCGCGACCGTGTGGCAGTTGATGATGCAGAAATGGAGACGCTGAAGGCGTCGCTGCGCATACGTGGCCAGCAGACCCCGGTCGAGGTCGCTGATCTGGGCGGGGGGCGTTACGGGCTGATTTCGGGCTGGCGGCGCTGTCAGGCGTTGCGCCAGCTGGCCGATGAGACGGGCGAGGTGCGGTTTACCCAGGTGCTGGCGCTGCTGCGCCGGCCCGATCAGGCCTCGGACGCCTATCTCGCGATGGTCGAGGAGAACGAGATCCGGGTGGGTCTCAGCTATTACGAGCGTGCCCGTATCGTGCTGAAGTCGGTGGAACAGGGGGTCTTTGACAGCCGCAAAACGGCGCTGCAGCAGCTGTTTCACGCGGCCTCCCGCGCGAAGCGCTCCAAGATCGGCAGCTTTCTGGGGATCGTCGAGGTGATGGATGGTGTCCTGCGCTTTCCCGAGGCGCTGGCCGAACGCACCGGCCTGACTCTGTCGCGCGCGCTTGAGGACGATCTTGATATTGCTCGGCGCCTCATGCAGGCGCTCGCTGCTGAACCGCCCGAAACGCCCGAGGCGGAACAGAGGCTGATCCAGATCGCGCTGATGCCGCAGCCTACACCTCAAGAGCCCGCCTCGCGTGCCCCTGAGGCGGCACCTGTGACGCCTCAGGCACGGGTTATGCCCCCGCCGCCCGCCCCGGTCCCAGCTGCCCCTGTGGTGCCACAGACTGTACCACAGGGCATTCCCTCAAAGGGTGCGGGCGAAGAGATCGTGCCGGGTCTGTGGTTGCAACGGCATTCTGATGGGGCGCTGACCCTGTCAGGCCCGGGCCTGAACGAGGATCTGCGCCTGTCGCTGACGCAGTGGCTGCGGGGGGTGATTTAAATTTTGACCATATGGTCAATTGTTTCGCGTGCGAAACAAATCCGGCCACTGCCATGCGGAACGGTCTTTCCACAGGGGCCTGTTCAGATGTTGATGATGTTGCGGTAATGGCGGCGTAGAAGCAGCAGCCCCGGCGCCAATAGGGTCAGAGAGAGGCCAAACACATAGAGCGGTGAGACATAGCTGTTGTCATAGGTGGCATAGATTCCGCCGCGCATCTGGCCGATCACATGTACCAGCGGATTCCACCACAGCCAGTCGCGATAGGGCATGGGAACGGTGTCAAAGGTGAACAGCACGCAGGACACCATGAACATCGGCCGGTTCAGGATCGCCCATATCCGTTCCCAGATCGGATAGAGCGACAGCAGGTAACAGTTCAGCGTTCCTACAGATACGGCCAGAGACAGCGCCATGGAAAAGCCAAGTGCGATCTCCGGAATGTCCAAGATCACATCGATGTCATAGGCTACCAGAATACCGGAAAAGACCAAACCTGAGATCAGAAACTGCGTCATCGCATTGAGCAGGGTCCGCGCGATCATCGCATCGACAAAAGTCACACCCGGATAGAATAGAAGCTTGCTGGAAAACCTGAGCGAGTAGGCCACTTTACTCGATATATCCATGTAGGCCATGAACGGCATAATCCCCGAGGCAAAGAACAGCGCAAAGCTGGTGCCAAGGCTGGGGGCGTTGAAGGTGAAGGAAAAGATCAGGGTCATCAGCAGGATGCCGAGAACGGGTTCCATAATGGCCCAGAGATATCCCAGCGCCGAGCTGCCATAGGTGGTGGACATCTCGCGCAGCATTAGCGCCACGATCACGCGCAGCGTCACGAACCGGCGGTGTGGTGGACGTGCTGGCCGGGACGGCAGCTGGAAGGGGACAGATCGTGTCATGGCAGAGGACGGCCTCTCTTTAGCATCGCTAAGAAATTATTAATGCGCGGTCTGATAATAATTGCTTAACGCGCGGGCGACCCCCGTGGCGCAGCTGAAAGAGGCCGATTTTGAAACATGCAACACAGGGTCTGGACGGCATTCCGGCGACCAGTCCGCAGGGCAGTCCCCAGAACGGGCCACTGTCCGTCGTTCGCGTCGGCGCTGGCCCCGCGCGCGTCCGTCGGCGCCACCGGATCCTGATGCTGACCTTTCTGCTCTGGGTGATGATCCCGCTTGCGGCAACAGGCTGGTATCTGTTTGCCTTCGCCAAGGATCAATATGCCAGCAAGGTCGGTTTTTCTGTCCGCACAGAGGAGGTCGGATCGTCGCTTGGGTTTCTGGGCGGGCTTACCGAGCTTTCGGGCTCCTCCTCTTCGGATACTGATATCCTGTATGAATATATCCAGAGCCAGCAGATGGTACGCGCCGTAAACGCTCGGTTGGGCCTGCGCGACATCTATATCGTCCCAGATGATCCGGTCTTTGCTTTGGGCGAGGATGCGCGGATCGAGGCGTTGGCAAAATACTGGCAACGCATGGTCCGGGTGTTTTATGATCGCGGTTCAGGGCTTATAGAGGTGCGTGTTCTGGCCTTTGACCCGGTTGATGCAACGGCGGTGGCGGCAGCGATCTTTGACGAGAGCAGCGCGATGATCAATCAACTCTCAGCCATCGCACGAGCCGATGTCATGCGCTATACCGAAGAAGAGCTGGCGCGCGCTCAGGAACGACTCAAGACAGCCCGTCAGGCCACGACAGCCTTTCGCAATCGTACCGGGATTATCGATCCCAAGGCTGATATCCAAGGTCAGATGGGCGTGGTCAATGCGCTTCAGAACCAGCTTGCCGCAGGGCTAGTGGCCCGCCAAACTCTTCTGGACGGCGCCACCAGCACGAATGATCCACGGGTGACCCAACTTGACGGGCGCATCGCTGCGATCCGCAAGCAGATCGCCGAAGAGCGAAGTCAGTTCGGCGGCGTTGGGACGGATATTGCCGGGGTAGGGGCCTCGGTCGATGTCGGCGACGCCGCCTATTCCACCCTGCTGGAAGAATACGAGTCGCTTGAGGTGGATCGTGAGTTTGCCGAGAAGAGTTTCCTCGCGGCGCTGGCGGCGCGCAATGCCGCTGTGGCCAAGGCGCAGCGCCAGTCGCGCTATCTTGCAAGCTACGTGGCACCGACCCGGGCCGAGACGGCTCAATATCCCCGCCGCTTCGTGTTGATGGCCATCATCGGGGGATTTCTGCTGATCTCTTGGTCGATCGGGACGATGATATATTATTCGCTGCGCGACAGACGTTGATCGGCTAGGGAGACGGGCAGATGATCGAGATGCGCAACCTGTGCAAGACCTTTGTGCTGAACGGGCGGCGTAAGGTGGTGGCCCAGAATATCAACGCGGTTTTTCCAACCGGTGCCTCGGTCGCGATCCTGGGGCGCAATGGCGCCGGCAAATCGACCCTGATGCGCATGTTGTCCGGTGCGATGGAACCCGACAGCGGCGAGGTCCGCTCGACTGGAACAATCTCTTGGCCGGTAGGGTTTTCGGGATCCTTCAATGGGGACATGACAGGTTTGCAGAACACCCGGTTCATCGCTCGGGTCTATGGCGTGGACACGGATGAACTGGCCGATTTTGTCGCAGATTTTGCCGAACTGGGGCAGCATTTTAACCTGCCGATTCGGACCTATTCCTCTGGGATGCTGTCGCGCCTGGCTTTTGGCGTGTCTATGGGGTTGCACTTTGATACCTATCTGGTGGACGAGGTGATGGCGGTGGGCGATGCCGTCTTCAAGTCCAAGAGCGAGGCGTTGTTCAGGGAACGCATGCGTACCAGCGGCTCCATCATGATCACCCACTCACTGGGTGAGGTCTCGCGCATGTGCGACAAGGTCTGCGTGCTAGAAACCGGTCTGCTGGAGGTCTTTGACGATGTGGGTGCGGGCATCGCATTTTATCAGGAGCTGATGCGCCAGCCCCATCCGGACAGCGTCGCGTCGGGACGATGACACCGGCCTCCTTTCTTTTTCAAGACCCGTATGGGGCTGGGGAAAGGCTGTTAGAGCATTTTGATTTTATGGTGAAACACCGGGTATGGGTCACTGCCCTTGATTGAACGCGAAATCATATGCTCTTTGTCTCATATAAAACCCGAAACACCTAAAATCTCAACGCTGCGGTGTCTGCTTCAGGGTACTCTACCTCAGATTGTCAGGGGCTTCGGTTCTCATAAGCCTTGTCAGCCGTTCTGCCAGACGGTCCACCATTTCCTCTAGCGGCAGGCCCATGGAGGTAAGGTCAATGGCGCGTTCGGCAGCCGTGACAGGGTCGCTGTGCCAAGCCTGCGACAGCGCTGCCGCCAGAGCTCGGGCGGTGGGCTTTGCAGACAAGATCGCGGGGCTGAGCAAGCTTAGATCCTTTTGGGGGAAATGGTTGGTCACCACGCGCACGCCCGACGCCGCCATTTCTATTGGCGGATGGCTGGGATGGGGCGAATACATCAGCGACAGACCCAGATCGGTGCCTAGCAGATAGCCGGGATAAGCCTCCCAAGGCAGTTTGCCCAGACTTTCCAGGAGCACGCCGCCGGGCAGGCGCACCGGATCGTGGTGCAGCCCGATCGAGACGGGGGTGATGTCCTGCGCGCCCAGACCTTCGGCTGTGATAAACAGCGACAGTGCCTCGATCCCGGTGGTATACATGTTGCGCGCCACTTCGGGACGGCCATACAGCACCAGGCGGCGCGGGCCGATTGTTTCGCGCCGCACGCCGGCTGCATACCGCGCGATGTCGATGGCCGGGTGAAACGCCAGCCTGTCCGGTGTGGCAAAGCCAAAGCCCTGACGCGCAAAGTAATCCCGCAGCAGGGTGGTGTTGAACACCGGTTCAAAATCGAATCCGTAGCTGGCCATAGCATCGGCATATTCCGGTCCCCAGGCGTAGAAATTCGGCTCGAAATCCTGGAGGATATAGACGAACCGTTCCTGCGTGTAGCCATGCTCACGGATCAGCGTATCGGCCAGATGCGCACTCCACCAGGCGGTGGAGAGAAAGACATCGTCCCGGTGCGCCGATAGCGTGCGGCCCTGTACGCCGCAGTGGAGCGAGATGCGCGCCGCAGCCTCGGGGGTGATCCCCGGTAAGCGCTTCAGCACAAAGCTGCGCGAAACGGCGACGGAAGAGACCGGCAGGTCGGTCGCGACAAAGCGCACTCGGAACCCGCGCGCCGCCAGCCCCAGCCCGATATCGAGCGCCGTGACGATGCCCGCGAAGATCTCGGTCGGGTTCAGCGTTGGCACCAGCACGGTCAGCGCCGGGGCAGGGGCGTCGAAGAGGGGCTGCCAGCGGGAGATCTTGCGCAGATCGATCAGCGTGTCGTGATCCAGTGGCTTCAGGGTTTGTTCGATGGCGTCCCGCGCCGGTTTCGGGAAAAGGCCGGGAGACATCGAATAGAGCCGGGTATCGAAAGCGCTGATCGCCTTGTCCAGCCCCGGTCCCAGCGCCTCGCGCAGGGTCCAAAGGGTGCGGCCCAGAGCCACCACTGCAAATCCCGCGGCGATGCGCGCCAGCGCCAGATGGCCCGTGAAGGCCAGTTTCGCGCTGTCGCGGACATGCTGGCCCATCCCGCACGTGCGGCGCAGATAGGGCCGCAGAGGGTCGGGATGTGCATCCCCGGCGGGCAGCCGTCCGTCCCCTACCGCATCCGAGATCCGGTTTCGAGCGGAGTGTGCCAGGTAGCGTGCCAGCGCATAGGCCGCAGCCTCGTGGCGGATCCACATGCCATCGGGCAGGGCGCGTTTGCCTGCGCGCAGCCAGCCCTTCTGGCGGTCCACAGCGCCAACGGCATTGGTGCCGTGCTGGCGGTAGTCGACAAGTTTCGCATCGATCAGTCCGACACCGCCGGTGGCCGCAGCGATCAGCCCCAGCCAGAGGTCGTGATAATAATGCACGCCGGACTGCGGCGGAAAAGGCAGGGCTACCCGCGCCACCCGCGCCCGCATGGTCAGCGTCATGCCGGTGATGTTGTTGCGATAAAGCAGCCCGCGCAGACTAGGATGGCGATGGCGCCGCTCAAACCGGAACATTGAAGCATGCCAGACAGCACAGCCATCCGGCCCCACCAGTCGCGCATCCGAATGCACCAGTTGCAGGCCCTTGTTCGACAGCGCGGCCACGCCGCGCGCCAGCCGGTCATCCTGCCAGATGTCATCCTGATCCGACAAGGCGATCAGCGGTTCAGGATCGCTGGGCGCGGTCAGGACCGGGATCAGGTCCAGCGCCTGAACCAGCCCCGCCTCAACCGCGCGCACCGCATCGAGATCTGTGTCGCTTTCCAGGCAGGTGCAGGGCAGATCTAGCTCTGCCGCAAGGTCGCGCACCAGATCGCCGGAGAGCATGTCGGCAATCACCGCCACCAGATGACGGGCTCTATGGCTCTGTGCTGCGATCGAGGCCAGCTGCGCGCGCAGATGCGCCGGTTGCGGCCGGTAGACGGCCATTACGATCAGGATCAGCGGCGGTTTGGTCTGGGTCATGGCATGTCCTGTTTTTCGCCCTGCATCCAGTAGGAGCTCAGTATCCGCATATCCCGCTGGCCTATCACCCTATCTCCGGCCGCAAAGTCCCGGCCCCGGCCTTCCGGCGAGAAGAACATCGGATATGGGAGTTTCCTCCGTCTTTGACGGCTTTGGCATATGGCAAAGCCTTCGTCCGGACCGTCAACAGAGGTCTTTTGGCTCTGAACACCGCGGTCTACTGTCCGCATAAATCCGCGGTGACCCGTCACAGGGGGCGTGAAAACCGGCAGCCATATTACGGCAATGCCATAAAATGCATTTTTCAAAGCCAGGAGGCCTTCCTTATGTCCGCCAAATTCGGAACCAGCGGTCTGCGGGGTCTTGTTGTGGAACTGACCGATCAGATCGTGACCGACCATCTGCGCGCCTTTCTGTCGGTCTGTGATGTTGGGGGCACGCTTTATGTAGGCCATGACCTGCGCGACAGCTCTCCCGCTCTGGCGGCAGTGGCCCGCGCGACCGCGCTGGATGCGGGGGTAGACGTCGTGTTTTGCGGCGCGCTGCCCACACCCGCGTTGGCTCTGGCAGCGCTGAAGGCTGGGGCCGGGGCGCTGATGGTGACCGGTAGCCACATCCCCGCCGATCGCAACGGTCTCAAGTTCTATACCAGCAGGGGCGAGATCACCAAGACCGATGAGACAGCGATTCTGGGCGCCCTGGGCCAGCCTGCCTGGGGTCTGAGTGCCGAAGAAAGCGAAGGTACCGAAGCCACGGCCCGCTACCGTGATCGGTTCCTCAGTGCCTTTGGTGCCGACGCGCTGCGTGGCGCGCGGGTCGGTGTCTATTCCCATTCGGCCGTGGGCCGCGATCTGATGATCGAGATCCTGCAGGGGGTCGGCGCTGAGGTGATTGAGCTTGGCCGGTCCGACATCTTCATCCCCGTCGATACCGAGGCAGTGGATGCTGCCACCCGCGCGCAACTGCGCGCCTGGTCGGTCGAACACGACGTCGATGCCATTGTCTCTACCGATGGCGATTCCGACCGCCCGCTGGTCAGCGATGCCACGGGCCGCGTGGTGGTGGGGGATGTTCTGGGCCAGATCACGGCGGTGCTGCTGGGGGCAGAAGTGGTTGTCACCCCGGTCTCCTCGAACAGCGGAGTCGATTTGGGCGGGCGTTTTGCCGAGGTGATCCGCACCCGCATCGGCTCTCCCTTCGTGATCGCCGCGATGGAGGACAAGGCCGGGACACAGGTTGTCGGTTACGAGGCGAATGGCGGATTCCTTCTGGGCTATGATGCTGCGGGTCCCGCCGGGACGCTGCCGATGCTGATGACCCGCGACAGCATGTTGCCCATTCTGGGCGCGCTTTACGCCGCGCGGGCTGGTGACGGGATCGACCTTGCCGCCCGTGTGGCGCTGGAACCGGCGCGCTTCACTGCCGCCGACCGGCTGGAAAACGTGCCGCTCGAGCGGTCGCGCGATCTGGTCGCGCGGCTCTCTGGTGACAGTGCGGTGCAGGACGATCTGCTGGGGCGCCTGAATCTCGGGCGCGCAGTGGAGCTGGACCAGACTGACGGGATGCGCCTGACCTCTGAGACGGGCATGGTGATCCATATCCGCCCCTCGGGCAACGCACCGGAACTGCGGCTCTATGTCGAGGGCGAAGATCAGACTTCGGCATTTGCGACGCTGGACAAGGGTCTGGATGTGCTGCGCGACTTGCTGAGCCGCTAGTTCAGGGCGAGGGAGGGATAGGCCGGGCATCACCACCTCAGTTCAACCAAACCCGGATGGCCTGAGCCACCGGCTGATCCGGCGCAGCGGTGCAGTCACCCGCCACGAGGTGCTGGCAAGAAGCGCGTCACATGCGATGCGTGCCGCCTCGGCCTCGGCCATCTGCGTGTCGCGGTCGCGCTGAAGGGCGGCTTTCTGCTGTGCCTCGCGGTTCTCGACCGCGACGAGGATCTTGGACAAGGCTGCGATTTCCGTGGTTAGGCGCGTGACGCTGGCCTCGGCGGTGCGGTTGCGCGCCAGGGCTTTTTCGCTCTGGGCCTGCGCCGCCTGCTGCTGTTCTTCCAGTGCTGCCTGCGCCGCTTGCTGCTGCTCTTCCAGTGCTGCCTGCGCCGCGCGCGCGGCGGACATCCAGTCTTCGGCCTCAAGCTGACGCTGTGCAAGCGCGCTCTGCAGTTCGGAGATCGTGTTGTGCTGTACCCGGACCTCCTGGCTGGCCCGGGCTAGAGCCTCGGCTTCCTCAAGGTGCGCCGCCTCTGCTCTACGGGCCGCCTCTTCAAGCTGCGTCTTCTCCTCGGTCAGGGCCGCATGCGCCTGCTGCCCGTCGTCCAGCGCCTTCTGACACGCGCCCAGTTCGGTCCTTACCTCGGCAAGCTGGGTTTCGGCTTTGCCGACCGTCCTGATCGCGGCACGTCCGGTCTCGATCAGCTGGGCAAAGGTCGGCGCGCTGTGGTCAAATTCCCGCGCGATCTGGTCAAGCCTGGGATAGTCGGCGCTGTTTTCGCCCCCCTCGGCCCATTCCTGCAGAATGGCATAGGTCTTGCGGATCCATTCGGAGGCGAAGGGGTTTTCAAGAAGCTGTTCTTTTGGCCGCAGATGATGGCGCAGCGCGGGCATGAGAAAGGCGCCGATATCCGCAGCCGCACGGGCTGAAAGCCGTGGCCATCCCAACCCGAGGTCGCGGGCGATGCGGTCTGTCAGCCCGGCCCAGTTCTGCATCAGCTGGTCATAGGAGAGAAAGCTGCGCGGCAACCCGCGGCTGTCGCGCTCGGCGCTTAGAACATGGCGCAGCCATATGAGCTGGGCAAGGTCCTCTTCCATCCCGTCCCGTGTGCGCAGAGAGTTTGCCACGTCAAGCGGGTTGCGGTGGATATGAACGACGACCGGACGGACATCTTCCGCCTCAAGCACCCCCGTCCAAAAGGGCAGAAGGCGGCAGATGCGCGGATCCTTCATCACGAAAAGATGGGATTTGGCGAATTCGCCGTGGACCAGTTCGGCTGCGGGTGCGGCAAATTCCTCGGCGCGCGGTGAGTCAAACCAGGTCGGGTTGAACGGCTGCCAGTCACTCCACCCTGATCCGCCCGAAGCCAGGATGTCGTCATTGAGTTGGCAGATCGCGGCGGATTCAAAAAAGCCCTTGGGGTTTGTCTCATGTGCGGACATGAGCGTTGCAGGCAGATCACAGCCGAGCTGCGCCAGAACCCCCCCGAGCGCCGAGGTTCCGGAGCGATGCATCCCGAGGATGACGACGGCGACGCGGCGCTTGTCCTGTTTCGCGGCGGGTCTCTTTGGGGTCTTGGCCATTACCCTGTCACTCCTTGTCACGCCCTGTTGCAGGCTCTGTGCCCGATCAGCACGAGACAGATTGAAATCTTCAATCCCGTTAGGCTCTTCTGACCACATTGGCTTCACCAAGCCCGTTAAGCAGATGTTTCTTAATCTCCCGTTAACCAGATAATTCCTAATCTCTGGAAAATACGAACCCGCCCCTGGCAGCCGCTGCGAACTGTCGACAAAGCAGACATTCAGGTCATTTCTGTCCCATGACATGAGCATATTTCCAAATGAAAAATTCAGCTGAACCCCTTGCTCTGGCTGACGCTGATCCCGACCTGGATGCGGCTTGGTATGGCGCACAATTCCCCGACGTCGCCCTGAGCGGTCTCTGTCCGGCAGAACACTGGCACCGCATCGGACGCCACATCGGGCGCCCGAAGGGTCCCGCGACAGCCAGAGGCCACGTAGAACCGCAGCCGTCATTCGAGATCCTGGGCGAACACGTATCGAGCCACCGCGGCCCTGCGGTTACCCTTGAAGAGAAGGAGCACCCTGTTCTGCAGTTTAAGGGCAGGCTGGCCGTTCATCTGCATCTTTTCCATCTCGATATGCTCTTTCAGTACCAGATCTGGCTTGCGTCGATAGAAGCTCCCTTCGACCTTTATGTAAGCGTCGCCGAGGCGGATGCGGCAGGGCCGTGCGAAGCAGCCCTGCGCAGCCTGCCGGGTCTCCTGCGCCTTCATGTCGAGCTTATGCCCAACCGGGGACGCGACATCGCCCCGATGGTTGTCGGCTTTGGGCCGCGTCTGGCCGGATATGACCTTGTCGTCCATTTCCATTCCAAGAAAAGCGCCCATACCGCCGCGAAGCGGGACTGGGGCCTGCATCTGGGGCACCACCTCTTTCACTCAAAAGCGCATTTCACCCAGATTCTGAATCTCTTTGCCGATACCCCCGGCCTTGGACTGGCCTTTCCGGTCTATCATCCGAGCGTTAGCGAGCAGATTAAATGGGGGGGCAATTTCGCGCGTGTCGCAGAGGAAATGCTGCGGCTTCTTGGGGCAGAGTCCTCCCCCTTAACGGAAGCCGACCTGCTCCCATTTCCGGCCGGGTCCTTCTTTGTCGCTCGGACGGAGGCCATCCGGCCCCTGCTTGCGGGGGGCTTCACCTTGTCGGAGTTTGAAGCCGAAGAAGGACAGGTTGACGGGACACTGGCCCATGCCATCGAGCGGATGCTGCCGCTCGCCACTGCCCGGCGCGGCTTTACCTTCCGCCAGATCCGCGCCGAAAAACCCCATTCGCTGTCGCGCAGCTATCTTAACGGGCCGCGCTATACCTCTGATTGTCTTCGCAGACTTGAGACGGGTGAGATGGCCCATGTACCGAGCGTGCTCAATCCGGCCTTGGCCGGGCTCAGGATCACTTTCTTCACCTGCGCGACAGCAGGCTATGAGAGATCGCTTCCCTTCGAGAGCCTGGTGGACGGCGCGCGCTACGTCTTTTTCACCGATACACCCGGGTCTAGCCCAAGCGCGCAATGGGATCTGCGGCCCCTGGCGGTTCAGGGAGCTGATCAGATCAGGACTGCCCGCCGCCACAAGACGCAGCCGCATCTTGTCCTTGAGGATTGCGATATCGCGGTCTGGATCGACGGAAACATCGCCGCAACGGGGGATCTCACGCCGCTGATCGTGCAGACGCTCGGGGCCGGGGCGGCGTTTGGCGTGGTGCCCCATCCTTACCGCGCCAACGTGGCAGAGGAACTCTCGGCGCTGATCCACAACAGGATGGACGATCCCGGACTCATGCGAGCCCAGCAGGCGCGCTATGTCACCGAAGGGTTTCCCGATGATGGCGGGTTGACGGAAACCAACTTCATGGTGATGGATTTGCGCAGGCCCGAGACGCGACAGGCGCTCGATATCTGGTGGAGCGAGATCAAGGGCAACAGCCGTCGCGATCAGCTGAGTTTCGACTATGCCTGCTGGAAGGCCGGTGCCGCAAAGACATCGCTTATCGACACGGGGCTTTCGGTCCGGGCGGACCCGCGCTTTGCCTATCTCGATCACGGCGGCACGCGCCACGCCCATCTCGACCCTCTGCGCGAACTGGGCGAAAGCTTGCCCGGCCAGCTGATCCCCGACAGTGACCAGCTGAGAGTAGATGTGGTCATCTGCGTCCACAACAGCCCCGATGATGTGGCGCGCTGCCTGCATTCGGCGCGCCTTGCGCGCGACGGTCGTACACGGATGCTCATCGTGGATGACGGTTCCGCACCGGCGACACGCCGGGTGATTGCAAGGCATCTGGTGTCCTGCCCCTCTGACATCCTGATCCGACACGATATCGCGCTTGGCTACACGCGATCCGCCAATGCCGGGCTGAAAGCCTCTTGCGCAGATTATGTGATCCTTCTCAACAGCGACACGATTGTCCCCTCCGGCTGGGTGCGGGCTTTGGTGACGGCGGGCGAAGCCGATCCTGATGTCGGGATCGTGGGGCCGCTGTCCAATGCGGCCACCTGGCAATCGGTGCCTCTTGCCAAGGATTCCAGAGGCGATTTTGCGCTCAACGCGCTTCCCGAAGGTGTCTCGCTAGCCGAGGCGGCGCGCCTCTGCGAGCGCATTCCCGCAGCGGCGGTCTATCAAAGCCCGATTGTGAACGGCTTTTGTTTTGCGATCAAACGCCGGGTCATTGATGGGATCGGCTATTTCGATGAGGAGGCCTTCCCGCAGGGCTATGGTGAAGAGAACGACTATTGCCTGCGCCTCTCCGATATCGGCATGACCTGCGGCATCACGCTGTCTACCTATGTCTATCATGCCAAGTCAAAAAGCTTCAGCCACGAACGTCGGCTGGTGCTCAGCCAGTCTGGATGGGAAAGTCTGGTCCGCAAACACGGCGCGGAACGGCTGTCCTCGGCAGTCCGGGAACTGCAGGACCATCCTGCACTCGGGCTGGCGCGCAGCTGGTTTCCGGCGCTCACCTGCCGGCACGAACCCCGTGCCCAGGCGGTCGGCTTTTACCTGCCGCAGTTCCATCCGCTTGCAGTCAATGACCGCGCCTGGGGTCCCGGCTTTTCGGAATGGCGCAATGTTGTCAAGGCCGGTCCCAGATATAATGGGCATCCCCAGCCGCGTCTTCCTGGCGAGCTTGGCTATTATGATCTGCGCACAGCCGAAACGCTGGCGGCGCAGGGGCAGCTCGCCCAGGAATTTGGTCTCGCGGCCATGGCGGTCTATTACTACCGTTTCGGCAGCGAGCGGCTGATGGGGGCGGTGACCGACCGGTTGCTCTCGATGCCGGAGGGCGGGCCGAACTTCTTTTATTGCTGGGCGAACGAGGACTGGACACGCGCCTGGGACGGCAAGACGCACGAGGCGATCCTGCGGCAGGATTACAGCACGGATACCCTGTCCCTTTTCGCGCAGGATCTGATCGAGGCCAGCGCGGACAGCCGGTATTTCCGGATCGGTGACAAGCCGGTGGTGATGATCTACCAGCTCAACAAACTGCCGGACGCCCCGGGGACGATTCATTTTTTGAGAGAGCGTCTGCGCAAGTCTCTCGGGCTTGAGATGGTCCTGGGGACAACCTGGAATCCGGACTTCCGCCCGGAATGGGAAGAGCTTGTTGATTTTGTTGCCCAGTTCCCGCCGCATCGCACTCCGCGGCGCTCTGAACGCAGGCTGCTTGCCCGCGAAAGCCTTGCTGGGGCGAGCGAGGCCTGCGGAGATTTCTTTGAAAGCTATGACCAGGTCTCGGTACAGAGCCTTGAGGCGGTCGACAGCTTTCCAAAGCTTGCCCCCGGCATCTGTCCGGACTGGGACAATTCGCCCCGACGCGCCCGGCAGGCCAATATCCTCGTGGGCTCCACCCCCGGGAAATTCGAGGACTGGACGCGGCAGGCTGCCCTGCATGCCATCCGCAAGCACCGCGACGGCCAGCTTCCCGCCCCGCTAGTCTTTGTTAATGCCTGGAATGAGTGGGCGGAAGGCGCTGTCCTTGAGCCCACCGAAAAAGACGGACGGGCCTATCTTGCCGCCTTGCGTCGCGGGCTCTTTGCGTCGGGATGATCGTCAACCAACATGCCCTCGTTCCGGGCCTGCGTACCTCTGCAGTTCTCCCTCTTTGTGCAGAGAAGGTCCGGCCGCGATTGTTTCGGTTTTTCGGCTGGACCCATATCGATGGATCTGTCCCATAAGAACACAGGATCAGCTAAAGGCCATGGCTTGCAAGACGTAACTAGGCTCCAGACCAATTGATTTCACGCTTTCGGCGTGATTCAGGATCCGCAAAGGAGACCTGATCGATGAGCAACTTGTTCTGGCTGACCGAAGCGCAGATAGAGCGCCTTTGCCCCTTCTTTCCCAAGAGCCATGGCCGCCCACGCATGGATGATCTGCGGATTCTGAGCGGCATTATCTTCATCAATCGCAATGGTTTGCGGTGGTGCGACGCACCGAGGGAATAGGGACCAGCGAAGACCCTCTACAATCGCTGCAAGCGCTGGAGCGATGACGGGGTTTTCGCCCGGATCATGGTGGGCTGGCCGCCGAGAGCACTGATCCCAAGACAATCATGATCCCCTCTTGTCTTATGAATAAGTCGGCTCCTGTGCGAGATTGGAGCCGCTGCCCGGCGTGGCATTTTACCCGGCAGTGGCGGGGGTCGGGCCGTTACCCTCTTGGCCGGTGTGTGCCGTCTATTAGTATGGTCGCACCCGTCTTTTCTACTGACCTGAACGGATACTTAGGCCCCGTTTTCAGCGTTGGGCCCGCATGACAAGACAAGGTGAGGAAAAGACAGTGACTGATACCATTGGACTCGATATTTCCAAAGACCGGATGGACGCCTAATGGCTTTCCAATGACGAGCACCACACTGGCGAATCTCGGTCTGAAGCGTTTTCTGATGGCGTATTTTTTGCCTGTGATCAGGGGTGTGTCGTTTGTGCGAAGGCGGCGGCGCAGTGTGCAGGGAAACAGTTCGTGTTCAGAATCCATCTCGACGGTCGGCACCAGCCCCAAAATCCGCAACATGTGCCCAGTGTAGTGTAGTCTGCGGTTTTGTCATACCTTGTGGCTATGCGTTTGAATTCTTAAAGTTTCTGAAAGTAGTTTTTCACCAGATGCCGTCATTTGTATTTCTCTTCATCGCGGGGCGCAGGGTGTTTGCGTCCTTTTCTGGCGGGAATGACGTGCTCGATGCCACGTGACGTCAACATTTCCCGCAGCCAATCCGCGTCGTAAGCCCTGTCGGCGAGGAAGGCTGCGCAACTAGGGCCTGTGGACAATCATCTTGAGGCTATGAGTGCTGCGACGAGGTTCCAACACGCTGCGTAGCTGCAGTCGGTTTTGTCGTACCTTGTGGCTATCCCTCTGAACTCTTTGATCTTTGCGAAGTAGTTTTCCACCAGATGCCGCCATTTGTAGACCTCCACGTCATAATCACGCTGGATTCTGCGGTTGGCTTCGGGAGGGATCACAGCGGTTGCACCGCGCCGGTCGAGGTCTTGCAACAACCAGTCCGCATCGAACGCCTTGTCCGCCAGCAGTGCGTCAAAAGAAACGCCTTTGATCAACGGCGCGACGCCTTTCATATCATGCGCTTGTCCCGGCAGCAGCAGGAAGCGCACCAGATTGCCGAGCGCATCCACTAACGCCACGATCTTGGTCGTCAGCCCGCCGCGCGAGCGTCCGATGGCTTGAGTTCGAGCCCCCCTTTTGCGCCGGTTGCCTTCTGGTGAACCTGAACGATGGTTCCGTCGATGAGCGCGTATTCGAGGTCGGGGTCTTCGCTCATGGCTTTGAAAAGACTCTCGAATACTCCGGATCTGGCCCACCGGCGAAACCGCCGGAACTGGCTGTTCCAGTGACCAAAGGCAGGCGGCAGGTCGCGCCAGGGCGACCCTGTGCGCACCCGCCAGAAAACCGCTTCCAGAAACAGGCGATTGTTCTTTGCCGTGACTCCGGCATCGCTGACCTTACCTGAAAGATGCGGCTCAAGCCGCTGCCACAAGACGTCCGACACCACAAACCGATGCTCGTTCATTCAAACCTCCATTTTGGAAGTTTGAATCAGAAATCAGGCCCAATGGGAATCCTGAATGTCCACGGGCCCTAATCCCTTCCATCAGCCCACTGACCCCGTCGTTTCGCTGCGTTGACCGGGCATCACGCTGAAACGGACGAGGTTGCCGAGCCCGTCCACCAGCGCCAGTATTTTGGTGCTCAACCCACCGCGGGACCTGCCTATAGCCTTGCTTTGAGTCCCCCTTTTGCGCCCTGACCGTGACGGTGGACTTTGACGATCGTTCCGTCAACCATGACGTATTCCATGTCCGGCTCACCGGACAACGCCTCAAAACTTCTTTTGAAAACATCGGCTTTGACCCAATCCCGAAACCGTTTAAAGATGGTGTTCCATTTGCCGAAATGCGGTGGGAGATCCCGCCAGGGGCTGTCGGTGCGGGCAATCCACAAAACCGCTTCAAGAAACAGTCGGGCATCACTGCCCGTGCGACCCAGGTCGGATTTCTTACCCAAACAACGTGGTTCCATAAGCGCCCACATCCGATCCGTGATGACAAAACGATCTGATCGCATTCAAAACTCTCTTTTGGAAGTTTGAATCAGAAATCACACCGATGGGGAATCCTGAATCTCAACAGGACCTAGGCGATAGAGGCGGGCCGGGCAACGGAGGCGATGCAGGCTACTGGTTCTTGAAGGTCACACCGTCGCGCGGCGATCCTTCCTTATAGCCCCGGCCGGTGATCCGGTTCTTTATGGCCGCAAGGTCCCCTTGCAGGCCAAGTGTTTCGGACAACTCCTGCAGAAAGACTGCGGGGATATGTGACGCTTCGTCCATATTCACGATGATCGACGGCGTTTCCGTGTCCTGAGACAACAATTCAATGGCCTGAATATAGCGTGTGCCGATGGTCAGCAGATCGCGCAGGGTGCCGTCGAACTGAGCTTCCCGGCGCTGCACGGAACGGGCGATTCCCATTGGATTGCGGGCACAAACTACAAAAATCGGATTGCGCAGATGTTTTCTGAGCGCAGGGATATGTTCAGAGGCACGGGGCAGCTTGAATCCCCATCGCGTGTGGCTGGCATTTCGGTCTGCCACCAGATCCACAAACTTCTTTCGGTTGGTGAGCGAGACAGGCAGCCAGGTTGCGGGCGGAATGGCACCCAGAAAATCCTGATCTTCGAAGTTCTTGGCGCCAAGGTGATGGCCGATGAAATACCCCAGTTCGTAGATGCTGAACGCCACAAGCGATGTCATGCCCCGGGGAGAGCCGCACACAACCAGCGTTTCGTTTCCTATGCGGGACTGGAGCTGTCTGGGATTGATGACGGTCAGTGTCCTGAGGATTTCGAATTCTGGGTTCATTTTGTTCAGTATGTCTTTGGTTTCAGACGGGTCTTGCGTCATGATTGGGCCGTGTTTGGCAGGGATGGGCGGTCGATGCGGGCAGGTGTCTTGGCAGGTCAGTTCCGAACCATCCTCATTTCGCCAGGGATTGTCAAAGCAGGGCGAGGGTTTGCCCGAGGTTCGCATCCGCAGAGCCTGCGGGCGCGCCAACGCTAGGTGGAAATGGTTAAGAAAGATCCCGCCCCGTCAGAACGACAGGCCATCGCGCAGTTTGTTGAGCGGGCCGCGCAGGGTCTGCACCGCTAGGCCGATGGCGCGGGCGGCAGGGATGCTTGCGGGGCTGTCTGCGGGCCAGAGCCTTGCCCGATCTGCCGGATCGACAAGGGTGGCAGCAAAGGCACGTCCTAGGGCCTGTTGAGATTCAGCGTGCGTTTATGATTCCGGCTGAGATGTAGATCATGGCGGAGAAGCTCTGGTCGGTCTTGTCACACTAAGCGATTCTCGGTCTGAAGCGTTTTCTGATGGCGTATTTTTTGCCTGTGATCAGGGGAGTGTCGTTTGTGCGAAGGCGGCGGCGCAGTTCATCGAAACCAGTTCTGAACCACGACTTTGAACAGTACCCGTGCTTTTTCCGGGCGAGATATTTTGACCCCATGAGCCTGGAAGCTGTGTGACATGCCATGGCGAGAGCGATCGCGCAGACCTCCATCAGAAGGCTCAACCTTTTGGAGAGTTGCATCCTCGTATCCTCGAGGTTTGGCCCCTTTGTTTTGCTGTCAGCAAACATGCACTCGATGAACCAGCGCCACCGCTAGTATCGCAGGATGCGCGATCCACGAAGCGGTTCGGAGCAGGCAACGATGAGCAACTCACCTCCTTTGATACGCCTTGCGCCAAAGTGCAGTTCAAGGGCCGACTGATCTGCCTTGGCTGGCAGGGTTGCAGTAAAGCCGTGCTCACCCTTGCAGCGTGACAGGTAAGACCGCAGCGAGTATTCGCGCCGGCTTTGTTTCACAAAGCGGGTGAGGGATTCATGTCGTGAATCCGGTGTGGTAGCTGGCCCGCATGAGCAAACCGACATCACCGACCTACAAGACGACGAACTGGGCTGATCACAACGCGGCGTTAAAGCGCCGCGGGTCACTGACGATCTGGTTCGACGCCGAGATGGACTGGGATGCCAAACCCTCCCGCAAGAGGGCCAGATCGCGGACCTTCAGTGATGCCACGATCCAGACTTGCTTGACCATGAAAGTGCTTTTCGGGATGGCGCTTCGCCAGACAAAGGTCTTCGTCGAGAGCCTGCTGCGGCTGACGGGTCTGGACTGGCCCGTGCCTGACTTCAGCAGCATCTGCCGACGGCAAAGGACGCTTGCAGTCAACATCCCGTATCGCGGCGCGAACGGCCCGCTACATCTTCTGATCGACAGCACCGGCATCAAGGTCGAAGGGGAAGGCGAGTGGAACACCCGCAAGCATGGCGGCCCCAAACGGCGCGTCTGGCGCAAGATCCACATCGGTATTGATGAGCAAACGCTGGAAATCAGAGCAGTCGAGATCACGGGTAGCAACACCGGGGATGCACCGATGCTACTTCATCTACTCAACCAGATCCCGCACGATCAGGAGATTGGCAGCGTGACCGCGGATGGCGCATACGACACGCGCCGATGCCATAACGCCATCCACTGCCCGGCAGTGCATGTTTACATGCATGAGAGGGGCCGATCGTGGAACCTCTGCGGTCATCCCACCGCGAAAAAATGCCCAGCCATGGAAGCCAACCACCGCCGGCGCCATCGCCAGGAACGACGCGCTGCGTGCATCAAGATATCTGGGCCGCGCACTCTGGCGGAACTCGAGCGGCTACCACCGAAGAAGCCGTGCCGAAACAAAGATGCATTGTGTAAAACTGCTGGGCCAGCGGCTAATGGCGCGCGACTTTGACCGCCAGGTCGCCGAGGTTCAGGTGCGCGTTGCGATCCTGAACGGCTACACCGCCCTTGGCATCCCCATCACCAAGGCCATTGGATAAACCCGTCTGGGGAAAGGGGAGCCCCGTCCGTCAGCTGATTTGTGCATGTATGGATGCCCCTGTTGATGCAAGTGATTTTCGAACGGCGCAAGCGTGTGATCGGGTGCGGTCAGGTATCAGGCCTCTGTGTGCGGCGCTGATGTGACCGCAGGCTGGCATGGCGATGCGCGGACCGGAGGTCCCACGCCCGGCATGGTCTGTGCGCGGCGCACCACTTCGGCTTTTTGGGCGGCACATCTCA
>NZ_AWWI01000048.1 GCF_002760615.1 Puniceibacterium antarcticum | reverse complement strand
GGCAAAACTCAAACCCGGAGTCTCGCTCACGCTGGATAAAAGTTGGGGGCAACGTCAGCAGCAGCCCGCACCGCGCGGATGGCCCGCGTCAATTGACCCTCATCGGCACCCGCCCGGATCACGCCGTCGCCCACTACGATTTCAAGGTCCGACTTGGTGGCAGCCGGCGGCGCTGTCGTCGCAGTGTCATTCACCACCACTTCGGCGAAGGCTGGCAAAGCCACACCACAAAGCCTTCAGGCACCACCAGTTGCCCCGTCAGCAACTTCTTGCGCCAATCGTAAACCTGCGAGCGCGTCGTGCCATGCTGTCGCGCGACATCCGCTACTGTCACCCCGGGCATCATGCGTTCTGCACCGATCCGCCCGCTCAGCCTCACTGCGCTGACGTCGACCGCTGGGAGCCTCGATCACGTTCAGCCGGAAACCCCGTCAATTCTTGAGCCGTCCAAATGGACGCCCATTTTGCCGTCTATTTCCAAAATCCAAACCCTCCGCCACGTACATGCGCGCAGAATGGCCGGATCAGATCAGAAATGGCAGAAGGAGGGCGGCGTTGCGCTTACGTTTCCACACGGTCTGGGTGGTTTTTGGAATGCATACATGCGCATAAAATGCCATACAGAATATTATCCTGGCTAAGTGTGGAAAACAGGAACAGTTGATCTTTTAGGTGTACGCTCCTTGGCATGCCCTTTGTCAACAGTAACGTTTCCGAACAGAATCGAGAACGGCAGGGGTGGCGCTCCAAGAATACTCAGATAGGTATCGGGCATATGCTGATGCAGGGTTTCCAAGACATAGGCGATGGGGCCAGTCTTGCTTGGATCCTGAACCTGGCCTGTTAACTGCTCAGACTGACCTATTGCTGCGTAATTGTATCCGCCAAGTTTCAACCGCAACCATGCAAGCAACAAGAAAATCTTCACGAGGAATCCGCCTTGTGGATTTGGAAAAAAGAAATTGCGCGTCGCCAAAACGTTATTCCAGCCGTAGCTGACCGAATCCAATGTGTTGTAGATGCGTCGAACCTTGCCGCTGAGCGGAGTGTCAGATGCAAACAGCTCTGCAAATGCTTTATTTCCCGGTGTCAGACCGGCGAAACTAGTGATGTTGATGGATCGAGAAGGGTCGTTTTTGGAAAGTTTGAGCGCCAGAACTGGCGCCAAAGTCCCTCCAAGGCTGTGCCCAGTGACACAAAGAACAACATCTTGAGGAAGTTTCGCAACTGTCTCTTCTATCGTCAAACCGTTTGCGCCCACTAGCGCAATCAGATTGCTGAAACCTGTGTTTGTCCCATTTGAAATTTTAGCGTTTCCACCGCCCGGCCAGGCCTGCATTGGACCGAACGGGCTGTCTTGTTGGCCATTCTCCCAATAGATTGGAGAAAACGGATTTGGATAGGTTCCCCGGATCGCCAAAACAGCCATTCCGCTGGATTGATCCAAAGCTATATAGGCCAGATTGTCCGGGTTTTCGTCTTCAGCCGGAGTCCAGACAACGGCCCAATCCGTTGATATTTGCGGCGACTCCTGAACATACCGTGGGATGTTTTCGACGGCACCATATGCTATACCCGCAAAGGTCATTAAAGTGGCGTCATCTATGGGGGAACCCGACATGTACGTTGCCCTTTCAAGACAGACCTTTTTCAATTGCCTTGAGCCAGGCGCCATCAGGTTCTCCGGTGACGGAGTTGACATCCGCCGACAGGTTCCAAAGCATCATTCCGCCTTTTGGGCCCGCGCTTGGGTTCCATGCTGCGAGTTCTTCGGTATCCTTCAAGGACGTCCCCTGAGTGATCGGCCCAACTTTGTCCGATTTGACGCCGATCCAGATTTTTCCCGGCGGAATCACCGCAGCATATTCTTCCACAAGCTCTTTCATGGCGTCCAGTTCGCGGAAATAGGCCATCGTGCTGATGCCGGTCAGCTCCTCATTAAGCTCGGCGATCACATCTTTGTCGCGGTTAAAAATATAGGTGTCCAGCGTCAGGATTTTGTTCGGCATCGCTTTGCGCATGGCTTTCACCGTGTCTACGAAGGGCTGGCCTGGGTTGGAATTCAAATCCTCATTGTCGATGTCAAACCCATCCAGTCCCCAGTCGTTTGCAACATAGGCAAGCCAGCTTGCAAATGCTGCCGGATCGGTGATCCCGTCATTCCAGCCCACATCAATGGGAGACGGGGTGCCGATGAGGGACAAAATGATCTTGGTGTCTGGACTATTTGCCCGTATGTCAGCGATTCCAGCCCTGATCTTGTCCTCACTATTAGATTTTTGCAAAAAACCGTTGCAAGTAACGTTGCCGGGAAAAAGGTTGGAGAACGCCAACGCGACAGTGTCAACATTGCTGGGCGTCGCGCCAAGCAGTGGACCTTGATCCTGACCACCAGACGGCACATAGCCGAGCCAAAAAGCCCTTATCGTTTGATTTGCGGTAGTCATATTAAGGTTCCGCTGGCAGCGGGAACACCATAGACCGATGCCGTGATCACAGAATCTTTGAGCGGATTGGGTCCAGTATAATAGACAAGTCTCTGGGTTGCGGTGGCAATAATGGAACCGCTGGGTGCGCCTTCCAATCGCACGGTGCCGCGCCATCCAGTTCCAGCTTGCGGCAGAAGCGTTGCATCTAAATCTGCTCCGACAAGTCCGGGAATACATTGCACGCCATAGATCAGGGTTTGGCCTGCAAAAATCGTTTGTCCAAGAAATCCACGCCCGGTCGATGCAAAAAACTGCGAATATATTCCAACATTACCTTTTGCATCAATCATTTGTGCCTGAAGCGCCCTCTGGCCCAGCCCTTGCGTAAAGTCAGTCGTTTCATTGAAAATTAGGTTGAAATTGACTGAATTCCCAGAGACCAAAGACATTTGCACGAAATATCCTTGAACAAGAAACGGATTCTGCGGGCCCGATGGAATAATCTGTGTTGGAACGAGGTTTTGTGCGAGAATCTCACAAGACGAAATATAAGCCATTGCTGTCTCCAAGAATGAGTAAAGGGGCTAAATTGTAAGTGTCGATTCGAAGAATTTTTTGAGTATTCTTTATCTCTAATTTCAGATTAGACTTACGAACTGTCAACAGAAAAAAGTCGTACAAAATCATAAAAAATTATTCATTTTATATGTCCAGTAATATATTAATATCAGTGGGATCGTATATATCTTGAATCAATGTGCTGTGGTTGATAAGATTTTTCGCACCAAAATTGTGAAAGATTAATTCAGTGAAACCACTGCGATTACTGCTTTCGCTCGGCTGTGGTGCACAAATTCAGGAGGGATTCATGTCGTGAAGCCAGTGTGGTAGCTGGCCCGCATGAGCAAACCGACATCACCGACCTACAAGACGACGAACTGGGATGGTTATAATGCGGCGCTGAAGCGCCGCAGGTCACTGACGATCTGGTTCGACCCCGAGATGGACTGGGATGCCGAACCTTCCGGAAAGAGGGGCAGACCGCGGACCTTCAGTGATGCCGCGATCCAGACTTGCTTGACCATGAAAGTGCTTTTCGGGATGGCGCTTCGCCAGACGACTGGGTTTGTGGAAAGTCTTCTGCGACAGACGGGTCTGGACTGGCCCGTGCCTGACTTCAGCACCACCTGCCGACGGCAGAGGATGCTTGAGGTCAACATCCCGTATCGCGGCTCGAAAGGCCCGCTACATCTTCTGATCGACAGCACCGGCATCAAGGTCGAAAGGGGAAGGCGAGTGGAACGCCCGCAAGCATTGCGGCCCAAAACAAAGTGTCTGGCGCAAAATCCACATTGGTATCGATGAGCGAACACTGGAAATCAGAGCCGTCGAGATCACGGGCAGCGTTGCGAGGGCTTTCCTTTCGTGTTGCTGCTGAGGGTGGAGCTTGGTGCCCTCCTTCCGCCGTTGGGCTTGGCCTCCCCAATCTGATCTGGCGAAAACCATGTTTTCGGCGGAATAGAGGGGGGAGGGCGAAGCCCGACCCACGGGCCTGACACGGACAGTCAAAGGATCGCAGACAGGGGGGGCGGCCCGCAGGCCTTGGGCCGAGGACACGGCCCCTGTCGGAGACGACGCGCAGCGGCGCTTGTCTTTTGACTTTCGGGGGCAGGTCTGTTGGGCGGACCAACTCATGAAAAATGCCAGGGTGGGGGTGGGGGTGGGGGTGAGCGCGGGCCAGAGCCCGCGCCGATCCCCTGCCCTGACTTTTGGGTCATGTGAGCCGCGCGCCCGCGCGGCTCCCTGCTGATCCGTTGCCCGGCATCGCACGCATGCGTGAGAGGGTGGTTGGGCAAGGACATGACCTGGCTCGCACAGCCTGACGGCAGCCCCGGCCGGCCTGCGGTGTTCTCGGATGATGCAATCCAGTTTTGCCTGGCGATCAAGGGTGAAGGGCGTCCCGGAATTGGTCCGGGGACCAATTCCGCCCTGAAAGGGTGGAGCCCCGGGCAAGTTCAAGCTGCCGCTCCGGCACACAACAGGGATGGTGGCCAGCCTGCTGAAGATGGCTGACCTGAACTGGGCTGTGGCCGACTACACCACCTTGTGCCGACGGCAGAAGACGTTGGGCGTCCAGATTCCGTATCGCTGCGCCGTTGGCCCCTTGAACCTGCTCGTCCCCTCTCTGGACATTGCTACGCGATGAACTGTCGAGCAAGGGACAGCACCGGGATCAATTTCTCGGTGATGGCGAGTGGCAGGCCCGAAAGCACGGCGTTCAGGGCCGACGCAGATGGCCCAAGGTGCATCCGGCAATGGATACCACCACCTCGGACATCCGGGCGGTAGAATTCACCCCCAGCAGCGACGGCGACAGCCCGGTCTTGCCAGAGCTGCTCGGTCAAATCCCCGAAAGCGAAGAGATAGGCACGGTGACCGCTGATGGCACTTATGATAAGCGCCGCTGCCACACCGCCATCATAGACCGCCAAGCCACAGCGATCATCCCGATCCGCAAGAATGGTCGGTCTTGGAAGGAAGCCTGTCCAGCAGCCCGAACACGAAACCAAATCCTGCACGCCCCTCGACGCTATGGACTGGCGTTCTGGAAGCGCTGGACCGGATACAAGTTCCGAAGCCGCATTAAGGCGAAGATGCGGTGTCTAAAGGCCTTCGGCGAACGCAGAGCCGCAAGAGACCCGGACCGCCAAGCCGCCGCAATCCAGATCCGCGTCGCACTCATCAATCGCTTTAAGGCACTCGGCACCGCCGAAATCGTTCGCGTGGCGTGAGCCCAATGGGGAAAGGGGCTGTCATGCCTCAAGCGTGAATTGCGCAACAACGCCTCTACGACCGAAACCGTTGAAAAATGGGAGTATTGCCAATTCGTCAGTGCGAAATCATCCAAGGTCGCTTGCTCGGGAAGCTTTTTGATCCGTCGGGGCGCACCAGAGTTTTCGAGCTGACCTTGGCACCCGACGAACAGCAGCCGCACCCCGGCCCGTGCGCCGAGGAGCGTTTGGGGCTGTCGGCACTGCGTTCGTTGGTCTCGAACGCGGTACGACGCTCGGAATTCATCCCGGCGATGCGCGGGGCGGTAATCAGAACGCGCGGAGCGTGTTGTTCGTAGTGGGGGCAGTCGGAGGGCTCAGCGAAATTTGCAAGCGATGCAAAGGCGGTGAAGGGTCCGCAGTCGCCGCACCAGTAGTCGTAAAAGGGCATGTCACAGGCTCCTGTATCAAAAGACTGGCGGACCCGTTTCGGGACCGCCAAAGGATTTACAGATCCGGCGCCATCGGCATGTCGACCGAGCCGTCGAGGTATTTGGTCGGGCCGTTGGCGTTCGGCATCATGTCCCATTCAAAGATGTCATTTGGCAGCCACAGCGTGGCGCAGGCGTTTGGAATGTCCACGACACCTGAAATATGGCCCTGGATCGGCGCGGTTCCGAGGATTGAATAAGCCTGCGCGCCAGTGTAGCCAAACTTCTTGAGGTACTCGATGGCATTCAGGCAAGCCTGACGATAGGCCACGTTCACGTCGAGGTAATGCTGTGCGCCCGTCTCATCCACCGAAATGCCTTCGAAGATCAAGTAGTCGTCATAGACCGGTTTGATCTGTGAGGGCTTGAAGATTGGGTTCTTCACTCCATACTTGGCCATCCCGTCCTTGATCACCTCGACCTTGATGTGCAGCCAGCCCGCCATCTCGATCGCACCGCAAAATGTGATCTCGCCATCACCCTGGCTGAAGTGCAGATCGCCCATCGAAAGGCCGGCGCCGTCCACATAGACCGGGAAGTAGATCTTGCAGCCGCGGCTGAGGTCCTTGATGTCGCAATTGCCGCCATGTTCGCGCGGCGGCACGGTGCGCGCGGCCTCCATCGCGGCCTTTTCGCGGGCGTCGCCCTTCATGGCGCCCATGTGCGCGCTCTGGGTATTCGGAAGTTCGGCGAGGGGTGGCACCCGATTGGGGTTGGTCGCGACCAGTTTGCTTTCGCGGGTGTTCCACATGTCCAGCATCGCACGGTCCGGCAGGCGGCCGATCAGGCCCGGGTGGATGAGACCTGCATATTTCACACCTGGCACGTGGCGCGATTTGGTGAACATGCCGTCGAAATCCCAGATAGATTTTTGGGCCTGCGGGAAATGATCCGTGAGGAACCCGCCGCCATTCTTCTTGGAAAATAAGCCGTTGAAACCCCAGTTCATCTCTTCGACCGCGCCGATATCCAGGATCTCGACCACCAGAAGGTCCCCGGGCTGCGCGCCCTTGACCCCTATGGGGCCAGAGAGGTAGTGTACTTGCTGAAGTTCTACGTCCCGCACGTCTGACGCGTCGTCGTCATTCTTGATCTGTCCGCCGGTCCAGTCGTATGTTTCGATCCGGAAATCGTCGCCGGGTTCGACCCAGACATTGATGGGGATGTCGGGATGCCAGCGGTTGTGCACGTTTTCATTGGTGTGCGGGCTCTCGCTCAGGTCCACCGAAATCAACGTATCAGTCATGGAATGTCCTTTCTTTCTGGTTGGTAAGAAATTCAAACGGATAGGAATTTAGACACTGTTGCCTCGTCCAGCCCGGCGCGGGGGGCGTCATGCACAAAGGTGCCGTTCTCGATCACGATGACCCGGTCCGCCACATCCAGTGCAAAGCTGAGCACCTGTTCGGACACGACGATGGTCAGCCCCTTCTGATCGCGGATCTTGCGCAGGGTGCGTGCCATGTCGCGGATGATCGACGGCTGTATGCCCTCGGTCGGTTCGTCCAACAAAAGGACCTTGGGGTTGGAGGCCAGTGCCCGCGCAATCGCGAGCTGCTGCTGCTGTCCGCCCGACAGGTTGCCACCGCGGCGTGACCTCATCTCAAGCAGGACAGGAAACAGCTCGTAGATGTCGCCTGGCACCTTGCTGGTTCCGGTGACGGTAAGGCCGGTTTCAATGTTTTCCTGCACCGTCATCGACGAAAAGATCATCCGCCCCTGCGGCACATAGGCTATTGGCCGCTATCTGCGTTCAGAACCGCTGACACCACACCCTGATGCTTTCATACGAGTGGATTACGCCCCGTTCGGCCAAAAGATCGTCGAGATCGCGCAGGCTCGGGCCAAACCGATGGTACGCCCCAGATGGCATAACAGCTGATGGACCGAGGGAACTGGAAGCCCTTCAGGCGAGGCTGTGAAACTTGGCTGCGAGATACGCGAGGTAGGGCGCAGTGTCGTGCTTGCATTGATCCAATGAAACCAGCAATTCGGTTCTGCTGCGAGACCGGCCATGCCGCCAGATACCCTGCCCCAGTGCAGCGCGCAGCAGAGCGGGATCCGATGCATCCGCCTCAGAACCGGTCTGACGCAGATGCTTCAGGACCTGCGCCGCCGTCGCATTCCCGATCGTATAAGTCGGAAAAGATCCCATATACCCATGCGACCAGTGCACGTCCTGCAGGCACCCCATCGCATCGCTTGGCACCTTGAGCCCCAGATCGGCTTGGATGGCCTCGTTCCAGGCCGCAGGCAGGTCGGCGACCGAAAGGCTGCCCTCCATCAAGGCCATTTCCAATCTAACGCGCAGCATGATGTGGAGATCATAGGTCAGTTCATCTGCCTCGACCCGGATGAAACCAGGCTCCACCCGGTTAACTGCGGCGACAAATTCGTTCTCGGTCACATCGCCGAGTTGCTCCGGAAACAGGTCACGAAGCCGCCCGAAGTGCACCCGCCAGAATGCGGGCGTCCGTCCCACATGATTTTCAAGAAGTCGCGACTGGCTTTCGTGCATGCCGAAGCTGGTGCCCGCCACGGCGTAAAGCCCTATCAGATCAGTGGCGTGGACTCCCCTCGTGAGCTCGGAACCCGCGCCCTGTTCATAGAGCGCATGGCCGACCTCGTGAATGGTGCCGAAGATCGACATCGGCAGATAATCGGCCCGCCAGCGCGAGGTAATGCGAACATCACCGCTGGTCTGGCTGATCTCGAAGGGATGCACGGCCGTGTCCAGCCGCCCGCGGGTAAAGTCGTAGCCCAGCCATTCAGCAATTTCATGTGCGAAGACCTTCTGGATCTCGGGCTGGAAGTGACGATAGAGAAAATCGGTTCGTGGGGGTGGTCGGCCAAGAGCCTGATCCAGAAGAGGCCTGATGCCGTCCCGCAATTCGTTAAAATACGCATCCAAGGAGGCGGCTGTCTCACCCGGTTCGAACACGTTCACCATGGCGTCGTAGGGATGCGCATCATAGCCGACGGCCTCGGCCGTTTCCCGACAAAGATCTACCATACGTTCAAGATAAGGCTGGAACATCTTGAAATCGGACGCTGCGCGCGCCTCGGCCCATACCGCTCCGGCAAGCGCACTGCCTTCAGCGCGGCGGCGCAACAGATCCGCGGGCATGCGGGAATGATAACTCTGGGCATCAAGGACGGTGGCACCGGCGCGTGCGGTCAGATCATCGCTGCTTTCGGCGGCCTCGAGCGCGGCGTCACGCAGGGCCGGATCTAGGATCATTCCCCGCGCCAACCCTTTGAGCGTTGCAATCTGATGGCCCCGCGTTTCTGCTCCTCCGCGTGGCATCATCACCCGAGCGTCCCATTCAAGCGCGTTTACAGCGCAGAGCACATCGTTGATGGGGCCGATCAATTTCTGCAGCGTATCGCTCATGCGGCTTCAACTCCTGTTCCGCCGTCGTGAAGGTGACAAGCTACATCACGTCCGACAGTTGTACCCCTCAGTCTCGGCACCTCGGCGCGGCATCGCGGGCCTGCCAGCGGACAGCGCGGATGGAAGGCGCATCCAGATGGAGGATTCAGCGGTGACGGGATTTCGCCCTTGATGGGATTGAACCGCGCGCGCCCGGTGCCCAGCGTGGGGACAGAGGCGAACAGCGCCTCCGTGTAGGGATGCAGCGGCTTGTCATAGAGCACGCTGGCATCCGCCAGCTCGACCACACGTCCCAGATACATGATCGCCACACGGTCACAGACATGGCGTACCACAGACAGGTCATGGCTGATGAACAAAGCTGTCAGACCCAGGTCGCGGCGCAGATCGGTAAAGACATTCAGCACCTGCGCCTGAATGGACACGTCGAGCGAAGCAACCGCCTCGTCCAGTACCAGAACTTCAGGATTCATCGCCAGCGCGCGGGCGATGGCGATGCGCTGCCGCTGACCGCCCGAAAACTGGTGCGGATAGCGATCCACATAGGTGGCCTCAAGCCCGACCTGTTCCAACAACTCTCTGGTGCGCGCACGCACCTCAGGAGCCTTAGCCAGATGGTTCAGGCGCGGGCCTTCGCCAATCGTCTCACCCACTTTCATGCGCGGATTCAGGCTGGCGAACGGGTCCTGATGGATCATCTGCACCTTGGTGGTCAGCTTTTGTGTCCGTCCGCCGCGTTCCTGCGCCACGGGCTGCCCGTCCAGCGTCACACTGCCCTCAGTTGCGGCATAGATGCCCGATGCGATGCGCCCAAGGGTGGACTTGCCGCAACCGGATTCCCCGACGATGCCCAAAACCTCGCCCCGCTGGACCGACAGGTTCACATCCGTCAGCGCATGCACCGTCTCTACACCGCGCCCACCGGTCAGCCGCGCCAGGCCGCGCTGAATCAGGCCAAGGTCGCGGGTAAAGCGTTTCGACACGTGGTCGATCTTCAGCAGGGGCTCGCTCATGCCTCTTCCTCCAGCGGGTGATGGCACAGGACACGCCGCTCTCCCCGCGCCGCATCGGGAGGATCGGTGCGGCAAAGGTCGGTTGCATGGGCGCAACGATTGCGAAAGGCGCATCCAGAGGGAAGTTGCGACAGCTGCGGCGTCGACCCCGGAATCTGCGGCAGCTTGCGCCCCGGTTCGTGCAGAGATGGAACCGACTGGATCAGCCCGTGGGTGTACGGATGACACGGGTGGTTGATCACCTGATCGGCAGTGCCGCGTTCAACGATGCACCCGGCATACATGACGCAAATGTCATCAGCGAGAGAGCTCACAACCGCCAGATCATGGGTGACCCAGACAATGGCGGTGCCGGTGTCATCGGCCAGACGGCGCACCTCTGCCAGGATCTGACCCTGTATCGACACATCCAGCGCCGTCGTCGGCTCATCTGCAAGGATGACCGCCGGACGATGCAGCAAGGCTGTTGCGATGGCCACGCGCTGGCGCATACCACCAGACAGCTGATGGGGATAGGCCTGCAACCGTTCAGTCGGCGCCGGGATGCCAACGATGTCAAGCGCGTCACGCGCCCGCTCCCAGGCAGCCTTTTTCGACACGCGATCATGCACCTGTACAGCCATGGCCATCTGATCGCCAACGCGCAGAACAGGATTCAGCGTCATCATCGGATCCTGAAACACCATCGACACACGCCGCCCGCGCATTTTGCGCTGCGCTTCAGGTGTCATTTGGCGCATATCCTCGCCTTCGATCCGCACAGATCCGGCAGAAATCTCGCCCGGGGCGTCAATCAGGCCCATGATGGAAAATGCGGTGACACTCTTGCCGGATCCACTTTCCCCCACAAGGCCCATGATCCGCCCCGGTGCAACCGAAAAGCTGACGTTGTTGACTGCAGTCACATACCCCTTGCGGGTGGCAAAACGCGTGGTCAGGCCACGAACCTCCAGCGCAGGGATCATCGGGCGTTCCTTGGGTCCAGGACAGTGCGGACCTGATCGCCGACCAGGTTGATGGCGACGACGGTGACCATAAGGAAGACCCCCGGATAGATCGACAGCCAGTAGCGGTCTGAGTGAATGTATTTGAACCCATTCGAGATCAGAGAGCCAAGCGAGGGTTCGGTCAGTGGCAGGCCCACACCCAGAAAGCTGAGCGTTGCCTCCAGCGCGATGGCGCTGGCGACCTGCACCGTTGCCACGACGATCAGTGGCGGCAGGACGTTGGGCAGAAGATGTGCGAACAGCACGCGCGAGGTGGGCAGTGGGGTTGATTGCGCCGCCTCGATGTAATCCTTACCGCGCTCGACGGTGGCGGCACCATGCGTGGTGCGCGCGAAATAGGCGTATTGCGCAACGACCAGCGCGCCGATGATCTGCGGCACGCCCTGCCCCAGCACCGCGACCAGCACCAGCGCCAGAAGGATCGCAGGCATCGACAGTTGCAGATCGACAATACGCATCAAGACCGTTTCGACCCAGCCGCGGAAATAGGCGGCGCACAGCCCGATTGTGACACCGATCAGCAGCGCCAGCGCCCCGGCGCTCAGCCCGATGATAAAGCTGGTCTGCAAGCCATAAAAGATGGCCGACAGCATATCGCGACCGGCATTGTCGGTGCCAAGGATATGAACATAGCCACCTGACCCGATGTCGCCCGGGCGCAGAAAGGCATCCAGCCAGTCCAGCGCTGCCATGTCATAGGGATCCTGTGGTGAGACAAGCGGCGCGCCGAAAGATACGAAAAGCAGCACAAGGATCACGACCAACGCGACGACGGCGATGGGCGAACGGCAATAGTCGGACCAGAAGTTGCGCAGGCGTGTGATGCGCGTCTCAATCGGCGGGGCCGATGGCACGGTCAGAACGTTGTCATGCACAATGCCAGGCATCATTTGCCCCCTTTCAGCCGCACTCGCGGGTCAAGGCGGGCGTAAACGATATCGACGCTCAGGTTGATCTGCACGAACAGGATCACGACCATGATCAGGTAGGACACCATCACCGGGCGATCGAGCTGCAGGATGGAATCGATGATCAGCTTGCCCACTCCGGGCCAGGTAAAGACACTTTCAGTGACCACGGCAAAGGCCAGCGTGGACCCCAGTTCCAGACCAAAGACTGTAACAATCGGTATCGAGATGTTGCGCAGAATATGGCGAAAGACGATCTGACCATCGGGCAGACCCTGTGCACGGGCGAATTTGACGTAATCGGTGTTCATCGCCTCGACCATACCGGCCCGCGACAGGCGGATCAGCAGACCCATCTTGAAAAGCGATAGGTTGATCGCGGGCATGATCACATGGCTCCAGCCGTTTGCGGTGGCCAGCGACGTGGGGATACCGAAAATCGTGCCAACCTCACCACGCCCGCCCGACGGCAGCCAGCCCAGATTGACCGCAAACAGCATGATCAACAGCATGCCGATCCAGAAGGTCGGCACGGAAAAGCCCAGCACCGAAAGCGCCATGATCGCTTTGGCGGCGATCCCGTTCGGGCGGTAACCGGCATAAAGGCCTGCCGGAATTCCGATCACCGTGGCGATGACAACCGAAACCAGAACCAACTCTAACGTGGCCGGCAGCCGCGAAAACACCAGATCGACCACCGAGATGTTATAGACCATGGATTTGCCAAGGTCGCCTTGGGCGACATTGCCAAGGAACGTCAGATATTGACGCCACAGCGGTTGGTCCAGACCGTATTGCCGGATCAGGTTATCGCGAATTTCGGCGGTGGCGCCCGGATCGATCAGGACGTCGATGGGGTTGCCAATGGCATAGACACCGACGAAGACGATGATCGACATGGCAAAAACAACGATAATCGCCTGAAACAGGCGTTGCGCAAGAAAGCCAAACATCATGCCTCCGAAGTAACGTTGGGAATGCGCACCGGGGCGCAAGGCGGCCGCGCCCTGTCTGAAAGGGCGCGGCCAGTGGCCGGATTACTCTGGCGTGATTTCATAGGCACGGGTTTCCTGATCCGTGCGCGGCGCAAAGTCGAGCGTACCGGCCTTTGAGGCCCAGACGCTTTGCAGAATCACGGTCGGGATCAGCGCGCGGTCTTCCATGGCAATCACAGACGCATCTTCATAGAGCTTCTCGCGCGCATCGGCGTCCAGGGTCTGGGTGCCTTCACCAAATACCGTGTCGAACTCTGCATTGGAGTACCCAGTGCGGTTGAAGTTGCCAAAGCCTTTCTCGGCATCCTTGGTGTGCACCAAAGCGCCATAGGTATAAGCAGCCTCACCCGTCAGGGTGCCCCATGCGGACATGGTCATGGTGTATTCCTCGCGCGCGGCGGCGGGGAAGAAGACTGTGCCGTTCAAAGCCTGGGCATTCACCTTCAGACCCAGTCGCGACCACATCTGTGCCAGCGCCTCGCAGACCACGGCATCGCCTGGAACGCGGTTGTTGGTGCAGGTAAAGTCAATTTCGAACCCATCGGGATAGCCCGCTTCGGCCAACAGGGCCTTGGCCTGCTCGATATCGTAGGGGCGCACGCCAAGCGCGTCGGAATAGCCAAAGAATCCTTCAGGCATCAGCTGATTGGCAGGGGTTCCCAGCCCTTCAAGCACGATATTGACCAGCACGTCGCGGTTGATGGCCAGATCCAGCGCTTTGCGTACGCGCAGATCCTGCAGCGGATTTCCGTCAACGGGTTCACCGTTCAGGGTGATCGGCTGCGGCTCTTCATCCTTCACATTGGGGGCGATGTTCAAGATGTAGATTGAATCGGCAACAAACGTTTCCAAATCACTGTCGTTCTTCATCGACAGGTAATCGGTGGCCGGAACATAGTTGATAAGATCCACCTGCCCAGATTTAAGCGCCGCCACGCGGGCGGCATCATCCGGAATCTCCTTGCGGGTCACGGTTTCCCAGGCGGGCTTATCGCCCCAGTAGTCATCGAACCGTTCCAGCACCATGTCACCTTTGGGCTGCCAAGAGACGAACTTGTAAGGGCCGGTGCCGATCGCCTTTTCACCCGAGTTGAACTCTTCGTTGCGGGCCTCCATGCCGGTTTCCGAAGGCACGACGAACAGACGGGTAAAGTCGTTGGGCAGCGACGGGGCCTTGCCCTTTGTCTTTACGCGCAAAGTATAGTCATCGACCACTTCGACGCTGTCCACGAATTTGGTATAGAGCGTCATCGACATCGGGCCGGTGACTTCGGGGATACGCTCGATCGAGAATTTGACATCTTCGGCTGTAAAGGGCGTGCCGTCATGGAAGGTCACGCCCTCGCGCAGCTTGAACTCCCATGTCGTGTCATCCACCGCGTCCCAGCTCAGCGCCAGACCGGGCTTGAGCTGCAATGTCTCATCAACATCAACAACGGTGTCATAGACATGGCGCAGGGCTTCGGCTTGACTGCCAAGGGTCGACCAATGCGGATCAATAGAGTCGGGACCAGCCCGCAACCCGATGGTCAAATCCTGCGCTGTGGCGGGCATGGCCACCAAAAGCGCAACCGCTGCGACAGCGGATTTCAAAAGCGTCCTGGTCATTTTCGACTCCCTGATAGTGTTATTATGTTTTGATACAGTAAGAGGCGCATTTACAAAGCGTCAAGAAATTTTGTGGCGCCAAAGGCTGTAGACGGGGTAATCTTTGCTTTATATGCTCCATAAAAAGGCATAGCGTTACTGATAAGTGTAACAGGACTTAAAGGACGTGGCACAATTGGACCCTGCGATTGAACGCATCATCAGCGCCATAGACCCGCAAGCAAACGTATCCGTGTCGGCCCAGTTGCGCGGTGCGCTGGAGTTCGGCATCGCGTCCGGCGACATAGCTGCGGGTCAGAAACTGCCCTCGGTCCGTGCCTTGGGAAAACACCTCGGCATCTCGCCGGTGACCGTGTCATCTGTCTATGCCGCCCTGCAATCCGCAGGCCATATAGAAGGGCGTGCCGGCTCGGGCACCTTTGTGGGTGCCTCTGCGAATCTCACGCCCCGTGACACTCTTTTGCGCGTCGATGCCGCGATTGCCGATCTGATCCGGCTGGGGCAGTCCTGCGGCATGGGGCCCTCAGATCTGGCGTTGCGGATGTCCATGGTCCAGTCTTGTCCCCCGCAGGCCGCGCATCTTCTGATGGTCGGCAATTTTCATGACGCCACCGAATCCTACGCCGCCGACATCCGCGCTCACCTTGCCGAGGGCGATACCGTGACTGCGATAACTCTGGATCAGATCGAACACGGCCTACCGCAGGGTATCGACATGATCATAGCACCCCGCACCCTTTTGCCGCGCCTGCGCGAAATCGCGCCCCATGCCACACTGATCGGCCTGACCCTTATCCCGAACGAGGCAACGCGCATCGCGCTGGCCACCATCCCCCCCGAAGCGAAAGTGGCGGCTTATTCCTATTTCCCCGGTTTTGCGCCGATCATGAAGGCAGGAATCAAGCGCTTCGCGCCCCATGTGCCGGATCTCACTATGGTTCTGCGCGACGATCCGGACGAAGATGCGCGCATCGCGTCGGCCGAGGTTCTGATCTATGCAACCGGTGCCGATTATCTGCGGGAACGGCTACGACCCGGCCAGATTGCATTTGAATACCGTCACACCCCAGACCCACAGGCGATCCGGTCAGAACTGTTGCCAGCCGTCACCGCCGCCCGCCGCCCCCTGCCCCGTCAAAAGGATATCACCGAATGAAAATATCAGACTCCAACTGGTTTGACGTCGAGGAATACCTCAAGACCGATGATCGCGCCGTCCTGCCACTTGGATCGACAGAACAACACGCCTATTTGTCGCTTTCGGTTGACTCGATCTTGTCCGAAAAGGTCGCGGCCGACGCCGCCGCACCTTTGGGCATCCCGGTCTTTCCTGCCGTGCCCTATGGGCTGACCCCTTATTTCATGGGCTTTCCGGGTACGGTTTCGCTCAAGCTCACGACCTATGCAAGCGTTGTGCGCGACATCCTCGACAGTCTCTACGCTACCGGGTTCCGCCGGATCCTGATCGTCAATGGCCACGGCGGCAACAGTCCGGTGCAACCCGTCACCGCCGAATGGATGGAGGCGCATGACGGCGCCCGGTGCCGGTTCCACGATTGGTGGCGCGCCCCGAAAACATGGGAGGCCGTGCAACAGATCGACCCTGTGGCCAGCCATGCCAGCTGGATGGAGAATTTCCCTTGGACGCGCCTTCCGGGACGCGAAATGCCCACCGCGCAAAAGCCGTTTGTGCCGTTCGACCGCCTGCGTGACCGCAACGCTGAAGGCGTGCGCGAACTGATCGGCGACGGCAATTATGGCGGGGTCTATCAAAAGCCAGATGAGGTGACCGACCGACTGTGGGAAACCGCTGTCGCGGAAACGCGTGCCCTGCTCGAAGGCGACTGGGCGTGAACACTCCGATCCTTATCTGGGGTGCCGGGGCCATCGGCGGGGTCATCGGCGCCACGCTGGCCCGCGCGGGTCATGCGGTGCACATGGTCGATGTGGTCACGGATCACGTGATCGCCATACGCGGACCCGGGTTGCAGATCGAAGGCCCGGTCGATGCGTTCACCCAAGTGCTGCCTGCTTCGACACCCGATGAGCTTCACGGCCAGTTCGACTGCATCATTCTGGCCGTGAAAGCCCATCATACAGACGCGGCACTGGATATGTGCCTGTCGCATCTTGCGCCGGATGGCTACATAGTATCGGCACAGAACGGGCTGAACGAACGTGTCATAGCAGAGCGGATCGGGACAAACCGCACCGTGGGCTGTTTCGTCAATTTCGGCGCTGACTGGCTGGAACCTGGCCGGATCCTCTATGGCAACCGCGCGGCCGTCGCCGTGGGGGAACTTGACGGCAAGACGACAGACCGCGTGCGCCACATCCATGCACTGCTGTCGCTGGTCGAACCCAATGCGGTGCTGACAGAGAATATCTGGGGCTATCTCTGGGGGAAGATGGGATATGGCGCGCTGCTGTTTTGCACCGCGCTAACCCCGGACAGCATGTCGGACGCCATGGCGCGCCCCGAACACCGCGATGCCTATTGCGCGCTGGGTCAAGAGGTGATGCGCCTTGCTGCCGCCGAAGGCGTATCCCCGCTGGGCTTCAACGGCTTTGACCCCGCAGCCTTCCTGGCCGGAGATAAGGCTGGCATGGACGCCTCTCTCGCACAAATGGTTGCGCATAACAGCAAGACCGCAAAGACCCATTCCGGGATCTGGCGCGATCTGGCCGTGCGCAAACGCAAGACCGAGGTTGACGCGCAAATGGGCGTGATGCTTGAGATCGCGCAGCCGCATGGCCTGCCAATGCCGACACTCGCCCGCATGGTCGCGCTGATCCACCAGATCGAGGATGGCAGTCGTTCGCAATCCTCCGATCTGCCCGGCCTTCTGGTGTCAGCATGAACCTGGATCTGAGCGGCAAGACCTTTGCAGTCACGGGCGCCGCCCAGGGAATCGGCGCATCCATCGTTCACCAGCTTTGCGCTTCCGGGGCGACCGTGGCTGCCATCGACATCGACGCAGAAGGCATGAGCGGTCTGCCCGCCACGCTTCACACCGCCGACCTGGGGGATCGTGCCGCGGTGGCCGAGGTTTTCGCCCAGATCACACAGACACACGGATGCATTGACGGTCTTGTCACTGCCGCCGGCGGCGTGCGCGGTCAGGTGGGTCGCCCGATCGAGCAGATCGACACCGCCGACTGGCAGGCCATCTTTGCAGCCAATGTGCATGCCGCGATGTGGTGCGCGCAGGCCGCAGCGCCCCATCTGAAGGCGCAGAAATCAGGGCGGATCATCACCATTTCTTCCGGCGCGGGGCTGCGCCCCACCCTCACCGGCATTCAGGCCTACGCCGCGGCGAAACACGCGCTGGTGGGGCTGACGAAACAGCTTGCGCTGGAACTTGGCCCCTTTGGGATCACTGTAAATTCGGTTGCGCCGGGGTTTGTGCTGTCCAACCCGTCCAGCCGCAAACAGTGGGATGCCTTCGGACCCGAGCGGCAGAAACAGATTGTTGAGGCAACCCATATGCGCCGCCTTGGCGATCCGCAGGACATAGCAGATGCAGTCACCTTTCTGGCCAGCGAACGCGCCGGCTGGATCACTGGCCAGATTCTAAGCGTTGACGGAGGACACGCATGAGCGAACCACATGACTGGGACGAATCCACCTGGCGCACCCGCGTCGAACAGGTCCGCGCCGGGCGCAACCTTCTGCCACAAAGCTGGCCGAACGGTGCCCGCTGCGCCGTGGCGCTCAGCTTTGACAGCGATCACGAAACCAATGAATTGCGCGACGGCGCGACCAGTCTCGCCCGGCTCAGCTGGGGGGAATACGGCGCGCGCCGGGGCATCCCGCGCATCAGGCACGTTCTGGACAAGCACAGTGCCAAGGCCAGCTTTTTCGTCCCCGCCGTGTCCGCCCTGCTGCACCCCGAAGAACAGCGCATGCTGGCAGACGAGGGGCACGAGATCGGGCTGCACGGCTGGATCCACGAACGCAACACGCAAGTGCCCCCAGCCGTGGAACGCGACCTGATGCTGCGGGCCTCTGACATGCTGGAGCGGTTGACCGGCATCCGTCCTGTAGGCATGCGCACCCCGTCCTGGGATTACAGCGACGCCACTTTGTCCATCGCGCGCGAGATGGATCTGCTTTACGACAGCTCTCTCTTTTCGGATGACGACCCCTACGAGATCCTGGATCGTGGCCAGCCCACAGGTATCGTGGAGCTGCCTGTTGAATGGATCCGCGACGATGCGGTCTATTTCATGATGAACCGCCACGGCGCGCAGCGCCCCTATACCCCGCCAGAGGCAGTTCTGGACATCTTTCGACGCGAATTTGACGGCGCGCGCGACGAAGGCGGGCTGTTTTTGCTCACCATGCACCCACATGTAACGGGCTATCGTTCTCGCATCTTTATACTTGACGAGCTGCTGTCGCATATTCGTGCCACAGGCGATGCCTGGATCGCGACCCATGCAGAAATAGCGCAATACTGCGCGGACCAGGCACAACTGAAGGGACCACGATGACCTATGCCCTTGCCATCCACGGCGGTGCCGGTACCATTCTGAAATCCTCCCTGACCCCCGCAAAGTCAGCGGCCTATCATGAGGCGCTTGCCCGTGCGGTCACAGCGGGCGAGACGATCCTGCGCGACGGCGGCAGCGCACTTGACGCCGTCATAGCATCGGTCTGCGTGCTTGAGGATGAACCGCTGTTCAACGCGGGACGCGGCGCAGTCTTCACCAGCGCGGGCGTTCAGGAAATGGACGCCGCCGTCATGGATGGCCGCGATCGCCGCGCTGGCTCTGTCGCGGGAATATTTGGCCCGCGCAATCCCATCCGTCTTGCACGTGCCGTGATGGAAAAGACCGATCATGTCTGCCTCATAGGTCCCAATGCGTTGCAACTGGCGCGCGACACCGGGCTTGCCTTCGCTGACACCAACTATTTTTTCACGCAGTCCCGCTGGGACGCGCTTCAGGAAATGCTCGCGCTGCGGGCACGTGGCGAAGTAGCGGATGATCCGGCCTTGCGGCACGGAACCGTGGGCGCCGTGGCATGCGACTGCAACGGCCACCTTGCTGCGGCAACCTCGACCGGCGGGATGACAGGCAAGGCGCCCGGGCGCGTCGGCGATACCCCGATGATCGGGGCAGGCACCTTTGCCGATGATGCAACCTGCGCCGTCTCTGGCACCGGCCACGGAGAGATATTCATCCGCTGGACCGCTGCGTGCGAAATTGCGGCACGGATGCGCCATGCCGGCGAGACGCTGGAACAGGCCGCACAGCATGTGGTGATGAAGGACCTAGCCGACCACGACGGATCTGGCGGCGTCATTGCAGTGGACAGGGACGGCAACCTTTCCCTGCCCTTTAATTGCGAGGGCATGTACCGAGGCTGGGTGCGCAGCGGAGAAGAGGCCCGCACAGCCATCCACGCACCTTAGCCTCAATGCGTGCAAATCATTGCGCAGGGACCAAGCCGTCGGCCATTGGCGATCTGACCAAGGCCCGATGGCACAACTGGGCTCTGTCACTCAAATCGATTGGTGTCTGGAATTACCCTTCCCACACGCATTCATCCCACGGATTTTGTGACAGGGTTGCCACGTGTTGTGTGTCCGTTCAGAATCACGATGCGTATCTAAATATCCGCGACCTGCCCCCCTGCAGGAAAATTTGTGTCACCAATTCATCTCGACATCGAACCGCATATAAGTGGATCGAGATGCTTTAATGCTTCATGTTAGGCAACTGGGGGATTGTCAGGTTATTTTATCCGTCCCAGTGTATATCCGTCGGCTACTGTTCAGGCGACCAATGCGGCGGCGCATTTGCTCCAGCAATAGAACGCGTTGGTACAGTTCTGGCAGTAGGAGGTTGCGGTCATCTTGTGGCGGATGGCGCGGAACAGGTTTGCAGTTTCGTAATGGAGTGTCAGAAATCTCTTCGCCTTTCGGGCAGATTTGAAACGATCTTGGATTTTTTCGCGTTTCCGCGTTGGCCTGTGCGATCCTTCGATCCGGTTAATAAAGCCTTTGTACGCTCGGTGATCAACATCCAGCGCGACCTTGCGCAGGGCTGCACCGTAACTGCGCAATGATGACTCGCGGTTTGCCGCAGCGGGCGACCAGTCCGGCAATGAAGCGCTTTGCCGCCCGCTCATTCCGCCTCGATTGAAGCGGAATGTCGAGAACTTCGCCGTTACTGTCCACTGCGCGCCACAGCCAGTGCTTTACCCCGCGGATCAAGATCAGACTTCATCCAGGTGCCATTCATCCGAGGGTTTCTGGCGAGCCCCTATCACTTGTTTTGCGACCTGTGCCCCGAATTTCTCGACCCATGCTCGGATCCTGCGCGATACGACGGGGTCGGCTTACCGGGCGGGACGGCTTGCCCATATAGGCTGGGACATTTAGACCGCCGGACAGAGCGACGGCACACAGATGAGGCCGCACGCAGGCTTTGTCCGGAACCCGGGCGAATGGAAGCAGGGGAAACCATATGACAATCTCAGTCGCGATCATCGGCCTTGGGATCATGGGGCGCAGAATGCTGGAGCAGATGCAAACGCATGCCGCATACACGCCTGTGGCACTGTGGGACCCGGATGCAGAAGCCTGCAAGATGGCCTGGGCCCTAGCGCCAGATGCCAAAGTCATGGCCTCGGCCGAAGAGGCGATTGCTGCGGCGGATCTTGTCTATCTCGCCTGCCCTCCCGTGCCGCGCAAGGCCTTTGCGCTGACGGCTGCCGCGCAGGGCAAGGCGGTGTTTCTCGAAAAACCGCTTGGGGTGGACATCACGGAAAGCGAAGACCTCGTATCTCGGCTAAAGGCCTATGGCGTTCCCGCTGCGGTCAACTTTACACAAGCTGCCGGTGACGCGCTGCAGGGTGTGTCCGACTCTGCACGTGCAGGCGCATTGGGCAGCCTTGTCGGGGTGGACATTGTTCTGAGCTATGCGGCCTGGCCCCGCGCCTGGCAGAAAGCGGCGGACTGGCTGCGTTTGCGCACAGAAGGCGGCATGAGCCGAGAAGTTCTGTCGCATTTCCTGTTTTTTTCCGAACGGATCCTTGGCCCTCTCTCCGTCGTCTCGGCCTCTCCCTCCTATCCGGCGGACCCGCAGCTTTGCGAAACCCAAATGCTCGCACGGCTTGAGACGGCAGAGGGCCTTCCCGTGACGGTGATGGCCAGCGTCGGTGGCGCTCAGCCGGACCGGCAGGAACTGACGATCAAGGGAACCCTGACCAGTCGGCGCATCACAGACTTTTACATTGATGCTGTCTCGGATGGCGGCCCCTTTACCGAAATCGCCGAACGTCCTGCTGATCCGCGCGCCGTCAGCCTCGGGGCGCAGCTCGATGATTTGCTGCTGTGCATTGCCGGGGCCCCTCACCGCCTTGCAACCCCCGAAGAAGCACTGCGCGTGCAGAAGCTGATCGAAGCCATGCTGGCAGGAAAGAACCACAGCGCGGTCTGAGCTTGTAGCTGACCCAAAAATTGCCGGTCAGAGCCCCCGCTTGCCGCCAGGGAGGTGTCGGCATCGCCAAAGTGTTGGTTGCGTGGTGGAGGCAGGCGGCAATCGTTAGATTACGCCCACATCTCCGCAATGTAACCGACCCAGAGGCTGAAGGCGTCAGCTTGGTATTGGCGGCGCCGTATTGCACGGATCAAGACCAACTCTGAACACGCCCTCTCCGAGACGGTTTGCAGGCCGTGCGTTCGAAAATGGGCTGAAAAGGCTACTCGACATGACGCGGGCCTTGGTCTCATCGCGACATAACGAGATGACAAAGCCGGTTATTGTCCCGGTTCACGCGCCCCGCAGCAAATCCTGAACGACAGACGGTCTTTTGGCGATCAGAGCCAGCAGAACCTGAGCGGGGCCCGTCGGGTGTCTGCGCCCATGTTCCCAGTTCAGCAGCGTGCCCTTTGCCACTCCGATGCTCTTGGCGAACTCCGCCTGCGAAAGGCCGGTCCTTTGGCGAACTTCAGCCACATCAACGTCGGCCACCGCCACTTCATGTACCTTGGCACCGGACAAATCGCCATTCGCGAATGCCAGCGCATCTTCCAGACCCTTGGACACCGATTCAAATGCACTCACGTTGCGTCTCCATACTTTGCGACAAGCGCTTTGCTCATCTCCACCGCCGCCGCCTGTTCGGTCTTCGACAAGTTGGCATTTTCGTTCTTCGCGAAGACCGTGATCAGAAAAATCGGCATGTGGGTTCCGCCAAACACATATATCGTCCTGAAGCCGCCGCTCTTTCCGCCCCCGTCTCTTGGGATGCGGACCTTGCGAAGCCCCCCACCAAGAGAGATGCCAGCCTCGGGATTGGCGGCAACATAAGTGATGGCAGCCTCGCGCTCCTGATCAGACATGATTGCTTTGGCACGCCTCTGGAACTCTGGCAGTTCGACCACTGTTTGCAATCGCGTCATTGTTGGTCACCATGTATGCTTCATCGGCTTATATGTCAATGACGTATAGGCTGCGCGTGCGAAGGGCAAGACGACATCTGACGCGAAAAGCAATCCGAACGCTCAGTCCTCGCAGCAACTGCCCGTGCCAGCATGGCCGCCGTCGGCGTCACCCGACAGATTGATCTTGGCCAGAGTTTCGCCGGATTGTCGCGTCGCGTGAACAGATGGCCGCATTGTATGACATGCTGGTCGCCGCTCTTGGCCCGGACACAAAGGTTGGCTTCGCTACCCCCCTCTCTTGCCGAAAGAATCTGTTGTAACCGGCCGATTGCGCGATTCCCGCGCCATACGGGGATGAGCCCGCTAAAACCGGCACATCCCTCGGAATGTCACCAGAAGCCGAAATTTCTTTTAAAAATATATTTTTCAATGTGTTACATGGAATACTGAACGTGTCACATGAAGACACGGAAAGCAGAATCCCATCTCAATTTCCGTCAGAAATCAGGAAACAGTTGCCAAACGCCCTATCCCTTGGTTTAAGGAACGGAAAATAAAGCGCTGGCGGAAAACAGCGTTCCTGAGCGAGGCGAGGAATAATATGACAGGGCCAGACCCTCTCCAGATAAATACGCGCATTCGTGAGAATGCGCAAAGCCTTGCCTCGGCGCTCGAGCAGCATATGCTGAAGAGCTTTGCGCCTGATGCACGCAAGCAGCTGCGCCTGTTCAGCGCGGGAGAGGCCGCGCAGCTTCTGGGCATCTCCCCCAGCTTTCTGCGCAAGCTGCATTTCGAGGACCGCGTGGCTGATGTCCACACCAGCCCCGGCGGGCGCAGACACTATTCCGTGGCGGATATGAACGCCATCCGCACAGTTTTGGAAGGCACCGCCAAGACCCAGGGCAGTTATCTGTCAGGGCGTCGGCCGGGCGACAAGGTGCAGGTGTTGTCCTTTCTCAACTTCAAGGGAGGCTCGGGCAAGACGACATCGGCGATCCATGCCGCACAACGTCTGGCGCTCAAGGGCTATCGCGTGCTGGCAGTCGATATTGACCCGCAAGCCTCGATGACCACGCTGTTCGGATACCAACCTGAATTCGACTTTCTGCATTCCGGCTCGATCTATGATGCGATCCGCTATCAGGACCCCCTGCCCTTTTCGCAAATCATCCAGAAGACCTATTTCACCGGATTGGATCTGGCCCCCGGCGGATTGTACCTACAGGAATTCGAGCACGAGACGCCCCAAGCGCTGCGGCACAACGTCCAGCCGCCCTTTTACGCCCGCATGGCCGCCGCCCTGCAAGAGGTTGAGGCCGATTATGATGTAATCATCTTCGACTGCCCGCCGCAGCTTGGCTATCTCACCATGGCAGCGCTCTGTGCGTCGACCGGGGTGCTGATCACTATTGTCCCGAACATGCTCGACGTCGCCTCAATGTCGCAGTTTCTGCAGATGAGCGCGGATCTGCTCGATGTGGTCTCGAACGCCGGAGCGCAGCTCGAACTGGACTTCCTGCGCTTCCTGATCAACCGCTATGAACCGTCGGACGGACCACAGCAGCAGGTCGTCGCCTTCCTGAGGCAGCTTTTCGGAGCAGAGGTCATGGTGGCGCCCATGCTCAAATCCACAGCGATTTCCGACGCAGGGCTGACGCAACAGACCGTCTACGAGGTCGAACGCAATGCGTTTCACCGCAACACCTACGACCGTGCAGTGGACTCCCTGAATGCTGTGAATGATGAAATCGAAATGCTGATACAACAGGCCTGGGGGCGCTGAAATGGCTCGTCGCGGAATTCTGACACCTTCCACAGAACCTGCAGCCCCGCGCAGGCACGCCCCCCCCGCCGCCCCACGCGGGGCGGTAGGCGCGCTGCAAAGTTCACTCTCGCGCCTGCAGGAAAACGCGGTGCAGGACATTGACCCCATGCTGATTGACTCCGCCGGGGTGGTGGACCGTCTGGGAGTGGATGAAACCGCCGATGCACACCTGCTCGAAAGCCTGCGGACCTATGGCCAGCAGGTACCTGTTCTGGTGCGTCCCAACGCGGAAAAGCCTGGCCGCTATCACATCGTCTACGGACGCCGACGGGTGCTGGCGCTGCGCGATCTTGGCCTTCCGGTGAAGGCCATGGTGCGCCACCTCGACGATCACGCTCTGGTGCTAGCTCAGGGTCAGGAAAACACTGCCCGGCAGGATCTGTCCTTCATTGAAAAGGCCAGTTTTGCAGCCCAGCTCGATTCCCTCGGCTACGACCGCCAGACAATCGGGGCAGCTCTTTCGATGGATCTGCCGATGATCAGCCGGATGCTGAAGGTCGGGAAAGCGTTCGAGATCGACTTTCTGCGCCAGATCGGCTCGGCGCCGGGGATCGGTCGCGAGCGCTGGATCACGCTGGCCGACGCGATGGAAAACCCGGACACGCGCGCCTATGTCGCCGAAATGATGACGGTGATGAATTTCATCGAAACCTCGGACGCGCGCTTTGAACAGGTGCTGGCCTGGGCCACTGGTAAAACCCCCGGAGCAAAGGCAGCCCCCGTCCCCGCGCAGACCGCCCGGACGATCCTAAGCCCCGATGGCAGACCGCTGGCCGACATAAAACGCACAGCGCGGGCTCTGACCCTGACCATTCCCACACGCAGCGCCGATGGCTTTGATGCCTGGCTGGAAACCCACGCAGAGGCGCTGCTGCACGACCTTCACGACCGTTGGCAAAAAAACAGGTCGGAAGACTAAAGGCAACCGAGCAGCAAAAGGAGGCACGACAGAAGACAAATAAAAAAGCCCCCAGGACTAGTCCCGGAAGGCTCTCTCATTTCTCGCACTCTTGAGATAGCCGCCCTTCCCCTACCCTGTCAACACTGCCTATTCGGCAGACGGTTTTTTATTGTCTTTCGTGAACTTGTAGATGAAAAAAATGTCCCAAACCGGGTTTGGGCAGTCGGCAGAGGTTTGCACGTCAGCAGACAAATGGGCGCTTTTGGCGACCCTGACAGAAGCCGCGCCCGACATTGGCCTGAACCACCGCACATTGTCTGTACTCAAGGCCTTGCTCAGCTTTTTCCCCGACCGCATACTCCCCGAAGATGCCGGGGCTGCCGTGGTGTTCCCCTCAAACCGCAGCCTGTCCCTGCGCCTGAACGGGATGCCGGAAAGCACCTTGCGCCGTCATCTGGCAACGCTGGTGACACAGGGGATTGTCAGCCGTCAAGACGGCCCCAACCGCAAGCGCTTTGCACGCAGGTATGGGATCCCCTACGGCTTTGACCTAAGCCCGCTAGCACGCACCGCACAAAGCCTGCGTCAGGCCGCTGACAGCGCCCGCGAAAGAGCCGCCCACCTTACCGCCCTGCGCGACAGGCTGGCTCTGCTGCGCGCCCGTCTGCTCGAAGACGAGCGTCTTTCCCCGGATCATCCCCTGATGGAACAAATCCGCCTGACACTGCGACGCAAGGCAGTGGAAACCACCCTGCGCAATCTTATCGAACATGTCGAACCATTGCTGTCCGCTCCGCCTCCCCGCCCCTGTGATACCGCCAAGATGAGCGGCAGAGACGCCCAAAATGAGCGGCACATACAGAGTACGAATAAGAATAAATCTGTAAATAAAGCTATGCCTTTAGAACTTGCTCAGGAAGAGACAGAGATCCCTTTGGAAAACGTCCTGAGACATTGCCATGAATACAAAAGTTATTTCCCCGAAGCGACGCAAAGCTGGCACGGAGTTTGTAGCGTGTCTGATCAATTGCATGGCATGCTTGGGATCACTCGGCCGCTATACATGAGGGCCCAAGCGAAGCTTGGCATCAAGGCAACGGCCGCGGTCATACTGGCAATGCTGGAACGCATGCCGGATATTCGTAAACCAGCAGCTTATTTTCAGGGGCTGATCCAAAGGTTCGATGAGGGTTGTCTCAACCTTAATGCCATGTTCGGGCAGCAGAAAGGACGCAAATTGTCAGCTGACAATTTCTGGCGCCGATAGGGGCTAGGCCTGTCATGACATGCTAACTTCGCTTTGAAATGTCGATTTTCTAAGCGGATATGAGCTGTCCACCCTGCTACAGAACCTCGTCAAAAGTGCACGCCCTAAATGTAATGGCGCGCTACCGACATATCTGCTTAAAGGTTCAGCTGCCTAAATATCCTGAAAGGCCTGACGGACACGGAATCCCGCGGCTTTCGAAGCACTTTACGGATCAGCTCAAGAATAGTGTGATGATCATTCTCCACCAATTGGAGATAAAGCACCGACTTTTAACCTGTCCGCTAAAGCGTATCTGATACCGACCTTCTGTCCTGGATTTTGAAGCAATACCGCCAACGCCAGCTTCAAAATCCAGGACAGAAGATCATGCGGTATTCACTCTCCGCGCACACGCGATTTTACCACAGGTTCAACGTCGTATGGGTCACAATATACCGCTACAAGGTGCTGCAGGGACCGATGCGGGAACGGATCCGCGAGATCATTCGGCAGAACTTCTATGAAATGGGCGACCACATCGTGCGCGGTTTGCTTGCGCGGGACCATGCCCACATATTGCTGTCGATCCAGCTGAAGCTCTCGCTGTCCAATGTCATGCAGAGGATCAAGAGGCGGTCGTCCCGACGTATCCAGATGGAGTTCCTCGAACTGCGTAAGGGCCATTTTAGGATACGCTTTTAGGCGCGTGGGTATTTTTTCGTCACCTCAGACAATGTGCTACCGACAACAGCATCCTGCAGCACCTGGAATTACATTCCGCCAAATGATGCCGCTGGCATCAGAAGGTAGCCTTTCGCCTACCACTTGTTGCGCACGCTGCGTCGTTAACACCGAATGCCAAAAGAGGATTTGATGAAGCGGTGCGTCTGATCGGCGATAGGGACGCGAAATGCAGGCACACGCGCTGGGTCAACACGACAGCACACAGCGCGGGTCATGTCGGTGTGCAGGCCCTCGCTTCTCTCATGATCCCCGTCACTGCGCCGTTAGACGGCCGTATAGTCGATGCGCTATAGCGCCACCGGTCGCAGTTCCATCACCTTGAGCAGATTACTGAACGGTCTCGGGTAGGTCAGGTCTGCAAGTTGAAGGGCCGGGCCGAGCTATAGGAATGTCTCGCTGCCCTGACTCGCGGCAAACATACGATTGGTGGACAGGCGACCAAAGGCGTCACGGATGACACCAGCATCGCCACGCTGTCGGGGGATCAGGTTCACTCTCTGGCTCGCCAACACATGTCAGCGCCGGCGCATGGGGCAGAGGTCTGAGCCCAGTTTGAAGTGTAGGCAAAACCATTCCGGGCAGTAAATCAAGCCGGTTGCCCGCATCTACAGACCTGCGGCGATGGTCAGGCTGACGCGGAAAAGGTCGCGGCGGCGCTGGTAGCGGCGGGTCATCTCGGCGCTGGCATGGCCAAGCTGCTTCTGGACATATCGTTCGTCCACATCTGCACTGCTCGCCAGCCCCGCGCAGACTCTGACTGGAGAAGAGGGCCAGGAGTTCTTTCTCGGTCAGTCCGCCCCGAATACCTGCGTCCAGCACGCAACTCTTGAGCAGCCGCGCCACGTGTTTGTCGCTTAACCTGACCACCAGCGCAGGTTTGCCATCGCGCGAGCTGCGCAAAAAAGACGGGCCAAAGTCGATTCTGGCAAACTGCAGCCACTGCTGCAGGGCGTGAACCGGGCAGGTTTCGTCGGATGGTCCGCGGCCAATCTCGACCTCGCGCTCGCCGGTCTTGGCGTTCAGGGTCAGCAGGGTGCCGCCCTCCAGGATCTCGATCCAGCCGCCAGAGTCCGGCGTGTCGTTCTTGTGCACATCCAGGCATACGATTTCTGATCGGGGCAAGCCCCGGCATAGCCCAGCAACAGGATCGCTCTGTCGCGCAACCCGCGCAGATCAAAGGGCAGTGTGGCGACTATGGCGAGGATGTCGTCGCGCAGGATCGCCTCTTTCTGCACCGGCGGGCTGGCATGGCGGCGCTTGACCCCGGCCAGAATGGTCGCGATGTGGCGGTTTTAGCTATCCAGCGGCAGCCAGTGCGGCGTGAAATTCCTGGTGAGACCGGACAGGCGGCGCTTGATCCTCAACACCCGCAGGGCAGGGTATTGCCCGTGAGCGCCGCAAAATCGGCGATATAGAGGCCGATCATTTCGGATGACGGGGGCAGGGGTCTGTGCCCTTCATCCAGCACCAGCGGGTGAAGCGCCCAGTCCTTGGCATAGGCCATGACCGTTTGGTCCGAGGTAGCGGCCCACGCACAGCCCGGGCGGTGTCAACCAACTTGTCGCGCATGTCAGTGTTTGCCACAAAGGACTGCAGGTTCAGGGGCGCGTCTTAAGATGGGTCTCTCCCGGTGTCTGCATCACCGGAAGGCCCGTCCTATGTGTTTGAGCGTGTTCTTTGTGCATGTCCCGACATGCCGGGACGCTGCGCCGATAATGTCCGATAATGTAAACCTATTGGACATTATTAGACTTCATAAGTTACGGCGGTTTTTTGCGCCTAATCTGCCTAAAAAGGCCGGACTGAAGCATGCAAGGTAGTGTTGCAAACTTTTGCATGAACTTGCGTTTTATACCGGCCTGATCGAGGACGCGTGCTTTCCCCAAAATTTTTCGCCACAACGCCTTGAGACTGCAAGGAACTAAATAGAGCGGCTACACGCGCCTTCCAAGCCAATGTCCTGCTGGGGGAGGGTCATGGAACCTACCAATTCATTCACGGGTTGATCCGCTCTATGCGGGGACAATCAGCCAATAAATCAGCGCAGACGCGTGCATGGCTCCGCCAAAACAGGAGGGCCTTTACTATGGACAAGCTTGCGCACCGGCTCGGACTGCGCACCGATCCCACAATCTTTTTCGTATCCGCCGCAATCATGGTGTTCTTTGTCGTCGCGCTGGTCCTGATGCCCAGCCAGATCGGTGACTTGTTCACCGCCGGGCGCTCATGGGTTGTGCGAAACCTGGGCTGGTTCTTTATCATCGGCGTCAATATCTGGCTGGGCTTCCTGATCTGGCTGGCCGCGTCGCGTTTCGGCAACATCCGGCTGGGGGGACGCGACTCTCTGCCCGAATACGGCAACCTGTCATGGTTCGCGATGCTGTTTGCCGGCGGGATCGGCACGGTCCTGATGTTTTGGGGTGTTGCTGAACCGATATCGCATTTCTCCGAACCACCTTTGCCGGGGGTTGAGGCCTACAGCCGCGAGGCGGCGCAGGATGCGATTTCCATTTCTATTTATCATCTTGGCCTGCACACTTGGACGATCTTCACGCTGCCGGGGCTGGCTTTCGCCTATTTCATCTATCGCTACCGTCTACCGATCCGCGTCAGCTCTGTGTTCTATCCGTTGCTAAAGGATGGAATCTACGGTCCGGTCGGCAAGGTCATCGATATTTTTGCCGTTCTGGGCACACTGTTCGGTGTCGCGGTCTCACTTGGCCTTGGATCTGCGCAGATCGCTGCTGGCCTCTCTGCCCTGTTCGGCTGGGAGGATGGGGTGACGATGAAGGTCTTGATCCTTGCCGCGCTTACATGTGTGGCCGTGATGTCCATCGTTGCAGGACTCGACAAGGGCGTGAAGCTGCTGTCGAACCTCAATATAGGTATGGCCGTTGCGCTGATGCTCTTTGTCCTGATCACCGGGTCCAGCCTGTTTCTGTTGCGTGGCATTGTCGAGACGTTCGGTCTTTATGTGTCGAACCTGCCGCGGCTGGCATTCTGGAACGACATGCTCGCCAACCTTGACCCAGAGGGTGACGGCTGGGGCTGGCAAGGGTCCTGGACCGTGTTCTACTGGGCCTGGACCGTGACGTGGTCACCCTTTATCGGGCTGTTTGTGGCGCGCATTTCCAAGGGCCGCACCATCCGGGAATTTGTCATGGGCGTGCTGCTGGCGCCCTCCCTGTTTACCCTGATCTGGTTTTCGATCTTTGGCTGGCAGGCAATGGAGATCGACGGCATCGGAGAGGCGGCGCGCGCTGCAATGGGCGATACCGCAGGACAGCTGAGTGCGGCCGTAAGCGACTCGGTCCCTCTTGCCATGTTCGCCTTTTTCGAGAACTTCCCCTTCGTGCATTTCGTCCAAGGCTTTGGCGTGTTGATTGTGGCGATCTTCTTTGCCACCTCATCAGACTCAGCTTCCCTTGTGATCGATATGCTTTGCACCGGCGAAGCAGAGCCGGGGCCCGTGCAGCAGCGCGTATTCTGGGGCGCGTCTGAAGGCCTGGTTGCGGCCATGCTCATCGTGCTGGCGGGGGATACCGGCATCACCGCACTTCAGGAGGTCATCACCGTGATCGGGCTTCCGATCTTCATTCTGATATTCCTGATGATCCCGTCGATTATCTTGGGCCTGAGACAGGAAGAGATAGACCATGTCACTGTCGGTAAACGACCCACGGTCGAGAGCTTTGGCGAATGAGGTCAGATCTGTCAGCCTGAGGGCGAAAGTGCCGAAACCCTGCGTTTCATGGATATCATCGATAAGAAATTCCTTGAAACGCAGGATTACGGGACACAGAAAATGGTCCGACACATGCGACAAGAAGGCCACGAACACGGGCGACACTGGCTACGGCAGGTGATGAAGCAGAATAGGCTGGTCCCCATCTGCCGAGATCGGCAAAATCCTTGATTACCCGGATGTGGGGTTTTTGCGCATTGTCGCCAGTCCCTCGAACGCGCATGTTCTCGATCGTTCTCTGGCACAGATGGGCTCATCTTCTCCCCTGTCATGGGAACCTCCTGCCTGACGATTGATAACCCCCAATCGTCAGGCAGGCGAATAGGATCACAAAATTCGCAGGACTACAGGCGGCCCACCCGAACAGCCAAAAAAGCCAATGCTGCGGAGTAGCTTTGTCCGTGGCACACTTTCCACGCTTCGTGCCGAAGGTCCTCGGTCGAGCCAAGCGGCATAGAGAATGGCCGAGATGGGCTGGCTGCCGGCCGTTGCGACGATCACCGAGGCGGTTTTGGGCTGAGGACATCCTGCAGCGCGGCCGCAAGGTGGCTCATAGCCCCATTTAACCAATGCTGCGGGTTGCAAGACCGGCTGCTTCGCCTAGTTGAGGAGAGTTCAGGGCATTCTCTACGTCCCCGACCAGAGACGAGCCTCACGACACAAAGCGCTTGTTCAGCGCGCTGGCACCAGCGACATTTGCGTCAAGCTGCACATCACTTGGGGCATCTCGCCAAACAGGATAGCCCGAAGCCTAGCACCATCGGCTAGATTGATGGTCCCAACTGCGCGATGCACGTGCTGGCCACGGCCTACCACGCGCCAACAATTATCCAGAAAAGGGGCGTTTTAATGGAAGCCCAACTGATAGCCATCGTGATCTTTGTGCCCTTTACGCTGGTATTCATCTATGCGGGCATCCACGAATACCAGCGCTACAAGTCACAAGGTCGCGCGAACTACGGGCTTGTCTACGACGAAGAGACCGGGACGACCCATGTAACCGGAATCGCCCAGCATGAGGACGGGTACGACCCAATTGAGTTCGACCCCAGCGACCACAATGAACGAGAAATCAGGAACGACACCGACGACGACAGAGCTTAAAGCTTGGGAGCCACCGGCGATATCTAAAGTCACCGTGGCTGACGTAGTGTTGGCTCTAAACTTCGCCTTTCGACAGTGTCGATGCTAGGCTCCAGACCCATTGATTTCACGCTTTCGGCGTGACTCAGGATCCGCAAAGGAGACCTGATCGATGAGCAACTTGTTCTGGCTGACCGAAGCGCAGATGGCGCGCCTTCGCCCCTTCTTTCCCAAGAGCCATGGCCGCCCACGCGTGGATGCTCTGCGTGTTCTGAGCGGCATTATCTTCATCAATCGCAATGGTTTGCGGTGGTGCGACGCACCGAGGGAATATGGGCCAGCGAAGACCCTCTACAACCGCTGGAAGCGCTGGAGCGATAACGGGGTTTTCGCCCGGATCATGGTGGGGCTGGCCGCCGAGAGCACTGATCCCAAGACAATCATAATCCCCTCTCATTGAGTGCTGCGCAATCAACTGCCCGGCAATGGACGCGACTTAGCTCGCCGGATCATGGCCGAAAGTGCTTTCAGCACCGAGACGCCGCATCAGGCCGGCCTTCTCGGGCGAGCTGGCGGTTGCGGTCACGCGGATGCCTTGCTGGGCGAGTAGCGAGACAAGAGACGCCCCTGAACCACCAGTTGCGCCGATGACCAAGGCCGTCTCTCCCACCTTCATTTTTGCAACTTTCATTAATGCGCGGGCAGTCATTCCCTAAAATGCAAGAGCCGCTGCCGTCTCCGGTGGAACGGATGCAGGTCGATGTGCGATCAGGAGGGTATCAGATTCCAAGACCGCATATTCGGCCATAGCACCAGTGCTGACAGACGGTTTGTTCGGTGAGGTTGCAGCACGCAGGTCTCGCGGAAGTGCTTGCCCAAAAACTTCATCTCCAACCTGATATTGCGTTACGCCCTCACCTACTACCATGACGGTACCCGCAAAATCATTGCCTATTACATAAGGGAAGTTCACCTCAAACGTGTCCTTGTAGCCGCCAGTGATAACCCGCAGATCGGTTGGATTGATCGTTGCAGCCCGGATGCGGTCCTGAATCTGGCCGTTACCTGCCTTTGGGAAAGGAAGGTCGATCATCATCAGATTTTCAGCGCGACCATAATTCAATGCTGCCAGCGCCTTCATTGTGGAATTCGTCATGGGAGAGGTCCTTTTAGCGTTGGACCCACAGATATACGCTGTATATCTATACGCAAGGACGCACACTGGATAGCCTAGATATGACAGACGATACCTACCTGCTCGTAAGTGCAGAGCTTGCTCTTGACGACATTGCCTTAATCAAGCCGGTGCTGGGTAAAATCGCGGACAAATGGACGATCCTGATCTTGACAGTTCTCTGTCCTCAACCCGCCCGGTTCAACGAGTTGAAACGGCGACTTGATGGTATCACCCACAAGTCGCTCGCCGACGCACTCAAGCGCCTTGAACGCGAGGGGCTGATAACAAGAACAGTGCTTCCCACCTCTCCGATTGGCGTTGAATATGGCATTTCTCCACTTGGTCGTTCTCTGCGCTTACCGTTTGAAGAATTATGTAAGTGGGCAAGGGACCATCGAAAGGAGCTTGGACGTTTCTAAATGTCCGCCAAAGGCGGCTATTGCGACTTACAAGATCGTCGTGTCGCGGGGACGGGCTTTGATGAAATCCACGAAGGCCCGGAGAGGTGGCGGCATGTGGCGGCGGCTGGAATAATAAAGGAATGGCCCCTCGAAGCTGGGCCACCAGTCTTCGAGCACTGGGGTCAGGCGACCGTCATCCATGGCGGGACGCAACCAGTCCTCGAAAGTTGCGACGATTCCGCGCCCGCTGATCGCCGTTTCGATGGCAAATTCGGCAGCCTGCGTGCTGATCGTTAGGGGGCCGGTCGGATTGACCGTCAGACTCTCGCTGTCTTTTTCGAACGTCCACTCGGTAAACGCGCCGCCAGGGAACCGTGTGCGAAGGCAGGCATGCGCCAGCAGATCACGCGGATGGGCGGGTGTGCCGTGCCTGGCCAGATAGCCTGGAGAGGCAGCGGTGGCGGCCCGCTGTCGGCGTGGCCCGATCGGCACGCAGATCGCATCCTGCGCCAATGTCTCTCCATAGCGAATGCCCGCATCTGCCCCCATCGACAGTATGTCGACAAGCCCGTCATCGACCGTGATGTCGAGACTGACTTCCGGGTAGGTCCGCAGAAAATCCGCCGCGATAGGAGGCAGAATCGTGCGGGTGACCGCCCCTGGCACATTCAGCCGCAGTGTTCCCCGCAGGCCCTTTCCGAAACCTGCGACAGTCTCCAACGCACTGTCGAGGCTGGCAAGCACTGGGACGACCCGGTTCATCAATTCCGTGCCGGCCACGGTCAGGGCGACGCTTCGCGTCGTCCTGTTCATGAGCCGCGTTCCAAGCTGGTCTTCCAGTCGCCTCACAGCTTCACTGACCGTCGACGCCGGAACTGACGTGACCCGCGCGGCTCCACGAAAGCCACCATGATGTGCCGCAGCAATGAAGAGCCGCAGATCCCGAACTTGATCCATTGTTCGCCTTTTCCGATCAGGCCGTCCGCCTTAAACGATCTTATCGAACAATGAGTTGGAGTCTAGTTTCAGGGCAGCAAAAGGAGCAATCGGATGACAAAGAGCACTGAACTTGGCGGCAGCTTCACCCTGCCCGGAACCGACATCACTTTGAAACGGATGGGCTATGGGGCCATGCAGCTTGCCGGCCCCCATGTCTTCGGCCCGCCGAAGGATCACGACGCGGCCGTTGCCGTTCTGCGGGAAGCGATCAAGCAGGGCATAAATCACATCGACACCAGTGATTTTTATGGGCCGCACGTCACCAACCAGATCATCAGAGAGGCGCTTGCCCCATACCCGGACGACCTGACGATCGTGACGAAGATCGGCGCAGTGCGCGGCGCTGACGGATCATGGAACCCCGCGATGTCGGCCGAGGCCCTGGAGCAGGCCGTAAACGACAACCTCGCCAACCTAGGACGCGACACGATCGACGTGGTCAATTTACGGATCATGTTCGGAGAGGGACCGACCGAGGGCTCGATCAAGGAGCCCCTCTCTGCGCTGGCCAAACTGCAACAAGACGGGCGCGTTCGGCATATCGGACTGAGCAACGTCACGGCCGCGCAGGTCGACGAAGGGCGCAATATTGCGGATATCGTCTGCGTCCAGAACCTCTACAACCTTGCCCACCGCCGCGACGATGCGATGATCGACGCACTGGCAGTCGATGGGATCGCCTATGTGCCATTTTTCCCGCTCGGCGGCTTCTCTCCGCTGCAATCGGACGCCCTATCCGGCGTGGCGACAGACCTCAGCGCCAGCCCTCTGCAGGTTGCGCTGGCTTGGCTTTTGCAACGCGCGCCGAACATTTTGCTCATCCCCGGCACGTCGTCAGTCGCCCACCTGAAAGAAAACATTGCCTCGGCGTCGCTGGACTTGCCGGAAGAGGCATGCATGACTCTGAACGCGATCGGATCCACGGGAGACTGAAGGACGCCGTTAACTGACACCCACATTTCAAAGGTGAACGTTCAGATGGGACATCGAGCGTCCACTTTTGTCTGCACTGTTGTCGGTCGGGTGCGCTTTAATGATGCTGATGCAGCGAACGGCGGCTCCTGCGCGCGGCATCGCAGCATGAAACGTCGCCCTATCTCGTCAGAAGGCTGAGTTTGGACTGGCTGCTATCTGCGCATCGCGGCCAGTCGAGTAGCCTGCGGCATCAAAGGTTGCAGCATCGCCCTGTCGAGCGGCAGCTTCCGGGAAGTCGGCCTGGGAATCTCGCGCCTGCAGTATCGATCTCGCTGCGCGGTTGTGTCGCAAACTTTCCGTCTGACTTTCGCCGTGTTGACCTTTTCGCTATGCCCGCAGCGGCACGGTAGCAGAATGTCGGAGGACGGGGTGATCAGATTCAAGGGCAGCCATTATCCAAAGCATGTCATCCTTTACGCCGTGTTTTTCTATGTCCGGTAGCCGTGTCCTACCGCGATCTCGAAGAAATCCTGGCCGAGCGTGGGGTGCATATTGACCACGCTACCCTGAACCGCTGGGTGGGGAAATACGCCCCGCTCATCGCGGCCGAGGCGCAGAAGCGTAAGTCGGCAACCGGCAGATCGTGGCGTATGGATGAAACCTACGTCAAGGTGAAAGGCCGGTGGACTTACCTGTACCGAGCGGTCGACAAGGAGGGCAATACCCTTGATTTCATGCTCTCGGAGCGCCGCGACGAGGCTGCGGCAACCGTGTTCTTCACCCGAACGATCCGGAGCAACGGCTGGCCGGACAAGGTCGTGATTGACAAGAGCGGCGCCAACCTCGCCGGCCTGGAGAACATGAATATCCTGCTGATCCTGAGGGGCTGGTTCTGGCTGATCGAGGTTCTGCAGGTCAAATACCTCAACAACATCGTGGAGCAGGACCACCGCTTCATCAAGAAGCTGACCCGGCCGATGCAGGGCTTTAAATCCTTCTCTGCTGCGCAGGCGACCCTCGCCGGGATCGAGACCGCGCATATGATCCGAAAGGGTCAGCTTGCCGGCAACGGTGACACCGCCTATCAACAGTTTGCGGCGCTGGCAGGATAACTGTGTCCAGCAAAACGCTTGCGTTTAGCCTGCGGATATATTTGCGACACAACCCGCCCGAGACGTTTGCCCGAGCGTAGACCAACGTTTGCACAAAGAGTTGAATAACCGTTCCGAGGCGTCGCACCGGCCCTGCCGGCTGAGAGAAAAGATCATGGGCCGTTTCAAATCCCCTCGCCAAGCGCAGCGTTTCCTTTCGGTCCATGACCAAACCGCCGCCATCTTACTTCCAAACCGCCATCGCCTTTGCGCAGTATCCTATCGCCTCGCCCGGGCTGACGCGTTCAGCCTGTGGAGCGACTATGCCGAAGAAATCACCACATGAAGGCCGCGCGGTTCTTGGTCAGGCCGCGGGTGAACAAGGTGACAAAGCCCGTGAAGCGGCTTAAATTAACCGCCTGACGGCTGGACCCCAATGTCAAAGCAAAAAGCTGACCGGTCGACCTATCATCGTCGCTGCTGCGACATTGCGTCACTCACCCTAAAATAGATTAAGTCACAGATGTGTTACGTGACGCCCTTAGCGGGGGGTGACAGTAATGGATCAGGATTTTCATACCGTGCAAAAACAGCTTCTCACCACCGTCGCCGCGCTGGCGATCGCGACCACCGCATCAGCGCAGGACCTGCCTCAGGCAGGCAACGCATGGTTCCAGGCCGGCGAGGCGACCATTGCCGAAATCATCGCACGTCAGCCGATCACCTCCCGCGCAAAGAATGTTATTCTTTTCACCGCAGACGGCAATGGCGTCGGCACCAACTACGCGATACGCCTGTTCAGCGGTCAACAGGCCGGCGGAATGGGCGACGACTATGTGCAGCCGCAGGAAACTTTTCCGAACCTCGCGCTGGTCAAGACCTATTCGACCAACGGCCAGACCCCCGACAGTGCGCCAACCGCGTCCGCGATGAACACCGGCGTCAAGCTGAAGAACACGATGATCAACGTCGATGACAGCGTTGCTGTGGATGACTGTGCCGCCCGTACCGGCCACGAGCTGACGACATTTGCCGAAATGATGTCCGCGGAGGGCAAGTCGGTCGGCACGATCTCGACTGCCCGGATCACCCATGCAACACCGGCCGCTGTCTATGCCAAGACCGTCAATCGCAACTGGGAAGACAACACGAGCATCCCCGAAGGCTGTGACCAACTCGACATCGCGGACCAGCTGCTGCAGCAGATGTCGAATGGCGTAATCGATCTGGCTATGGGTGGCGGCCGCGCTCATTTCCTGCCCGAAAGCGTGACGGACGACGAAGGCAAGACGGGCAAGCGCACCGACGACCGCAATCTTGTTGAAGAAGCGACAGCGACTGGTGCGCAATACGCTTGGAATGAAGAGGGGTTCAAAGCCCTGAAGCTTGACGGCTCGGCACCGATCCTCGCTCTTTTTGAATCCAGCCACATGAAGTACGACTATGACCGGACCGACGAGCCATCGCTGGCCGAAATGACCGGTGCGGCGATCACGGCGCTGTCGACAAACGCCGACGGCTTCTACCTCAACATCGAAGCGGGCCGCGTTGACCACGCCAACCATGACGGTAACCTGTTCCGTGTCTTGCACGACGGCAAAGCCTTCGCTGACGCGATCCAGGTGGCAATGGACGCGACCAACCCCGAGGACACCCTGATCATCGTAACCGCCGACCACGAACACGCCATCGCCTTCAACGGTTATTGCGGTCGCGGTTCGGACGTTATGGGGCTCTGCTATGCCGAAGATGAGGCCGGAACGATGCACACCGACGAACTGAACCTGGGGTCCGACGGAAAACCCTACACCGTTGTAGGCTATCTGAACGGGCCCGGTGCCGTTGTCGTCGAACAGCCCGATGGCACGTTTTCCGGCAGCCGCCCGGACCTTACGCAAGAAGAAGCGATAGACCCGGACTACCTACAGCAGGCGCTGGTGCCGATGTCGTCCGAAACCCACTCGGGCGAAGACGTAACCGTCATGGCGCGTGGCCCCTGGGCGCATCTGTTCGGCGGTGTGATCGAACAGAACGTGATTTTCCACGTCATGAACCACGCCGTTCACGCGGAATAAGTGTGAGATAGTCAGCGGCGGGGACCATGTGTGGCCCCCGCCCTTTTGCATTGTCGGCGCAGGCCGCGCCGTATCTACATTACACCCCCGGAGGCCGATCATGTCGCAAGCATTCTCCCGCCGCCTTTTTCTAGCGGCCGGTGCCGCCGCCGCACTTCCACGTGTCGGCCATGCAGCCGATGGTACTATTTTGATGCGCGACCTTTACAACAAGGACCTGAGCTTTTCCGACATAGCCCTTGCGCAGGAAGGCAGCCGGATTGATGTCGCAGGCTTCATGGCGCCACCACTGAAGGCCGAGATGGCCTTTTTCGTCCTGACCAAGCGCCCGATGGCCACCTGTCCTTTCTGCGAGAGCAGCGCAGACTGGCCCGATGATATCCTGGCGATTTACACAAAGCGTGTTGTGGACGTGGCGCCCTTCAATGTGCCACTGGTCGTGTCCGGCGTGCTGGAACTTGGCACCCACACTGACGACGAAACCGGCTTTGTCAGCCGGATCCGGTTGAGCGATGCACGTTATGCCCGCGCCTGAAAATATGGAACTGTCGGTGAAGGGTCTGATCGTTACAGGTGCGCAGCGGCGCAAGCTTCTTGACCTGCCGTGTCTGACGCTGGCACCGGGACAAAGCCTTGGCATCAGCGGACCCAGCGGTGCGGGTAAGACAACGCTGTTGCACGCCGTGGCAGGCTTGATCCCCGTCAACACCGGCGCAATCCAGTGGGGCGATACTGATCTGGCTGATCTGTCCGATGCCGGGCGGGCACGGTTTCGTGCGGCACACATGGGGCTCGTGTTCCAGACCGCCCATCTGTTCGACGAATTGTCCGCGTTGGACAATGCCGCCATCGCCGCAGGGTTTGCCCCAAAACACGCGCGGGCCGCGATTCGTGATCGAGCCCGCGAACATCTGCAAAAACTTGGAGTTCAGGCCAGCACAGGCCGCGCGGTCGCGACCTTTTCTGGCGGAGAGAGGCAGCGGATCAGCATGTCCCGCGCTTTGGCTCGCAGCCCTGCGATCCTGCTGGCGGATGAACCGACAGCCAGCCTGGACCGTGCCGCCGCAGAACGGCTTGGCGATGACCTGCTGGACTTTTCGCGCCAAGGCGGCACGCTGATCGTCGTCAGTCACGACCCCTCTGTGCTGGCGCGGATGGACACCGTGTTGCGACTGGCCGATGGACAGGTGATGCAGTGATGGCATTTTGGGACGGTCTTTCTCCTGTCGTGCAAGACAGCTCTTTGCTGCTGGCCCTGCTGGCCCCAATCGTCCTTTTAGGTGGGGCGCTGCTTCGCGGATACGCGCCGTGGGCAGTCCTGCGCGCCCTGCTTTGGCGCAGTCGGGTGGCGGCGCTCGTCTTTGTGGCACTGATTGCTGTGTCGGTTGGGCTGGGTGTGGCGCTGCTGGCGCAGGAACGTGCATTGCGTCAAGGGGCTGCCCGGGCTGCCGACGGGTTTGACCTGATCGTGACGGCACCAGGCAGCGAGGTGACGATGCTGCTGGCGACTGTCTACCTGCAACCCTCTGATGTGCCGCTGCTGGACGGTGCGATCTATGCCGAAATTGCGCGCGATCCCCGCGTGACGTTGGCCGCGCCGATCGCCTTTGGCGACAGCTATAATGGCGCCCCCGTCGTGGGCACCATTGCGGGGTTCGTCGATCACCTGTCGGGTCCACTGATCGAAGGACGCATGTTCGCAGATCACCGTGAAGCCGTCGTTGGCGCACGGGCGGATGTTGCGATGGGGGCAGAACTGGAACCAGCACACGGTACAGGCATCGACGCCGACGCCCACGCCCACAGTGAGGAACACTACAAAGTTGTCGGTCGCATGGCGGCGACCGGTTCCCCCTGGGATCGCGCGATCCTTGTCCCGATCGAAGGCGTCTGGGAGGTACACGGCCTCGCGGCGGGTCATGCCGAAGGCGCGCAAGATGCGCTTGGTCCACCATTCGAGCCGACGCTTTTTCCAGGAACACCTGCAATTCTGGTCGTGGCCGACAGGCTGGTCGACAATTACGCGCTCCGCGCCGCTTTTACGCGCAGTGACACCATGGCGTTCTTTCCGGGCGCGGTCATAGCTATGCTGAACGGCCTGATGGGCGATGTCCGCCAACTGATGTCCGTGATGGCACTGGTCACGCAGACGCTTGTGATGGCCGGAGTGATTGCCGGGCTTGTGATCCTGATGCGGTTGTTCGCAGGCAGTCTCGCGCTGCTGCGCGCAATCGGCGCACCCGCCCGTTTCGTATTTGCAGTCGTATGGGCCTACGCGGCGGGACTGTCCGTGATTGGGGCCGCGCTCGGCTTGCTTCTCGGCCGTGGTGCGGCAGACATTCTGTCTCGCGTTATCTCCGCCCGCACAGAGGTGCTTGTGCAGGCGAATCTCGGGTGGCCAGAGGTCCATCTGGTCGCAGGTTTTGTTACAATATGCGTTTTTGTTGGGCTGGTGCCCGCGGCGTTGGCACTACGCCGCATCGTCGTGGCAGACCTTCGTGCCTGAACGATTGATAGGATCCCTGGCGTTGATCACTGATCGCACAAGGGATTGAACAATCGCAGCGAGGCGTCACATCGGCATATCCGTCAAAGAGAGAATATATTCGGCCGGTTCAAATCAGCAAAATAAGCCCAGATGCTCCGCTCCGTCCATGATCAAACCGAAGTTCTCTTTCGCCCGAAACGCCCCCCTCCAACGCAGCTGGCTACCGCTGAACACGAACAGATGACCTTGGCCTCTGGGGGCCTACGCGGGCTGGATTGTGGCCTAATATCACCGCATCCGATTCTTATCAAAGCATTGGGAAACAACCTGACAAAGCCCTTTGTACCATTGTTGAATGCGGGCCAGCCGTTGCTGGCCCGCATTATCGGTCAGGCGAGCGTCTTTAGGTCATCGGCGTCAAAACCCTGCAGGTCGTCGATGCGCCCGTCGCGAACCTTCTCCACCCAGTGCGCATCCGACAAGATGGCACGGCCGACCGCGATCAGGTCAAATTCGTCTCGCTCCATTCGTCTGACCAGGCGGTCGAGCGGTGTGGCCTGAGACCCTTCACCCGCGAAGGCGCCACCGAAGTCGGAGTTCAGACCGACAGAGCCGACGCTGATCGTGGCCGCGCCGGTCAGCTTCTTGGCCCAGCCGGCAAAGTTCAGACCGTCCGCGCCGTCCAGTTCGGGAAACTCGGGTTCCCAGAACCGGCGCTGTGAACAGTGCAGCATGTCGGCACCAGCCTCCACCAATGGCATAAGCCAGTCTGTCATTTCGTCCGGCGTTGCGGCAAGACGGGCGGTATAATCCTGCTGCTTCCACTGGCTAACGCGCAGAATCAGCGGAAAGTCCGGGCCGACGGCGGCGCGGATCGCCTTGATAATTTCGGCGGCAAAGCGAGACCGCTCCTTGATTGTCGGGCCGTTCCAGGCGTCGTCGCGCAGGTTCGTGCCGGACCAGAAGAACTGGTCGATCAGGTAACCGTGGGCGCCGTGGACCTCGACCGCGTCAAAGCCCGCGTCCTTGGCCAGTTTCGCCGAAGATGCGAAGGCCGCGATGGTGTCGGCGATATCTTCTTCGGTCATTGCATGGCCGCGCGGCTCGCCCGGGCCGACCAGCCCGGATGGGCTTTCGACCTCGGCCTCGGGTTCCCACTTGCCACCACGGGTCGATCCGGTGTGCCAGATCTGCGGTGCGATCTTGCCGCCTGCGGCGTGGACGGCGTCGGCGACATTCTTCCAGCCAGCCATTGCCTTGTCGCCGTGAAAGAACGGGATGCCGGACATGTTGCGCGAGGCGGGCCGGTCGATCACGGTGCCTTCTGTCAGGATCAGGCCTACGTCGGCGGCGGCACGGCGCTTGTAATAGTCGACCTGGGGCTGGCCGGGGATGCCCTCAGGCGCCATGCTACGGGTCATGGGGGCCATGACAATGCGGTTGGGCAGGTTTAGCCCCTTGAGCGAGAAGGGGCGAAAAAGTGTGTCGGTCTTCATGACGTATCCTGACTGGTTTTGTCTTTGCGACCGTTTAGGTATATATTATGCACCAGGTGTCCAGAGCGCACTTTGATGACACCAGGTCACCCCGAGGAAACCATGCTGCAAGATATCCCCTACGCAAGATCGCATTTTTCGGTCGATTGCCCATCGCGCCTGCTGTTCGATCAGGTGGCCGACAAATGGTCGATGATGATAATGACGGTCTTGAACGGCGGCGGCACGCGCTTTAACGACCTTAAACGCAGGTTGGAGGGAGTGTCGCAGAAGTCACTCTCGATGACCCTGAAGCGGCTGGAGCGAAATGGCATCATAGCGCGCACTGTCGTGGCCAGCACGCCGCCGGGCGTGCTTTATGAACTTACGCCACTGGGGAAGACCTTGCTGCCGCCGTTTCAGGCGATCTATCGCTGGGCGAACGACAACATGAACGCGGTCGAGGATGCCCGCATCGCCTATGACAAAGACCACGGCCCAGCATGATTAGTTCGGAGGCGTCGGATAGGTCAACAGGTTGCCCAACTTTTCTGCTGCCAAGCGCGTGTTTGGTCGGGGCGGACCGAACGGGACGTACGATCATGCAGTGAGTGCGGTCGAGGATGTGAGGGATGAGAATGGATTTGGCATTGTCTAGAGTGGCGCGGGTGCGGCTCTGCTGCTCGAGGACCATACTCTATAAAAAAACCGGAAAAACTCGTTGCGGTGCAAGATATCGACCCTAGCCCCCATACGGTGAAAGCCGATCTGGGTCGCCACTGAAGCTGTGGACAATCTTCGGTGACCGTCCGTGGGCCAGCCGTTCGGCAACATCGGAACGTCGGAAAGGTCTCAGCTGGACGCGGACGCCCTCAAGTTCCTGAATGTCTTGGGTCATTTTGGAAGATTGGAATGCTCCTCTTCGTATGGCTATGCAAAACGAAACTGACCTTCGTGCATAGGCCGCCAAGGTCCGGTCAAAGCCCATTTCGACGGATGTTGTATTCGCAGAAATGGTGATAATTAGGCGTATGGTTTCCGTATCTCATACCCAAAGAAGTCTTCTTGATGATCTGATATCGCTTGGCGTTCGCGAGGGCGACGGGCTTTTTGTGCATGGGTCGATGAGTGCCATAGGCTCCACCACTGGCGGTCCCAGAGCAATCGTGGAAACTCTTCTGGAAGCGGTCGGAGAAACCGGACTGATAGGAATGCCCGGATTTTCCTCCGATGCCTACTTCCCTTCTGATGTTGATAGGTCAGGTTTGACCCAAGACCAGATTGCTCAGATCGAAAATGCTGTCGCAGGCTTCGATGCCTCGAAGTCACCGACGTCCGGCATGGGGATCATTGCGGAGACATTTAGAATTTGGCCAGGAACGCAGCGCAGCGAACATCCCGCTGTGTCGATCTGTCTTAACGGTCAGAAAGCAGATGACTTTCTCGGAGAGCACAGCCTCGCGTGGGCAACCGGAGAACAGACACCTCTAGGCAAGCTGCGCGATCATCAGTCGATGAAGCTCTTGCTGATAGGGGTAGGCTGCTCATCGTTGCCTGCTGCGAACCGCTTCGTGGATCGCGCATCCTGCGATCCTACCGGTGGCGCTGGTTCATCGAGTGCATGTTTTCTGACAGCAAAACAAAGGGGCCAAACCTCGAGGATACGAGGATGAAACTCTCCAAAAAATTGAGCCTTCTGATGGCAGTCTGCGCGATCGCTCTCGCCATGGCATGTCACACAGCTTCCAGGCTCATGGGGCCAAAATATCCCGTCCGGAAAAAGCACGGGTACTGTTCAAAGTCGTCCTTCAGAACTGGTTTCGATGAACTGCGCCGCCACCTTCGCACAAACCACACTCCCCTGATCACAGGCAAAAAATACGCCATCAGAAAACGCTTCAGACCGAGAATCGCGTAGTGTGAGCAAGCAGGGGCAAGATTGTGCATGGGTCAGTTCCCAGTGACAATCAACAACATCGGGAAAGCCCGGGCTTCTGACCCCGCCGGACGACCCTGAGGCCATGGCGTCCTCAGCGGCCCGCTTGCTGCGCGATCCTGGCGAGGCTGCTCAGCTTGCTCAAGCGGCCCGACGATCCGCGGCTGAAAGGTTTTCGCTGGCGCGGCACTTGGCGCAGGTTTTGGCGATCTATGATCGTGTGACTGACACCGGGTGACGGGCGGAACAACGTCGTCTGTGCAGTGCCTTCGGCGTCGCAGCGTTCAGTCGCCGGGGGGAGGGGCTGTGACCAAGGCGGTGATATAGTCGCGCAGTGGGCGCATTGAGACAGAGGGTGGCGTGATCTCGGACTGCAACCTCTCGGCCCAGCCAGATTTTGCATAAAAGGCCCGGAGTGACTCTTCGAGTCCGCCCGACGGTAATGCCTCGACCCCGAAGCTGATGCCGCGCGCAGTGTAGCCGTACAAATCGAATCCGTGTGGGTCGAGACCGGCCACGTGAATCACCGGCGTGCCCGCCATGAGTATTTCGATCTGCGCTGCCGTATTGCCGCATATCACGACATCGCAGGATCTGGCAAAGACTTGAAGGCTCTCGCCGCGCGAGCGAACATCCCATCCCGGAACCCGGGTTGCATCAAAGTTTTCTATACGCGGATGAAGGCGCAGGGCGACCTCTGCATCCGGAACAGACGCAATGACCCGATCACGCAAAAGGTCGATCTCGGCGTCGGCGAACGCATTGGTCGCGATGCCCAGACGTCTGATGCGCTCAGGCAGACGCAGAACGCTCTGCTCGGACGGATCCAGGACCCAGACTTGCGTGGCCCGGCCAGCAAAGGCGGCGGCACCCGCTGTATTCAGCACAGCAGCATTTTTATATCCGAGATCGGGGATGACCCGGTCATGATAGCCGTTCTGCCAGTAAAGCGACGCACGACCGGCCAGGGCCGCACCAGCCGCCATTGCAATCCGTCGAGGCGAACGGTCCCCGATATGGACCGTCACAGATGTTGCATCCGCCAGTCGGCGAGCATGAAAAAGACAGGCGATCACCAGCAGCAAGTCCTCTTCCGACAGATGACGGCGCCAAGGCATAGTGCGCAAGGCCACGACAACCGCCACAACGTTCTGCACCAGTCTGCGAAATCGGCCCATGGGCCGAGATTCCAGAATGCGGGCTTTGGGCATTCCGTGCTGTTCGAGCGCTGCTACGATGCCGGCCGCCTTGCTGTGCAAAGTCACCGGGTCTAACATCAACATCAAACTGGTGTCGTTGCTTGCTGGGGCGAGGTGCAACAAAGACATGTACCGCAGGCGCAGAACTGCCCGCAACACTGCAACGGTGCCCTTGCGGCCAAGAGGTGTATCGCCAAAGCCGCCAGCGACCTTTGTTCGGGTGCGCCTGCGAAATTCCCGAATTGCGCGCAGCAATATACCCGCCCGTTCCCTGCCGGTCATCGCAGTCTGATGATGCTCTACCTTTTTGAAAAAATTAAATAATTTGCGCCGATACACAGGATGACCCTTAACCGACATTCCCCAAGTGGAATACCTTCTTTGGCATCTTGTCACTGTTTTTGCGCCGCAATCAAGCCTGCTGGACCCGCTGTTCGGTGATTCAGCCATCTGGCGCCCGGCCTGAGCGTGACTTCCGGTCTCGAAGACGGAAACGATAGGGGTTTTGGTCGGATTGGGAACCGATTGGACGGACCAGGCAAGCCGTTTTTGTTAAGGTTTCATTGCTAACGCGGTCATGCGGGAACCGGCGGTGCGCGCAGCCGCTGGATGGCCGCTATGATGCGGGTGAACAGCTCACCTCTGACAGCCACCTCGGCGAGCTGGAAGGTGTTGGCGCGGGCGAGGCGGACAACCCGTGCGCCTATTTTGATGAGCCGGGTTTGTAGGCTGGTCAGCGACCAATCGGCTATCCGCCTTGGTTACGCCGCTACCGCGTCTTGCCATATGACCGGCTTATTCAGGTGAGTAATTCCCAGGAGAGCGCCTTTCCTCTTGGAATAGCGACGCGCGCATGTCTACCGAGAACCTTTTCGAATTCCCGCGGGGCCAGCCCGAAGCCGGGGCGTATAGAGCGAACGTTCTTTTCGGTAAGGGCCTCTCCTTCGGCGATATCAGTCACGGCATAGAGAGAGCGACGGAACTTCACGTTACCGAGTTCGCTCGATTTACGACCGTAGTCGACGACTCCCAGCGCTTCCCAGGCCGTGCGGGCGCCTTGACAGAGAGCTGCGAGTTCGGTCGGCTCAAGAGAGAAGCTGTCGTCGGGGCCGCCACCGCTTCTATCGAGTGTGACGTGCTTTTCAATGATGCTTCCGCCGAGTGCCACGCTCGCGATCGCAGTCGTGTTGTCGAGTGTATGGTCAGAGAGACCAATGACACAGCCGAAACGCTCGGCCATGTCGCTGATCGTTCGCAGATTGTAGTCGGAGGCAGGTGCCGGGTACCCCGACACGCAGAGCAGCAGAGCAAGTTGTGTGCACCCGCCCGAACGCGCGGCGTCGACCGCTTCGGCAATTTCCTCTGCATCGGCCATGCCGGTCGAGATGATCATCGGCTTGCCGGTCGCAGCGATGTAGCGGATCAAGGCCAGATCAACAGCCTCAAAGGATGCGACCTTGTAGGCGGGTGCCCCTAAGTCCTCAAGAAGATCGACGGCTGTGCGATCAAAGGGTGAGCTGAACAAGGTGATGCCCACCTTGCGAGCATGCTCGAAGAGCGCCGCGTGCCAATCCCACGGGGTATGCGCCCAATCGTAGAGGTTCCAGAGTGTGCGCCCCTTCCAGAGGCCATCTGTGATCTGAAAATCAGGGGCATCGCTTTGCAGCGTGATCGTGTCCGGTGTGTAGGTCTGGATCTTGATCGCGTCTGCACCCGCAATCTTGGCTGCGTCGATAATCCGGAAGGCTTTGTTGATGTCGCCGTTGTGGTTGGCCGACAGCTCCGCGATCACATAAGGCGTGTTGTCATGGCTGATGACATGGCCATCAATCTGGATCTGAATCATTTTTGCTCACCTTTTTCAGTGCAATCGTATAAACATGACCGTTCAGCCGGAAGAATGCAGGATAACGGTCCGGGTCTGCTACGCGGATGGCATCGAAGAGCTTCCGAATTGATTTCTCGGGGTCGACCTCGCTGTCTTCCGGTCGTCGGCGGGGCCAGTAGCTTGCGGTGCGTTCCGATTGTGCGACAGGATGTTGGCCTGACTGTATCATTTCGATCGCACGATCCATAAGAGCAAGCTCCGCGTCAAAAAGCACAGCGTTGATTTCGTCGTACAAGGCATGTTTCGGAACGGTTCGGCGTTCCTTTGCCCAGACGGCGCCAGTATCCACGCGATCCTCGGCATCGAGAATCGAAATTGTGATCACCCCGGCACCTTCGAGAATCGCCCAAATGTGTGGGCTCCAACCGCGCCCCGCAGGCAGATCGCTGGCATGGAGTACAAGAGCGTGACCATAAAGATCACGCACAGGTTGATCGATTATTTCCGTACAGGACACAAGAAACAGAATATCGCCTCCGGCAAGCTCTGCCTTGCGCCTTCGCAAGGCGCAGTCATGCGTGCCGATATGAGCTGCAATCCAAGCCTTGAGCCTTTCATTGACTGGGTGAGTGGGATCGCTGCAGAGAAAATCAATCTTCAAGATGGGCCTTCCTGTGACATGCGATGCGCTACTCGGTCTGCCCCCTTGCCATTCGCAATCTTGGCTGCAAGAGCGCTCATGGTCGCGAGGCAAGCTGGTTGCTTTGCCCGCGAGAGTGCATCGAAGAACCCGGCGACTGGATCCGCACCGTTGCCAAAGAGAAGCGCCGCGCCGGTGTCCGAAATAGCCTTGGCCGCAGGGGCCTGATTTTCGGCCAGAACCGCAATGAGGGCCGGCAAGCCGAGGCAGCAGCGCTCCCATGTGCTGCCGCCTGCCGCTCCGATGGCAAGATCGGCGCTGGCCATGAGTTCGGCCATGTTGTCCACACCCACACGCAGTTCTGTCCTTATCGGCATCCCGGCGGCACGTCGCGCAACGGCGTCCCGGGCCGGTGCGGTGGGGCCGAGGACCACGGTGATATGCGCATCATCCGGCAGTCCGCAGGCTGCAAGCTTGTCAAGAACGCGGCTTGTCACGTCCTCTCGGTCCACCCCGCCAAGGGCAACAAGGACGTGACGGAGCCGCGGCGTCTGCCTTCGGGCAAGGCTATTTGCCCTCTGGGCTGCAAATTCGGGACGAAGAAGCGCGAAATCCGGACCGATCAGACGCGGGCTCTGCGCCGGGACCAACCCGTCATAATCGCCTGATGTGCGGCCAAGGTTCTGGTCGAGCAGGAGATCGCAGTCATGCGCTCGATCAGCGAGATCGTCCAGAACCAAGAGCCGAGCCGCTTCGGGGCGGGCGGCCTGTTCCCATGTGATATCGAGCGCGTAATGATCGACAACCAACCAGCCGGGCGCAAGCCGTTCGAGCACGGCACGGCTTTCGATTGCGTCCCGCGCACCGCTGACCCCCAGCCAGCGGGAATGCTGCGTGACGCCGTCATCTTCACGAACATCGGGGGACGGGAGAAGATGGCATTCGATGCCTTGTGACCGGATCCGCTCTGCCAGGTGACCCGGAAGATCCCGGCACACAAAGTGGCATCGCGCGCCCCGGTCCTGCATCGCCCGGGCCAGCGTGAGGCAGCGCATGACATGTCCTGTGCCAATCTCGATCGAGGCATCGGCGCGGAAGGCAATGACAGGGTTATGCGGGATCATCGGCCTGACCCGAGCGCCCCGAAGAGCAGCTCGGCCCTGCGCCAGTCTTCTTCGGTGTCGATGTCCTGCACCCGCCAGTGCGGAACAGGGATGCCAACCGCGCCTGCGCCAAAGATTGGCGCGTCTTTCCGCCATTGATCCGCCGCTGCCCAGTAGAACTGTCCCGCATCATGCCAGGCGTCTTCAAGATCCTGCGAACGCGTGAGGAAGTTTTCAGGCGCAAACATCTCGACCTGGCCGTCTGTCTCCATCCTGAGTGCCCGCTGAATAGGGAAGGCAAAGCGGGTGACGGGGAATGAATAGCTTACTCCAGGCTCTTGCAACTTTGCGTATCCGGCACGCAAGTCGTCGGGTGAGACGAACGGCGCGGTCGCATAGAGGCAGCAGACAGACGCAACCCGTGTCCCATCCGTGACAACAGAGTCTATCGCATGCGCGATCACGGGGCGTGTGGGGGTATGGTCATCGGAAAGTGCGGGCGGGCGGCGAAACGGAACCTCTGCGCCGGCGGCGGCGGCGACCTCTGCGATCTCGTCATCGTCGGTCGACACGATCACCCTGTCGAAAGAGCCGCTTTGCAGGGCGGCTGTGATCGACCAGGAGATCATGGGCCGGCCGCAGAAATCGCGGATATTCTTGCGCGGGATGCGTTTGCTGCCCCCGCGGGCCGGAATGACGGCAAGTTTCAAGACGACAGCTCTGCGGCAAGTGCCTCGACCACCTCGTCCTGCATCGCGTCGGTCATCATGGGGAACAGCGGGATGCTGATTGCCTCGGCATAACAGCGTTCTGCCTCGGGGAAGTCGCCGGGTTTGAAGCCCTGCGCACGGTAGTAGGGTTGCAGGTGCACCGGGATGTAGTGCAGGTTTACCCCTATTCCGCGGGCGCGCAGCCCCTCGAAGATCGCGCGGTGGCGTGCCGCATTCACACGAATGACGTAGAGGTGCCAGGCCGAATAAGCGTGGTCCGAACGACCGGGAAGCGTTACGGGGAGGTCGGACAGGAGCTGGTCATAGCGATCGGCGAGTGCGTTGCGTCGGATCACATATTCGTCAAGGCGTGCCATTTGCGCACTCCCAAGAGCGGCGGCAATATCCGTCATCCGGTAATTCCAGCCCAACTCGACCATCTGGTAGTACCATGGGCCGTCCGGCGCATGGGTCATTTCATTGGGGTCGCGTGTAATACCATGACTGCGCAGCCGCGCCATCCGCTCTGCGAGCGCCGAATCCGGCGTCATGGCAGCGCCGCCTTCGCCCGAGGTCACGATCTTTACCGGATGGAAGCTGAACACCGTAATGTCGCTGTGCTGGCAAGCGCCGACAGGGGTGTCGGCATATCGTCCGCCAACAGCATGAGAGGCATCTTCGATCACGCGCACATCGTATTTGCGTGCGAGCGCGCCGATCGCCTCCATGTCGCAGGACAGTCCTGCAAGATGCACCGGTACGATGATCTTTGGCAGGCGACCGGCCTTGTCGGCTGTGTGCAGCTTGTCCTCAAGCCTCTGTGGGCAGAGATTAGCAGTCACTGGGTCGGTATCAACGAAATCGACGGAAGCACCGCAATAGCGTGCGCAATTGGCAGAGGCGACAAAGGTGTTAGGCGAGGTCCAGAGCATATCGTCCGCCTCAAGGTCGAGTGCAGCGCAGGCGATATGCAACGCCGAGGTGGCGCTGTTGACGGCCACCGCATGCGCAGAACCTGCCGCATTTGCCAAAGCGGCCTCAAAAGCGGGGACTGCAGGTCCTTGCGTCAGGAAGTCCGAGCGCAACACGTCCGTCACGGCGTCGATATCTTCCTGCCGAATGTCCTGCCTGCCATAGGGAATCATGATGTTAAGGCTCCAGGTTTTGCGCGGTCAGATCGCACCAATCTTGTCACGGTTCTCGGCTATCCATGCTTCAAGCTGCGCGGAACTCATCCAGTTCGGATTGTTATCGCTGGAATACACGAAATCCACGGCAACTTTCCGACCGTCCTTGATCCTGTAAGGATCGGTCGCCCAGTTGTGGATCACAGGCAGAATCTTGAAATGCTCGTCGTATTCGTAGGTATAAGATGCGTCCTCCAACCCGACCATCTGTTCGTGCACCTTTTCGCCAGGACGGATCCCGACAATTTCCTGCCTGGCCTTTGGCGCTATGACCCGGGCGATGTCCGTGACCTTCATCGACGGAATTTTCTTCACGTAGATTTCACCGCCGACCATATCCTCAAGCGCATGGAACACAAGCTCCACCCCTTCCTGAAGCGAGATCATAAAGCGTGTCATGCGCGGATCCGTGATTGGCAGGACACCCTTTTCGCGGATCGACATGAAAAACGGGATGACCGATCCGCGTGAGCCCATGACATTGCCATATCGCACCACGGAGAAGCGTGTGTCATGCTCGCCCGCGTATGAATTGCCGGCCACAAAAAGTTTGTCGGAAGCAAGCTTTGAAGCGCCGTAAAGGTTGATCGGGCTTGAAGCCTTATCCGTCGAAAGCGCGACCACCCGCTTCACGCCTTTGTCGATGCAGGCATCAATGACGTTCATCGCCCCGTTGACGTTGGTCTTTATGCATTCGAACGGATTGTATTCTGCCGTAGGAACGATTTTGGTGGCTGCTGCATGGACGACATAATCCACTCCGTCAAAGGCACGGTACAGCCGCTCACGATCTCGAACATCACCGATAAAAAAACGAAGACGCGGGTCATCGCCAAATTTTTTTGCCATGTTCCATTGCTTCATCTCGTCACGGGAGAAGATGATGATTTTCTTTGGTTTGAAGTGTTCGAGCGCCATCGGAACAAAAGCATGGCCGAATGAACCGGTGCCACCGGTCAGCAAAATCGTTGGATTCATAGAGGCTTTCCCGATCTGGTTTTCATTCCGTACTGCGTTGCGATGATGGTTCGGTCTAAACCGTTCCGCATTAAGGGTATCGCGACCGCGTGACGCGACACATAAGATATTACCTGTTCAGACACCAGTGTCCTTCAGCCTCTGGAGGAGATGACGGGGTTCTGTCGCAAATTTTCGGATTACCGTTGCGTTTCACTTTAGCCCGAACCGATCGATGCACTTTCCAGAAGCAACATCAGGATTGAGACGTTGATCAGTTTCAAAGGCGCGCATTACCCAAAATCTGTGATCCTGTACGCGCTCTATTTCTACCTTCGGTTTGGCGTGTCGTACCGCGATCTCGAAGAGATCATGGCTGAGCGCGGCGTCGCCGTGGCTCACGCAACACTCAATCGGTGGGTCGAAAAATACGCGGGAGCCATCGCCGATGAGGCCCGTCGTAGGAAGATGCCGACCGGTCAATCATGGCGGATGGATGAAACCTATATCAAAGTGAAGGGCAAGTGGACATATCTCTACCGAGCGGTCGACAAGGCCTTGTTGCACAAATCTTGCGTGGGATTCACTAGGTTAATCCAATGTGGTAACTGAGCG